>JAGAPX010000026.1 GCA_017623055.1 Phascolarctobacterium sp.
CAAGCTTATGCTTCCATCGACTGGGTAACCATCTTCCTGTTCGCAGGTATGATGCCTGTATCCAAAGCTATGGACGTAACCGGCGCTGGCAAAATGATCGCTGAATGGACCGTTGGTATCATGGGCGGCTCCCCGTCTCCGTTGGTAGTAACCGCAGTATTGTTCTTGCTCTCCTGCGGCTTGACCCAATTCATGTCCAACACCGCTTCTGCAGCTCTGCTCTGCCCGATCGGTATTGCGATCTCCCAAAACTTGGGCGCTGACCCGAAAGCTGTATTGATGGCAATCGCTGTAGCAGCTTCCTGCGCATTCGCATCTCCGGTAGGTACTCCGCCGAACACCCTCGTACTTGGCCCTGGCGGCTACAAATTCATGGACTACGTAAAAGCTGGTACCGGTCTGGTATGCGTATGCTTCGCAGTATCCTTGGTTGTAATCCCGATGGTATGGCCGTTCTTCCCCTGATAATTAGTTAGGGTTTAAGAATCTAAGCAATTAACAGACGCAACTTATGTTGCGTCTGTTTTTTATTTTTTAGTAGGAAGTTTTCAATTTAAGGAAGAGCATTTGATTTTCTAAGAAGTGTTTAACTTTAGGATGCAGCATTTAATTTTGAAAAGATTTATAAAAAACGGGAAATAGACAAGAAAAAGACACATCTGCTTGCTATGATTAACTTAACCTAAAGGAATAGTTATTGTATAATATACTTAGAAGATTTTAATGTAAATGAGGGATGAATTATGATGAACTTCATTAATCGTAACAAATATGCTCTTGCGTTTTGTGCATTGCTGCTTGCTGGTGGTTATGGTGGCTACCGATATTATGTAAGCACTCAGACCCCCGTTGAAACCATTAAGACTGGCGTTGTGGAACGTGGCAATTTAGTTGAAACAATTTCTGCAACTGGCGCATTGAGCGCTGTAAATAATGTAGACATTAGCTCCAAGATTACCGGTCGTATCGTGGAAGTATTAGTTGAAGAAAATCAACACGTTAACGCAGGTGATGTACTGGTTCGCTTGGATGACACTGCTTTGGTTGCAACTATGAACCAAATGAAAGCTAAGTTGGATAATGCGGAAGCTAATTACTACCGCTATCAAACTCTTGTAAATAGCGGTGCGGTTTCCCGTTTTGAATACGACAATATCTATGCTGATTATCTGGTAGCAAAAACCAATTATGATAAGGCAGCTTCTGATGTGCAAGATACCATCATTAAAACTCCTATTGATGGTTATATCATTGGTGAACCTACTCCCGTAGGTCAAACCATTAGCTCCGGTATTAGTGAGCCCCAAGTGATTATGTCCGTTGCTACTTTGGACGATATGCAAATTGAAGCAATGGTTGACGAATCTGACATTGGTCAGGTTAAAGTTGGTCAACGCGTTAAATTTACTGTTGACGCTTATCCTAACGAAACCTTTAGCGGTAAGGTACGCCTTATCTCCCGTAAGGCAGAGACTGAAAATAATGTAATTTACTATAAAGTTTATGTAGACGTTGATGAATCTAAAGGTAAGCTGCTGCCTACCATGACTGCTCGTGCTGACTTTATTATTGCCGAAGCTGATAACGTATTGATGGTTCCGTTGAACTGCGTTTATGCTGATGGCAAGCGTCGCTTTGTTAAGGTTTACAATACCAAGACTAAAGAGAGCAGAGAAGTTGACGTTAAGCTTGGCTTGAGCAACGACAGTGAAATTGTTGTTGAAACCAATGCGCTGCAACCGGGCGAAGTTTTGCTGGTGCGTAAAGCTGTAGCAAAACAAACTGGCGTAAGAGGCGGCGGAATGAGAATTTAACAATCGCTCAAAAAAGGGAGTGACTGTATGGCTACTTTGATTGAATTAAAAGATATTATGAAAACCTACGTTATGGGTGACAGCGTAGTGCACGCTCTTAATCACGTGGACGTAAAAATAGATTATGGCGAGTTCACTTCCATCATGGGTGCGTCCGGTAGTGGTAAATCTACTATGATGAACATCTTAGGTTGTTTGGATAGACCTACCTCCGGCGAGTACTTTTTAGATGGCAAGGAAATTGCTGGTTACAATGACGACGAACTGGCGCATACCCGTAATGCTAAGATTGGCTTTGTGTTCCAAAATTTTAACCTGCTTTCCAAGTTGACTGCACAGGCTAACGTGGCGTTGCCTTTGATTTACGCAGGTGTTGGCGAAGAAGAACGCATGGAACGTGCCAAGAAAGCTTTGGAAGCTGTGGGCTTAGGCGACCGTTTGGACCATAAGCCTATGGAAATGAGTGGTGGTCAACGCCAACGTGTTGCCATCGCCAGAGCTTTGATTAATGACCCACCCGTTATTATGGCGGACGAACCAACTGGTAACTTGGATACCAAATCTAGTTACGAGATTATGGATATTTTTAAGAAGATGAATGAACAAGGCAAAACAGTAATCATGGTAACCCATGAACCTGATATTGCAGCTTATACCAAACGTATTATAGTAATGCGGGACGGTAAGATTGTGAGTGACGAAAGGAGGTAGCCTTATGTTTAACGAATCCATTAAAATGGCTTTAGACGGAATGGTTTCTAATAAGCTACGTACCTTTTTGACCTTGCTGGGTATCATCATCGGTGTTGGTGCCGTAATTGCTATGGTTAGCTTAGGCTTTGGTGTGAAGGAAAACATCAAGGACAATATCTCTAAATTAGGTAGTAATCTGTTGATGGTTTCTTCCGGTGGTCGTACTGCTAGCGGTGCTCGCTTGGCTGCAGGTGAGGGCGCACGCTTGACCTTTGAAGATATGGAAGCTATTGCGAAACAAGTTGATGGTATCGCAGGTATTTCTGCAAGCGTAAATACCAGTTACCAACTGGTTGCAGGTAACCAAAACTGGACTGCTCGCGTGGAAGGTACTACTCCTAGTAATTTCGCTATTCAAAACTACGAGCTGGAAGACGGCAGACTTTTTACTGAGCGCGATATGAACTCCCGTGCAAGAGTTGCTGTTATCGGTAAAACTGTAGCGGATAATTTGTTCCCAGGTGATGACCCTGTTGGTCAAATTATGCGTGTGAAGAAGGCTCCCTTCCAAGTTATCGGTGTGCTGAAAAGCAAAGGTTCTTCCGGAATGGGTCAAGACCAAGACGATATCGTAATTATGCCCTTAACCACCGCCCAAAATCGTATGATGGGTATTACTCACGTGCAACGCATTACCGTGCAGGCGGAAAACGAAAATGTCATCAACGATGTGCAGGCAGAGGTTGAACAAGTACTGCGTGTACGCCATAAAATTAAAGATGGTGACTACGACGACTTTACTATTAGCAACATGGCTGCTATTATGGATACTATGATGGAAACTGCCAACAGCATTACCTTGCTCTTAGGTTGTATTGCGGCAATCAGTCTTTTGGTTGGCGGTATAGGCATTATGAACATCATGCTGGTTTCCGTTACGGAACGTACTCGTGAAATTGGTATTCGCAAGGCGCTGGGTGCGACCTATAATAATATCCTGCTCCAATTCTTGATTGAGGCAATGGTTATTGGTATCGTGGGTGGCTTCTTAGGTGTAGTGGTTGGTATAGGCGCGTCCTATGCGCTGAGCCACTTTGCAGGTTGGAACACTGTTATTGCTTGGTGGGCAATCGTGGTTGCGGTTGTGTTCTCCGTAGGCATTGGCTTGTTCTTCGGTATTTACCCGGCTCGTAAGGCAGCCCTCTTAGACCCCATTGATGCTTTGCGCTACGAATAAGGTGTAAAATTTTTTATGACACAAAAAAATAATCCCTCGCATAAACCAACATACAAGGAATATTTCGAGGCCTTCTTGGATTATCTGAGAAGGCCTAAAACTGTTTTTGATTTAAAGGACAGAGCTAAGGCTGCTGTAATCATCGGTGCAGTAATAATTCTTGTGCAAATGGTTGTTGAAAAGTTGATAAATTGATATAATAATACGATAGAAAGTTTTAAGGAGGCTAGCTGTTGTATGAAGAAGCTAGGGATTTTAGGGGGAACCTTTGACCCTATTCATACTGGACATGTTAATTCTGCGCAAGCTGTGTATGAGCAGTTGGGTTTGGAAAAAGTTTTGTTTATTCCGGCCTACATCCCGCCTCACAAAATGGGTCAAGAATTTGCTCATGCTGCAGATAGATATAATATGACCGTACTGGCAACAGAGCCTTACAATTATTTTGACGTTTCGGATATTGAACTGAAACGAAGCGGAGTGTCGTATACCATTGACACTATGCGAGAATTGAAAAAGCTTTATCCTGAATATGAACTGTACTTCATCATCGGAGCAGATTCCGTACCGCAGCTGCATACTTGGGATAGAATTTACGATTTGTTTGAATTGGTAACATTTGCCGCTGCTTATAGACCAGGCTACAGCAATGTTATCGAAACTGCCTGCGAGCAATTAGGGAATATTGCCCGGGAAAAGATTGTTTTGCTTGATACACCGGAATACGCAGTTTCTTCTACGGAAATCCGCAAGCGTATTCGTGAAGGAGCAAGCCTTGAAGGTATGGTTCCTGAAGCGGTTGAAGAATATATCAAAAAGAATCAGCTGTACCTGGCGGCTGAATGAAGGAAGTAATAATATGTTGGAGCTGGAAGAATTAAAAAGCATCTTAAAGGCATCTTTGCCTTTGAAGCGCTACAAGCATTCTATTGCTGTTTATGAGACTGCGCTGGAACTGGCTTCTGTTCATAAATTAGATGTACAAAAGGTAGCTGTTGCTGCTTTGCTCCACGATTGTGGTCGCGAAATTCCCAGTCGCGACAGCTTGGCAAAGGCAGCGGAGCTTGGCATTGAGGTTGATAGGGTAGAAGCTAATCAACCTATCTTATTACACGCTAAATTGGGTGTGTTCTTTGCCCGCAAAAAGTATGGTATTGAAGACCAAGAAATTTTAGATGGCATTTTGTATCATACAACTGGTGCACCTCATATGACGCCTTTGGCAATGGCTGTGTACCTGGCAGATTTGTTGGAGCCTACTAGAGATTTTCCTGGTATTGATGATATGCGTAAGCTTGCCAAGGTAGATATGGAAAAAGCTATGCTGAAAGCTTATGGTAATACCATCCGCTATTTATTAGAATATGATTTGCTTATACACCCCAACTGCATCCACGGATATAATCAGTTGGTGGCAAAGTTTAAGAGGAAGAAATAACTCAAAGGAAGGGTAATGGTATGGAAGAAAATAATTACCAAGAACCATCTCCTAAACGTAAATTGCGTTGGAGCAGGCTGCTCATTGTAGTAGTTGCTTTATCTGCTTTGGTAGCCAGCTTGTTTTGGGGAAGCGTTTGGGTTTATAAAAACATAATCAATCCGCCAACTAATATAGTCGTGGATATGGAACCTACCCAAGATGGCGCTGGTAATGTTGCTGTAGATGAATCTTTAAGTGAGCGCATCAACATTTTGCTTTTGGGTGTGGATGACGGCGACAGTGACGCGTCGGCAGATGAGCCTAAGCGTACTGACGTAATCATGCTTTTAAGCGTGGACCCTGAAGAAGAAAAAGTTTCCGTGCTTTCCATTCCTCGTGATACTAAGGTGGTTCTAAAAGGTCATCGTGACCCTTGCAAAATAAATGCTGCTTACGCCTTTGGTGGTGCGGTAATGACAAAGCAAACTGTGCAAAGCTTACTGCAAATTCCCATTCACTACTACGCCTTGGCAAATTGGCGTGGCTTTATCGAGGTAGTGGACTTGATTGGCGGCGTAGATTTATATGTAGAAAAGGATATGTATTATCACGATCCTTACGCTGATTTACTTATTGATATCAAACATGGTTATCAACACATGGATGGCACTACTGCGGGTAAATACATCCGCTTCCGCAGTGATGAATTAGGTGACATTGGTCGCGTACAGCGTCAGCAAAAATTCTTGCGAGCTGCAGCAGGGCAAATGTTCTCATTCCAAAATCTTACTAAGATTGGCGCCATCATGGATACCATTGAAAAATATATTGATACAGATTTAAATACTGTAACCATGATTAAAGCAGCCAATAGCTTTAAAATCTTCGGTGATGAAAAAATTAAGACCTGCACCTTGTATGGTCAGTTCGATGAAGAAGATGGCATTAGCTATTGGGCAACGGATAGAGCTTCCGTACAAAGAGCTCTGAACGAATTGGAAATTCCCTATAAAGGAAAAGATAAGAAGCAATAAGAGGAGGTTATAATTTAATGAACACTAAAGAATTGGCAATGAAAATTGCAACTTTCGCCAGCGACAAAAAGGCTAATGATATTTTGCTCTTGAACATGGAAGGCTTGTCTCCCGTAACTGATTACTTCGTAATTTGCAGCGCTTCTAACAGCATGCTTGTTAAAGCAATTGCTGACAACATTGAAGATAAACTGGCTGAAGAAGAAATCTTTTTTAAACATAAAGAAGGTTATTCTGACGCACGCTGGATTTTGATGGATTATGGTGATGTAGTAGCGCACATCTTCTTGGAAGAAGAACGTGACTTCTACAACTTGGAACAATTGTGGGCAGATGCGCCCTCTGAAGCTTTTGTGGAGAATGAAGAATGATTGAGAAAAACATCCAACAGGCTTTGAAATACAAGCCCGGTGACGTTGTAACTTTAAAAGTAGCTCGTATTGGCGAGATGGGTGCGTTCCTTGACGCAGGTACTGGTAATACCAGTGATGATATTTTGCTGCACAAACTGCAACAAACAGAAGAAGTTAAGGAAGGCGACAAGGTTAAAGTTTATTTGTACCTTGACCCCAATAAACGCTTAACCGCCAGCATGAAGCTTCCCAAAATGCGTGAAGGTCAGCTTGGTTACGTAAAAGTTCTTAGCGTAACTAGAGATGGCGGCTTTGTAGACATTGGTGCAGAACGTGGTGTGTTCCTGCCTTATAGCCAAATGCGTGGTCACGTTAGTCCTAACCAATTGGTGTGGGTAAAACTTTACCGCGATAAGAGCGGTCGTCCTGCTGTAACCATGCGTGTGGAAGACGATATGGTAAAAGCTTCCAAACCTGCGGAAGGTGTAAAGATAGGCGATAAGGTTACCGGTACCGTTTACAATATTTTACCGGAAGGCTTCTTTATTTTTACTAATCAAAGATTTATTGCCTTCCTCCATCGTAGTGAGGTTCCCGGTGGTCGTTTGGACTTTGGTCAAGAAATTACCTGCCGTGTTACCTTTATCCGTGAAGATGGCAGACTGAACTGTTCCATGCGTTTGCAAAAAGAAAACGCTCTCGTAGCTGACGCAGAAGAAATTTATAACTTCCTTGTTAAACGTGGTGGCAAAATGCCTTACTGCGACAGCACTCCGCTGGAAATTATCAAGCAAAAATTTGGCATCAGCAAGGCTGCCTTCAAACGTGCTCTTGGTCACTTGATGAAGCAAGGCAAAATCCGTCAAGATGACGGCTGGACTTATTTAACTGAAAGCCCTGAGCAAAAATAAAACAGACACCTAATGCTTAAGGGTATTAGGTGTCTTATGTTTTGTAGAGGTTAAGATGGAATTTTTAAACTTGTGTATTCCTGCATTGGCAATATTTTTGGCATCATTTTTTGCTACGGTAACAGGTTTTGGTTTTGGGCTTATTGCCATACCGCTGATGTCCTTAGTTATTTCTGTAAAGGTTGCCATAATTTGTGGGCTGATTATTACAGTACTGCTTAGAATAATTACTATGTATAACACTCGTAAGACTTTTTCTTGGGATGTAGTACTGACTACTGTTCTTGGCAGCTCCTTGGGTATGATTCCCGGTAGTTATATGTTGAAGATTATTTCTTTGGCACATCTAAAGATTTTTCTTGGCTGCGTCTTGCTCATTGCTACCTATCTTATGGGCAGGAAGTACCATCTTGAAATTAAAAGTAAAATTTTGGGGCGTTTAACTGCTGGCTTTTTTAGTGGCTTCTTCGGTTCATCTACCAGTGTTGCAGGTCCGCCGCTGGTAATTTACTTTTTGAACGAAGGCACAGAAAAAGATAAGATGCGTGCCAATATGATTTGGATTTTTGGTATTTCCTTTGTGGGAATGTTAATTGTAAACTTCTTAATGGGCAATATGCAGAACATTACGGATTGGAATATTATTTTGCCGATGATTCCTGCTATGATTTTAGGCATTGTTCTTGGTGAAAAATTCTTTGAAAGATTAGACCAAGCCTTGTTCCGCAAGCTGGCGTTATGCATCGTATGCGTTGGCGCGGTAATGATGCTGATTTCCGGCGTGAGGGAGATAGTGTAAAAAAATTAAGATATTTTAAAGTAAAATTTGACTAACGAAAAAATGTTTGCTAAAATTATATTACAAGAACATTGATATCTTAGTTTCAATAGGAGGTGTAAATATGGCTACTTCTTCCATTTTAAAGAAATTTGTAGTAAAAGATGTAGAAGCTTTTGAGCGCATGAAAAAAGATATTAACACTCCTAAAGAAAGCAAGGCAATTCCAGAATCACCTTCTTTGGCTAGGAGCAGAAAAAAATTAAGCACATTTGTATTTCGTTAAGTGAGTTGTTAGAAAGAGCATCTAATGTAGGCAGTACCAATCGTCTAGTAGATGCTCTTAATTATTTTGAATGTAATAAAGATAAAGATATCGAAACGTTCTTGCACGAAAAAGCAGTTGAATTCATAAGGAGAGGTTGGTGTTCTGTATACTTAATTTTAGATGAAGAAGCCTTTGATAATGGTAAAATAAAAGTATTAGCTTATTTTACTCTTTCCAATAAAGTACTTGACTTATCTGTGGGTAATGCTTCTAATTCTAAGGTTAGAGCTGTTGGTGGAATAAAAAATGTAGAATACTTACATTTTATTTTGATTGGACAGTTGGGTAAGTTTTA
Organism: Phascolarctobacterium sp.; assembly: GCA_017623055.1. Lineage (GTDB taxonomy): Bacteria > Bacillota > Negativicutes > Acidaminococcales > Acidaminococcaceae > JAHHUH01. The sequence continues at coordinate 8,864 of JAGAPX010000026.1, forward strand.
TAATTATGAATGTTGTGCAGAAATTAGTTCCGAAGAAATATTGGATTACGCTTTTGAAATCATTTATAATGTAAATTACCTAATTCCGTGTAGATGTGTTTTAGTAGAATGTAGTGACGAGGAGAAAATACATGCTGTTTATAAAAACTATGGCTTTGTGTATTTTCAATACGATGGAGAGCATCATCAGTTTTACAAACGAATTTAAATATTTTAAAATTTACTGCTGACTTCTATTTTGAGGTCAGCTCTTTTTATTTTTGGAATTGTTTCACGTGAAACATTGGAACTTTATAAAATAAGTGCTTGACAGTACAACCAGTATATACCTTATTATAGAGATAATTCAATATAGGAATATTTCCTGATAAGAGAACCTGAAATTTTCACTCTCACAAATTTACTGCGACCTTGAAAGATAGGGCAGTAATGTTCTTGCAGGAGATGTTGATAAATTTTTAGGAGATGAAGTACATGAAAAAGAAAATTAGTAAAAGTCTACTGATGACAGCACTTATTACTGGTATGTGCATTGGGGGGGCACAGGGTGCCTTTGCGGCTGATGATTTGCAAGAGTTTACTCTTGACCCGATGATTGTTACTGCAACCAGAACTGAAAAAAGAGATTTGGATGTTCCTGCTACAACAAGTATTTATACCAGCAAGCAATTGGCTGATACAGGTGCAACTACTCTGGAAGGTGCTCTCAAATATGCAACTGGTGTAGTATATAAATCAGAAACTATTGGTGATGGTGGCGGTGAATTTTTAATCCGTGGTAAAAGACGCGGTACTTTGATGTTGGTTGACGGTGTACCACTTAACGTTAGAACTGGTTATTATGATTTGGATGCAATTAATATTGATGATATTGAACGCATTGAGGTTGTACGTGGTGGCGGTGCTGTTCTTTATGGCAGTGACGCTAGCGGTGGTGTTATTAACATTATTACAAAAGATAAAAAATCTAATAGTATTGTAGTATCCGGTGGTAATTATGGTGTTCAAAAATATCAAACTTCATTACAATTGGGTAAATTGGGCATTGGCGCAAGCTGGGATAAAAAAGGACCTGTAGATAAAATTTCTAATGCTACAAGTGATGGTGTTTGTTTTAATTTCTATGGTGGCGAAAAAACTATCCTAAATATGAATTATAAATTTAATGATAATTTAAAAATAACTGCTGATTATAATAATTATGATTATACTAGAGGATATATTTTCGAAGCAACTGAGTTGCCTTATGATAAACGTTTTATTAACAGAGAAGAATATAAAGTTGTTGTAAATTACGAACAAGATGGTTGGAAGGCTGATGCATACTATCATAAGGGGTCTTCTGATTCCAGGTATCATTACTGGGGAAATGAGTATAAATATGATCGTCTTTATGCTAATGCATATTCTTATGGACATACTGATGAAATTAAGGGTTTAGACATTACGAAAGAATTTAATTTCAAAAACGATACACTTTTAGTTGGTGCTAAAATGTATAATGAGTCCTATGATTATTACAATGGATACAGTAAAGAATATAAGGAAGCATTTGGTAAATCTAAATATTATAATTATGATTATAATAGAAATGTTTATTCTGTTTTTGCGCAGTTGGAACACAATTTTGACGAGAAGAATGATATGATTATTGGTGCTCGTGAAACTTGGACTGGTAGTTCTCCTGATGGAACAAACTATAGTGAATTTACTCCGCAAATCCAATATTTGCATAAAGTTAGTGATGACCTAAGTGCGTACGCTAGTGTAGCAAAATCATTTACTATGCCTACTATGAATGATATGTACGGAAAAGGTGAGGTTATTAAGAACTCTGAAATTAAACCTGAAGTAGGGATGCACTACGAAGCTGGTTTGAAACATATTTCTGGTGACCATTCTTGGAAATTAGCTGTATTTAAAAGTGATGTAGAAAACTTTATAACAACTACTTCTAAAAAAATTGATGGAGTTACTCAAGATGTAGCAATTAACGAAGATACTAAAAATATGGGGATTGAACTTTCTGGCGAAGTTGTAAGTAAAAATGGTTTTAGTGCACATTGGGGTATTTCTTATAGTGATCCTCAATACAGGTCTGAAAAAGAAGATGGTGGTATTTGGAAACGAAATTATGGTCGCTGGTTGTTGAATGGTGGTCTTAACTATCAACAGGACAAGTTTAATATCAGCTTGAATGGTAGTTATATGGCGGATCGTGTTATGCAAAAGTACCAAGAAGATATTAAACCTTATTTCTATACTTCCTTGCATGCATCCTACAAGCCGACAAAAGATCATGAAATTTTCTTGAACGTAGATAACTTGTTGGATAGAGAAGACATCACTTCTCACGTTTCTTCCCGTTACAAATCCTTGGGAACTAACTTCGTCCTTGGTTACAAATATAAATTCTAATAGGTGATAAATTTTGCGTTGCTTATTTTTGATAATTATTTTAATAACGTTTTTAACAGGCTGTGGTTTTGATAGAGATAATGCTAAGCATACTACTGCAAGAACTTATAGCGTTACCGATGATTTAGGTAATGTATTACAGTTTGATAAGAAACCTACTAAAATATATGCTTCTACTCTTAGTCTTGAAGAAGTACTTGTAGACTTAGTGAGTCCTGATAGAATAGTAGCTATTTCAGAGATGGCAACGGATGAGAAATTGTCGCTTATTTCTCAAAAAGCATTACTCGTAAATAAAAAAACACAAGGAAGAATTGGCGTTGAGGGAATTCTTTCCCTCAACCCTGACCTTGTTTTAATGCAGGATAATATGGATGCTACCATCATTAATTCTTTGAAAGATGTTGGCTTGAAGGTATTCGTAAGTAATGTTCCTGTCACTGTTGAAATGATAGGTAAAAGAATCCTAAAAATTTCTCAGGCAGTGGGTGAAGAAGAGAAAGGTAAAAAACTTGTTGGTGAGATGTGGAGTAAGATTTTAAAATCTCAAGAGAAGCTTTCTTCTTTAACCGACAATGATAAAAAAATTATAATGGCTTATTCTCAACAAGGTGTTTTTGGAAGTGCTAAAGGCGTGTTTAACGATATTTGTAATAAGGCTTTAGTAAAAAATGGTGCAGCTATGGCTGGTCTTGTAAGAGGTGAGCATTTAAGCAAAGAAAAAATTATAGAATATAATCCAGACATATTTATTTTCCCAAGTTATGATACTGGAAAATATGGAAACTTAGATTTATTTATCCAAGAAGTTCTTAATGACCCTGCATTAACTAATGTAAAGGCAATTAAGAATAACAATATAATGATTATAAAGGATAGATACCGTTCAACTACATCACATTATGTTGGTGATGCAATTCTTGAGATTTCCAAGAATGCATATCCACAGTATTTTGAGGAGAGTAACTGATGATAAAAAAGACTAAACGGAAAAAAGTTATACACTGTAATTTAAGTGAAGTTTATACATCAGTGGCATTTAATCCAGATATAGTTGTTATTGTACATGCTCCCAAGTCATGTTCTCATATTATTTATAATGCTTGGTTGAATAGCAAAAGAAAAATGTTACTAAACTATAATGGTCAGGTTCCAGATGTTGAGGATAATTTATTTATTACAGGAATGACTGATAAAGAAGCTATTTTTGGCGGAGAAAAATTATTAGAGAACTGTATTGCAAATGTAGTTCAGTATAAGAATCCTAAATGCATAATTGTGGCTTCTGGATGTGCAGCTGCTGTAATTGGTGATGATGTACAATCAGTATGTGACAAAGCAGAAGTTAAATATAATTTACCCATTATATTTATTCCTGGTTCTGGCTTCATGAGTGACCAAACAAAGGATGGTTCTCTTTTAACTACATCTTATCTTTATAAAAAATTTATAAAGAATAACCAACCAATAAAAGATGAGCAGTCTGTCGTGGTATTAGGTTTGAACAGATTGCAGTTATTGCAATGGGAGCTTTTAGAATTAAAAAGAATATACGGATATTTTGGATACACAAATTTATTATTACCTCCAAGTGGGTTATCAGTAGAAGAGTTAACCAACATAAGTAAAGCTTCATTGATTGGGACATATGCTCCAACTGTAGAAAAACTCAAAGAATATAACAAATTCAGTAATATGTTGTCCAAGGAATTATCAATACCCACAATTAATAATCGTATTCCCTTATCGATTAAAGAAACTTATGAATATATAAATACTATGGGTGTATTACTTGACAAAGAAGATGTTGCTGAATCTGCAATTATAAATGAACAAAACTTGCTTAACAGTAATTTAGAAAAATACAAATCAATTTTTCAGGGAGAAAGGTGTACGATAGCACTTGGGCATCCTCTAAGATTTATACAAATTGATGAATTGATTTTTATATTAAAGAGTGTTGGTTTCCATATAAAGGGACTTGTTTTGCTTAATGACCTTACTGATTCTGAGTTTAATGAGTATAAAAATTATCTTGAGAAATCTGATTGTGGATTACAAATTTCACAAGAAAATGAATGGAATTATACAGAAGATGATGATATTTTTATAACTTCCATTTTTAATGAGAAATTCAAAAGACAATTTTGTTTCAGACGAAAAAGAATTGGTATCGGTGGTATAAAAGTATTTTTAGAAAGGTTAAGCATTATAACTACCAATAATAGGAGTCTTGGACATGAATGATTTAGAAAAATTTAAACCTTGTACCGGCTATTGTCAGATGATTGGTGCTGCAACAGCATTGTTGAGCATCAAAAGCAGTTTGGTAATATTCAATAGTCCAAGATGGTGTGCCTTAACAGCAGAACGTGAACTTGCTTGTATAAATAAAGATTATGAGAGAAAGGTTTTTTGTACTGAAGCAAGAGAGAATGATATTTTGTATGGCATAGAAAAGTCGTTACGAGAAACCATTAAAGAAGCAATAGACATAGAAGGTACACCAACGCTTTTAAATGTTATTACCAGTTGTTCGATGAGTTTAATTGGTGACGATATTAAAGGTGTATGCGTAAGTGAAACTAACTGTAATAATGTGATAACATTGGATGCTGGAGGATTTACTGGAACGTTTGAATCTGGATATCAGCTGGCAATGATAGCGTTGTTGAAAAATATAAATTCCAAAGTTAGAGAACAAAAATCTTTAAAAGTAAATCTTTTAGGTGTTTGCACTAGTTACCCCAATTGGAAAGGTAATTTAGAAGAATTAAAAAGATTATTAAGATTAGCTGGTATTGAGGTTAATGTTGCTCTAGGTGCAGATAATACTGATTTTGCTGAATTAGAAAAAATTGTGGAAGCAGAATTAAATGTGGTGCTTGTTCCTGAATTAAGCTTGAATATTGCTAATTATTTATATGAAAGTTTAGGACAAAGGTACATTGTTGCAACCATGCCCTTTGGCTTTAAAGATAGTATTAAATGGTTAAATGATATCAGTTCTGAATTAGGGGTTATATCAAACCTAAAAGAAATTGAAAATGAGATAGAGCAATTAGAAAGAGATATAATTGATGAATCATATTCAATGCGTAATTTCTTTTCTGATTTTAATTTATTACAAGTAGCATCATCTTTACCAGAGTCATTAACAATATCCATTTTTAAAGCAATGAATAATTCAGGGGTAGACCTGTTAAAATGTAATGCGTGTTACTGTAACAAAAAAGATGTTATTGAACAGACATCATCTAACGAATCCTTCCCATTAAAACAATTAACGGAAATAAAAGGATTGGATGGAAAAGGTTATCAGTTGCTTTTAGGCACGGAAAAAGAAAGAATGAGGTTTAAGGATTTCACAAGAACTTTATATTTAAATTTTTCTATGCCAATGGAAAAAATTAAGTGTGAAAATGATTGTTATGTTGGCGTAAGAGGTTGGTCTAATTTTGTAAGAAATATTTTTAGCCAAATTAAAACTTTGGAATATATTAACAAAAGCCTATGAAAAATATTTTTAAATTCATTATTTACTCTAGTGTTGTCTTAACAATTTGTTTTGGTAGCTTCATGAAAGCGCAAGCTTTTGAGTCTAGTTCAAATGTGGTTGTTGATGCTACTGGATATGAGCATAAGATTAAAGATAAACCCGATAGGATAATATCTTTGAATACTTCTTGTGATGAGATTTTGTTAAATCTAGTTGATGATAGTAGAATCGTTGCTATCTGCACTAATTCTACTGATCCCAATATGTCATTTGTAGTAGAAAGGGCTAGTAAATTTCTAACAAGGTTACCATTGCGTACTAATTGTGAGATTATCCTAGGATTACAACCAGATTTAGTATTATTTCCTGCTGGTGGTCCAAGGGAAATGGTTGATAGTCTAAGAGATTTGGGAGTAAATGTATTTGTCGTAAGAGCATCAAATAATATCCAAAGTATTAAGGAAAAAATAAAAGAAATATCTATTGTGGTAGGTGAGGAGAAAAAAGGAAAAATAATTTTGCAAGAAATGAATCAAAGATTATCCGAGGCGAAGCAGTTTATTGATAACAATAAGCTTTCACCAAAGGTAGTCCTAGGATTTACGTTTGCTGGTGCATACGGCAATGTCAATGGATTGTTCCACGATATCTGTGTTCATGCAGGGGTAATTAATGGCGCTGCAGAAATGGGATTAAAAATGGGGGAACGACTTTCGGCTGAACAAGTTATAAAAGTAAATCCTGACATTGTACTTTTGCCAACTTGGAGTCATCATAAGAATAATAACCCTCAAAAATTTAAGGATGACTTTATTAATAATGAACCATACAAAAATCTAAAAGCAGTTAGAACTAATAATGTTTATTTGCTAGATGAAAAATATAGAGGTTGTGGTTCTCATTATGTAGTAGATGGAATAATCAAACTGCATAAGATTGCTTATTTCAATGATAAGTTGGAATAAATTTTTATCTTTGGTAACAACAGTATGGGGCGCAAGCCCTGTACTGATTGTCTTACACATCTTTTCACAACTCACTCTCACTCCTAAGTAATTTTTATAAAATACCTTTCTTGTGGTTCGTAGTTTTATCTGAAGAATTAACAAAAAATAAAATACTGACAATTTTTTTATTGAGAATATTCCGAGAATAAAACACATACATCATCAACCAACTCTAAAACTCTTTCTTCTTTTAAAGCGACGTTCCCAAGTTGGTATTTTATAAAATTTTTGGGAGTGCAATATATTTAACTTGAAGGTGACAATTATGTCTTTCCAAATAAAGCGTATATTGGGATATGTTTTGGGATTCGTACTTTTTTACGCTCCCTTTGCGCTGTTTCAAAAAACTATTTGCTACGCTATGACGGGTAAGTGGCTACCCCTTACCATTCACAGCTTATGCTTTAGAATTCAAACTGAACATTTACTTGACGGCAAACTGTTTAATCAGGCACCCCTGTTTATAGTTTGCTTCCTTATTTTATTGGCTGTAAGCTTTATTTTTGGACCAATCTATTGTGGCAAGCTTTGTCCTGCAGGTGCTTCTACGGAATATTTAAGTAGGCTTGTTCCGGAAAAATTCCAAATTGATTGGACAAAGCATGTAGATATTACTCCTATCCGTTATGGTATGCTGGCTGGCTTTGTTATTATTCCCTTTTTTAATACTGTCATTGCTTGTGTTTACTGTAACTTCTTTTTGTTTGACCTGTTTGTTAATTATTTTATCTTTGGATATTTTATTTCGTTGACTTCTAGTTTAATCTTAACTGCAATTGTGTGGGTAATTTTCTTTGGCTTGTTTACCAAAGGTGGCAGAGGTTTCTGTAATTTTCTTTGTCCTGTTGGGGCAATTCAAAGTTTTATTTATTACATTGGTTGCAAAACTCCTTGGTCTTATAAACTTAAGGTGCAACGCTGTAAATGCATTGGTTGTCAAAAATGCGTGAAGGCTTGTCCTATGGGGGCAATGTATATTCGTGATAAGAAGGCAGCGCACAATGTTCATAATTGTATTTTGTGTGGTGAATGTATTAATGCTTGTCCTGTTAAGGCTATTAAGTACAAGAGGTAATTACTTATGAAAAATAAAATCATTAGCTTCCTTGTGGCAATGGGTATTCCTGTTTCTTCCATTTCCAGTGCTGGTGGTGGATGTACCGGTGTATGTGGTAGCTGTCAGTATAGCTGCACTCCGGGAATTTTAGCGTTGCTACTTTTAGGAACAAGGTTTTTATATAAAAAATTGGCACGCAAAGGACATGTTAGCTATGAATAGATTTAATGTAAAAAGTTTGCTGCTTGCTGGACTGGCTATGCTCGTAGTTTTTGGCATGGGAGTTTTCAAAGGGCAGATTAATGGCGATAGAACCTTTCATAAATTTACCATGCAGCAGGGTGGTGAGTACGCTTACACCATGGATGTTGGCAAGATGGGCATCGTCAAATATTTGGTTGAGCCTAATATCATGACTTTGTACCTGCGTTGCAAGGTTCCTGCCAATGTGCAAGACTTGCGTTGTGAAATAGAAGGTATCGAAAATTTCGCTTCTCAAGGTAGCAAGAAAGGTGTTTGGAAAAAGCTGACTTCCTCAGATGTTTTAGAGAAAGGTCAATGGGGAGACTTTGTTCCTTTGAATCTGGAGATTGCCGTTCCGAGGGAAGATATTTATAAACGTAATGTTGCTAATGGGAAGATACATTTTTACAGTGGGAACAATTCTTTTGCCACATTAAATGTTGCTATTATTAATTCAAAATATCAATGATAAATAAATTTACATTCAAGTAATGGAGGTCTGATGATGAGAAAATTTTTGATATTGATTTCTTGCTTGCTCATTGGATTGGCGATGTCAGGGTGCGGTAATAAAACTGTAACAGAAAAGAATGTTTTGTATGTAGCTACAACTGCCAACTTTCCGCCTTTTGAATATTTCCAATCTAATAGTGGCATCCACACAGGGTTTGACATCGAATTAATGCGTGAGTTAGGCAAAAATTTGGGCTATGATAAAGTTGAATTTGTAAATGTTAATTTTACAAAGCTCTTAGATGGGTTGGAAGCTAAACAATATGATGCAGTAATTTCCGGTTTAGCTATTACGCCAGAGCGTGAAGAGAAGGTTGCTTTTACAAAACCTTATATTACGGACGGATTAACTATTGTACTTCCTGTTGGCACTAAGTTGCCTAATACACCGAAAACTTTAAAAGGCAGGCGTGTTGCTGTAGAAAGTGGTAGCATTGCTTTCGATTGGGTAATTGGACATACATATGCTAGTGATATTGTAGTGGTTGGTAGTACAGAAGAAGCAATCAAGGCTGTTGTAGAAGACAGGGCAGATTGTATGGTAGCATCTAAACTTGCTGTTGCTTTTTTGCTTGCTCATGGTTTTAGTGATAGTGTTCGTCTAGCAGGGGATGATGTACTTGTTGAAGATAAGATTGCCATTGCGGTAAACAAAGAAAATACTGTGCTTCTGGAAAAACTTAATAAAGAACTGGAAAATAATCTTCAAACTCCCAAGTATAAACAAATCTATAGAACATATTTTGGTAGCATAAAATAAAAATTAGCCTTCTATTCTTTGCGGTAGAAGGCTTTTTTGATATTTGCAACAAAAATTTTAGCAGCCCAGCCAATTTCGCCCTTGAGTATATACCTACTATATATCTTATAATCTGTCATTGAAATTATTAAATGGTGGTGTTTTTATGAAGTGGAATGGTAGGAAGGCTTTCCTAATTTTGGCAGTTTTTAGCTGTAGCTTTTTAAATAGTCAACAAAATGTTTATGCAGAAGAAAAATTACAAGAATTTGTTTTAGATCCAATGGTAGTAACTGCTCAAGGCTTTGCTACTAAGGATTTAGAAACTCCTGCGTTGGTAGAAGTTTTCAATGAAAAAGAAATTGAAGATAGTGGTGCCAATAATGCTTACGATGTTTTGCAAGATACTTTAGGTGTTACTGCTTCTTCCTATGGTTTTAATGGAACTAACCAAGGAACTATGACTTCTAAAATTATGGTGCGTGGAGTGCAGGACGGAACTTTAGTTTTGGTAGATGGCATTCCCATGAATATGGATGGGCGTTATAATCTTGACGATATTCCTAGTGATGCTATCGAGCGTATTGAAGTTGTTAAAGGTGGAGGTTCCGTTTTGTACGGAAGTGAAGCGACTGGCGGCGTGATTAATATTATCACTAAAAAGCAGTTGCGAAATAAAATTAAGGTTGCGACTGGCAACTATGGTAAAGAGCGTTACGATATCAGTATTGGCTCAGGTAAGTTTAATTTGCTTGCTGGCTTGGAAAATCGTGGGGAAGCAAAAAATTTAAAAGGTCTTGGCTACAACAAGGCTCCTGAAAAAGAAAGTGTTTATGATTATGGCAAGGGAGAACGTCAAAGTATACGTTGGAACTATTTGTTGAGCGAGGGTTTGACTTTTACACATAGTTATTCTGAAAATGAAAATAGATATTTGAAACGTAAGTATCTTAGTCATACCTATAATCAGATGAATGATTATAAGAATACGGATAACAGCTTTTTGCTTGACTATGATAAAGATGGGTGGAAGGCGTATATTTCTTATGGTACTCAAGAAAAGGATAACGACCAAACAAATATCAAGAGTGGTGTAAGAGAACTGATAAATAATTACAACTGGCGCAAGGGGCATAATACCAATATGAAATTGCAAAAGCAGGTAAATCTTTTAAGCTGCCGACGATGACACAAATTTATGGTAGCGGAGCTTTGCAACCAGCGTTGGACTTGAAGCCAGAAGAGGGAACTCATTATGAAATTGGCTACAAGCTAAACGCAGAAAAGAGTGCTTGGCGTTTGGCAATCTTCAATTACGAAGTAAAGGATTCTGTGGAAGCAGTAAAGAATGAAGATGAGAGTCAAGGTTACGATTATTTTAATAAGGATATTCGTAACACAGGGGTTGAGATTTCCGTAACGCTTGCACACGACAATAAATGGACTAGCCGTTGGGGCGTGACTTATCATAATCCGCAAGTAAGGGATGATAACCCCGATGGTTATGCAGATAATGCTTGGCACGATTACGGAAGCAGGTATCAAATTAATGGCTCACTTAGTTATGTAGATGCTAAGTTCAGCAGTACCTTGAAGGCTAATTTTGTGGGTGACAGAACTTCTGACACCAAGGAGCAACGTCATATTAAACCACAATTATTTACGGACTGGCATTTTTCTTATCAGCCTCAGGCAAATCATAAAGTCTTTTTGCATATCAACAACATCTTGGACAGAAGAGATATCGTTTCCACAGGGAACAGCAATTACTATAATTTAGGACGTAACTTTATGTTAGGGTATGAGTATTTGTTTTAGAGAATAAGTTAAAAATTAAGAGCGTTGCATTTTGAAATGTAGCGCTCTTTTTAGTTTGCAAATGTTTCACGTGAAACTTTTTTACGAGAGGGACATAGATTTTAAAATTTTTTTGAAAAAATATAGATGAACAAATACTCATGTGTTATAATGAAAGCAACGAAGGCAAAGTAAAAGCTTTCGTAAATTTTTAAGACAATATATGAATAAATGCTCAAGTGTTTTTCAGAGGTGTATTATGAAGAAAAATTTGGAGAATGAACATTCTTGCGGTTGTGGCTGTGGCTGCGGGCACGAGCATCATCATGAAAAAACAGCTTCTTGTGGTTGCGGATGTGGTTGTGGTCATGAGCATGGTGAGCATAGTAAATGGGAAGCAAGTACTCTTGTGCTTGGCGGAGTTGTTTTTGTAGTAACGGAAGGCTTTAGAATTGTTCCTGAAGCTCATCACATCTACGCATTAATTATTGCCTATCTACTCTTAGGTGGAAAGATTGTTTTGACCGCGTTAAAGAATCTTGCCAAAGGTCACGTTTTTGATGAAAACTTTTTGATGACTGTTGCAACTCTAGGTGCTTTTGCCATTCAAGCGTGGGAAGAAGCTGTTGGCGTAATGTTCTTTTATCGTGTGGGAGAATATTTTGAGCATCGTGCTGTAGAAAAAACTCGTGGGCAAATTATGGCGGCGGTGGATATGCGACCAGAAGTTGTCAACATTATTGTTGGCAATGAAGTAAAAGTTATACCTGCCGCAGATGCCAAAGTTGGCGACGAACTTTTGGTTAGAGTTGGTGACCGTATTCCTTTGGACGGTGTTGTTGTGGAAGGCGAAAGTCTTTTGGACACTTCTCCTGTAACTGGTGAACCTGTTCCCGTAAAGCGTGTGCGTGGTGATGAAGTTGTTTCCGGCTGCGTTAATACTTCCGGTATGCTCAAGATGCGTGTTCAAAAAGTGCTGGAAGAATCTATGGTTACGAAAATTTTGGACAGCGTGGAAAATGCTGCGGCAAGCAAGCCTGCCATTGATAAATTCATCACTCGCTTCGCTCGTATCTATACTCCGTTTGTGGTGGCAGTAGCTATCTTGACGGCAGTTGTGCCTTCGCTCGTAACTGGTGAGTGGGAAAAATGGATTTACACAGCGTTAACTTTCCTCGTTATCAGTTGCCCCTGTGCTTTAGTTTTGAGCGTACCTTTAGCATTCTTCTCTGGCATTGGTGCTGGCTCTAAGTACGGTATTTTATTTAAGGGCGGCGTAGCAATGGATGCTTTAAAAAATATTAAAGCAGTTGTTATGGATAAAACCGGTACTGTAACCAAAGGGAATTTTGTTGTCCAAAAAGTTCGTGCCGGTAAAGGCGTAACTGAGCAAGCACTCTTGCAAATTTGCGCAGGTGCAGAACTGGCTTCCACTCATCCCATTGCAGTAAGTGTTGTGGAAGCAGCAAAGGAACGTGGCTTGAAGCTAATTCGTCCTGATAAATTTGAAGAACTTGCTGGTGAAGGACTTGTCGCTTATTACGGCGAGGATATTGTACTGTGCGGTAATGTTAAGCTTTTGGAACGTTACGGTGCTAACATTACTGATTACCACGAAGCAGAAAGTGGCAGTGAAGTTTTAGTTGCGAAAAATTCTAAGTATCTTGGGCAGCTTGTAATCAACGATACTTTGAAAGAAGATGCCAAGCTTGCTGTTACAGAACTGAAAAAGCAAGGTTTGGTAACTGCAATGCTCACTGGTGATTCTCAAAGAGAGGCAGAAGCTATAGGTAAAGCGGTAGGAATTGACGAAGTGCGTGCGAAACTTTTACCACAAGATAAATTGCAGGAGCTTAATAGCTTACGTGATAAGTACGGTTCTGTGATGTTCGTAGGTGATGGCATCAACGATGCACCAGTTTTGGCAGGCGCAAACATAGGTGCGGCTATGGGTAGTGGTGCAGATGCTGCCATTGAAGCGGCGGACGTAGTCTTTATGAATTCCGAAGTGCAGTCCATTCCCAAAGCTATTGACATTGCTAAGGAAACTGGCAGGATTGCTTGGCAAAACGTAATTTTCGCTTTAGCAGTGAAAGCAGTAATCATGGTGGCTGGTCTTTTAGGTTATGCTTCCATGTGGGCAGCAGTCTTTGCGGATACGGGCGTGGCAATGCTCTGCGTGCTGAACTCTGTCAGAATTTTATACAAGAAGTTTTAAAATAAAAAGCGTAGTCGCAAGGCTACGCTTTTTTGTGTAGTTGTTGGACTATTTCTAAATTAACAGTATAGTTGGTATATTGTTTGAAACTTTTGAGGAGCAGAGTGATTTTACATTAAAATAGATGGACTTAAACTGCTCTTTTTCTTTTTAATAAAGTTAATTTTTTTACGCTTGCTAGTATAAAAAACATTTTCTTTTAGAATTAGCAACATTGTTGAATGAAAAACAAATCGTAATAATTCCGAATAAGATTAAAAACTTATATAAAAACTTCAAAAATTTTTTGTAAAACTGCTTGACAATATACTGGGTATATACTTTACAGTATGATTAAGGAACAAATCAATATTTCGCATAAGAAGTTTTGGGTTAGTAGGATAAAGAAGTTCTAAACATCACAACACCTTTTACCGAAAACAACAATGCTTTTTACCTAGCGTTAGCTACCTGTTAATGGCGGAAGATGTTAAAGCTGCAAGTTTTGTTTATGTGAGAGTGGCAGAATTTCAGTGGAAATATTTTAGATGTGCGTTTCATGCTTGCCGGAACAAGCATCTGCTTTCCAAAGTAACAGGGCGAAATATTGGTTTCCCCTCCAAAATGAGAACAAGCAAACTGGACACTTGCTTCGCATAGAATTAATGCTGTTCTGATAAAAAATAATCTTATATTTTCTCCTTCACCTCTCTCTCAAAGTGCATTCTGTAGGGGTGCAGTAATGCCGAAATAAGATGCGTGTTACCTGCCATTGGTAATAGGCATCTTATTTTTTGTTCAAAATTTTACTAACTGATTAAGGTCTTGACAGTAAAGTTGCTATATAGTTTATCATTAGAAAAAATAAAAGCAGTTAAGGAGACGGTTATGTCTGAACACATTTGCACCCTTTCTACAGGTGATAAGGTTTATTTTTACGATAAAAGCATAGTGATTTTCTTTAATGGCAAGCGTAAAGTGTTGAGCACTTCCGTTTATAATGGTGGCTACCACGAAGATTACGTTGCAGTTTATAATTACGATGCTAAGCAAGGCTCAGGTATGCCATGCGAAGTTTTGGCAGATACTTACGTTGAACATATGCGTTTAATTTCCAAACGTCTTGCTCTAAATCCAGATATGGTTACTGGAATGGGAACGGCGGCGAGCATGGAGAATGCTGTCGTTGAAAAAATGAACTATAAAGATTTGACCATAACTGCCATTGTGACTGGTGGTATTGAAACGAATGGTGGTCGTGTTGGTGATCCTTCCGATTATTACAAACCTTTAGAGCGCTTAGATAAATGCGGAACAATAAACATAATGCTCGTTTTGGACTGTGATATGCCAGCAGGAGCATTAGCACGCGCTCTCGTTACTTGTACGGAAGCAAAGACAGCTGCTATTCAAGAACTGCTTGCTGGAAGCAATTATTCCAATGGCTTAGCCACAGGCAGCGGTACAGACCAGACAATTATTGTTGCCAATCCAGAAAGAGATTTGTATTTTGAAACAACGGGTAAACATTCTAAACTTGGTGAAATGATTGGCAAGGTTGTCATCAAAGCAGTGAAGCGCGCTTTAGAAAAACAAGCTGGCTTAAATGCAGAATTTCAGCATAACGTATTCCGTCGTTTAAAACGCTTTGGTATTTTGCCGGGAACAATGTGGGGAGAATACCAAGAAGCTACCAATGCAGAAGTAAAGCCTGTCTACCTCCTCGCTGCGGAAAATCTGGCGAAAGACAAAATGATGCTAACATTTACTTCCTTATATATACATCTGCTTGACCAATTTTTATGGCAACTTATTAACGCAGAAGAAATGCAGATAGCTGGGCAAAACTTGCTTGATACAATTGCTTCCTATTATAATGTAGAAAGTGAGCAGATTCTGGAAGCAAACCTTGAGGGAATGTTAGCAAGCTGGAAAGCTTTGTTCAATAAAATTATCGCTGTAAAAAGTGAATAAACTGGTGTATATATGAAGCAATTAATAAATTATTGTCCTGTACATGGATATAAAGAAGAAATTGCAGCTTACCACGGAGGCATGTCTGGGTACTTAAAGGATAGCAACCTTGACGGGGTGGAGCTGTACGTTTACGATATCAAGCCTTATGAGGAAGATTATTCTAAGTGGGCTACTGGTGCTCATTTAAAATATTGGCCCTATTGGTTAGATTTTTGGCGTAACAATAAGAAAGAACTAGCACGTAACCATAAGAATAAGCAGGAAATGACAGCTTATTTTAATGGAGCAGTGAACCGCGACCAATGGTTGGAGGTCATTCAGAAAAATATTACTGCATCACTTGCTGTCAAGCCGGAGTATTTAGTTTGGCACGTAAGCCACTGTGGTTTGGAAGAAGCCTTCACTAGAAAGTTTACCTACAATGACGAGCAGATTATTGATGCAACAGTAGAAGTATTCAACAGCATTAGCACTTGTGTGCCTGATGATGTAACAGTGCTGTTTGAAAATTTGTGGTGGCCAGGCTTAACCTTAACCAATCCTCAAGTTGTAGATAGATTTTTTAGCAAGCTTAACAAAAGCAACGTGGGCATCATGCTCGATACTGGACACCTGATGAGTACTAATTTAGAACTTCAATCTGAAAAGGAAGCTTTGGAATACGTCAAAAAGGTTGTCCATAATTTAGGAAGCTATAAAGATTTAGTGCAGGGGATGCATTTTAGTTGTTCTTTGTCTGGCGAATACCAAAAGAATTCCATTGGAGCAATGCCTGCTGGGATTACAATGGGAGAAATTTTACAGCACGTTGGCAAAATTGACCAGCATAGAATTTTTACGGATGCTCCTTTAAAAGAGTTCATCGAGTATATAGCACCTACATATCTGGTGCATGAATTGTTCTATAATACTATGAGCGTGATGCAGGAATACGTAAAAAGCGAGCAAAAATTAATGAAAAAATAAAAAATGAGCGTTAATTTTATCTTGAATAAGGATAATTTTAACGCTCTTTGTCATTTTAAATAGGAATTATTACTAAAAAATATCTTGACTATAAAGTTGCTATATAGGCTAAAATGTTAGCAGTTGGAAAAGAACATTCTGGTTAAGCCAAAACTTCACTCTCACAAATTTTGCTGCGGCCATGAAAGACTGGGCAGTAACTTCAAGTTCACTTGATTGGTTATGTTCAAAAAAATTTTAGGAGATGAAGTTTTATGAAAAAGATGACTAAAGCAATGCTTATGACTGCTCTTATTTGTGGCACAATGTATTGCGGTGCAGAACCTGTTCATGCAAATGAACTGCAAGAGTTTACCCTTGACGAGTATGTAGTAACAGCTGCGAGAACAGAAACTAAATTAGTAGATACCCCTGCGAATATTAGCGTGGTAACTGCTGAACAAATTGAAAGCAGACATTATACTAACGTTGCGGAAGCATTGAAAGATGTACCAGGTGCAAATGTTTTGGATACTGGTAATGGTTCTTATGAAAAACCTATATTATTAAATGGTGATGAACGTGTATTAGTATTGGTTGATGGTAGAAGAGTTAATTTTGATATAGGAACTATGTCTGGCAGAGCTGGTTATGATTTAAACCAATTACCTGATGTGGGACTTATCGAACGCATTGAAGTATTAAAAGGTGCTGGTGGTGCACTTTATGGTTCTGATGCTGTTGGCGGTGTAATTAACGTTATTACTAAAAAGGCTGATAGAAGTTACGGGAAAGTTTCTGTAGGTATTGGTTCTAATGGTACTAAAGACTATAATGTTTTATACTCTATTAAACAAGATGGTACTGGAATAAACTTATCTGCATCTAAGTATAAACAAGATTATTACAAATATAGACATTATGAATCAGATACAACAAAGCGTTGGCCTTATGATGTAGATATGGACAACGAAAAGGTTTCTCTTAGCCTTACACAAGAATTGAACGATGATAGTAATATCACAGTTGGTTATGATTATAGTAATTCAGAAGGACTTGGTACTTCTCAAATGAAGTATTCTTCTCAAAGAATAGAAAAGCGTACTGATAACTTTTATGCTAAATATGATTGGACTTTGAATAAAAAGGATCAAGGCTATTTGCAATTTTATCATAATGAGTTAGATTATTATTTCTCTGGTGGTATGGAAGAGAAAACTAATGGCATAGATGCTCAACAAGCTATTACAATTGCTGATAATAATAAGCTTATAGTTGGTGCTTCTTGGCGTGAAGCAAAAGCTTTTAATGAGTATTATTATCAACAAGAAGAAAAAATAGAAAATTTAGCTTTGTTTGTTAATGACATCTGGGAATTTGCACCCACATGGTCTTTAAACGCAGGAGCACGTTATGACAATCATAGTGAAGCTGGAAATGAAACTACATTTAGTGCAGGCTTAAATAAAAAAATTAGCGATAATAGTCATGCATATATTAATTGGGGACAAGTATTTAAAGCTCCCAATACTGATGATTTGTTTTATTATGCACCTGGTGGTTCCTATGAATATAATGGAGTAACCTATTATTATGGACCGTCTTTGGGTAACAAAGATTTAAAACCTGAAACTGGTGAAACATGGTCTGTTGGGTATACTTCTCTGATTTCCGATAAAACTAATATTGGTATCAATTATTTTGAAAGTGATTTGGTTGATGCGATAGATTGGGTTAGTGGAATCGGTGCAGAACCAACTTATGTTCGCAATGTAGATGAACAAAAGAAAAAAGGATTTGAAATGAGTGTTAGTCATAAATTGAATGACACTTTAGATTTAGAAGCATCTTATACCTATATAAAAGTAGAAAATAATGATGCAGGTGCAGGGTTTGAAAGAGATTGGAATTATATTCCCAATTTGTACAGAATTGGTGCTCGCTATCATGATGGTAAATGGAATGCTGATTTATTCTTGCGTTATGGTGCAGGTGGTTCTACTGGTACACATGGTGGCAAACAATCTTATGTAGAAAGTGATTATATGACTATAGATTTGGCGGTTACTTATCAAGCAGCAAAAAATATTAAAGTGTTTGCAAAAGGTTATAACTTGCTTAATGAGGCATATTGTGAACAAGCTGGATATATTAGCGATTTAGGTTCTTATAATTGTCCCGCACAAGCTCGTCGTTTCTTGATTGGTGCTGAATACTCCTTCTAAAATACGTCTCCTCCAAAATAAACATTATACTTACTCCTGCGAATGGGGCGAAGCTGCGGCTTCGCCTTGTTTGCGTGTGGGGGGAAACAAGAAGACCACGCAACTTTCTGTTACGTGGCCTTTTGTTGATATCAAATATATCCGATGGGTATAACCTTGTCGGTACCTTTGAGTGTCAATAAGTTTTCGTATGTGCAAACAACTCCTCCGTTACCTCGTTTCATACCGGGGATATTGTCTAAAATATCAAAAGTTTTAATATCAGCAACTTTTGGGTCAGAATGTTTCTTGATTTCAATGGGATATAAAGTGCCATTATCTTCGATTAGCAAATCAATTTCTTTTTGCTCTTTGTCACGATAAAAGTATAGTGCTGGCTCTAAAATACCTTTGTTATAGTAACTTTTAATTATTTCAGAAACAACAAAGGTTTCAAAGAAGGCGCCTGCCATTGCACCATTTTTTAACACGTCAGGAGAGTTCCACTTAGTAAGGTATGCAGCAAGACCAGTATCTAAGAAGTATAACTTCGGAGTTTTTACTGCTCGTTTTAAAACATTGTTAGAATATGGTCTAAGCAGGTAAACAATATTGGAAGTTACTAAAATGGATAACCATCGTTCTGCTGTAGCGTTGCTAATGCCAACATCTCTCGCTAATGAAGCTAGGTTTAGCAATTGACCTGTTATACTTGCTACAGCAATCATAAATTTTATGAACAATACTTCGTCGCCAACTTGAGTAAGCTCTCTTACGTCACGTTCAATATAAGTTTTGACATAGGAAGCATAAAATATTTGCCAATCAAATTCTGGGTTAGCGACTAAATCGGGCATACTTCCTCTATGGATTATTTTCCAAAGCTCGTCATAATCCGTATGAGTTTCATACGAGCTTCTGCTTGTGAAATATTCTTCTGTTGGCAAGAAGGGAGTTGAAAAATCTATACCCTTGCGTTCACGCATGGAAATTCCTAAAAGGTTTAGCACGCCCAATCTTCCAGCTAAAGATTCACTAACGTTTTTCATCAGCTTAAACTGTTGAGAACCTGAAAGATAAAATAATCCCTTCTCCTGTTTAACATCAACATACATCTTGATGTACGGAAATAGATGAGGAGCATATTGAATTTCATCAACAAATACCGGTGGCTTAGCATCTTTGAAAAACGTACTGGGTTCTTCTACTGCGGCTTGTAAGCGCAAAGGGTCATCCAAAGTTACATAGGTGATATTGCCAGTAAAGTTGCGTAACAATGTAGTCTTTCCTACTTGTCTAGGGCCAACAACAATAATTGCGCCAAACATTTTTGAAACCATGGTAAGGATTTTTTCTAAGTGTCTATGGATATACATAAGCAATTCTCCGACTAATTTATTATCTAATAATATATTAGTCGAAATTTTTGGCTTTTACAAGTGATTTATTAAAGAATTTTTCCTCTTGACACAATAGCAGCTATATACCTTATCATCATAGCCAAGAGGCGTAGATTTATTTTAAAAGCAAATGTTTCACGTGAAACATTTTATTTTTGGAAGGTGTTGTAGTTATGAGAAAAGATTTTAATAAATTTTTTAGAGCTATCAAGTTTTTACTGGTATTTGTAATTTGCGTAGGCGTTCTGCTTTGCGCAGGTTGCTCTAAAAAAGAAAGCACTGCTGTAAATTTGGAGGAAAGTGGCTACACTGTAACGGACTTAACCAACACGAAGCTTACCTTTTCAGAAAAACCACAGCGAATTGTATCAATGTCTATCGGAACTGATGAGATACTTTTAGATTTGGTACCCTTAAACAGAATTTTAAGCGTTACCTATTTGGCAGATGATGGTGGTATTTCCAATATTGTTGAGCGTGTCAAAAGCATTCCCAATCGTACTCACGGAAGCACTCCCGAAAGCGTAATTGGTCTTAATCCTGATGTGGTACTTATTTCTGACTTCTTCCCTCCAGAAAGTTATCAAACCTTGCGGGAAATGGGTATGAAGGTGTATGTTTACAAAACTCCTTCTAATTTTGAAGAGATTAAGGCTTCAATCTTAGAACTTGCCCAAGTTGTAGGTGAGCTGGAAAAAGGCAAGCAGATGGTTGCGGAAATGGATGCTCGCATTCAAAAGGTGCAGGAAAAATTAGGCGATATCAAAGAAAAACGCAAGGTTCTCTTCATGCACGCAATGGGTGCCTACTATTCTCCAGACGGAACTTTCAGCGATACCTGCCGCCTTGCTGGCGTAGAGGATGTTACCCAAAGCTTGAACTATTCTCAAACTTGTACTCTTTCCCAAGAAACGATAGTACAGTTAAATCCGGATAGCTTCGTGATTGGCGACTGGAACTTTGACGGAAAACATAGTCCTGAAGCGTTAAAGACAGAACTTTTATCCAACCAATCTTATATGACGACCAATGCTGGAAAAAATAAAAGTATTCTTGTAATTCCCTCTGCACATCTTTTGACTTGTTCTCAGCAATTCGTTTTAGGAGTGGAGGATATGGCGAGAGCAGCTTATCCTGAAAAATTTCCTTGACTATATAATTACTATATAGTGTATAGTTAAGCTTACCAAATAATATAAAGAGGTGAAAGTTATGACCTGTACCCATCCGAAATATGAACTTCCCAACGATCCCCATGCTAAATATCGTTACGAAAGCGCAATGAAGCATGTGGAAGCTGCTAAAGCTGCTGGTAAATCCAGTGAAGAAATTCACGCTATCTTCAAAAAAGTTATGGAATTTGATCCGAAAAACATCGATGCTATTCCTAACGCCGAAGCTCACGCAAAATATCGCAGTGCAATGGTTCATATGCAAAAAGCTCTTGCCAACGGCAAAAGCGTAGAAGAAGCTCATGAAATTTTTGAAAAGGTAAGAAGCGGTAACACAACTGGTCACTGCAAATAATAATTGACGATTTGATATAGGGTTAAACCTATTAATAACGAGAAAGATGTTTTGTAAAAGAAAGAGAGTAGAGTTATGAAGATTGCTTTGTGCCATTTGGAGGTAAGCTGCGGACTACAGGCAGATAATTTAAAAAAGATTGCCAATGCAGTTGAGGTTGCTGGTAAGAATGGTGCAAGGCTTGTCATTACTCCCGAGACTGCGGTGCAAGGTTACTACTTCCATCGTATAGATGAGGAGCGCAAATTGGAAGAACAGCCTGCCTCTTACTTAGATGAACTTCGTAGAATTGTCAAGGAACAAAATTTATATCTTTTTCTTGGTTGTGGAGAATATGTACCGGATTCTGGACTGCATCATAATTCCTGCTTCGTATTTGCACCAGACGGAAGTCTTCAAAGCAGGCATCGTAAGATTTATGGTGAGAAATTAGGCAGTGAAAAGTGGGCAAGTCCCGGTGATAGAGTTACTACTACTAATTGCGATGGTTTAGACATTGGTGTGCTTGTTTGTGCAGATTCTTGGTTTGACGAACGACCTTTATCTTTAAAAGAGCAAGGAGCTAGGTTGCTTATTGATATTGCTGCCTGGCCGGAGACTCCAGAAACGGGGAATCCTTTGCCAACTTGGCAGAAAGTAACAAGAATTACTGGATTGCCTTTCATTCTGAACAATCAAACAGGTAAAACAAAATGGATGGATATGTCAATTGGTGAAAGTGTCGCAATTCAAGATGAAACTGTAATATGCAAATACAGTGGTGATGAAGCGGTGCTGATTCTTGAATTTGACGTAACCAACAAAAAAATACTGTCTAATGGATTTGAAGTTCATAAGCTTTAGTAAAACCCTAGGTCAACATACCAAAAACAGTCCCAAAGCGTAATCGCTTTGGGACTGTTTTATTTTTTCTTTACGTTAAGGAAAATTTTATTAATATATTCGTCCGTATCTTTATAGAACAAATGGTTTTCAATGGTAAGTATGTAAATATCACCACTGGCTTCTAATTCGTTTAGCTCCATAAATTTGTTGATTATATCTACAAGCTTAGGAAAGTTTTTATAGAAGGTTCCCTTAAAATAAATTTCCAGATATAATCCAGCAGGAATTTTTATCATGGACTTTGCTTTATGTTTAGGCGTGTTCAGAACGAAAGAGAAGTAAGCTTTTGTAGGATGGTAGTCTCGTTTTACAAACAAGTCTTCTTGGGAGATTATCCAGCCAACATGACGCTCTAAAGATTTTTTATTATGGAAAGTATGTTGGGCATGTTTCGTAAATAAAACTATTCTATCTTTGCCAGAGTCTTTGCTATAAACGGGAGTAACTTTCATCAAGCGTTCTTCTTGGAATGTAAGTAAGGGCTTGAAAAAAACGAAAGGTCTCTCGCATTTTGCAATGTCGTTGATAGCTTCTAAAGATTTTATGATTGCTTGGTTTTCTTTGATGATAGCCATACATTCTTTTTCTTTGCGTGCCACCAAGTCGATAAAATCATTTTTACTACGTTTTTCAAGATAAGTTTTTATATCCGGTATGCTGATATTGAAGGAGCGCAGATTAACAATGATCTCCAAATCTAAATATTGTTGGATTGAATAATGCCTATAGCCTTTTTCGCAAATAAAATCAGGTGAGAGTAGGCCTATTTTGTCATAATACAACAAGGTTTGTTTAGAGATTCCAAAAAGATTTGCGAGTTCTCCTGCTGTGAAATAGGCATCGTCAGAATTATTGTTGCTCATAAAGCTTTCACCTACCCTTGACTATATAACAAGTATATAGTTTAAAATTAAAAATAAATCTATGTAGGACATTATATCATATTCAAATATGTATTGCAAAATGTTAGGAGGATTTTTATGAAAAAGATTGCTATATATGGTAAGGGTGGAATTGGTAAATCTACAACAACGGCAAATGTGTCTGCTGCATTGAGCGAAAATGGCTTGAAGGTTTGTCAAATTGGTTGCGACCCCAAAAATGATTCCACACGTCTGTTGCTGGGAAGAATTTGTACCCAAACAGTTTTAGATGTTGTGCGTGATAAAGAAGAAGTTTTAGCGGAAGATATTGTGCATATTGGTTACAACGGAATTAAGTGCGTGGAAGCTGGCGGACCTGAACCGGGAGTTGGTTGTGCAGGACGTGGTATTATCGTTGCCTTGGAAAAACTCCGTTCTTTAGACGTCATTGAAGACGAAGATGTTTTGCTTTACGATGTTTTAGGTGACGTAGTATGTGGCGGTTTTGCTGTACCAATTCGTGAAGGCTACGCTACTGATATTTACATTGTTTCTTCTGGTGAGCTGATGAGTCTTTACGCTGCCAACAATATTGCCAAAGGCGTGAAACGTTTTGCTTTACGTGGAGGTGTTCGTTTAGGCGGAATCATTGGTAACAGCCGTAATACTCCCAACGAAAAGAATTTGTTGGAAGAATTTGCCAAACGTTTAAATACAAAACTGATTGCCTTTATTCCTCGTGATGTTGTTGTGAATAAGGCGGAGAATAATCGCCAAACTGTTTTGCAATATGCACCAGAAAGTGAGCAGGCGCAAATCTATCGCAATTTGAGCAAGGTGCTTGTTGAAAATGCAGAGCTTACTGTGCCTACGCCAATGACCTTTGAAGAATTAGAAAAGCTGGTTGAAAAATATGGGAATTAAAACTAAACGCTTTATCAATATCAGAAAAAGTTGTAGCTGCAGTATGCCCGGTGTATGGCGAGCAGTTGCTTATATGGATGGTGTGGTCGTGATTTTCCATAGCCCTCGTGCGTGCGCACATATTGCTCGTACAATGGATATCAATACTCATTATCGTGCTATGGGTGATGGTAGAAAAGAAGAACGTGCTTCCGTACCATTGTTGTCTAGTCAATTGGAAGAAAAACATTCCATTTTTGGTGGTATAGATAGATTAAAGAAGTGTATTGCTTACGCTATAGAAAAGTACGATCCCAAATGCTTGGTGTTAGGTGGTTCCTGCGTTGCCGGTGTAATTGGTGACGATGTGGAAGCTGTAGCTAAAGAAGTTGAAGAAGAATATAATTTGCCAGTCATTACGGTGGATAGCTACGGATTTTTAGATGGTGAATTTTTTGAAGGCTACTTTGAAATTACTTATAAATTGATTGATAGATATTTATATCCGCAGGAGCATATTCCTAAAACAGTGGTGCTGATTGGGGATAATGGTGGACCGTGGGGACATTACGCTACTGAGGTTACAAGAATTTTAAAAGCAATGGGTGTTACTGTTATTGGTCAGTTCCCCGGTTATATTACCCTTGCAGATTTACCCAAGATTACCAGTGCAGAAGCAATGGTCGTTTTAGGTGGTAAGGGGAATACTCACGAAGGTCTCGAGTGCTTGACAAAACGTTTGCAGGAAAAATTTGGCTTTAAATTTTTGCAGGACGTTTATCCTGTTGGCTGGGAAAGAACTCAGCAATGGATTGTAGAGATGGGTAAGCTGTTAAATTGTGAAGAAAAGGCTGAAGAAGTTTTGCAAGCAGAACGCCTTCTTATGGAGAAAAGCTTGGCACAATTTTTGTCGGTGACCAAAAGTAAAAAGGCTACTCTTTGCATTGGCAGATGGTTAATGTACTTCCATCCAGAGTCCATGCTAGGTGTAATTAATGCCTTAGAGTTAGATTTGCAGGGAATAGTTTTGCTTGATGCTTTGGAAGCAGGCTATTTTGACGAAATGGTGGGCGCATTGCGCAAATATACCGATGTTCCTATTTATTCTAATCTTGACGGTGAACGCTTGCTGAAAGAAGCAGATGTGGTACTGACAACGCACGAGCTGCAGGACAAAAACTTGAAGCAGGTTTTCTTGCCTATGCTTCCTAAAGTGGGAACCCTTGGAGAAATTGAATTTATGCAAGTCATTTATAGAGTGCTGTGTAGTAAGCACAAGGGCGGAGGTTTAGTTTATGTATAGCAATAACCAATGGGGAAATATTTGTCATAGAGTTGACTGCTGTGCATTAAGTGGAGCTGCAGCCTTTGTGGCAGGTATTCCCGATGCTGAAATCTTGGTAAACGGTCCGTTGTGGTGTTACTTTTACGCATTACGTACTTTGGAACACGCAAAATACGATATGGGAGAACGTTTTCACGATTGTCAGCCCGATAATAATGCAATTGTCTATGGAACGGAAAAGTTTTTGACGGAAGCTTTGAAGCGTTTGCTGGATAGTGGTCGTAAGCCTGCACTCTTATTGGTAGAAAACAGCTGCTCACTTAGCTTAATTGGTGATGATTTGGCAGGCATCGTTCGAAAAATGGAACTGCCTTATCCCTTTGTAACCCTGGATTGCGGTGGTTTGGTTGGTGGCTTTGCTGAAGGTTATACTAAGGCGGCACTTGCTGTTTTAAAAAAATTTGCTGATGAAAAAGTTGAACCATTAGAGAACAATGTAAATCTTTTAGGCTTAAGTGATTTCTACTACAACGGTGTTGCTGATAGAAATGAAATAATTCGCTTGCTTACCAAGGCTGGTTACAAAATAAATGCTGTTCCCGGTGCGGGAAGCAGTCTGGAAGATGTACAGGAGATTGCTCGTGCTAAGCTAAACATTGTCTGCAACGAAGAGCTTGGCTTGCAATTGGCACAGTGTTTGGAAAAACGCTTTGCCACTCCCTATGTCGTGGTAGGTATGCCTTACGGAATTGAGGGTACTAAAAATTGGTTAACACGTATTCACGAAGCACTGCCTTGTGAAAATTTACAAGCAGTCTTTGATGAAGGCACTGCTCAAATGGAACGCTTAACTGCTAAAGAAAATGACTATCGTGGTGTGTGGGGAAGCCTTTGGTTTGACAAGGTTATTCTTTCGGCAGCGGGTACTCAAGCTTTGTGTATGGCGCAGGCTTTACGTAACGAGTGGTTAGATATGGGAGAACTTACCGTAATTTGTCAACACGAGGTCAAAAGTGCAGACTACTGCGAGGTGGCAGATAAAGTTCTGGTTACTGGCAAGGATGCTGATGAAATTGAAAAGCTTTTCCAAAATGCAGAAGACGTTTTGCTTTTGGCGAGCAGCAGTGAAACTAGCAATTTACGCCGTCGCGGAGTACGCTTTTACAGCTGTAACATTGCCTATCCGTCAGCTGACGAAGTTTTACTGACGGAAACTCCCTTTGTGGGAATCAAGGGTGCGGCGCACTTGCTAGAGCGTTTGTGGAATGTATATGTTAAAAAACAAATGGATGAGCAGGTGGATAAATGAAAAGACTGTGGCTAATCTGCTTGGTTTACCCGGAATATTTTAGAGGTGAGAAATCTTGATTATAAAAAGAAGAAACAGTGGGATTGCTTTAACATTCTTGCTGTTAACTTTAGTTATTGTTGCTTTAGGCTCACTAACCTTTGGGCAAATTGATGTGCCAATGGAAAACACTCTAGCAATTATTTGTGGAAAGTTAGGCTTACCTTTATTAAATGAAGGAAACTTTACCAAGGAACAGCTTGCTGTTATTTGGTTTATTCGTATGCCTCGTATGTTGGTTGGCTTACTTGTTGGTGCAACTCTCGGGATTTCTGGCGCAGTAATGCAGGGCATTTTTAGTAATCCCTTGGCAGACCCTGGTCTTATTGGTGTTTCTGCAGGGGCGGCGACTGGTGCAGTACTTTCTATTGCGCTGGGCAGTGCAACTAGTAGTATGTACACTATGCCAGCTTTTGCATTTTGCGGAAGTATTTGCGCCGTATGTTTGACAGTTTTCCTTGCTATGCGTAATGGCAAGATTCCTGTAATGACCTTGCTGCTTGCCGGTGTTGCCGTAGGTATGCTTTTAGGCGCAGTAACTTCTGGCTTACTTACCTTTATGAACGAACAAAAGCTACAGCAATATTTATTCTGGATGGTAGGCGGCCTTGACTATCGCCGTTGGGAACATGTTTATCTTGCGGTTGGCCCTGTTCTGACAGGTATTTTCATTATGCTTTTGATGGCTCGTCATTTAAATATCTTAGTGCTTGGAGAAACGGAAGCTAAGGCTGTAGGTATGCCTGTTACTGCTTTTCGCATGGGATTACTTTTCGTATCTGCTATGACAACGGCAACTTCTGTTTGCGTTAGCGGTAGCATTGGTTTTGTAGGTTTAGTAATTCCACATATGATGCGAATGCTACTTGGTCCAGATCATCGAGTGTTGTTGCCGGCAAGTGCTCTTGGCGGTGCTATGTTTTTAGTTTTGTGCGACACTTTGGGCAGAATAGTTATCCCTCCCTCCGAAGTTAGGGTAGGTATAATGACTGCGCTTTTGGGCACGCCCTATTTCTTATATTTGCTTAGAAGAATGCAAAAACAATTCTTCTAGAATTGAGGTAAAAATGAGTAAGATTTTATTTTTGACAAACGTTATCCGCCGTATGGGAATGATGCAGCAAACTGTGGAACGTCTACAACGTGAACAAAAGGTTAGTAATGATTGCGCTTGCCATTGGATAACTGATAAAACTGTATGGGATAAAAAATGGGAAGAAACCCTGCGTACTACGGACGTAGTCCTTTTGAAATGGATGGGCAGTGGTTTGGACACACCTTTCCTGAAAAAACTGGTACAGTTTTTAGATGCACGCAAGATTCCTTATTATATAGATGCTGCCGGTACAAACGAGGGCGAGCTTAAATTTGGCTTTACCTCTGAACAGCTGGCAACCTTAAAAAAATATACTTCTTTTGGTGGTGAGCGTAACTACTATAATTTGTGGCAGTACCTTGACCAATGCTTGGAAGGCAACGACAAAGAGATTGAAGCACCTGACCCGATTCATTGGTGTGGAATTTATCACTCCCGTGCGAAAAAGGTTTATACAGATTTAGCAGAATACCAAGCAGATTTCTGTGATGCTTCTAAACCTACTATTGGTATGCTTTTTTATCGTGATGAATGGGTTTGGGGAGATTTAACTTACCAAAGCGCAACCATCGAAGAAATTGAAGCTCAAGGCATGAACGCAATTTGTGTATTCAGTAATGGTATGCCCATTGAAGAAATGGGCATGCCCAGTTTGACTAAAGTTTTTGACGGCTTCTTCTGTAAAGATGGAGTGCCTGCTATTGACGCACTTATCAATGTAATGAAATTTTCTTTGAGCAGTAGTGGTACCATTACCGTAGACTATTTCAAAAAATGGAACGTTCCTATTTTGGCAGGCTACACTATTATGACTGACTACGAGGAATGGAAGGAAAGCTTCGAGGGTATGAATGCCATGGAAGTTTCCATTGCCATTTCCCTGCCAGAATTTGACGGAACCATTCACGGTGTACCCATTGGTTACAAAAAAGTTTTGGAAAATGGTGATGTGCGTTACCTGCCTATAATGGAACGTGTTCAACGAATGGTAAGCAAGGCTCGTAAATGGGCAAGCTTGCGTCGTAAGGCTAATGCAGATAGAAAAATTGCCATTATCTTCCATAATTATCCTCCTCGTAATTCCAATATTGGTAGTGCTCTTGGTTTAGATACCATTGAAAGCATCCGTCGTGTATTGGTTGCAATGAAAGAACGTGGCTATAAAGTAGATAGTGTTCCAGAGGATACCAAGGAATTTATCAAGGAACTTACAGCCAATGCTACTAACGACAAGGCTTTACTGACGGAAAAGCAAATTGCTGAAGCACAAAAGATTACTGGTGCTGAATATAAAAAATTCTTTGCTACCTTTGACCCCAAGGTGCAAGCACAGCTTATTAAAGATTGGGGCGAAGCACCGGGAAACGTTATGGAATATGACGGTGACCTGCTTGTTCCGGGTACTATGAACGGAAATGTTTTTGTTACGGTGCAACCTCCTCGTGGTTTTGGTGATGACCCCAGTAAAATTTACCATTCCCCTTATTGCGCACCCACTCATCATTATTTAGGCTTCTATCGTTGGGTGCGTGATATTTGGCAAGCAGATGCTGTTGCTCATATTGGTACTCATGGTTCCTTAGAATGGTTACCTGGCAAAAACGCAGGCCTTGACTGCACCTGTTATCCTGATTTGGCATTGGGAGATTTGGTTAATATTTATCCCTATAATATTACGATTACTGGTGAGGGTATTCAGGCAAAACGTAGGGGTGCTGCCTGCCTAATTGAACATTTGCCTGCTCCTCAAAGTAAGGCAGATGTCTATGACGAGCTGGAAGAACTGGAAAAAATTATGGATGAGTATGTGCATTTTGAAACTACTCAGCCTGAAAACCTGCCTAGCTTAGAAGCACTTGTTAAAGAAAAGGTTGCTGCTGCCAATTTACAGGACGAAGTTGAGTATGACGAAAGCAAGCCTTTCGGCGAATATGTAATGGCGTTGCACAACTACATTACAGATTTAAAGAACCTTGAGGTGCATGTTGGCTTACATATTTTAGGACAACCTCCTGTTGAGGAAGGTTTAACTGAGTATTTGTGGATGCTTACCCGCTTGAACAATGGTGATGTTCCAAGTTTGACGCAGGCTATAGCACAGTACTATGGCTTTGATTATTACTATTTACTGGAAAACAGCAGCTTGATTTATGAACCGCTGAATATTACCTACGCAGTTTTGCTTGATAAGATTACAGATCAGAGCCAAGAGATTATTAAAATTTTGCAGGAGAAAGATTTTACCGCAGAAGCATTGCAAGACATTTGGAAATTGGCTTGGGTACAGGAAGGCAGTGCAGAATTTAAAGAACAGCTGGAAAAAGTTTGTACCTATATTTGTGAGACAATCTATCCTAATTTACAGCTTACCACCCAAGAACAAGATAATATGCTCCGTGGCTTTGAAGGACAGTATGTAGAGCCTGGTCCTTCCGGCGCTCCGACTAGCGGTTGTGCAGATTTACTGCCTACTGGTCGTAACTTCTATGGCGTTGACCCGCGCACCTTGCCAACTCCTGCAGCGTGGGAAATTGGTAAAACCTTGGGTGACCAAGTTATTGAACGCTTTATTGCGGAGGAAGGTCACTATCCTGAAAACATTGGTATTGTACTGTGGAGTGGTGCCAATATGCGTAGTCACGGTCAATGCGTGGCAGAATTCCTTTACCTGATGGGCGTGCGCCCAATTTACCAAGCAGGCAGTATGCGTATTAATGGCTTGGAACCTATTCCTTTAACAGAACTACGTCGTCCCCGAATTGACGTTACTGCAAGAATAAGTGGTTTGTTCCGTGATACTATGCCTACCATCATGGAACTACTTGACCAAGCAACTCTGCTTGTTGGTGGTTTGGACGAAGATTTGGAACTGAACTATGTGCGTAAGCATTTACTGGCAGATAGTGCAGAACTGGAAGCAGAGGGTATGAGCAAGGAAGAGGCTTGGCGACAGGCTGCCTTTAGAATTTTTGGCGACGAGCAAGGCGTGTACGGCGCAGGTGTTGCGGCGCTCTTGGAAGCTAAGAATTGGGAAACTATTGATGACATTGCAGAAGTTTATGTACGTTGGGGTGGTCATGCCTACGGAGGCAAGTTTAAAGGTAAATTCTTGCCCCAACAATTCCGCAAACGTATGGGTAGCCTAGATGTTACCATTAAAAACGAAGACAATCACGAAACTAATATGCTTTCCAGTGATGACTACAACGCTTATCATGGGGGAATGATTGCTGCCGTTCGTAGTATTAAGGGTAGCGCACCTCGTTCCTACTGTGGTGATAGTACGGACAGAAGCAAAATTAAAATGTATAGCGTGCAAGAACAAGCTAAACGAATCTTCCGCAGTGAATCCATTAATCCTAAATATATTGAAGGTATGATGAAGCATGGCTACAAAGGCGCAGCAGATTTGGCAAATATGATTGCTCACAGCTATCAATGGGATGCGACCAGCGCT
The DNA here is from genome assembly GCA_017623055.1 of Phascolarctobacterium sp. GTDB lineage: Bacteria > Bacillota > Negativicutes > Acidaminococcales > Acidaminococcaceae > JAHHUH01. The sequence continues at coordinate 40,224 of JAGAPX010000026.1, forward strand.
GTCATGGAAGATTGGATGTACGAAAAATACGCAGAAAAATATACCTTTGATCCTAAAGTACAAGAATGGCTTCGTGATGTGAATCCTTGGGCATTGCAACGTATGGCAGAAGTTCTTCTGGAAGCAGAAAAACGTGGTTTGTGGAATGCGAAGCCTGAAACTAAGAGCGAGCTGCAAAAATTGTACCTTTCCATCGAGGGCGATATTGAGGAACGCAGTGATGCAAACTCCTAAAATAAAAAACTTGGTGCTAAGTTTAACAGGACAATGTAATTTTGCTTGTCGCTACTGTTACGCTGCAGAGCACGATAAAAATATAATGAATGTGGAAACTGCTCTTGCCGCCATTGATTTGGCGGTGAGTAGTTTACCCGTCAATGAAAAGTTCATTATTCAGTTTAGTGGTGGTGAACCTCTATTAAATTTTAAGGTCTTGCACGCGGCGGTGAGTTACGTTCAGAAAAATAAGATGCCTGCCGTTTTGCAAATTCAGACCAATGGTTCACTCTTGACTGACCAAATTGCTCAGTATCTTTTTAAAAACAAGGTTGCCATTGGGGTCAGTCTTGATGGGAAACCTAACGTGAATGATAAATTGCGCTTGACCAAGGACGGAAAAGGGGCAACCAATTTAATCTTACACGGCTTGGAGGTTTTGAGGCGTAACAACATTTCCTGTGGTCTTACTTGTGTAGTAACTGCAGATAATGTTGATGAACTTTCAGGAATAGTGGATATGGCATATTTTTTGGGCAACGTGCGTAAGATTGGCTTCGATTTATTGCGAGGACAAGGGCGTGGTAGCGGGCTAGTACCACCTACGGAAGCACAAATGTTAAAAAGTATGGAAGAAGTCTATGCAAGAGTAGAGCAGTTAAGTCAATTGGCAGGTTATAAAATTAGTATTTCCCAAGCGGAAAGAGCAAAGCTTCTGTGTACGGAAAGCTGTCGCCAGTTTGGACATTGCTACGCTATGAACGGAGAAGCTGCCTTTGTAGATGCCAGTGGCAAAATTTATGCGTGTTCTTCCTTGATTGGTAACGAAGATTTTTATCTTGGCAATGTGCAGGACGGCTTAGACAATGCACTTGTAGAAAAGGTAAGTAACAAAATTTTTCAGAGTATGTCCTTTTGCAGGGAATGTGCAGATTTTAAATTATGTGGAGGCGGTTGCTTTGCTCGTTGGTACGGGAGTGGGGAGAAAGTCGCTTACAAAAGTGAGTGCGCAATGAAACGCATATCGATAAAGATGATTGGAGAGAGTGAGAAATGAAAAGAACAGCAGTATATCCTTTTACCGCCATTGTTGGGCAAGAGGATATGAAAATGGCATTAATTTTAAATGTAATAAATCCTGCCTTGGGAGGGGTGTTGATTAAAGGTGAAAAAGGAACAGCAAAATCAACAGCAGTGCGTGCTTTGGCAGAACTTCTCCCGGCAATGCAAGCTGTCCATGGTTGCAGATTTAATTGTGATCCTCATAATCACAATCTGTTTTGCGATGATTGCGCAAAAAATTATGTATCTGATGCAGTTTGTCACATTGAAGACGTTAAAATGCGTGTTGTGGAACTGCCTGTTAGCGCTACTGAGGATAGAGTAGTGGGTACTTTAGATATTGAACATGCAATAAAACACGGCGAAAAGAAATTTGAAGCAGGTATTCTGGCGCAAGCTAACCGCAACATTTTGTATGTTGATGAAATTAATCTTTTGGACGACCATGTTGTAGACGTTTTGCTAGATGCTGCAGCAATGGGTATTAATACTGTTGAACGGGAGGGGGTTTCCTATTCTCATCCGGCTCGTTTTGTTTTGGTAGGCACGATGAATCCGGAAGAAGGCGATATCCGTCCACAATTGCTTGACCGTTTTGGTCTTTCCGTTGTTGTTACGGGTGAACATGATCCCAGCCAACGAGTTGAAGTTATCAAACGCCGCTTGGCTTATGAAGATAATGCAGATGATTTCATTGCAGGCTATCAAGAAGAACAACAGGCTCTTGCTGATAAAATTATGCAGGCTCGTGAAGCATTGCCTAATGTTACCATCAGTGATGAACTTTTGGAAACTGTTGCGAAATTGGCAGTAGAGCTGGGTGTTGATGGTCACCGAGCTGATATTACCGTAATTAAAACTGCTTTGACCTTAGCAGCCTTCAATGAACATCAAGAAGTAGAACTGTCCGATGTGAAGGTTGCGGCAAAACTTGTATTGCCTCATCGTATGCGTCGTCGTCCTTTTGAAGAAGGACAATTAGATTGGAATAAAGTTGTAGCTTTCTTGGAACAGGAAGCCTGAAAGGGGCAGATGAATTATGCTGCACTCTATTTATCCTTTTACCGCTGTTGTTGGACAATCGCAGGCAAAGAGGGTAATTCTTATTGCGTTGGTTAATCCTCGTGTTGGTGGTCTTTTGATTGGCGGTCGCAAGGGCTCTGCCAAAACTACTTTAGTTCGTGCTGCGCAGGAACTTATTGCACCACGCAAGATTATAGATTTACCTTTAAATGTAACCGAAGATATGCTCTTTGGTAGTATTGACATTGAATATGCCGTTAGTAAGGGAGAACGACGCTTCTTACAAGGTATCTTGGGTAGGGCTAATGATAATGTACTTTATATAGATGAAGCAAATCTGCTTCGCCAAGAACTCTTAACTGCAGTCCTTGATGCCAATACTGCAGGCTTTAACCATGTGGAGCGAGACGGGATTAGCTTTACTCACGAGGTTAACTACACTGTCATTGGCACTATGAATCCAGAAGAAGGAATTTTGCCGGGACATATCCTTGATAGATTTGGAATGTATGTGGATGTACAAGGCGAAGCAGAGATTGCTAATAGAGTAGAAATTATCAAACGAGCCTTGGCGTATGGCAAAGACATTGCTAAATTTAGAAAGCAGTATGCCGAAAGCATTGTTGAGTTGCACGAACTGGTTAATGTTTCTCGTGAAACATTGAAGCAGGTAGAGGTTACTGAGGCTATGATGCAACTGGCGGCGCAAATGTGCGCTCAAGCCTTCTGCGCAGGACATAGGGCAGAAATTTATCTGCTTGAAGCTGCCCGTGCCATTGCTGCTCTAGAAAAACGCACCTATATTTTACCGAAGGATATGCAAGAAGCCGCTGTTTATGTTTTGGCTCATCGCATGCGTACTCCGCCTGAAACTCAGGAAATGGAACAAGAGCAACAGCAAAATGAAGAGCCGGAAGAAAATCAAGAGCAGGAGCAAAATCAAGGCGAGGCTTCTGAACAATCTGATGAACTTCCTCCACCGCCTCCGCTGCCAGATAACGAAGATGATGGCAGTGACGAAAACAGTGATGAAAATAATGAGCAAGATGAGAAACAGGAAGAGGAGCAGAATAGCAACCAGCTCGCTCCCGAAGAACAGATTGCTGATATAGATAGAACTTTTAAAATTCCCAAGCTTATCCTTGATATGGGGAAGAACACTACCTTGCGGAGAGGTAGCGGTAAACGGAGCACGACCAAGACTGATTTGAAGCAAGGTCGTTATGTTCGGGCAGAGCTTCCCAAAGCGAAGGTAGAGGATTTGGCTTTTGATGCTACCATTCGTGCGGCGGCACCTTACCAAAGAATGCGCGAGGCAAATGGCTGTGCTTTGAACATTCAAAAAGAAGACCTGCGCCAAAAAGTAAGGGAGAAACGCATTGGTAACACCTTCCTTTTTGCCGTAGATGCCAGCGGTTCCATGGGTGCGCGCGAAAGAATGCGTGCTGTAAAAGGGGCAATCTTTTATATGCTCCAAGATGCGTACCAAAAACGTGACCGAGTTGGCATGGTAGCCTTTCGTCGGCAAAAGGTAGAGGTGCTTTTGCCAATTACTAGAAGCGTTGACCTTGCCCAAAAATGTTTGGCAGAAATGCCTACGGGCGGGAAGACTCCTCTTGCTGACGGCTTGGCTATTGCGCTTTTAACCTTGGCAAGGATTAACAAAAAGGATAGCGAGCTGGAGCCAATCTTGGTTCTGGTAACTGACGGCAGGGCAAATGTCGTAGAAGGCAATGAAGACCCTGTAGCAAGCGCTATTAAAATGGCAGAAAAAATTCGTAAAGCAAAGATAACATCCGTAGTCATTGACACGGAAAATGATTTCATAAAATTGGGCGTAGCTAAAAAGGTTGCCCAAGCTATGGGTGCAAGCTACTACAGCTTGAATCAGCTTTCTAAGGAACAGATTTTAAGAATCGTTAGGAACTTGGGAGAGTAAAGCAAAAAACACCTCACCAACCGAAATGGTTGGTGGGGTGTTTTTCTATGTGTGTTGATATTTTCCTTGTTTAAATTTATTGAAACTCATTACTAAAATAAATGATAAATCTTTTTGAGAACTATTCTCAAAAAATGCTTGCGTGTATAGTAACTATATAGTTTAGAATTTCAAGTAAGTAATGCACGACCATGCAAGACTGGGTGCGTGAAAGGTTAAGTATATTTTTGGGAGATGACGTAATGAAAAAGATGACTAAAGCTATGTTGATGACAGCGCTTATTTTAGGCTCTGTATCAATGGGAACTGCAGTTGAAGCAAATGAACTCAACACTTTTGCTTTGGATGAGTATGTTGTTACTGCAACCCGTTATGAAAAGAAAGCTGTAGATGTAGCAGCTTCTGTTGAAGTTTTTGACCAAGAAAGATTGCAAGCAACTGGTGCAAGCAATTTGTACGAAGCAATGCAATATGGTACTGGCTTATTGGTTAATCAATATGGCAGTGGTGGTTCTTCTATGGGTAATATGACCAGTAAAATTGTTATTCGTGGAAATACTAATGGTACACTTGTTCTTGTAAATGGTATGCCTATTAATTTGCGTGGCACTTACGATTTGAATGATATTCCCATTGAAAATATTGAACGTGTAGAAATTGTACGCGGTGGCGGTTCTGTTCTTTATGGTAGTGATGCAACTGGTGGTGTAATTAACATCATTACTAAAAAAGAACGTCAAAACTTTGTGAAAGCTGCTGTCGGTAACTTTGGACAACAAGAATACGTTGCTTCTGTGCAAGCAGATAAGCTTGGCTTTAGTTACAAATACTCCAAATGGGGTAGCGTAAATGATATGGGATGGAATAAAAGCGATAAACTTTTTGACAGAAGTTGGAAAGGACCGGAAAATAATAACTTTGATTTAACATATAAATTTAACGATAGACTTTCTCTAATGGCATCCCATAATGAGTCCAAATATAATTACCTTACTACATTTACTAAATCTACCAGGATGGGTTTTACACCTGCAAATGACACTAAACAAGAAGTTAAGAGAAATAATATTCAGCTGACATATCAAGACAATGGATTCAAAGCTACAGCTTATTATGTTGATAGGGATAGAGAGAAATATGGTAATCTGTTAGAAGACGGAAGATTTTATAATCATGATGATGAACTGTCTAAAAATTATGGTTTAGATGTTCAAAAATCTATTGATATGAAAGATGCTACATTTTTGATTGGTGCAACTTATCAAAGTGAAAATTACAAATCGGAAGAAGAAAGTCAAGCTTATAAATACGAAAGCGATACAAGTACTAAAATCGTAAAAGATCCTGACGAAGGTGGTGTGGAGGGTTATACAACAGATTCAACTAAAGGAAATCAAAGCAGAGATAACTATTCTATCTATATGCAATATGATAAAAAGTTGAGTAAAGCTAATAGTATTATTCTGTCTGCACGTGAATCTTGGACAAATAACTCTCCTACTGGTGACGAGTTTGATAATTTTAGCGGACAAGTACAATTCATTCATAAATTAAATGACAATGAAAGTCTTTATGCAAGCGCAGGTCAATCTTTCAAAATGCCAACCTTGTATCAAAATTACAGAAATCAAGGTGCTGATTTAGAACCTCAAGAAGGTACACACTATGAAATCGGTTGGAAAAAGGATATTGATGATAATAGAAGTTTACGTGTAGCACTCTTTGATTATGAAGTAGAGAATAATATTAGCGCTAAAGCTAATGAAGAAACACATGAGTGGGAATACACTAATGAAAATATTAAGAATACTGGTATTGAGGCAGAATATGCTTTAGTTAGTGCTAAGGGTTTTGGTTATAATGTTTCTGCTTCTTATGGTAATCCTAAGGCTCAAAGTATTGATAAGTACGGTTATGATTTTGGTTGGCAAAAAGATAATAATAAGTTTGAGTTGAAAGCTGGCTTAACTTATCGTATGGATAAATGGAAAGCTGCTATGAATGCTGCTTATGTATCTGGCAGGCATGGATTTAAAACAACTAGTGCAAAATATAAAGATAATGGAAGCCTTAAAACACCAGCCAGTCTTAGCACTTTCGATGCAAAAGCTTATTTGCTCACTAACTTAAATATTGAATACCAAGCACAAAAAGATTTAAGTTTCTTCGCAACTATTAACAATATCTTTGATAGAGATGACGTTGTATTCTATTCTGATTCCGCAGAATACTATTGCACTCCTGTAAACTTCTTGATTGGTATGAAATATAGCTTCTAAAATTTCCAATGACGGCGCTTTGTGCGCCGTCATTACAACTTTTCTAAATCCATAAACGTGCTGACGAAAGATGTATATATAATGAAGAAAACTTTGTTGTTACTGTTCTGTTTGCTTACTTGTTTTATAGTTGGATGCGCAAGTGAAAGCAAACCCCTTGAAAAAGAAAACAATGTTAAAGCTACTTATAGCGTAACTGATGATAGAGGCAAAGTCTTTGAATTTGCCAAGCCACCTACAAGAATGATGACCACAAGTCTTGCTTTCCAAGATATTCTTTTGGAAATGGTACCTGTGGAACATTTCATTGCCACTTCTGTTTCTGCGGCTGACCCTAATTATTCTATGACCGCAGAGCTTTCCAAGAAGATTCCCAATAAATATCGTCCTCGTATTACGGTGGAACAAGTTCTGAAATACAAGCCAGACCTTTTTATAACTACACCTCTTACCAATCCGGAGGTGAGCAGTACTTTGGAGAATATGGGCGTTAAGGTTTTTATGCTTAATCAAGTTGACACCTATGCCGATATTAAAAAGAGCATTACTAAATTAGGCGAGCTTGTTAATGAAAAAGAAAAGGGTGCTGCCCTAATTGAAAAGATGCAGGCTGGCGAAAAGGCTCTTGCTGAAAAGTTGGCAGTTATTCCCAAGGACAAGCAGAAGCTTGTGATACAGCTTACTTACAGCGGAACCTACGGAATGCTGCAAAATATTTTTGGTATGCTCTGCGATTTGGCACATGTGAAAAATGGTATGGAGGTTATGCCTGTGCGTGCCAGCATGCCTGTGAGTAAGGAAAAGATTGTGGAACTGAACCCCGATGTTTTATTCTTGCCCTCTTGGGATGCTAAAGGTAGTCAAAATTCTGATACTTACTTTAACCAAATCGTCAATGATCCTGCTTATAAGGAGCTGACTTGCGTAAAGAACAAGGCAGTCTATAAATTTCCGGAACGCTATCGCTACTGCACCTCTCAACATATTTTAGAGGGTGCTGAGTATATGGCGAAGCTTGTTTATCCTGAATACTTACACTAATGGGAGTTAATTTTATGTCTGATGGTGTTATCGAACTTAAAAATTTAACTATTGGTTATGGCGAGCGCCATGTGCTTTCTGATGTTAATGCTACCATTAAAACTGGCGAGATTGTTGGCATAATTGGGCGCAATGGTGCAGGCAAAAGTACTTTGCTAAAAACAATCCGTGGTATTTTGCCTAAACATAGTGGCGAAGTGCTGTTCTTCAATAAAAAATTAGAAGACTACCACGAAAAGGAGCTTGCCTGTAAGGTTGCTTACCTGCAACAGCATGTAGAGGTTGGCTTTGGTTATACAGGTCAGGACATTGTGCTTGCTGGTCGCTACCCTTATATGAAATGGTACGAGAGTGAAAGTGAAGCAGATAAACAGCTTGCACTAGATTGCATGGACTACACTGGCACCTTGGAATTGGCAGATACTCCTGTTACAGAAGTTAGTGGCGGTCAGAAGCAACGTATTCTTTTGGCAAAGGTTCTGGCGCAACAGACACCCATCTTATTTTTAGACGAACCTACTACCGGTCTAGATATGGTGTATCAGGAAGAAATTTTTCGTTTTGCCAAGGAGCTTGCGCAAATGGGCAAGACCATTCTGATGGTAGTGCACGAGCTTAATTTTGCAGCTAAGTATTGCAGCCGCATCCTTCTTTTAGGTGAGGGCAAGCTTTTAGCTGATGCACCACCTGAAGCTGCATTTACGGAAGAACTTTTAAGTAGAGCCTACGATGCTGACATTCAGGTAACACGTAATCCGTTGAATAATAATTTGGAAATTACAACTAAGGTTAACGCTAAGGAAAAGGCCAAAGAAAAAACTTTGCTCCAAAAAATTTGTAACTTTTAGTTTTACAGGCTTACTGCCTAAAATAAAAAGGAGTGATTTAGATGAAATTGAATATGAAAAAAATGTTAGCAATGGGTTTATTGTGCATGGTAGGTTGTGGCTTTGCAGTTGTTGGTAATGCTGGTAGCTTCAAGCTTAGCGAAGATGTGAAGGCTCCAACCGTTGCTTTGAAGCAAGCTGCACAAGTTGGTCTGCTCACTCACGAAACTGCAGCGCTGCAAAACTTGGAAAATAAAGATGCCATTCTTGTAATGAGCTTTGGTACTACCGTTAAAGAAACCCGCGAAAAAAATATCAATGCCACCGTTAACGCAATTAAAGCTTTGTATCCTGATACCAAGGTTGTGCTTGCTTTTACCTCCCACATCATCATCGACAGAGTAAAAGCTAACGAAGGCTTGGTTATCCCCACTCCGGAAGAAGCTTTGGCACAATTAAAGGCAGAAGGCTATACACGTGTTGCCATGACTTCCTTGGATATTATCCCCGGTATTGAATACGATTACAAAAAAGCAGTGTTTAATCTGCATAAAAACGATTTCAAAAAGGTTACCTTTGGCACTCCGTTAATGTACTGGCAAGGTCAAGAAGATAAAGACGATGATGTTGCTGAATCTATGCAAGCTCTCGCAACACAGTTCCCACAAGGAGGTAAAAAGGATGCAATTCTTGTTATGGCACATGGTACTCCTCACCCGGCAAATGCTTATTATGCAGTAATGCAAGATAAATTGAATGCTCTTGGTCATAACAATGCTTTTGTCTTTACTGTAGAAGGTTGGCCTTCTTTCGAAAATGCTTTGGAAGAACTTAAAGAACGAAAAATTAAAAATGTAACCTTGATGCCGCTTATGATGGTTGCAGGTGATCACGCCCTTAACGATATGGCTGGCGATGAAGAAGATTCCTTTAAATCTATCTTGAAAAAAGAAGGCTACAATGTTGACGTGTATCTCCACGGTTTAGGAGAAAACATCGCTGTCCAAAACCTTTTCGTGAAAAAAGCAAGCCAAGCGTGGGAAGCACTGCAAGGCGCAAAAGAATAAATTGTAGTTTGAAACAATCTGCTTGAGAATTGTTAGGTTAATAAAATTGAGCCCTCTATCTTTTGGATAGGGGGCTTAATTATTTTTCAAAATCTCTTGCGTATACAACAACTATATAGAGTAGAATAAGTATCGTATTTAATATGATAACCTTTCCTGATAAGAAATCATAAAAACTTCACTCTCACAAATTTTACTACAACCTTTCAAGATTAGGCGGTAGTGTTCTTAGCAGGAAATGTTTATAAAATCTTAAGGAGATGAAGTAAATGAAAAAGACGATGTCTAAAAGTCTACTTATGACAGCACTTATTGCAGGTTTGTGTATTTGGGGGGGACAAGAGGCGTTCGCGGCTGAAAAGCTTAACGAGTTTGCGCTTGATGAGTATATAGTTACTGCAACAAGAACAGAAAAACGAGATATTGATATTCCAGCAAGTACTGAAGTTTTCACAAAGGAAGATTTAGAAAAAACTGGTACGACAAACGTAGCTTCTGCTTTGTCAAATGCTTTAGGCGTAACATTTATAACTTACGGTCCGGATGGTGCTTCTCAAGGAAGTAAAAATAGTAATATTAGTATTAGGGGAATGGATAGAGGTACTTTAGTATTAATCAACGGTTCTCCTTTGAATCTGAATGGTCGTTATAATTTAGAAGATATGCCCTTTGATGGAATTGAGCGTATAGAAGTTGTAAGAGGCGGTGGCAGTGTACTTTATGGTAGCGAAGCTATTGGTGGCGTTGTTAATATAATTACAACGAATGGTGTAAAGAATAAGGTTTCTATTGCTGCTGGCAATAATGATAGAAAATCTTACGAAGCAAGTTATCAACTTGGTAAGCTTTCCTTGGCTGCTAGTCATAAAGAATGGGGGAAATCTACTAGAACTTCAGAACAGTTTACAAGTACAAAAACTATGCATTATTATTTGAAAGATATGGATAAAGATAGTATCTTTTTGAATTATAATTTTGATAAAAAATCTAATTTAATGATTCAACATACCGAATCTGAAAAAAGTAATGACTACTTTTTTGGAAGAGGTTATGCTGATTCTTTGTTTGGTAAAAATAGATATAATAAAGTTTATCAATATGAAAAGAACTTTGCTCAATATAATTTTAATGATGGAGCGTTAAAAGGCAATATCTATTTCAATGAAGCAAAGACTGAAACGGATACAAAAGAGTTTCTCAGTAGTAAAGGCTCCAGTACTGGATATCCTAAATTTTCGAATGCAAAAGATAAGAATGTATCTTATGGATTTGATATAAATAATAATTGGATTGTTGGTAACAATAAATATTTAGTTGGTATTACCTATCAAAATGAAAAGTATAATCCTGATGAATATGCTAATGACCAATGGGATAGAAACAACTATTCTATTTATGCACAATGGGAAAAAGATTTTGATGACAAAAATAATTTAATCATTAGTGGTAGACAAAGCTGGGGTGAACTCGAAGAGGAAATATTGAGTGATTTTAGCGGTCAAATTCAATATGTTCATAAGTTGACAGATGATCAAAGTGTATATGCTTCTGTTGGGCAGTCTTATAGATTGCCATATTTGAGAGAGTTGTATTCTTCTGGTGACGGTTATTTGGCAGGTAACAGAAACTTAGAACCGGAAAAGGGTGTTCATTATGAACTTGGTTGGAAAAAAGAAGCTGAAAATCATTTGTGGAAAGTGGCTTTGTTTAACTATTACATCGAAGATAATATTTCCTATACCTTACAGGATAATGGTACTTCCTTATGTACTAATGAAGATGTAAAAAATACTGGTGTAGAAGCAAGTGTGAAATATCAAGGGGATAATGGTTTTAATTATAATATTGGTTTCTCTTATGGTGATCCTAAAGCCAAAACAAGGAAAGATAATGCTTTAAATAAAAACGTAAAAGATTATTGGGATAGACAGTATGGTAGGTTCCAAATCAATGGTGGCATTGGATATACTTACGGCAAATGGTCAACGAATTTAACCGCAAATTATATGTGGCAACGTGTTGCCTCTCCCTCTAGTGACCACTCTTTTGATATAAAACCTTACCTTTTGACTTCTATGAATATTAAATACGCAGTAGATGATAACAGTGATATTACATTGTCTATGGAAAATCTTTTGGATAGAGAAGATAACTTCGGCGGTTCTACTACTGCTTATTATTCTACTCCGCGTTGTTATTTACTCAAATACACCTATAAATTCTAAAAGGAGAAAGTAATATGAGTTTCAATAAATCTTTATCAACAACATTAATTACTGCTTTGTTGTGTGGTGTTACCGCAGTTGCAAGTGCACATACTTTGTGGGTTAATTGCACAGATTATACTCCTGCATTTAGTGAAAAATCTGGTGCAAAAACTAAAATTTATATGGGTTGGGGACACCATTTTCCTGTAGACAGTTATGTTAAGGCAAGTGATTTTACTGATATTACTTTGCTTGCACCGTCTAAAAAAGCTGAAAAACTTACCTTAGAAACTACTGGGTTTGGTGCTAAAGAAATCAAATTTGGTGAGAATGGTTTGTATGTTGTTGCCGTAACTAGAAAAGATGCATACAATACTTCTTATCTCGAAAATGGTAAGTTGAAGATGATAAAAGGTACTAAAGAAGGATTAGAAAATGTTATTGGCAGCACATACTCTCAACAATTTGCTAAGTCTTTGATTAACGTTGGTGCAGGTGAAGCTAAAAATTTATCTCATGTATTCGGGCAAAAATTGGAAATTATTCCTTTAACTAATCCATATGAAATAACGAATAACCGTGGTGGTACAATGAAAGTAAAAGTGTTGTTCAATGGCAAGCCTGTTCAACATAAAAAAGTATTTGCGATGTACGAAGGCTATTCTAATGATGATGCAGCTTCTTGCACAGTATCTACTGATGCTAAGGGTGTAGCAGAGTTAAGAATTGACCATTGGGGTACATGGGTTGTAAAAACCAAGATGGAATTACCTGCTACTAAAGAATTTGCTAATAAAGTAAATCAAGAAAACTATTTTGCATCTTTAACATTCAATATTCAGTAAAAGTAGATAATATTAACTAAAATATTAGTGTTATTACAATACTAATATATTTAATTTGCCTTTGTAATGAGGATAGGGGATAAACTCTGTCCTCATTTTTTATTTCTTAATACCTTTTAAGAGTACAACGACTACACACTTCAGAATAGATTATGGTTGTTTCTAAGGTGAGAAAAATGAAAAATGCTTCCTTTTTCCCTTGAGTATATACCAACTATATAGTTTATAATTACCCAATATAATGGAGGGGAATTTTTCTCCGAAATATTGGCAAGCGATATAAGGAGGCTTTTTATGAAAAAGTTTTTGTTAATGATATGTACGTTAGTAGCAATGTTAGTTTTAAACGGTAACGCTTTTGCCAATAAGCCTGTGCCTCAACCTAACCAAGACCCTATGAACTGGCAAATTAGTATGATGCCGGAGCCCACTGCCGAAGAGATTGAAGCTGCCCGTTGGAGCGTGGTAGTTGAAAATGACTTGGGTGTTTACGCTTACGATATGAGTTCCTTGGATTTTGGCAAGAATAAAAAAGATGAATATGATAAAAATATCGTTAATGTCTTGGTAAAGACTGTCTTTACTAATAAAGATGTTCTGAAAAAATTGAAACAGGACTACGCTACCAAGCTTGAGGGCAAAGAAAAGGTTCTGTATTGCAAAATGGATATGCAATATAAGATGAAGGAAAAATCTTACACCGTAAAGACCATGCAAGTTTTTACTAACACCGATAGACAAATTGATGTAAAGAAGAACAAAAATAAATTTGCTCCTATTCCGGAAAAATCTTTTGCAGAAGCACTGTATGAGGTGTGTCAAAAATTTGTTGCTGATGTAGAAGCAGCAGAGCTGGCAATGCAGGAACAAGCTGCTAAGGAAGCGAGCAAAAAATAGTTAAGGATAACAAAGATGAAAATTTTAACATTGGTACTACTGCTTTTAACTTATGTGCAGGTTGCTTGTGCCGGAATGAAGTTAGAAGCAGTGTATCCTTATCATTTGGGAAAAAAGGGTATTGAAACTGTTTATGAGGAAAGTACCGTTCCTCTTTATGTGAACATCGTTAACTTTGACAACGATGCTCCTGTTGAAGCAGAAGTAAAGATTACCTTGCCTGATGGGTTTAATCCTGTGGTAGATAACAAGTGGCAGACTAAGACCATTGGCGATAAAACCATTGTTACTACAAAGTGGCTATTGCCTCAAGATTACGGACAAACCTTTGATTTGCTTTATGTGGAAGCGCAAGAGGACGTTCCTTTTGGCAAAAAGCAGGTACTTGTAGAAGCAAATAGTGGTGCGTGGAAGGAAAGTAAAATTTTAAGCTTTACCTACGAGGCGGGGCAGGAAGCTGTCAGCGAAATTCCTAAGGGCAAGAAAAAATTAGATAAGAAAAAATTTAATTGGTATATCCAAAGCATTACTTTCCCCGTAGATAATTTGGGAATTAAGGATGACAAGGCAGAAGCTGGTGTGATTTATGTACGCGATACATCTTTAGAAGGTTTCCGCAATCGCATGACGGGGGAGGGGACAACAAGCTGGTCTTCTGTTTTTAACCATCCTGCTGCTCACCTGCTGTTAGAATTGCGTAATCCACAAAGTGATGTGCGTGTCTTGAAGTTTAAGGCAGAGCTGACGGATAAAAATACTGGTGAGCCTGTGCCGGGCTTGTGCGTGGCTGGTAGTATTGATGAAGAAGAATCTCAAGGCTGGCAAGAAAGGAACAAAGCAAATGATGCGACAACGGCACTGATTTCTTTAGACGGCAACAAGGCACCGCGATTTATTCTTCCTTTATATATAGACTATCTGAATGTTTTAGAGGGTGAATATAATCTGCGCATTACCCTTTCCGGTGGTGGACAGGAAAAGCTTTACGAAGCACCCATCGTCATTGCCAAGAAACATAGCATTGGACTTTTTGCCGTAGGCTTTGCGTTTACCTGCTTGGCTTTAGTTTTGGCGTTCAGCTACAAAATTAAGAATACCATTTACGCCATTGGTGCGAAGGGAGCAATTACCGTTGCCCTGTTTGCAGCAATTGCCTTTGGTGGTATTACCCTGCCTACTACTATTTTGGGGGATCTGCTCCATGTTTTCTTAGGACCTTTCTCCGGTTTGGTAACTGGGCTTTTGAACGGGGTATTGCAATATCTTTTGATAGTTTCTCTTCTGGTGCTGTTCCGTGCGCCGGGAGTTTTAAGCTTGATGTTCGTAGTGAAGTTTATGCTTTCTGGTTTGATGTTTGGGCACTTCTCTCCACTAGGCGTGTTAAGCTTCTGCGTTTACATCGTAGTTTTGGAAGCTACCTTATATTTTAGTGGTTTCTATAAAAATGATGCTAAAGGTAATTATATGCTGCTTCTGTGCTTCATGCTTGGTGCTGCAGATGCGTTCATTACCTTTATTAACTTAGAACAGATGATGTTCTTCTACCGTCTGTATTACGCAGATTGGTACTTAGCTTTATATATGTTGATTAACGGCTTGCTTTATAGCAGTGTTGGTAGCTGGCTTGGCATTAAGACAGGCTTAAAGCTGCGGCAGGTAATGGGGGAATAGTTAATGTTAAAAATTGAAGAGTTGTCCTATCGTTACCAAAGTCGTGAAAATTTTACTCTCCAAAAAATTAACTTACAGCTTGACCGTGGTGAGATGCTTCTACTGGCAGGACGCAGTGGCTGTGGTAAAAGCACTTTGATTAAAGCCATCAGTGGTTTGCTTAATAATAACGACAAGGGTGAATTAGTTGGCAAGATTTTTCTGGAGAATGAAGATATTACTAACTTTTCTCCGGAAAAGATTGGCATTATGGTTGGTACTGTGTACCAATCGCCGGATGACCAGCTTTTTGCCATGACTGTTGCTGATGAAGTAGGCTTCGCTCTGGAAAACCAAGGCTTGGAACCTGACTACATTCGTGAGCAGGTAAGTGAAACCCTGCGCTTGGTAGGCTTGGGTGGTTTTGAAAGCTACAGTATTCATCAGCTGAGTGGTGGTCAGCGCCAACGCTTAGCTTTGGCTTCTATCTTGATTACCAAACCGCGTCTGTTAATTTTGGACGAGCCTGTCAGTCAGATGAACCCTCAAGGCGTGCAAGACTTTTTGAATTTACTGCTCAAGCTTAACCGTGAAGAAAAGATTGCCATTTTAATGGTAGAGCATCGGGTAAATGAGCTTGCCGGTTATTTTAAACGCCTTGCTGTAATGCAACAGGGTAAAATAATTTACGACGGAGCTACGGAAGATGCTTGGAGCCTTTTGGACGGCAAGGAAGATGTTGGCTTGCGTGAGCCTCAAAATGTAAAGCTTTGTCGTGCCTTGGAGCTTTCTGCTTTATCCAGCGTTCACCAAAAGGTTGTAAGCCTTATCAAAAATGAGTGCTGTATTTTGGGAAATGGTAAGACGAATTGCAAAGCTTGTTGTGCTCCTGAAGAAAAGCTTGTTGAAGTACAAAGCCTTCATTATAAATATCCTGGTGCCAGTGCAGATACACTGCATGGGGTGAATTTTGAACTTTGTAAAAATCAGATTACCGCTTTGATGGGTTTTAATGGTGCTGGTAAAAGTACCTTAATGAATTTGCTTGGCGGTCTTGCTGCCGTAGAGGAAGGTAAGGTTTTCTTAACAGGCTCTCCCATTCACAAGGAGCTTGGCAAAATTGGTTATCTTCGTCAGGAACCAGACCTAATGCTTTTGGCTGACACGGTTTTAGAAGAATTGTGCTGGAAAAATAAAACTATTACTGCTCAAGAAGTAGAAGCACTTTTAGTGAAGCTTAATTTAGAAGATTACGCCCGCGATTTTCCCTTGGCTTTAAGTAAGGGACAACGCTTGAGAGTTGTCTTGGGGGCAATGCTTGCCAAGAAGCCACAGCTTTTACTTTTAGATGAGCCTACTACAGGGCAGGACGAGCAAAGCTTAACGGAAATTAAAAAGCTGCTTTTAGATTATAAGTGTGGCGGTGGGTGCGTTTTCATCTGTACTCATGATGTGGAGCTGGCGACGGAAGTTGCCGATAGGGTAATTGTTCTGAACCAAGGTAAGATTATTGCCGATGCTCCTACGGAAAAGGTTTTGAGTAACCGGGAGCTTCTGCACGCAGGAGGTCTAGCTGCTTCCAGTTTGTTAGATGTGTGCGAAGAAATTAGTGTACCGCCGTGTATCTCAGCAGAGGAGGTGAAGCGTTATGTCAGTACGTCAGCTCTGGGAAGGCACTGATGCTGCACCTTGGATGCAGAATTTGAATGGTCGTACTAAATTGATTGTATTGTTTTTATTCGCCATCCTTACGATTACTATAGATAATCCTCGTAGTTTATTTGTGCTTTTTTCTATTACGCTACTCCTGCACTTAGCGGCAAAGACTTCCATTTATAAATGGAAGGTGCTGGCAATCTTACTGCTTCTTGGTTTGTGGGGCAGTATGTTCAGTCAGGCGCTGTTCTTCGCCCAAAGCACACGCACTCCTCTTTTTGTACTTATTGAACCTAACGCGGGCTTCCTCGGAACTTTGACTGGAGGTCTTTATGTTTACAGGGAAGGAATCCTGTACGGGGCAGTGCAAGGATTGCGTTCTGCAAGCATGATGAGTTTGGGACTTTTGGTGTGCTGGACTAGCGATCCTCGCCAATTGTTACAAGCCTTAATTGCCTGGCGCCTTTCTCCCCAAATCGCTTTTATGCTGGTTACGGCAATTCGTTTTTTACCGGTACTGGCAGCAGAAACTGGTGAAGTAATTACTGCTCTTCAATTACGGAGCGATAGTCATAGTGGCAGAACTGCTGTCATTCGACACTTACCCTACATTGCCAAGCCACTGCTTGCCCGTTGTCTAAGACGTGCCCAAACTTTGGCACTTTCCGTCGTCAGCAGGGGCTTCTTCCTTGCCAACGCTAATAAGCAGGCAGTTGTGTGGGATTGGCGCGAAAAACTTTGCTGTATTTCTTTAAGTGTTTTAGTTGCTGTAATTGTCAGCAGTAAAATTTCTTATCTTTTGTCAGAGCAAGGCTTTTACTTTGGCGTGCTCAGGCAAGCTTATGATTGGACGAAATTATACTTATGAATAAATTAAAGGGGTGGCTTGCCCTCGTAATTTTGGCAGTGAGCTGGTGCGCGCTGTATTGGATTACGGGGAGTCGAACACCGTGGAACCAATTTAATACTGGAAGTAATGAGCAGGGAGTGAGCGCTTACCTAGGCGATATACCTGTTATAAATTACGATCGCATGGGTTTTACCAAAGCCGTTGTGCGCTACATCAAAGCGGAGAATGGTTGGCTGGTAGGTACGGAGCGGGGCGAGCTGTTTCTTTTCAATAATGAAGGACGCGTTTTGTGGAAACGCTCCCTTGGCATTGGCAAGCTTATCTCTGTTTGTATCAGCAACGATACCAAAACAGCTTATATTGGTGAAGCTAGTCCGGAAGGAAATTTATACGCGATAAATGTTAAAAGTGGCGACATCATTTGGCAACACAAGGCTTCTGACTTTGTAGGGACGGAAGCTTCCCTGCGTTCCCATCCTTCCATTGTGCATATTGCGGTGGATAAGGAAGACAATGTTTTTGCCAACTGCTACCGTTTTAAGATGACTAAGGACGGAACTAGAAGCTACAGCGCAAAAATGTTAGCTATCGAAAAATCTGGCAAGCTGTTGTGGGAATATCCTGCCCATGAAACTATCGACTGTTGGATAAACTGGTGTGATGTTAACGATAACAATGGTAAGGTTGTCATTTCCACATCTGCCTACGATTACAGACCTGATATGAAATACAGGGATACCTTGTACTTTTTAGATAAGAAGACTGGTACAAAGGTAAACTCCGTGTGGGTTCCGCCTGTTCCCCCGTTTGAGAACACTGTTGTCCGTAGTAGCCCTAACTATTCCAAAGACGGAAGATTTTTGGCGGCGTCCTGTAGTGACGGTAGGGGAATGCTCTTTGATTCAGTGGGTAATCTGCTGTGGACAAGATTTGTTTCCGTTCCGGCAAATGTTGATAATACTTGGATCAACGCTTCCGGACGTGACGGCTTCGTTACAGATTATGGCGTTACCTTTACCACCATCAACACCTTTAACCGTGAAAACTGGCAGTTGCCCACGCCCTTGGAGCATCCTAGTAACAATAGCATCTTCCTCTTTGGCTTAGATGGTGAGTTCAAGTATCAGTTCAAGGCAGAGGGAACAATGGAAGAACTTGCCTTTGCAGATAATCTTGTTGCCTGCGCCGTAGGCCGTAATGTGCGTACTCACAACTACGCTGCTCACGGAATGTTATTAATAGATTTAAAGGACGGCAAGGAAAAACTTTTCCATCATACGGAAGGTCCTTGCCAAGCCATAGACATAAGTGCTGACGGCAGTAAGGTTGCTGCCGTGGAAGCGCCCGTCTTAACGCCCCAAGGAAAAATCTTGGGAGCGTATCGCTTACATATTTGGGACACTGGTTTAGGAGGTAAAGGCAATGATTAAAAACTTTCTTGCTTATTACCGTCCCTACAAGCCACATTTCATATTTGTGGTGCTAGGTTCCTGTGTGGCGGCGCTTCTAGATTTAATCTTTCCTATTCTGGTTAGGCATATTTTAAATGTAGAGCTGCCTCAGAAAAACGTGGAGGGCATTCTGAACTGGATATGTCTTCTGATGGCAATGTACTTCTTCAATTTTGGCTTGCTCTTTTGCATTAACTATTTTGGACATATAATGAGTGCTTCCATTGAAAATGATATGCGCCGTGATATGTTTACCCATTTGCAAAAAATGTCCTTCCGTTTTTACGACAATGTTAAAACTGGGCAGCTGCTTTCCCGTTTGACCAGCGACATTGTGGAAATAAGCGAGCTTACTTATCGCGGACCTAACGATTTATTTATCTGCTGTATTACCATGGTTGGCACTTTGGGTGTTTTGGTGTGGATGAACCCCACCCTTGGAGCTTTGATTGCCTTCCTGCTCCTAGTGAAAGCAGTACACACAGTCATTGTAAATCGCAAGATGAAGAACGCTTTCAGAAGAAACCGTGCCAAATCCGGTGAGCTTTCAGCTCAGGCAGACGAAGCTTTGGGCGGTGTACGCCTTGTAAAAGCCTTCGCCGCAGAAGAGGCGGAACGACTTCGTTTTATGAATAAAAGTGATGAACTGCGTGATACACGCATTTCGTCCTATAAATTACTTTCCTATTTTAATAGTAGTATCAATTTGTTTACCAATACTACTAATTTGATTCTTCTTGGCTGTGGGGCGTTGCTCATTGCGGCAGATGAACTTACCTTAAGTGATTTTGTTGCCTTTTTGTTGTATGTGAACCTGTTTATGAAACCACTTTTGCGTTTGACGGTGTTTACGGAAATGTACCAAAGAGGTATGGCAGGTTTTGTCCGCTTCCATGAAATTGTGTCCAAGCCTGAAGAAATTAAAGACGTTGGAGATGCCATTCCTTGCACCAACATTAAAGGTGAAATCGTTTTTGAAAACGTTACCTTTGGTTATCTTGATGGTAAAAATGTTTTGAAAAATGTAAATTTACGCATAGCTCCCGGTGAGAAGGTTGCTTTCGTAGGAACTACAGGAGCAGGAAAGACTACAATTGCTAATCTGCTTTTACGTTTTTATGAACCACAGCAGGGTAGAGTTTTGCTAGACGGTTTAGATATTCAAAGATATCAACAGCGAAGCCTGCGCGAACAGATTGGCTTGGTTCAGCAGGACGTGTTCCTCTTTTCAGATTCTGTGAAGTTTAACATTGCTTATGGCAAATGGGAGGCTAGTGAAGCTGAAATTAGGGAAGCTGCGAAGAATGCTGCGGCTGATGAGTTCGTCGAGCGTTTACCTCAAGGTTATGCTACGGAAATTGGCGAGCGTGGGGTGAAGCTTAGCGGTGGGCAAAAGCAACGCATTGCCATTGCCAGAGTGTTCCTGAAAAATCCACCTGTCTTGATTTTGGACGAAGCAACATCTGCTCTTGATACGCGTACTGAAAAACAAATCCAAGGAGCGTTGGACAAGCTTTCTCAAAATAGAACAACCCTTATCATTGCTCATAGACTTTCTACCATTATGAATGCGGATAGGATTGTAGTACTTAACAATGGTGAGATCGCGGAGATTGGGAAACACGAAGAGCTTTTAGCTTTGAACGGTATTTATAAAAAATTATATGAATTAAGCGAGTACTAAAGGAGTTGAGATAGTGGAAGAATATCAATTTTCGTATGGTAAGAGCTTACGTTGTGGTTATACTACAGGAAGTTGTGCTACTGCTGCCTCTAAGGCAGCGGCAGTAATGCTCTTAACCAAAGAAAGAGTAGAAGTTGTGCGTATTGATACTCCTAAAGGTATAGTTTTAAATTTAGAACCTTTGGAAGTTGAGCGAGTAGAAAACTACGTTAGCTGCGCTATTCGTAAAGATTCCGGCGATGACCCTGACGCTACAAATGGTGTATTGGTTTATGCTCGTGTTGAAAAAACAGATACTGCAAACATTGAAATATGTGGTGGTGTAGGAGTGGGCAAAGTGACCCAGCCAGGTCTAGCCTGTGCAATGGGAGGACCTGCAATTAACCCAACTCCTCGAAAAATGATTATTGCTGAACTTACTAAGGTAATGGAGCAAAATA
Source organism: Phascolarctobacterium sp. (assembly GCA_017623055.1). GTDB lineage: Bacteria > Bacillota > Negativicutes > Acidaminococcales > Acidaminococcaceae > JAHHUH01. Next base: position 61,358 of record JAGAPX010000026.1, read on the forward strand.
ATTATCACGGTGGACTAAAGGTAACTATTTCCATTCCGGCAGGAGTGGAGATTGCTAAGAAAACCTTTAACCCACGCCTTGGAATAGTGGGTGGACTTTCAGTTCTCGGTACAAGTGGTATTGTGGAGCCTATGAGTGAAAGAGCGTTGGTAGAAACCATACACGTTGAACTTAATATTCAAAAGGCTAAGGGTAACAAAAATCTTTTGGTATTCTTCGGAAATTACGGTGAAGATTTTACTCGTGATGTTTTACAGTTGGATATTTCTAATCGTGTAACCTGTAGTAATTTTGTAGGGGAGCTTTTAGATTACGCAGTTTATTGTGGATTTGAAACATTGCTTTTGATTGGGCATGCAGGTAAATTAGTAAAACTGGCTCAAGGAGTAATGAATACTCATTCCAAGTACGCTGATTGTAGAACAGAAGTTTTCGCATTGCAAGCAATGCTTAATGGTGCTTCTAAAGAGGTGGGGCAAGAAATTTATAACTGCCTGACCACGGACGAAGTTACTAAGATTTTACAGCGAGAGAAAATTTTTGAACCTGTCATTCAAGAAATAACGAAAAAAATTGATTTTTACATGCAGTATCGCGTGCATGGAAAGATAAAAACTGGAGCGTTAATGTTCTCCAATGTTTACGGCATACTTGGTAAAACAGAACATGCTGATGAACTTGTGAACTTACATAAACGTGTAGAAAAGGAGATTGAGGTATAATGATTTATTTTATTGGTGCTGGTCCTGGCGCAGTTGACTTGATTACTGTAAAGGGCAAAGAATTGTTGGAAAAAGCTGACCTGATTATTTACGCAGGTTCTTTGGTTAATCCCGGCTTGCTTGATTATGCAAAACCGGAATGTGTAATTATGGATAGTGCTTCCATGACCTTGGAAGAAGTTATTGCGGCAATGGTTCCTGCTGCTCAAGAAGGCAAGCTGGTAGTTCGTCTGCATACTGGCGACCCCAGCGTGTATGGTGCTCACCGCGAACAAATCGATTTGCTACGTAGCTATAACTTAGATTTTGAAATTGTTCCGGGCGTAAGCTCCTTCTGTGCGGCAGCAGCTGCTCTTGATGCAGAATACACTCTGCCCAATGTAAGTCAATCTGTAATCATCACCCGTATGGAAGGCAGAACTCCCGTTCCCTCCAAACAAAAAATTGCTGATTACGCAGCCCACAAAGCTACCATGGTTATTTTCCTCAGTAGCGGTATGCTGGACAAATTACAAAAAGAACTTATCAAAGGCGGTTACAGCGAAGGAACTCCGGCTGCAATCGTTTACAAAGCTTCTTGGCCTGATGAAAAGGTTGTACGTTGCACCGTGGGTACCATTGCAACCTGCGCAGCAGAACATAATATTACCAAAACTGCTTTGATTACTGTAGGCGATTTCCTTGGCTGTGAATATGAACGTAGCGAATTGTACAATCCTACTTACACCCACATGTTCCGCCAAGCTGATCCTAGCAAGCTGGATTTGAAGCCTGAGGTTAAATAAAATGCGTGCCGCAGTTTATTCCTTTTCCCTGCGTGGAGCAGAGTTAAGTAAAAAGGTTGGTGCCCTTTTGGAAAGCCTTGGCTACGCAACTAGAGTAGAGGCTTTACCAAAATATGCAGAAGAAGCTAAGCTGCCAGCTATGGCTGGTAACCACTATCAAGTTACGGAGAAAGCGTTCAAAGATTGCCAAGCAGTTGTGTATGTTGGTTCCGTGGGAATTGCAGTGCGCTCCATTGCACCTTATATAAAAAGTAAGTTGATTGATCCTGCTGTGATTTCCATAGATGAACGTGGCAACTTTGTAATTCCTTTGGTGTCCGGTCATATTGGCGGAGCTAATGAACTGGCACGAGTACTAGCTGCACACATTGGCGGTCAAGCCTGCGTGACTACTGCTACCGATGTCAACGGACTTTTCGCCGTAGACGAATGGGCTGCCCGAAACAGAATGGTAATCTGCTCTTTGAATGCGGCGAAGGATTTTGCAGGAGCCCTTGTTCACAACGATGTTGTTGGCGTGTACAGTGACTTCCCAGTTTTAGAACCCTTGCCCCGAAATATGGAGCTTACTTCTGAATTTGGTAAGTACCCTGTGGGAATGGCAGTAACCTTGGATAAAAGCGCCAAACCTTTTACGACAACTGTCTTGCTTTTGCCGAAGATTGTTCATCTTGGCATTGGCTGTCGCAGAAATACACCTATGGAAAATATAGAAGCCTTGGTGCTTGCGGAACTGGAACGCCTTAAAATTGACAAGCGTTCTGTCGTTAGCATTGCTTCTGTCGATTTGAAAAAAGACGAGCAAGGTTTGCTAGCCTTTGCTGAAAAGTATAAATGGCTTACTAAATTTTACAGTACAGAAGAATTAAGCAAAGTTGAAGGTGATTTTACATCTTCTGATTTTGTGGCGAACGTTGTGGGCGTAAGCAATGTGTGTGAGCGCAGTGCAGTATTGGCGAGCGGTGGTAGTAAGCTGTTGTTACGCAAAACTTCCCTCAACGGGGTGACCCTTGCCATTGCTATTGAAGATATTACTTTAGACTTAAATAAAACCGGATTAAAAATTGAGTAAGGATGGTGCCTTAATATGGCTAAAATTTTTGTTGTGGGTCTTGGACCCGGCGGCGTGGAGCAAATGACTAAACGCGCCATTGATGCCTTGAACTCCTGTGATGTAATTGCAGGTTACCACGTATATGTAAATTTAATTAAAGAAGATTTTGCTGATAAAAAATTTCTTTCTACCGGTATGCGTAAGGAAGTTGACCGTTGCAAGCTGACTTTGGAAGAAGCATTGAAAGGTCAAACCGTTGCTATGATTTCCAGTGGTGATGCTGGCGTTTACGGCATGGCAGGCATTATGTACCAAGTTGCTGCTGACCATCCGGAAGTAGAAATTGAAGTTGTTCCCGGAATTACAGCTGCCTGCTCCGGCGCAGCAGTTCTTGGCGCTCCGCTTATCAGTGACTTCTGCCTAATTTCCCTCAGCGATTTGCTTACTCCGTGGGAAAAAATCGAAAAACGTTTGGACTGCGCTTCTCAAGCAGATTTTTGCATTTGCCTTTATAATCCGTCCAGTATTAAGCGCCACGATTATTTACAGCGTGCTTGCGACATTATGCTTAAAAACCAACGAGGTGATGTGCCTGCCGGTATTGTGCGTAACATTGGTCGCGAAGGTGAAGCTTACGAAATTACTACTCTTCAAGAGTTGCGTGATATGAAGGTTGATATGTTCTCTACCGTAATTATCGGTAACAGTCAAACTCAAGTAATTAACGGTAAGCTGGTAACTCCTCGCGGTTACAGATTGGCATGAAGCCTGTAATTTGGCTGATAGGTGGTACCAGCGAAGGACGTGCCTTGATTAAGGCGTTGGCAAATTTTAATGTAGAACTTTTTGTTTCTGTAGCTACGGATTACGGAGCAGAGCTTATCGAAAAGCAGGATAACCTTACGATTTTGGCAGAACGTATGGATTTGGAAAAGATGCAAGCATTTTTACTGGAACATAAACCTGCCTGCGTTATTGATGCTACCCATCCTTATGCAACTATCGTTACTGCTACAGTGCAGAAGGCTTGTGCTTTGGAAAGCACCAAATACCTTCGTTTGTTAAGACCTGTGGGTGAAGCAGGGGACTACATAATCACCAAAGATTTTTCCGAAGCGGTGGAATTGCTTAATAATTTGGAAGGCAATATTTTTTTGACGACGGGTAGCAAAAATTTAAAAGACTTTACTGGCGTAGAAAACTACAAAGAGCGTATCGCCCTTAGAGTTCTGCCTATGGAAAGCTCCTTACAAAGTGCTTTGGAGCTTGGCTACAAGCCTGCCAACATTGTGTGTATGCAAGGTCCTTTTTCTAAAGAACTGAATGTTGCCACACTAAAAAAATTTAACAGTAAATTTATGGTGACAAAGGATTCCGGCGAAATGGGTGGCTTTTTAGAAAAAGTTGCTGCTGCTCAAGAGGCTGGGGCAAAATTGATTGTCATTGGTCGCATCACGGAAGAACAGGGCGAAAGCTACGAAGAAATTTTGAAATATCTGCGTGATAATTTTGCAGATTAAATATGAGACATATATTAATGAAGAAAAGTGTATGAAGAATAAAGGAGCAAGGCTATGCTGCAAGTAAACATTGTGGGCATCGGTCCGGGAAATCCGGAATTGTTGACTGCTGCTGCCCGTCAAGTAATAGAAAAAAGTAATATTTTGATTGGCGATAAGCGAATGTTAGCGGCTTTTGCTGATGAAAATAAAATCATCCATCCAACTATTAAGGTTGCAGAAATTGTAGAAGCAATTCAAAAAGCAGATGCTATGGACGAGGTTGCAGTACTTGTTTCCGGTGATGTGGGTTTTTTCAGTTTGGCAAAAACCATTAGTGGAAAGCTTCCAGAATGTAACTGCACTCGTTACTGTGGCATCAGTAGCTTGGTATATTTTGCTTCTAAGCTGGAAATGTCATGGGACGATGCGAAGATTGTAAGTATGCACGGACGTGAGCAAAAGCTTGTAGCAGCAGTTGCTCAGAATGAAAAGGTTTTTTCTTTGACGGGAGGAGACAATTCTCCCCAAGTGCTGTGCCAGAAATTGTGTGACCACGGTTTAGGTGATGTAAAAGTTTATGTGGGAGAGAACCTTTCTTATGCGGAAGAAAAAATTACCTGCGCTACTGCGGAAGAAATTAGTAAGCTGGAATTTCCTTCTCTTTCCGTAATGATGATTATTAATGAAAAGGCAAGTGCTTTTGAATATGCGGTGCACGGTTTATCAGACGAGCTCTTTATGCGTAGCAAAGTTCCTATGACTAAGCAGGAAGTGCGTAGCGTCTCCATATCTAAATTGCAACCCAAGGCAACGGATTTAATTTACGACATTGGTGCGGGAACAGGCTCCTGTTCCATTGAACTTGCTTTGTTAGCCAGAAAAGGTAAGGTGTACGCTTTCGAGCGTAATCCTGTTGCCGTAGAGCTGCTTGGTAAAAATAAGGAGATTTTCGCTGTAACCAATTTAGAAGTAATTGCAGGGGAAGCTTTAGAAAATATTAAGAATATGCCTGCGCCCGATTGTGTTTTCGTGGGTGGCAGTGGCGGTGACCTGTGTGAGATGCTGGATATTATTTACAGTAAGAACAGTGCTTGTCGCATAGTGATTAACGCTATTACCATTGAAACTTTGGCGGAGGTTGCTGCCTACTACAACGCTCGCAAAGATTACGAATTAGAAGTAGTAAATGTATTTGCGGCACGTAGTAAAAAATTAGGAAACTACAATCTTATGATGGCGCAAAATCCTGTGTATGTAATGACCGCTTTAAAAAAGGAAGATTAACATGGCTGAAATGAAGATGCCTCGCTTTATGATTAGCGCAACTGGAAGTGGTTGCGGTAAAACAACAATTACCTGCGGAATTTTAAAAGCCTTGATGAACAGAGGCTTGAAGGTTGCTGCCTTTAAATCCGGACCTGATTATATTGACCCAATGTTTCACTCTAAAGTTATAGGGGCAAAGTCCCGTAATCTTGACGTGTTTATGCTTGGTAAGGAAACAGTAAAATATTTGGCGACGAAGAACGCTTGTGATGTAGATGTTTCCGTTTTTGAAGGAGCTATGGGTTTTTATGACGGTATGGGTAAAACAGCAGAGGCAAGCGCTTATGATTTGGCTTGTACCTGTGACGTTCCTGTTATCTTGATTGTCAATGGTAAGGGAGCTGCCCTATCCATAGCAGCACAGATAAAAGGCTTTAAGGAATTTCGTCAGGATAGTCATATAGTGGGTGCCATCTTAAATAATGTTAATCCCATGAGCTATGCTTATTATAAGGACGTAATTGAAAAAGAAAGTGGAGTAAAACTTTTAGGCTACTTCCCCGTACTGCAAGGTTGCAATTTTGAAAGCCGACATCTTGGTTTGATAACTGCTGAAGAAATTGGTGACCTGCAAACCATTGTGGATAAACTTGCTCTACAAGCAGAAAAGTCTCTTGATTTAGATGGACTTTTAGAAATTGGGACGAAGGCTTCTGATTTAGAGTACATTCCTCAAAAAATAGAACCTCTTGGCAAAGTAAGGCTTGCCATTGCGCAGGATAAAGCTTTTTGCTTCTACTATCAAGATGCTTTGGACCTGCTCACGGAATTGGGAGCGGAGCTTGTACCATTTAGTCCTCTTGTTGATAAGCACTTACCTCAATGTGACGGACTTGTTCTTGGTGGCGGTTATCCTGAGTTGTACGCCAAGGAACTTACTGAAAACGTAATACTGCTTTCTGAAATTAAAGGGTCTTTGCAAAATGGCTTACCCTGTTTTGCTGAATGTGGTGGCTTTATGTATTTACTGGAGCGTTATGTTGAGGAAGGTACTGTTTATAAATGGGTAGGAGCAATTCAAGGTGAAACTGCTATGACCCAAAAGCTTACTCGCTTTGGTTACGTGAAGCTTACGTCGCAGGAGGACAATGTTCTGTGCAAAGCAGGGGAGCAGATTAACGGACACGAGTTCCATTATTCGGATAGCAGTAATAATGGTACAGGCTTTTTGGCGCAGAAGGCTTCCGGTAAGGGTGAGTGGAGTTGCGCTAATGTGAGCGACACATTGTATGCAGGCTACCCCCATATTCATTTGTGGGGCAATGTAGATTTTGCCCGTAATTTTATTAAGGCTTGCATAGCTTACGCTACTAAAAAATAGATTTGTTTTAGGTGATACTTATGACGACCTTGATTGCCATTGTGGCAGGCTTCATTTTAGATTTAATATTTGGTGACCCTCATAGCTTGCCCCATCCCATTTGCCTTATTGGTAATTTTATTAGCTTTTTGGAACGTAGCCTGCGGAAAATTTTTGGCTTTAGTAATAATGGCTTGCTTTTTGGCGGCGGAGTACTGGTGCTTATAGTAATCAGTACTTGCTTTGTGCTTCCTTACGCTCTGCTTTATTTGGCAGGAATGGTTAATCCGTGGCTTGCTTTTGCTTTGGAAACTTTGATGTTCTACCAAATTTTCGCTACCAAATGCTTACGGGACGAAAGCATGAAGGTATATTACGCTTTGCAAAAGGGCGATTTAGATGAAGCTCGTTTGATGCTGTCTTGGATAGTTGGTCGTGATACGAAAAATCTTTCTGAAGCTGAGGTTACTAAGGGTGCGGTGGAAACCATTGCGGAAAATACTGCTGATGGGATTATTGCTCCGATGTTTTATATGTTCCTTGGTGGTGCGCCGTTAGCATTTTTGTATAAGGGTATCAACACAATGGATTCCATGGTTGGGTATAAAAATGAGAAGTATCTATATTTTGGACGTTGCGCTGCCAAATTAGACGATGTGGCAAATTTTATTCCTGCACGCATTACAGGCTTGTTAATGATCGGGGCAGCCTACTTCTTAAATTTAGATGTTCAAGGTGCGTGGAAAACTTTTTGGCGAGATAGGTATAACCATTTAAGTCCCAATTCTGCTATGACGGAATCAGTTGCTGCTGGTGCATTGAACATTCAGCTTGGCGGTGGACATTTCTATTTTGGCAAGTGGGTTCATAAGGATACCATTGGTGATGATATTCGACCAGTGAAAGCGGAGGATATTGTTGCTACTAATAATTTGCTGTATATGACGGCGGTACTTAGTTTAATTTTGTTTACGTTGATTTATTTATTAAGAATTTTTCTGAACGTTTAATAAAGGGTGAAAGATATGTACAAGTATGAACATGGTGGAGATGTTTATAGCAGTAAAGCTACAGCCGATGGAAAGCCGTATATAGATTTTTCTGCTAACATCAATCCTTTGGGATTACCTCTTGGTATAAAAGAAGCAGTGAAGTCTGCACTAAAAGATTGTGTGAATTATCCTGATCCATTTTGCCGAGAGTTGCGTGCTGCTACGGCAAATTATTTGCAGGTTGCAGAAGAAAATATTTTCTTTGGCAATGGTGCGGCAGATGTGCTTTTTCGTTTGGCGTTGGCATTGAAGCCTAAGAAGGCTTTACTTTTGGCTCCTACATTTGCCGATTACGAAAAGGCTTTACGTTCTGTGGACTGCAAAATCAATTATTATGACCTGCACCCGCAAAGAGATTTTAAGATTGGGAAGAGTATTTTGCGCGCCATCACTTCCACTACGGATATTGTTGTCATTTGCAATCCCAACAATCCAACAGGACAGCTTACAGATAGAGAGCTTCTGTTAAAAATTCTTAATAAATGTGTCGAAGTAAATGCAAAGCTTTTGATTGACGAATGCTTTATGGATTTCGTAGATGATGATAAGGCTTTCAGTATGCGTGATTTGCTGGAACAATATCCAAATCTTATTATTCTCAAGGCATTTACTAAAACTTTTGCCATGCCTGGTATTCGTTTAGGCTATTGTCTAAGCGGTAACCAAAAGCTTCACGAAAAATTATATCAGTGCGGTCAAGACTGGAGCGTTTCCTGTTTGGCACAGGAGGCTGGCAAGGCAGCGTTGCAGGAGCAGTATTATTTGCGTGCATCTTTTACGCTCGTTAAGGAAGAAAGACAATATCTGAGCAATCAACTGCGTAATCTAGGTGCAGAGGTTTATGGGTCAGAAGCAAATTATATTTTCTTCAAGATGGAGCGAGTAAAAAATTTAGATGTTTTATTACGGGAGCAGGGATATTTGATTCGTTCCTGTGCCAATTATCATAATTTGAATGAAGACTATTATCGCATTGCGGTTAAGACAAGGGTTTTAAACCGCGGTTTGATTAAAGCAATTAAGGAAGTAAAGAAAAATGCGCTCTTTGCTGGTAATTATTGATGGCTTGGGAGACGATTCCTTTGCGGCGTGGCAGGGGAGAACGCCTTTTGAGAAAGCCAGACATAAAAATATGGACGCACTTATTGCCAAAGGCTGCTTGCAGGAAATAAGCATTTGCGAAAATGACATAGTACCTGAAAGTTGTAGCTGTATTTTGCGGTTGTTAGGAGTTGCGAAGGAAGATATGCCCCAGAACAGGGCTTATCTTGAACTTCTTGCCAATGGACGTGACGTTTCGGAATATGAAATGGTTTTGCGTTGTAATCTTGTAGCAGTGGACGAAGCTGGATATTTGGCAGGGTTTAACGGAATGGGTTTAACCGTAGTGCAAATGGAAGAAGCGTCTAAAATTTGCAATGATATTTTGAAGGAGATAGAGTTCATTCATCTGTCGGAGTACCGCAACCTGCTGATTATGAGCAAGGAAGCCAAGGTACTGAACTGCAAAATAAAACCTCCACACGAAAGCGTAGGGGAGCATTTGGAAGAACTTCTTGCTGATTTAAAGAGCAGTTCTTTAGCTGTAAAGTATTTTTTGCAAAAAGCAGAGGAGCGTCTGAAAAAATTTACTCACGAAGGATTGCACTATGCTCTTTATCCGTGGGGTGCTTCTCAAAGGCAAACGTTGCCCAGCTTTTACAACCTACATAAACTTAGGGGGGCTGTTGTCTGTAAGGCAGAGATTGCCCGTGGTATAGGCAAAGCCTTGGGCATGGAAGTGCGTATTCCCCATGGGGCAACAGGTGATGTAGATACAGACCTTCGCTCTAAGGCTAAAGCAACTGTAGAATTATTACAGCAGTACGATTTTGTAGTAACCCATTTTAATGGTACGGACGAGGCAGCTCACCGCTATGATGCTTTAGAAAAGGTTGCTTTCATTGAGCGTATTGATAAGGAATTTTTAGGTACTGTGCTGGATGCGGTGCGGGAGCCTTTGAAAATAGTAATTTGTGGCGACCACGTAACTAGCTCTGTGACAGGTAAGCACGATAGGGGAGCTGGTCCCGTGATTAGCGCTTTTTCTGACGGACGAGGCACGGTTAAATTAGAAAATTATCGAGATATTATAAAATTTTTAATGAAAGAGTGTGATTAGTATGGCAAAGGTTATTATGGTGCAGGGGACAATGTCCAATGCAGGTAAAAGCTTAGTAACAGCAGGCTTGTGCCGTGTGTTTAACCAAGACGGCAAAAAGGTTGCACCCTTTAAATCTCAAAATATGGCTCTTAATTCCTTTATTACTAAAGAGGGAGCAGAAATGGGACGCGCTCAAGTAGTGCAGGCAGAAGCTGCCGGCATTGAACCTAGCGTACTTATGAACCCTATTCTTTTGAAACCCACAAGTGACAGTGGTTCACAAGTTATCGTCAACGGCGAGCCCATTGGTACTATGAGCGCAGGAGAATATTTTAAAATGAAGCACACCCTGCGTCCGAAGATTATGGAAGCCTACAACAAGCTGGACGAAGATTTTGATGTGATTGTCATTGAAGGAGCAGGCAGTCCTGCGGAAATCAACATTAAAAAAGACGACTTCGTGAATATGGGTATGGCAAAGATGGCAAAAGCTCCTGTGCTTTTAGTAGCAGATATTGATCGTGGCGGTGTCTTTGCTTCCATTTATGGGACGTTAATGCTTTTGGAAGAAGATGAACGGGAATTAGTAAAAGGTGTAATCATCAACAAGTTCCGTGGTGATGTAGAAATATTGCGCCCTGGTTTGAAGATGATTGAGGATAAAACAGGTGTCCCCATTGTAGGCGTGTTGCCAATGCTTAAAGTTGATATTGAAGATGAGGACAGTCTTTCTGAACGTATCAGTGGGCATAGCGAAGTGAAGCTAGTAGATATTGCCGTAATTCGTTTGCCCAGAATGTCTAACTACACTGACTTTAATGTTTTTGAACTTATCCCTGGTGTGTCCTTGCGTTATGTATCTAGCGTGCGAGAATTAGGCAGCCCGGATATGATTATTATCCCCGGAACCAAGAACACCATTGGCGATTTGAAATGGTTACGTCAATGTGGGTTAGAAGCTTCTATTTTAAAGAAAGCTAATGATGGAACGGTAGTCTTTGGCATTTGCGGTGGTTACCAGATTTTAGGCAAAAACCTTTCTGACCCCTTAGGTGTTGAAGATGGTGGTGACGTTCCCGGTATGGGACTTCTTGATGCGGAAACTGTTTTTATCGAAAAGAAACGTACCATTCAAATGGAAGGAAAGTTTGGCGAAGTACAAGGTGTCTTTGCTAATTTAAGTGGTAAGCCTTTGTTTGGCTATGAAATTCACTCCGGTGTAACTAATATATATAATGAAGGAAACTCTTTGACAAGTATCAAGCCTATTCACGAAGAGGGCGAGATTATGGCGGAAGGTGCGCAAACCGTAAGTGATAAACTTAATGTTTATGGTACCTATGTGCACGGAGTTTTTGACTGCGAAGGCATTGCTGCAGGTATTGTAGAAGCTCTGCTGGAAAAGAAAGGTTTGAAGCCGGAAGACATTAAGATTATAAATTTTGCTGATTACAAAAAGCAGCAGTACGATATTTTGGCAGATAGCATCCGTACAAATCTTGATATGGAAAAGATTTACGAAATTTTGGAAGCTGGTGTGTAAATGCAGGACGGTGGCTTGATTCATATTTACTGCGGTGACGGCAAGGGTAAGACTACTGCCGCCTTAGGTTTAACTGTGCGCTGTGCAGGTCATGGTAACAAGGTGCTTTTTGTACAGTTTTTAAAAAGTTGGGTAACAGGCGAGCTGAATAGCCTGAAGCTTTTTGAAAACGTGGAAGTGTTACGTGCTAAGGAAACTGCAAAATTTACCTTCCAGATGACGAAAGAAGAAAAAGCACAGGTTACTAAAGACCATTTAGCATTGTTTGAAGTTGTGAAAACTAAATGCGTCAGCGAAAAAATAGACTTGCTTATTTTAGACGAGATTGTTGGTGCTTGTGATAGAGGAGTCTTTGATAAAGAAGCCTTGGTAGATTTTTTAAAGAATAAGCCTCAGGAATTAGAGGTTGTGATGACGGGGCGTAATCCTTTTCCGGAATTGATAGAGCTTGCCGATTACGTGTCAGAAGTTTGTAAACGTAAGCACCCCAAGGATAAAGGAATTATGGCTCGTAAAGGAATAGAAAGGTAGTGTAAGAAATGGAATTACAAAATGTTTTGCCTGCGGATATTGAAAAGCGCAGTATGGAAATTATTGGCGAAGAATTGGGTCAAATACATATTGACGAAGAAAAACTGGACATTGTAAAACGTGTTATCCATACTTCTGCAGACTTTGACTACGCGCGCACCTTACTTTTTTCTGAAGGTGTAGTTGAAAAAGCTTTGGAAGCTTTAAAAAAAGGTGCAACCATCGTAACCGATACTAATATGGCTTGTACCGGTATTAACAAAATGGGCTTGAATAAACTTGGCGCGAAGGCAGTATGCTTCATGGCAGATGCTGACGTGGCGAAACGTGCCAAAGAAGCTGGTTCTACTCGTGCAGCAGCTTGCATGGAAAAGGCTTGTGAAATTGAAGGTCCTGTTATCATTGCCGTAGGCAATGCTCCTACCGCGTTAGTTCGTCTTGATGAACTGGTTAAGGAAGGCAAGATTAAACCGGAGCTGGTAATTGGTGTACCTGTTGGTTTTGTCAACGTGGTAGAATCTAAGGAAATCATTATGCAAACTGGCGTGCCTTACATTGTAGCGAGAGGTCGTAAGGGCGGTAGCAACGTGGCTGCTGCAATTTGTAATGCGCTTATCTACAAATTAATTGAAAGATAAATTTTAAAAGACTCTTGTTCGAAATGAGCAGGAAGTTTTTTGAGGACAGAGCAAGCTTTTTGTTTACTGTTTCCTGTTAAAAACTTTACACTTATTTGCCGAATTAAATCTTGAAAAACAAAATATTGCATTCTACTTGACTGTTGTACACGAAAAGAGTAGAATTACCACAATAGCTTTTGAACACAAAGGCGTAATCTATTTTTGCAGGTGAATTAAAATGGACATTGTTTTGAAAAACACTGCAGTTGAATACGGCTACTTTGCACCGGTCTTTAGAAACTACTTTAGCACCGGCTTTTTTGCTTGCCAAAATTCATAATGCAGTTGTATCGTAAACAGTGCCTTTTTAGGTGATAGGTTTTAATCACCACAACAGATATGTTTTTTACAAGGGCTCTCTTACGAGAGCCCTTTTTAATTTTAAGCGAGCGGCGATACATTACCTAGGGAGGTAAATAATCGTGGTGGTAAGTTTAAAGAAAAATACTAAAAGCATCATCTGCATAGTAAAATTTTAAGCTTACATGAACAACAAAGGAGAGAAATTTTTATGGTAATCGTATTCAAACCCAATGCACCCCAAGAAACTAAAGCTGGTATTAAACAAAAACTTGAAAATCAAGGCTATATGATAAATGAAATTACCGGTATCGGTAATACTATTTTCGGTATTATTGGTGACACCAGTGCGCTAGATATTAACCAACTGCGTATTTATGATTGCGTAGAAAAAGTTCTGCGTGTATCCGAACCTTTCAAACGTGCTAACCGTGCTTTCCATCCGGAAGACAGCATCATCAATGTTGGCGGAGTTCCCATTGGCGGTCGTAAGATTCAAGTTATGGCAGGTCCCTGCTCCGTTGAAAGTGAAGAACAAGTAATCGCAGTTGCTAAATCCGTAAAAATGGGCGGCGCAAGCTTGCTTCGTGGTGGCGCGTTCAAACCCAGAACTTCCCCCTACAGCTTCCAAGGCTTGAAAGAATTAGGTCTTGATTATCTGAAAGCTGCTCGCGAAGAAACCGGTCTTCCCATCGTAACTGAAATTATGAGCGCTGATAAAATTGAACGCTTCGTAGAAGACGTTGACGTAATTCAAGTAGGCGCACGCAATATGCAAAACTTCGAGCTTTTGAAAGAGCTGGGCAAAATCCGCACTCCTATTTTGTTGAAACGTGGTCTTTCTGCAACTATTGAAGAATGGATTATGTCTGCAGAATATATTATGGCTGGCGGTAACGAAAACGTTATCCTGTGTGAACGTGGTGTTAGAACTTTTGAAACCTTCACCCGCAACACTTTGGACTTGAGCGCAATCCCCGCAGTTAAAAAATTGAGCCATTTGCCGGTAATCGTTGACCCGTCTCACGCAGCAGGCTTGTGGTGGATGGTAGAACCCTTGGCAAAAGCAGCAGTAGCTGTTGGCGCTGACGGTTTACTCATTGAAGTACATAATGATCCTGAACACGCAAAATGTGACGGCGCACAGTCCTTGAAACCGGAACGCTTTGCACATCTCATGGGCGAACTGAAAGGCATCGCTCAAATCGTAGGTAGAGACCTGTAATTTTGTAGCATTTGTAGTATTGTAGAAGCACAATTTAAAATTGTCTAGGTTAAGCATTCGCTTTAGCTATAGAGTAGTATTGTAGAATTTGTAGGATAGTAAAGGAGCGAAAAGATTATGATTATCGTATTTAAACCTAATGCACCCCAAGAGGCTAAGCTCAAAGTAAGAGCAAAATTGGAAAACCATGGCTTCGTCATTCATGAAAGTAATGGTTTGAACATTACCTTGTATGGCATTGTTGGTGACACCAGCGCTTTTGACATGCGCACTTTGATTGCAGATGATTGCATCGAAAAAATTATGCGCGTGCAAGAACCCTTTAAGCGTGCCAACCGTATGTTCCATCCGGAAGACAGCATTGTTAATGTGGGCGGAGTTCCCATTGGTGGACGCAAGATTCAGGTTATTGCTGGTCCCTGTTCTGTTGAAAGTATGGAGCAAGTTACAAGCGTTGCAAAATCTGTAAAACTTGGTGGCGCAACCTTAATGCGTGGCGGTGCCTTCAAACCCAGAACTTCTCCCTACAGCTTCCAAGGTTTAAAAGAGCTTGGGCTTGATTACCTCAAAGCTGCTAAAGAAGAAACCGGTTTGCCAATCGTAACAGAGATTATGAGCGCAGATAAGATTGAACGCTTCGTAGAAGACGTTGACCTTATTCAAGTAGGCGCGCGTAATATGCAAAACTTCGAGCTTTTGAAGGAGCTTGGTAAAATCCGCACTCCTATTTTGCTGAAACGTGGTCTTTCTGCAACCATTGAAGAATGGATTATGTCCGCAGAATACATTATGGCTGGTGGTAACGAAAACGTAATTTTGTGTGAGCGTGGTATCAGAACCTTTGAAACTTTTACCCGCAATACTTTAGATTTAAGTGCAATCCCTGCGGTGAAAAAGCTGAGCCATTTGCCGGTAATTGTTGACCCCAGTCATGCGGCAGGTTTGTCCTGGATGGTAGAGCCTTTGGCAAAAGCAGCAATCGCTGTTGGTGCAGATGGTCTAATTATAGAAGTACATAACGATCCTGAACACGCTTTGTGCGATGGTGCACAATCACTGCGACCGGAAACCTTTGCTCATCTGATGGGCGAACTGAAAGGCATTGCGCAAATCGTTGGTAGAGATTTGTAATATATAAAGGAAGAAAAATTTATGATAATCGTATTTAAACCCAACGCTCCTGAGGAAGCTAAGTTAAGAGTTAGAGTACAATTAGAAAATCAAGGCTTCATTATTCATGAAAGTAAGGGCGCCAATATTACCTTATTCGGTATCGTAGGTGATACCAGTAATTTTGATGCTACTCCCTTTATGGAAGATGAAGCTGTTGAGCAAGTGGTAGAGATTACCAAGCGTGGTAGAAGCACCAAGTGGGAACAGCTAAAGTTCGCTATTATCGGAATGGGGCTTATAGGTGGCTCCTATGCCAAGGCGCTTCGTAATTTGGGCGTAAAAAATATTATTGCCGTGGAAATAGATAAAGAGGTTTGCCTGCAAGTACAACGCTTGGGGCTTGCCAATCTTGTTTTGACGGAACCCAACGAAGCCTTACGAGAAGCAGACGTAATTATTTGCGCTGTGTACCCGGAAAGCATTGTGGAATTTTTGCGTAACAATGTGCAGTATTTTAAGGAAGATGTTTTGATTACAGATGTTTCCGGTATTAAGGGCACGCTGACGAGGGACGCACACGCAGAGCTGAAGGTGGGGATGGAGTTTATCTCCGGTCACCCGATGGCAGGTCGTCAAGGCAGTGGCTTAGGTATGAGCGAAGCAGAAATCTTCCGCGACGCTAACTACATTATCGTTCCCGAAAAGCACAACCGCGAAGACACTATTCAATGGCTGGAAAAATTTGCCATGGCTTTAGGTTGTCGCAATACTGTAAGAGTAACTCCGGAAGAACACGATAGAATTATTGCCTATACCAGTAATCTTACCCACGTAACAGCAGTTGCTCTGATGAATAGCATTTCCTACAATGATAAAACTAAATTTTTCGTGGCAGGCAGCTTTAAGGATGGCTCCCGCGTTGCGGATATTAACCCGGAACTGTGGTGCAGTTTGTTCCTTGCCAATAAGGAAAAGGTTGCCGACGAAATTGATAAATATATTGAACAGCTTGACCTGTGGCGCAAGGCTTTGCGTGCAGGTGATGGCGAGCAGATGAAGGACATGATGCGTGTTGCTGCTGCCAGAAGAAAGGAACTCTACTAATGAAGAAAATTCATGTTGATTTAGGAAAACATGCTTATGATATAGAAATTGGTGCTGGCTTGTTGCCAACTATTGGGGCGAAGGTTGCTGCCCTCGTACCCAAGGCAAGTAAAGCGGTTATCGTCAGCGATACCAACGTTGCCCCCTTGTACGGCGAAGCTTTGCAGAAAAGTTTGACGGAAGCTGGCTTGCCTGCTACTATCGTTACCATCGAAGCGGGTGAGCAAAGCAAGAACATGCAGGTGCTTAGTAACGTGCTGGAGCAAATTGCAGAAAGTGGTTTGACCCGTAGTGACGTGCTGGTAACTTTAGGTGGCGGTGTTGTAGGTGATTTAGGTGGCTTTGCTGCAGCAAGCTTTATGCGTGGCATTGCCTTTGTCCAAGTTCCTACTTCCCTCCTTGCGCAGATAGATAGTAGCGTTGGCGGTAAGGTTGCCGTAGATTTAAAGGCTGGCAAAAATTTGGCAGGCGCCTTCTACCAACCTAAAGGCGTGTTCATCGACACGGATTTACTTGCTACACTGCCTACGCGCTTCTTGCACGACGGATTGGCAGAAGCAATTAAGTATGGCTGCATTCAAGACGAAGTTCTTTTCGACAAAATTGCCAACTACGAAAATGACGCAGAGCTTTTGGCAGATATCGGTAGCGTGGTGGCAACCTGTTGTGCGATTAAGGCTCGCATTGTAGAGCAGGACGAGTTCGATACTGGCTTGCGTGGTATCTTGAACTTTGGTCATACCCTCGGTCATGCGGTGGAACAACACTACAGTTATGGTGAATATACCCACGGCGAAGGTGTTGCCATTGGTATGTACCAAATCACCAAACGCACGGAAGAACTTGGCATGACACCCGCAGGTACTGCAGAAAAGATTGCTAACGTCTTGAAAAAATATGCTCTCCCTATTGAAGCTGGCGTGGAAAAGGCTTTGCTTCTTGATACAATGGCGAAGGATAAAAAGAAATCCGGTAACTCCATTACCTTGATTGTTTTGGACAAGATGGGTGATGGCAGATTACATAAAATAAATTGGCAGGAAGTGCCTAACTATTTGGGGTAAACCATGGAAAAGATTAGAATCATTCCAACAAAATTAAAGGGAACAGTGCTGGCACCTTCTTCCAAAAGCATGGGACACAGGGAAATAATCTGTGCTGGCTTGGCAGAAGGGACTAGCGTTGTAGATAATATCAGTATGTCCAAGGACATTGAGGCGACTTGCCGTTGCCTACGTGCTTTGGGCGTAATTATTGAGGACATGCCTAGCAAGTTTGTGGGGCGTAGTGCCCTGAAGGTAACAGGCACAGGAAAGTTAAGAGCAGCAGAAGCAGGCGCGGATTGTGGAGAATCCGGGTCTACTTTGCGTTTCTTTATTCCTTTAGGTGCGCTCTTAGGTGAATCCTTTACTTTTACCGGTCACGGTAAATTGGTAAGCCGTCCCTTGAATGCTTACTACGATATTTTTGAAAAGCAAGGTTTAAAATACCAAACTGCGGAGGAAGGTCACCTGCCTTTAACGGTTAACGGAAGATTACAGGCTGGCTTGTACCAGCTTCCCGGTAATGTGAGCAGTCAATATGTAAGCGGTTTGCTTTTTGCTTTGCCCTTGTTGGAAAGTGATTCTGTTATTGAAATTACCTCTGAGCTGGAGTCTTCCGCTTATGTGGATATGACTTTGAGCTGTCTGAAAAAATATGGAATTGAAATTGTGAATGAAGATAATGCGCACCGTCGTTACCTTGTGCGTGGTGGGCAAAAATATCAAGCTATGGATAGCAATGTTGAGGGCGATTGGTCCCAAGCAGCCTTCTGGACTGTGGGCGGTAGCTTGGGCGAGACAGTAATTTGCAGCGGCGTTGACTACACTTCTCTGCAAGGTGATAAGGCAGTGGTTCCCATTATGGAAGGCATGGCTGCTAACATCAAAGTGCAGGGTACTGACGTAATAACTGAGGGTGGCAACACTAAGGCTACAGTTATTGACGCGGCAAATTGTCCTGACATTATCCCTGTGTTGACTGTACTTGCTGCTGTCAGCGAGGGAACAACAGAAATTATTAACGCTGGTCGCCTACGTATTAAAGAATGCGATAGGCTGGCGGCGGTTACTCAAGAGTTAAATAAATTGGGAGCAGATATCACAGAGCTTCCCGAAGGTTTGATTATTAAAGGCAAGCCCGAAGGCTTGCAAGGCGGAGCAGAGGTGGACGCTTGGAACGACCACCGCATTGCCATGAGCTTGGCAATTGTTGCGCAAAAATGCACGGAGCCCTTTACTTTGACAGGGGCAAGCAGTGTACAAAAATCCTATCCTGAATTTTGGCAGGATTATAAATTAGTTGGCGGTAAGATTGAGGTGTTAGTATGAGTGGAATTTACGGAATGAATATTAAAATGGCAATCTACGGTGAATCCCACGGTGCTTCCATTGGTCTTGTTATTGACGGTGTACCGCCTGGACTTCAATTAGATTTAGCGCAAATAGAAAAAGAAATGGCTCGTCGCGCGCCGGGTAAGAACCAGCTTTCTACCCAACGCAAGGAAAGCGATAGCTTCGCTATTCAAAGTGGCTTCTTTGAAGGCTACACCACAGGTACACCCCTGTGCGTAGTAATTAAAAATAGCGACCAACATTCCAAGGACTATAGTATTTTGAAAGATAAGATGCGCCCTGGTCACGCAGATTACGCTGGCTTTGTACGTTATCAAGGCTTTAACGATTATCGTGGCGGCGGACATTTTAGCGGTCGCTTGACTGCACCTTTGGTTTTTATTGGTACGGTTGCTAAGCAAGCGCTAGCGCAAGCAGGAATTTTAGTTGGCGCACACATTCTGCAAATTGCAGATATAAAGGAAGAAAACTTTAACCCCTTGGGTATTGAAGATAAAAAAATTGCAGAGCTTGCAGGAAAAGACTTCGCCGTTATGGACGATGTCATTGGCGAAAAAATGCAGGCAAAAATTTTAGAAGCTAAGGCTGAACTTAACAGCGTTGGCGGCGTAATCGAAGCAATGGTTACTAACGTGCCTGCTGGTTTAGGCGCTCCCTACTTTGATTCTGTGGAAAGCAGGCTGAGCCACGCACTCTTTAGCGTTCCCGCAGTAAAAGGCGTGGAATTTGGTGATGGCTTTGGCATTAGCGGAATGACTGGTGCTGAAGCTAATGACCAGCTTCATTATGAAGAAGGCAAGGTTGTTGCAGAGACAAATCACAACGGAGGGATTACTGGTGGCATTACCAATGGTATGCCTGTGATCTTTAGAGTGGCTATTAAACCGACTCCTTCCATCTCCCGTGAGCAAAAAACTATCAGCTTGCAGGAAAAGTGCGACACCACCTTGACCATTGTTGGCAGACACGACCCCTGTATCGTACAACGAGCAGTGCCCGTCATTGAGGCAGTAACTGCTTGGACAATGTGGGATTTACTTTTAGAAGCTAAGAAATGGAAATGATATTATGGCAGAACTGGATTTAGAAGTTATCCGTAAAGAAATAGATAAGGTAGATAGACAGCTTGCCGCAATTTTGGAAGCACGTCTTGGTCTCGTAATGCAGGTTGCCGAATATAAAAAGGCAAAGGGCATGCCTGTAAAAGACAAGGCTCGCGAGGCAAAGGTTGTGGAAAAGGTAACTGGCTTCTTGGACAACAAGGATTACGTGCCCGCAGTTGAGACCATTATGCATAGCATCATGGACGCTGCTTGCGTGCTGGAAGAAGCAGAACTGGCGAAGAACGCTAACCGTAATCTGAAAATTGGCTGCTTCGGTGTACCGGGCTCCTTTACCCATCAAGCACTGGAAGATTATTTCGAGGGCAGAACTTACGAGCGCCAGCACTATAACCTTTTTGAAGAAGTGATTACTGCCGTAAGTAAGGGCGAAGTAGATTATGGCGTTGTGCCTATCGAAAATTCTTCTACGGGCGGTATTACGGAAGTGTACGACCTGCTCCGTAAATTTGATTGCAGTATCGTGGGTGAACGTTGCCTGAAAATTGAACAAAACCTTTTGGGTTACGGCGAAGCTACCTTGAACGATATTAAAAAAGTTTACAGCCATCCTCAAGGCTTGGCGCAAAGCAAAGAATTTTTCAAGGACCATCCTCAAATGGAAAAGATTCCTTATTACAGCACCTCTAAGAGTGCGGAAACCGTTGCTGAGCAAAAGGATATTACCCTTGCCGCTGTTGCCGGTAAAAAGGCAGCAGAGCTGTACGGCTTGAAAATTTTGGCAGAAAATATCAACTTTAATTCTAATAACTCTACCCGCTTCGTAATTATCACTAAGGCTCCGGAAAAAGTTGCCGGTGCTAACAAGATTACCGTTGTTTTTGCGGTGAAGCACGAAGCAGGTTCTCTCTACAAAACCTTGGGACACCTTCATCATCGTGGCTTGAATATGCTGAACATTGAATCTCGCCCCATGGAAGGAAAATCTTGGGAATACTTCTTCCACGTAGATTTGATGGGCAACTTGGATGACCCAGATGTTATTGAAGGTTTTGAAGCAGTACAAAATAATTGCACCTATTTCAAAATTTTGGGCAACTATCGTGCTGACGACCGAAAGGAATGAGATTATGCAGTATGGTTTGTTAGGTGGCAAGCTGGGGCACAGCCTGTCTCCGAAAATTCATGAACTGTTTTTTAAATATACTGGTCTTACTGGCAATTACGTCCTTTTGGAAACGGAGCTGGAAGCTTTGCCTGAAAGAGTAAAGGTTATGCGCAGTACCTACGCAGGTAGCAACGTAACCATTCCCCATAAAATTGCTGTAATACCTTTGCTTGATAGCATTGCTCCCGAAGCCCAGGCTATTGGTGCTGTAAACACTATTAAATTTACGGAAGCAGGAGCCTTTGGCTACAACACAGATTACTTTGGCTTTGGAAGAATGTTGGAGTATAATGACATTGCCATTACTGGAAAGATTGCTGTAGTTTTGGGAAGCGGTGGCGCTGCCCGTGCGGTAATGAAATATTTGGCAGATAAAGAAGCTGAAAAAATTTATCTTGTTACTCGTGACGTTAGCTCCGTTGATAAACATTTTTTGGAAATTGCACCCGGTTGCCAAGTAATTGACTACGCAGAACTGGAAACTGTTAAGGGCGATGTAATTATTAACTGCACTCCCGTAGGCATGTACCCCAAAGTGGAAGCTTCTCCTGTAAGCGCAAAGGTTACTGCAAATTTTGAGGCAGCAGTTGATTTAATCTATAACCCTGCGGAAACAATGTTCCTGTGTCAGGCGAAGGAAGCTGGCAAGAAATACGTGAACGGTTTGTTCATGCTTGTGGCGCAGGCAGTGGCGGCGCAGGAGATTTGGCAAGGAAAGCAATATGACAGCGATTTGATTGTGAAAATTATGGCTGACTTGGAGCGTAATATATGAAGAACATTATTTTAATTGGTATGCCTGGTTGTGGAAAAACAACCTTTGGCAGAAAGTTAGCAGAAGAATTAGGACGAGACTTCTACGATGCGGACGAAGTATTGGTAATGAGGGAGCGTCGCACAATCGAAGACTTCTTTGCAGAAAGTGAAGCAGCCTTTCGTGAGGCAGAGACTCGTACGTTAAAGTATCTTGCGGAGATGGAAGGCGTAATTATTGCAACTGGCGGCGGGGCAGTGACCCGTCCCGAAAATATGGAACTGCTTTCTAAAAATGGAACCATCGTTTTCATTGACCGCAAGCCTGAAAAAATTTACGCGACTATCAACGATGTAGTGCGTCCCCTTTTGGCAGACGACAAGTTACGTTTGTTCAACCTGTATAATGATCGCATTGAGCTTTATAAGGAATACGCAACCTACATCATTGGCAACAATGGAGCGTCTGAAGAAACTGTGGAAAAACTGCTGAAATATGTTAGAGGTGAACAGGAATGAAGAAAATTTTAGTACTGAACGGACCCAACATTAATATGTTAGGTGTGCGTGAGAAAAATATTTATGGTCGCCGAGATTTCAAAAGCCTTTGCGCTTATATTGAATCTGCTGCTGCAAAATTAGGCGTGCATGTGGATTTGGTGCAAAGCAATTACGAGGGCGACATTGTTACTGCAATCCAAAACGCTTACGGAATTTACGATGGCATTGTTATCAATCCGGCGGCGCTTACCCATTACAGCGTAGCAGTGCTTGATGCTTTGAAGGCTGTGAATATTCCTGCTATCGAAGTGCATATCAGCAATATTCACGCTCGTGAAGAGTTCCGTCATAAATCTGTAACTGCGGCAGGCTGCATCGGTCAAATTTGCGGACTTGGTTTTGCAGGCTACGCTCTTGCGTTGGAAGCACTTGCTGTGTACCAAGGGGGAGAGTGAAATTAAATAGTTGTGATAAATAAAAAACAGGATTTAACTTCGAGTAAGAGGTTAAATCCTGTTTCTTTTTATTTGCGTTGCTTGCGTTGCATATTGCGTTGCTTGCGTTGTTGTTTTAGAAACGCAAAGGATGTGCTATAATTTTTATAAAGAAATTTTACTTTTAATTAGTGAGGATAATTATGGATAATAGAAGCCTTAAAGCATTAGAAGCACAATTATGGGATGCGGCAGATAATTTGCGTGCTAATTCTAAATTAACATCTGCAGAATATTGTATGCCTGTACTTGGATTGCTTTTCCTGCGTTACGCATATAGTAGATTTATGATGGTGTATGACCAAATTTTGAAAGAGAACCCCTCTCGTCCTGGTCGTCCCTTTATCGTAAAAGAATCTCACTTTAAAGCAAAGAGTGCTATCTTTTTACCGGAGATGGCGCAGTACAAATACTTATTAGAATTAAAAGCAAATGTTGCTTCCATGGGATTGTTGGATATAAACGGACAACCAATTAATAGTTTGGGTGAAGCTTTGAATAACGCAATGAGCTTAATCGAAAATCAAAGTGAGCAGCTAAAAGGTATTCTTCCTAAAAATTACAATAGTTTGCCAGATGATTTGCTTTTCAGCTTGTTAGAGAACTTTAATAACGATGCACTCAATGATGTTGGCGGTGACGTGCTTGGTCGTATTTACGAATACTTCCTCGGAAAATTTGCAAAGAGCGTTGCTTCTGACGACGGTGTGTTCTTCACGCCCAAGTCTTTAGTTAGAATGATTGTAAATATTATTGAACCGCAAAAGGGTGTGCTTTTGGATCCTGCTTGTGGTAGTGGTGGTATGTTTGTGCAAACCGGCGACTTTGTAAATTCTGCAGGAATGGCTGCCAATACTCAAATGACTTTCTATGGTCAGGAAAAGGCAGAGTTCAACGCTAAGCTTTGTGCCATGAACATTGCTGTACACGGTTTGAATGGTAAGATTAAATCTGGTAACGAAGCTAATACTTTTTATAACGATGCCCATAATTTGGTTGGTCAATGCGATTATGTAATGGCTAATCCTCCGTTTAATGTAGATAAGGTAAATTCTGAAACTGCTTCTAATGCAGGTCGTTTACCTTTTGGTTTGCCAAGCGTTAATAAAAAGACTAAGATGGTTGGCAATGCTAACTATTTGTGGATTCAATACTTTTATGCATATTTGAAAGAAACTGGCAGAGCAGGCTTCGTAATGGCTTCATCTGCTACGGATAGTCAAAGCAAAGATAAAGATATAAGACAACAACTGGTGGAAACTGGCGATGTTGATGTAATGATAAGCGTTGGAAATAACTTTTTCTATACGCTTTCTTTGCCATGCTCTTTATGGTTCTTTAATCGTGGCAAGGCAGAAGCAATTAGAGATAAAGTTCTATTTATCGATGCACGCAATTATTATACAGTTGTAGACCGCACCTTAAATGAATGGACTGACTGGCAACTGAAAAACTTGAACGCTATTGTATGGCTCTATCGTGGCGAAGTGGACAAGTACCAAAATTTAGTTGCTGAATATCGCAAAGCTTTGCGTGAATATGGCGAAGCAAGTCAAAATAAAGACTTTGTTGCTGCATTGAATGATGGTAATGATTTTGCCAAGACTATTATTGATTTACAAGCTTTCATTGAAAAAGTGCGCGCTCAAGCAAAAGAAGCTGTGGAGCAAGCTGCGAAAAAAGAGAAAAAATATATTCGTGCTCAATACGATGAGGACATTGCCTTTTTTGAAGAAGTGCTTACCGTTGCTAAAGAAGCTGACTGGTTATACAGCAAGTTTGCTGATGGCGAGTATCAAGATGTTTTGGGCTTGTGCAAAATTGCAACTAAAGCAGAGATTGCAGAAAAGAATTATAGCCTTACTCCTGGTGCTTATGTTGGCGTAGCTCCTGTTGCTGATGATGGTGTAAACTTTGCTGAACGTATGCAAGAGATTCATCAAGAACTTTTGGTTTTGCAAGCCGAAAGCAATGTGCTTATGGAAACCATTTCCAAAAATTTTAAGGAGATGGGATTATGAGAAAGAAAATGTCCGAAATAGTTGATATCATTGATGGTGATAGGGGCACGAATTATCCGAAACAAGATGATTTTAGTGAAAATGGATTTTGTTTATTCTTAAACACTGGCAATGTCAGAAAAGAAGGATTTTCTTTTGAAACTAATGTGTTTATCACGAAAGAAAAAGACAGTGCCTTACGAAAAGGAAAGTTGCAAAGAGATGATATTGTCTATACTACTAGAGGTACTGTTGGTAATGTAGGTTATTATAGTTCTAAGGTAAGGTACGAACATATAAGAATTAATTCTGGTATGGTAATATTTAGAGCCATTGATACTAATGTTAGTATGTCTTTCCTATATCATTTGTTGAGAAGCAAAGATGTCAGGAAAGAATTTTTAAGCTATTGCACTGGTAGTGCTCAACCACAATTGCCAATAAAAATTCTTAAAGAGATTAAAGTTGATATTCCTGATATAGAAATACAACAGAGGATTGTCTCGATACTTTCTTCTTATGATGACCTCATTGAAAATAACCAAAAGCAAATAAAACTTTTAGAAGAAGCTGCTCAAAGATTATATAAAGAGTGGTTTGTTGATTTGCGCTTTCCTGGGCATGAGGATGTAGAGATTGTTGATGGCTTGCCGAAAGGGTGGGAAAAGGCTAAAATTGGAAATGTTACTGATGTAAAAAGGGGAGCATCACCGCGACCAATTCAAATGTATTTAGCTGATGAAGGGTTGAATTGGTTGAAAATTTCAGATGCTACTTCATCTAATAGCCCTTATATTTATTCAATAAAAGAAAAAATCAAAATAGAAGGTCTTGAAAAGACTGTATATATTAAAGAAGGTGAATTAATACTTTCCAATAGTGCAACTCCAGGAATACCCAAAATTTTAGAAGTTGATTCCTGTATTCATGACGGATGGTTATATTTTCCAAATTCTCAATTAAGTAATGAATATATGTATTTGCTGTTTTTAGAAATAAGAAATGATTTACTTAATAGAGGGACAGGTGCAGTGTTTACTAATCTGAAAACAGATATTCTAAAAAACTACGAGTTTATCAAGCCCGATAAATATGTTCTTGATTTATTCGATGAAAACATAAAGCCAATTTTTTTAATGATAGATAATTTGTGTAAAAAAGTTTTGAAGCTGGAAGAAGCACGAGATCGTTTATTGCCAAAGCTGATGAGTGGAGAAGTAGAGGTGTAGGATAAAATGTCTGGGGTTTGTGATGGCATTAAGTTTCATGGAGTTAATGATTTGAGTAGTGTATATTATCTTGAAAAAATTGAATCCGTCTTAGATGAATTTAATGAACATAAACAATATACTGATGTTAACGAAATAATAGAGCTATTTAATATTAAACAATATATCGAAAATGATATGTATCTAAAATCTTGGGATGAAGAAAAAATTGATGAATACAAGAAAAAGACAACAAAGTTTTTAACTATAATTGGTAAATATTTTTCTACTATAAATAATAGTAATTTTTTAAATGTCTATAGCTTGGTTTGGAAGCTTTATCGTGATGATTTCTGGTTGCTACTTAATAAATTTAAGTGTTTTAAACGTATTGAAGTTAATAAGATTTTATCTTTATTAAATGATGAGCCATATAATTTAAGACATATATTATCATATAAAGATTGTATCGTAAGTTATTCTGATGAAATTTTATCTTTTATGAGAGAATATGTTAGAAGTGCAGAGTACCTTATGGATTACTTTTTAAGTGATGGTAATGTTAAATACTATTTTCCACAGGGCATAACAAGCGGTTTACATGAAGAAATTATGTGGAAATATATTGTTTTGGAGGAAGCGAATCCAAATTATCTTGAACTTATATATAAATCACAAAGCACAAAAGAGTTTCCTTTAAAAGATGAATTGAGGTTAGCTGCAAAGAAAAAATATGAATCAATTTGTGAAAAACATTTTAAGAATAATCCAGATAGATTTACCGAAGTAAAGATATTATTTGAAGATTTAGGTAATGAAATTAAGAAAACTTCTTGCAAAGATAACTATGTTAATGTGTCTTACAATTTAAAATGGATTGATAAGTATGTTGATTATGCGACCATACTAAATAATTTTATTTATATATTTGATTTTGTTGATAAAGATTGTAGATGTAATTTTGTAGCTCACAACTACGAGATGGGTGAACTTGAAAAGCGTATTGGTGTAAGAGGGAAAAAAGAATATAGGATTGGTATAGCATTTAATGTTAGTCAAATGATATATAATGGAACTTTAGAAGTATATTACAAGTATCTTCTTGATAAAGGTGTTGGGTTAGAAGACGTTTTTAAGTGGTTTTTTGAAACTTATCTTAAGGAAGAATTTAATGTTGAAGGATTTATATTTAACACTGTTACTAAGGACGCTTCCTTTTATGAGAAGATTAAGCATTTAACTTCAGAAATGGAAGGTGTCTTAAAACAATTTGAACAATTTGTATCTAAAGGTTATATAGATAGGGATTTATTGGAAATTTCTTCTTCGTCTATAATTTATAAAGATATTTCCAGTATGATTGATACTAAGTATTTTTATAGTGATAGTGAAGTTCTAATGAGTGAGATTCAATATTGGTTTTCAGATCAAAGTATGTTAGGATATACGGAAAAAACCAAAGAAGAGTATAGAACATTATATGATTTATTGAATAATGAACATATAAAAATAGAAGAATTTTACGATTTTCAGAGGAAAATACTTGAATGGCTTATTGAAAGAGGTAGTTTAATACAATATAAAGATGGTACGATTAAGATTAATTACAATAGGGTGTACTTTCTTAGACAGTTGTATCTTAAAGAGGTTGTGTGTCTAAATTATTATGACAATTGGAATAAGTTAATAGGAGAGCTTTCAAGTGCAAGAGAGATTGTTAGTGAGAGTAAGTTGTTTACTAAGTTTGAAGTAAATTATATAAATTATATGCTTAATAAAGCTGAGTTCAATAATGGAAATGATCTGCGTAATAAATATAATCATGGCTCATATCCACAAGAACCACATATTCAAAAAAGAGATTATTTAGAACTTCTTAAAATAATGATACTGATAGTAATAAAAATTAATGAAGAGTTTTGTTTGAAGTTCCCTCAAAAAGAATGTAATGTAGATATTATTTAATAATCGGAGGTGAATTGTTTGGTAAGAAGAAATATATATGATATCTTAAATTCTGGAAATGTTGATTTAGAAAGGGAATATTCGAGATTTTATTTTCTGTTTTATGAATCACAATTTTGGGTTGGTTATAACCAACAAACTATTTGTGGTTTGATTAAGGGATGGTTCCATTCTTTTGATAAGCGGTTGATAAAAAGATGTATTTCTCTTGAAGATTTTGATGATACATTTGATTTTTGCTTTGTTTCAGAACCCAATAACTTTAATCTGGAATATCTGTTGAATTTTTTGGAATATACAATTAATTTTTGTAATCAAACGCATCCGGATGTTGGTGATGTTTTTCTTAAAACACCAATAAAAGATTATTTAGATAAGGCATTTGAATGTATTGATGAATTAGGATTTAAAGCTGTTGAGAATGACGGCATAACTATTGTAGTTGAGAAAGATTCTGCAGCTTTATCTGTAGCGGAAACTGTAGAACCTGTTTTATCCTATAAGATTCTAGAATATAACCATCGTAGATTAAAAGGTGATTTGATGGCTAAAAAATCTATTCTGAAGCTGATGGCAGATGATTTGGAACCAGATCAAAAAAGATTGCAAGCAATAAACGCTTCGTTGAAATCAGACTTATTCCAGTTGATGAATAAATTTATTAGACATAACAATAATGATAACAAATTCATCAAAACGTTAAATGATAAACAAACAGAAGAAATATATGATAATATTTATCAAATGTGGTTGTTAGCAAAAATGGAATTAGAACAAGCAGATAGAAATGATGGTATAAAAAGTTTGATTAGAGATGTTAATGCATAATTTTTTTAGGTAGAAATGTAGTTAGAAGGTGTAGTTTATGAGTAATGAGTACTGCGAAAATAAGTTAATACAGGGTAGCGCTGCTAAACTTTTGCAGGACACTTTGGATTGGGAAGTAGTTTACGCCTATAATAATGAAGTGTTAGGAGAAAATGGTGACTTTGGTCGTAAAAGTTATAAAGAAGTGCTGTTGCCTAAATACTTTACTCAAGCTCTTAAAAAATTAAATACTTGGATTACTGATAAACAAATTGCCGAAGCCAAAACAATTTTGGAAAGCCACCTTTCCACTGCATCTTTACTAGAAATAAATGAAGAAAAGTATAAGCTTATAAAAGACGGCGTGCAAGTTACTGCCATCAATGAACGTGGCGAAGCAGATAAAAAGACTGCGGTGCTGATTGATTTTGATAATGCGGAACGCAATAGCTTCCTCGCTGTGCAGGAACTAAAAATTTCTGGAACCATTCATAATCGCAGGACTGATATCGTTGGCTTTGTGAATGGTATTCCTTTGCTGTTTATTGAACTTAAAAAGCACACTGTTGATATTTACAACGCCTATGCTGATAATTATCGTGATTATCAAAATACGATACCGCAACTATTTTATTACAATGCCTTCTTAATTTTGTCCAATGGTTTGGCTGCTAAGGTAGGCACTTTAGGGAGCAAGTACGAGTTTTTCCACGAGTGGAAGCGTTTGGCAGAAGAAGAAAAAGGTGTAGTTGCATTAGAAACTATGCTTTTAGGTATCTGCAAAAAAGAAAACTTCCTTGATTTATTAGAAAACTTTATTTTATACGACCACGCTAATGGTAAGACTGCCAAGATTTTAGCACGTAACCATCAATACTTGGGCGTAAATAAAGCCGTTGAAAAATACGAACGCAAAGAATTTCAAAATGGTAAGCTTGGCGTATTTTGGCATACCCAAGGTAGTGGTAAAAGTTATTCTATGATTTTCTTTGCGCAAAAGATAAAACGTAAATTAACTGGTTCACCTACTTTTGTAGTGTTGACTGATAGGGATGAACTTAACAAGCAAATTAGCGGAACTTTTGAAAGCTGTGGAGTCTTGGGTAATTCCAAAGCAAGCGCTTTTATTGCTTCCAGCGGTAAAGATTTGATTGATAAGTTGCATGGTAATCCCAGTTTTATTTTTACTTTGATTCATAAATTTAATCAAAAAGATTTGGAACCTATCATTCCAGACCACGATATTATTATCATTTCTGATGAAGCTCATCGTAGCCAGTATGGGGACTTGGCAGATAATATGTGTAATTTGTTGCCTACTGCTTCTCGTATTGGTTTTACAGGCACGCCTATTTTTGGCAGTAATGATTTGACTGCTCGTACATTTGGCGAATATATTTCTGTTTATGATTTTAAGCGTGCTGTGGAAGATGGTGCTACTGTTCCTTTATATTATGAAAATCGTGGGGATAAGATTCAAAATTTGCAGAACCCGGAAATTACTCAAGAGATTTTGGATGCTATCGAAAATGCTGATTTGGACGATGATCAAAAAGAAAAGTTGGAACAAGAATTTGCGAAAGAAATTCATTTGCTGACAGCAGAACCTCGTCTGAAATCAATCGCTCATGATTTTGTGAAGCATTATAGCGATTTGTGGGAAAGTGGCAAGGCAATGTTTGTCTGCTTAAACAAAGTTACTTGCGTGCGTATGTATAACTATGTGCAAGAGTACTGGGATTTTGAAATGAAGCTTCTAGAACAAAAGATTGCTACTGCTCCTCAACAGGAAGCGTTGGAACTGGAACGCAAATTGCACTGGATGCAGGAAACTGAAATGGCAGTAGTTGTCAGCGATGAGCAGAACGAAGAAGAAAAATTCCGTAAGTGGGGTTGCGATATTGTTCCTCATCGTGAAAAAATGGTTAAGCGTGAACTGGACAAAGAGTTTAAAGAAGCAGATAATCCGTTCCGAATTGTGTTTGTTTGTGCAATGTGGTTGACAGGTTTTGATGTTAAGACACTTTCTTGCTTGTATTTAGATAAGCCGATGAAAGCACATGCTTTGATGCAAACTATTGCCAGAGCTAATCGTGTTGCAGAAGGTAAGAGTAATGGTTTGATTATTGATTACGTTGGTATTATCAAAGCATTGCGTAAAGCTTTAGCAGAATATACAAATACAAGTGGAAATCCTGGAACTGACCCCACTATTGATAAAGACGAATTAATTAAGCGTGTTCAAAAAGTTATTGAGGAAATCAAGGGGTTCTTACTCCAACAAGGATTTGATGTTCAAACTTTGATTTGCGCTGAAGGTGCATATAAGTTAGTTAAGCTTGAGGAAGCTAAGGATGTTTTGAATGTATCTGTTGAAATTAGAAAAGCTTATCAAACTCAAGTGCTGGAATTGAAACGATTGCTTCGTTATATGAATAGGGAGGATATGAATCCTGAAATCAAAGCTGATAAGGAAGCATTGATTGCGATTTTAGAAATGCTCCAAGAACAGCGTAGACATGTTGATACAACTGATGTAATGGTGGCGATAAACAAAATTATCAATGAGCATATTACATTAGAACTTGAAGCAGATAAGAGGGAAAGCAAAAAGTTTGACCTTAGTCAAATTGATTTTGATGTTTTGCGTGCAGAGTTTGCTCGTGTAAAACATAAGAACACTTTGATAAGAGATTTAGAAAATTTAATAGAAGTACAACTTGCGAAGATGGTCTTTACTAATCCTAACCGCATTGATTATTACAAGCGTTATAATGAAATTATTGATGAATACAATGCTGAGCAGGACAGAGCTGCTATTGAAAAAGTATTTATGGAATTGCTTGACCTTAGCAAATCTATGAATGAAGAAATGCAAAGATATGTTAGAGAGCAATTTGAGAATGACAGGCAACTTGCTATTTATGATTTGCTATTTTCAGAAAAACTTTCTTCGGCTGATATTAAGGCGATTAAAGAGATGGCAAAAGAAATGTATAATACCATCAAAGAAATGATAGATGGCTTTGACCATTGGAAGGATAAAGAAGAAACTAAGGCGCAAGTAGAGACAAAAATCATCGACATTTTTTATGAAAAGGCTCCAGATAGCATTTATCCTTGTCATGAATATTATGAAGAGAAAATTTTTGAGTACTTCTATAATATGTATGATGATGTAGCGTAAAACACAAAAACAGGATTTAACTTCGAGTAAGAGGTTAAATCCTGTTTCTTTTATTTTCAAAAATTCACGTGGATTTCACAACATCGCAAAATAAAAACGGGTGAATTAAAAGTTTTGTGGAAGTAGTAAGAAAGATTGGAGGGATGCGATGGAGTAATTTTAAAAGCATAATATCTTTGTTGTTAATTATTGTGTGGAAAAAACCAAATTTATATGATAGTATGAGTGTGTAGTTAGAATTTAGTGTGTATGGTCGTCATTGAAAGGAGTGATTCTATGGCAACTAAAAGCATATTAAAAAATGTTACCATAAAGGGTAAGAAAAATTGTTTGATGTTTGCTAATGCTTTAGAAAATGCTTCTAAAAAAGTTGGTAAAGAAGTAATAGCACCTAAGGCACATATAGCAAATTCTGAAGACATAAAGAAGATGGTTTTTGAAGTAGAATAATGAATAGATACACGATTGTAGCGTTAGATGATTTACTGCAAGAATTTCCTGACGAGGAGATGGTAAAACGCATACTGCGTACTTTTTCGTGTATTAACAACAAAGATGTAGATAAATTCTTGAAAGAAAAGGCTATATTATTTAGTAAACAAGGTTTATCTAAAACACATTTAGTCTTCGCTCCACACAAAGGCAGGATGATTTTGGTAGGGTATTTCACATTAGCAAGTAAATGCTTCGTTGTGAAGAAAAATAGCAAAATTAGTAAATCTTTGTTGAAGCGCATAGCAAAATTTGGACGATATTATGATGAGGCTAATCAATATATCGTTTCAGCTCCACTAATTGGACAAATAGGTAAGAATGATAAGTATAAGAATTTTATTAGCGGAGATATTTTAATGGCGTATGCGTGTGATGCTGTAAGAAAGGCGCAAGCATTGGTTGGTGGCAAGATAGTATATTTAGAATGTGAAGATAAAATTAGATTACTAGATTTTTATAGAAGCAATGGTTTTATTGATTTTGGTAAGCGTGAATTAGAAGCTGATGAAAAAGATGATATGGAAGGGAAATATTTAGTACAATTACTAAAATATTTACACTAAATCAAAAACAGGATTTACCTTTCGGTAAATCCTGTTTTCTTCATTAATATATACGTTTTTAAAATGCTTAGCCTAATTTCTTCAAGGTCATATTTACCAGAACATCAACGCCGTTTTGAAGACCGTCAATGTTAAAGTGCATGTTGGGGTCGTGGAGTCCCGGTTCAGCGGCAACGCCTACGCCAAAGTAAGCTGCTTTCAAATTAGGATATTTATTTGCGAAATAGTGGAAGTCTTCGCCACCGGTGTTAATCAATACGGGCATAAGGTTTTCTTTGCCTACAACTTCTTTAATGCTTTCGGCAACTTCTGCAGTAAGCTCGTCATCTAAAACTGCGGCAGGGATTACGCCACCGGGGAAGATGACTTCTGCTTCTGCCTCGTAGGCTTCAGCAACGTTCTTAACGACTTTTTGGAAGCGTTCTAACAGCTCGCTCATAATCTCGTTAGTTTGAGAGCGAATGTCAAACATAATGGAGGTGCAGTCGGGGATAATGTTGGTTGCAGTACCACCACCGTTGATGATGGTAGGCTTGCAGCTCCAAGAGAAGTTGGGGTTCATTTTGATGGCAGCAACGCTGTGAATGATGGCAGCAGCAGCTTCAATGGTGTTTACGCCAAGATGAGGACGGGAAGCGTGGGCGCTACGTCCATGAATTACAACTTTTACAAAACTACTGGAGGAATGTTTTACGCCGGGGGAGAGGGTACCAAAGGGAATGTCCTGTACCGGGCGAATGTGCAGACCAAGCGCCATGTCCACATCTTCCAGAACGCCAGCTTCGATTACACCAAGAGCGCCTTTCAAGGTTTCTTCCGCAGGTTGGAACAAGATTTTCAAAGTGCCACGTTTAATTTTGCCTTTGAGCAGAGAAGCTGCGGCAAGAAGCATTGCGCTGTGAGCATCGTGTCCGCAAGCGTGAATGTTTACAGGTTTGCCGTCAACAACGAAAGGCAGTGCGTCCATATCAGCGCGCAGCAGCATTACGGGACCTTTTTCTTCGCCCTTTTCAATGCCTACAACGCCAGTTACGCCAACGTTGCGAGTAACGTCATAGCCTAATTTTTCCAAAGCATCTGCCAAATACGCAGAGGTTTTGTATTCTTCCAAGCCAAGTTCCGGCATTTGGTGCAGGTCGTGATAAATTTCTTTTACATTTAAAGTAGTCATAGCTTTCTCCTTGTAGGTTTTTCTTATATAGATGATTAAAGTTTTATCCACATTTGTTTTGAATTTTAGCATATTGTTCCACAAAAGACAAGTGAAGTGACCTCTTTACGTTGACAGAAAGCAGTTGATTTCGGTATAATTTACCTATTGTATTACATTCTGCGATGTGTATGCATAAATAAATTTTAGGAGGGTTTCTGATGTCTGAAGAAAAGAAAGAGCAAACTCAAAATGCTCAATTAGACCCCAGTCAATGGAAAGCCGGTCCGTTGGCTTTTTTCGCTTTGGTTGTAGCGATTTTATTCTTCTCCGGTGTAATGGTTAAGTTCCCCGATATGAAATGGTTGAGCGCATTTGACTTTACCACTTTGGTAGGTAAGTTTGGCGTTATGAAAGAGCTTGGCAAATCTACCTTTGTTGGTAGCGGTGGCTTTGGTGCGCGCGGTGGCTTTATGTTCGCGCTGTCCTTGGTTCCTGGCGTAATGTTTGCAATGGGTATGATTGAAGTTCTTGACCACTATGGTGCAATCCGTGCTGCACAAAAATGCTTGACTCCGTTGTTGAAACCTTTGCTTGGCTTGCCCGGCTTGACTGGCTTAGCTTTGATTACTGACCTGCAATCCACTGACGCAGGTGCAGTTTTGACTAAAGGCTTGTATGACGATGGTCTTATCACTAAAAAAGAATTGATTGTTATGGGTGCTTGGCAATATTCCGGCGCAGGTATGATTGCTAACTACTTCATGATTGGCTCTGCAGTGTTCTCCTATCTGACCTGCTCCATTATGATTCCTGTAACTTTAATCTTTATCTTTAAATTCGTGGGCGCTATGTACGTTCGCCTGATGTTGAACACTGTTTACAAGGGGGATTTCAAAAATGAGCAATAATCAACCGCAACCTGCTAAGAAAACTAATAACCCCTTTGATATTTTCATTATTGGTGCACGTAAGGGCTTGAACATCACCCTGAACAATTTGGTTCCCAATATTTTGATGGCTTATGCTGTAGCAGAAGTTCTGCGTATTTTGGGCGTTATGAAAATGGTGGGCGAAATCTTTGGCCCCTTGATGTTTGTATTCGGTTTGCCCGGCGAAGCTGTAACCGTAGTACTTACTGCTTGGCTTTCCAGCTCTGCTTCCGTAGGCTTGGCTGCTAATATGGCTGCAAACGGTATTCTTGATGCTCGCCACGTAACAATCCTGATGCCCTGCTTCTTCCTTTTGGGTGCACAGCTTCAATACATGGGTCGCTTGCTTGGCGTAGCAGACGTTCCCAAAAGATACTGGCCTTTGCTGATGAGTGCAAGCTTGCTGAATGCGCTTTGCGCTATGTTAGTTATGAATTGGTTCTTCGCGTAAGCAAAATCATTATAAGCACTGTCTACTTAAAATTTAAGCTCCCGCTTCGTCGGGAGCTTTATTTTTTCACAAATTAGACAAAAAGACTTGAAGTATTTACCCGTTTGGGCTATGATATTCCTATGTAATCCCATTCAAAAATTTTATAAAAAAGGAGTGTGAAAAAATGGGTAACTTTTTAGGTAGCCTGCCTGTACGCCTTGTAATTGGCGTAGTTTTAGGTATTGTGGTTGGCCTTGGGGCAAATGAATCTTTAATGCAGGTGATCCTTACCTGTAAAAGCCTCCTTGGTAATATCATTATGTTCTGCGTTCCGCTGATTATCATCGGCTTTATCGCACCGTCCATCACCCGCTTGGGTAAAAACGCTAGCACCATGCTGCGTTTGGCAATTGTTTTAGCTTATGCATCCTCCATTGGTGCAGCATTCTTCTCCACCTTTGCTGGTTATAGCATTATCCCTTCCTTGAACATCACCCCTGCGGTAGATGGCTTGAAGGAATTGCCGAAACTGCTCTTTGATTTGAAAATTGCGCCAGTTATGAGCGTTATGAGTGCTTTGGTGCTTTCCGTTCTCGTAGGTCTTGCAGCTGCGTGGACTAATTCCACCACCATTACCAAATGCTTGGAAGAATTCCAACAAATCGTTCTGGCAATCGTTACCAAAGTTGTTATTCCTCTGCTTCCCGTATTCATCGCTTGCACTTTCTGCGCTTTGTCTTACGAAGGCAGTATCACTAAACAATTACCTGTATTCCTGATGGTAGTTGCTATCGTAATGGTAGGTCACTACATTTGGCTGGCTGTGCTTTACCTTTTGGGTGGCGCTTATTCTGGCAAGAACCCTATGGAAGTTCTCAAACACTATGGCCCTGCGTACATCACTGCAGTTGGTACCATGAGCTCTGCTGCTACCTTGGCAATTGCTTTGCGTTGCGCACTGAAATCTTCCGTACTGCGTAAAGACTTGGTAAACTTTGGTATTCCTTTGTTTGCTAATATTCATCTTTGCGGTAGCGTACTCACCGAAGTGTTCTTTGTAATGGTAGTATCCCAAGTATTGTACGGAGCTTTGCCTGCTTTTGGTGATATGGTTCTGTTCTGCCTGCTCCTTGGCGTATTTGCAATTGGTGCTCCTGGCGTTCCCGGTGGTACTGTAATGGCTTCTCTTGGCTTGATTACCAGTGTTCTTGGCTTTGATGCTACTGGTACTGCTTTGATGCTCACCATTTTCGCATTGCAAGATAGCTTTGGTACTGCTTGCAACGTAACCGGTGACGGCGCGTTGACCTTGGTATTGACTGGCTACGCTGAAAAGAATAATATTGAAGAAGTTTCCGCAGAGGAAAACGTTCTGTAATTAACTTAGGCTTGAAGGCTGCACTTGACCATTAGGGTTGGGTGTAGCCTTTAGTTTTTAGTGGTGATGATTAAAAATAATTAAAGGGAAAACCACCCTTTGTGTAGAATTTACTTCCTATATATAATGTGCGCAAGGAGCGTGAATATATGGCAAAACGAGTTGTAATTATCGGTGGCGTGGCAACAGGCATGAAAACTGCTTCCCGTTTGCGCCGTCGCGATAAAGATGTAGAAATCATCGTACTGGAACGTGGCCCTCAGCTGAGTTATGGTGCTTGCGGTTTCCCGTACTTTATTAGCGGAGATGTTAAAAGCTTTAAACAGTTTGACCATACTCCCCAAGGCATTCCCCGTGATGCAGCCTTCTTCAAAAGCGTTAAGGGTATTGACGCAAGAACAGGCTGTAATGTAACTGCCATTGACCGTGAGGCTAAGACTGTTACTTACGTGGAAGCTGGTGAAGAAAAAGTTTTGAACTACGACGTGCTTGTCCTTGGTACAGGCTCTACTCCTGTGAAACTGCCTTTGCCCAACGCAGATGCGCAAGGTATTCACAGCTTCTGGTTCCCGTGGGACGTTGAAGCAGTGGATAAGGCAATTACCGAGCGTGGCGTAACTGATGTTGTAATCATCGGTGCTGGCTTTATTGGTATGGAGCTGGCGGAAGCTTTCCATAAACGTGGCTTGGCCACCAGCATCGTAGAAATGCAAGATAGAATTTTACCTCAAATGCTGGATAAAGAGCTTGCTGATTTAGTGAAGAAGCCTTTGCAAAAAGCAGGCATCAACCTGTATTTGGAAGAAAAGACCGTAGGCTTTGTAGCAACTGACGGATTCGTTAGCGCTGTACAAACTGATAAGCGTGAAATTCCTGCACAGCTTGTAATCGTAGCCGTAGGCGTGCGTCCTAATGTAGAGCTGGCGAAAGCAGCAGGTCTTGAGATTGGACCTACTGGTTGCATTGCTGTTAACGAATACTTGCAAACCAGTGACCCTGCCATCTACGCAGGTGGTGACTGTGCAGAAAATACTCACCGCGTAACCGGAGCGAAGATTTTCACTCCCATGGGTTCCACTGCTAACAAACATGGCAGAGTGATTGCAGATAATATTTGCGGTGATAAGATTAAATATCCTGGCGTGCTTGGTACGGGCGTATGCCAAATTCTTGACTGGCAAGCAGGTAGTACGGGCTTGAACGAACGTACTGCAACGGCAGCAGGCTTGAAGTTTAAAGCAGTAGTTGTTCCCGGTAGTGACCGCTTAGGCTATATGCCCGGTGTGAAGAATATTGTTTTGAAGCTTCTTGCTGAAGAAGGTACTGAACGTGTATTGGGTGTACAAGCTGTTGGACGTGGTGGCGTTGATAAACGCATCGACACTTTGGTAGCAGCAATCTCCCTTGGTGCAACGCTGGAAGACCTTTCCAATTTTGACATTGCTTACGCACCGCCTTTCAATGGTCCTATCGACAATATTGCCACTGCGGCAAATGTTCTCCATAATAAGATGGAAGGTCAAATGAATGGCATTAACCCTAAAGATTTTGAAGCAATGAAAAAAGACGGCGGCTATCTTTTCGTAGACGTGCGTACTCCCGGAGAGTTTGCAGCTAACCGTATTGCAGGCATCGAAAATAAAGTTAATCTGCCTTTAGGCGAGCTTCGTGAAAAAGGTAAGGAGCTTTCCGTTAAGGCTGGCGAAAAAATTATTACCTCTTGTCAAATTGACCTGCGTGGTTATGAAGCAGAATGTATTTTGCGTAGCTTGGGCTTTGAAAACGTACACAGCCTTGAGGGCGGTATGAGTGGTTGGCCTTACGCAACTGAATCTGATAAGAAAAAATAGGAGAGATTTTTACTGTATGGATAAGTTTGATGACCAGTATGTCTTGTTGCAAAATATGTACGAGGATACTTATTATCCCCAATACTTGGTGGACAAAATTAAATGGCAGTTCATCCACTTGATTGAGCATTTAGAAGGTGCTAATCTGAAAGACCTTGCCCTTGTGCAAGATAAGCTGGACGAATTTACTATGTTCATCAACAGTATGCAACAGGAATTTTGGGATCAGGATAGTGAAATTGAAACCGTGGCAAGCGAAAGCATTGCGGCAACATTGGAATACATCTTGGACTGGTTCGAGATTGATATTCCCATCGAAGATGCTTTGCGTGAGCGTGAATGGTAAAAGGAGGAAGAACCATGAGTGAATTCAGCGAAAAAATGGGTATGGAAGTAGGTAACAATTTTAAACAAGGCTTTAACTGCTGTGAAGCTATCGTAGAAACCTTCCGTAAGGAAGCTGGCGTTGATATTGACGATAACGCACTGCGCCTTTGCTCCGGCTTTGGCGGCGGCATTGGTCACGCTCGTCATATCTGCGGTGCTCTCGTAGGTTGCACCATGGTAATCAGCACTTTGGTTGGTCGTAATCATCCCAGCGAAAAACCGCTGAGCGAAATTTATCCTGTAAGCAAAGAGTTCCATGACCGCTTTGAAGCAGAATTTGGTTCCACCATGTGCAAGGACTTGATGCCCTATGAATTTAACACTAAAGACCATCTGAAAAACTGCTTGAAGCTGACCAACAAGATTGGTAAATTCTTGGCAGAGTTCTTGGAAGAAAAAGGACTTATCAAAGCGTAACCAAGTTTACAAAAATAAACAGTGAAAAATAAGTTATTCTAAAAATAGCACTTTCTCTTGTCGGTGACAGGGGAAAGTGCTACAATTATTTATGTATTATATTGCGTGAAGCAAATGAGGGAGAGATTTTACTATGAATTTTTCTAAACGTATGGAACGCATGCAAGCGTCCGAAATTCGCGAACTTTTGAAATTGACTGCACAACCGGATATCATTTCCTTTGCTGGTGGTTTGCCTGCACCGGAACTGTTCCCTGTTGAAGAAATTGCTAAAGTTTCCCATGACTTGGTACTCAAAGAAGGTCGCCAACTGTTGCAATATGCAACCACCGAAGGTCGTCCGTCCCTGCGTGCTAAAATTGCGAAACGTATGGCAGATAAATATCATACCAATGTAGACCCCGATGAAATTTTGATTACCACTGGTTCCCAACAATGCCTTGACTTTGCTGGCAAACTGTTCCTGAACCCTGGCGATGTTGTTTTGTGCGAAAGCCCCTCTTACTTGGGCGCACTCAAC
This sequence comes from Phascolarctobacterium sp., assembly GCA_017623055.1. Classification (GTDB taxonomy): domain Bacteria; phylum Bacillota; class Negativicutes; order Acidaminococcales; family Acidaminococcaceae; genus JAHHUH01. The sequence goes on from JAGAPX010000026.1 coordinate 101,403, forward strand.
GCTTTCAACGCTTATGAACCTACTTTTGTAGAAGTTCCCACCGATGATGGCGGTCTTTTGCCGGAAGAGCTGGACAAAATTTTGGAAACCACTCCTAACTGCAAATTCATCTATGTAATTCCTGACTTCCAAAATCCTACCGGTCGTACCTGGTCTATGGAACGCCGTCAAAAATTTATGGAAGTTGTTAATAAACACAACCTGCCCGTATTGGAAGATAACCCTTATGGCGAACTGCGCTTTGAAGGCGAAATCCTGCCTTCCTTGAAATCCATGGATACCAAAGGCTTGGTAATGTTCCTTGGCACTTTCTCCAAAGTGTTCTGCCCGGGCCTGCGTCTTGGTTGGGTAGCAGCAGAAAAAGGTTTGCTTGGCGAATTTATCAAAATCAAACAAAGTGCTGACCTCCACACCTCTAACTTTGACCAAGGTGTTGCTGATGCCTTCATGGACGCTTATGACCTTGATGCTCACGTTGCTAAAATTGTTGAACTCTATCGTCATCGTCGTGACCTTATCCTTGCAACCATGGAAGCAGAACTTCCTGCTGGCTGCACCTGGACCCATCCGGAAGGTGGCTTGTTCCTGTGGCTTTCTATGCCTGAAGGTGTAAGTGCTCGTAAAGTTTTCAACAAATGCATTGAAATGAAAGTTGCTGCTGTAATTGGCGATGCTTTCTATCCTAATGGCAAAACTGACCGTAGCATGCGCGTTAACTATTCCAATATGCCGGACGAAAGAATTATCGAAGGCATTAAGAGAATGGCAAAAGCTATCAAAGAATGCATGTAATTACAAAATAAAAACGACCTGCAAATGCAGGTCGTTTTATTTTGTTTAAGCTTATTTTTTATTTTCACCTTTTTTAATGCGATTGAAGATGATGTACATAATTTCAGCAGATTCATCGCTGTATTTGAAGATGAGGTTGCCGTCTTTTTTAGTATGGTAAGTAATCATGCTCATACCATCGAAGGTAGCACTTTCAATATCTTTCAGGGCGTAAGCCTTTTGGATTGTTTGTCCTAAGAAGATGATGCGTTGATTGGTGAGGAAGAAGTAGCCCAGTTCAACCAAAACGGTGGTTTCTTCCTTAATGGTGGGATGTTCGATATGCTCGCCTTTAAAGGAAACGGTTTCATCGATGCTGAACTTACGGGTCAGTTCAAAGTAGTTGTCTTCGCGTTCAACTACTTTATGTTCACACAGACCGCTGTTTGCGTAAGCATAGCAAGCTTCATCTTTTTCCAAAGGCAGGTTAATTTCCATGGGAGTTACTTCGTGATTTTCTGCGTTCCAGATGCCACGATATTTTTCCAATGCGCTAGCAATGTGCGGTTTAAATTCGTAGGGAATGTCCAAGGTTTTGCAGTCAGCAATCAAGCCGTCTTCCACTTCTACGGAGAAGCGTCTGGTTTCGGAGATGCCATCAAAAATTTTGTTGAAGTGGTCATCAAAAGCTTGGCGACGAATTGCAAAGCCATCTTCATAATCGTAATGGAACACTTTATTCAAGGTTTGAATGTCCAGTTTTTCTTCGCCTTTCAAAAGAGCAGCGCAACGATTGTAGTAGGCGCTGGTTTTTGCGCCCTTGTCTGCCAACTTTACCAAGTGGGGAGGAAGCTGCAGAACTTCTGCCAAATGTTTACCTTGGGCAAAAAGTTCGTCATCTTCGCTTTGAGCTTCGCTGTAGATTACGTCAGCAAGCTTACGGTAAATGCCGCTGCGTTGTTCCAAGGTGGTTTCGTCCATTTTAGCGCCCCATTTTTTCATAGCGCTGGTAACTTGGGCAGCAGTCAGGTCTTGAGCTTTTTCAGCTTCTACCAAAATGTTATTGATTTCAGCCCACGCATTTTGTACAGGTTTGCCATTGAGCAGGCTGGAAAAAAGTCCACGTTCTTCTATTTCTTGCAGAGTATATGGCTTCAAGATTACACATCCTTTTAAAAACATATTTCTTATATTATACAGGAATTTTGCTTTTGGAGAAAGGTGTATTTAAAAAACTTATTTGGTAATGGGAAAATTTTTAGTTGCCAAGGTAATATCTTTTTGTGACGGTGGTATAATGTAATGTAGGAATTTTTATTCGGAGATGAGATTATGGCTTTGTTTGATGAACATGGCGATAGGAAAATAAATTGGAAGGTTAATCTCGCGGTGCTTTGGACAGGTGTGTTCTTTGCCGCTTCAAGCTATACTATGTGCGTACCCTTTCTACCCGTATTTTTGTTAAAGGATTTGGGCGTACCACAGGACAACGTCAGCTTTTGGAGTGGACTTGTCTATTCCATAACGTTTCTTTTTGCGGCGATAATGGCACCTTACTGGGGAGCTATGGCTGATAAAGTAGGGCAGCGCAAGATGGCGATACGCGCGGGGATAGGCTTGGCAGTAACTTACGTGCTTTCCGCATTGTGTCAGGACGAGTATCAGTTCCTTACTGTACGCGGAATGATTGGCTTAATAAGCGGTTTCGTGCCAGCCTCAATGTCTCTTGTTTCTTCGACCATGCCTATCGAAAAAATGGGCTGGGGTATGGGGCTAATGCAAACTGCCTTATCCAGTGGTGGCATTTTGGGACCGTTGATGGGTGGTTACTTAAGCAGCTGGTTTGGTATTCGCGCTTCCTTCTGGTTAAGCAGTGTGTGCTTGACCATTGCAACCTTGCTGGTAATCTTTCTTGTGCGCGATGTTCCCATTAGTGAAGAACGCAGGAATAGAAAGGTAGAACTTATTAACGATTTAAAAGAAGCGCTCCAAAACAGAGGCATTCTTTTTACGATGATGATGTTCTTCTTGATTCAAGTATGCGTAATGCTTTTGCAACCGCTCATTACAATGTACGTTGGTCAGCTTATGGGTAAGGTTGATGACGAAGCCGTTCAAATGGCAGGGGTCATCTTCTCCTTAGCAGGCATCTCGGGAATTTTGGCAGCACCCTTCTGGGGGAATAGAGGACAACGCTACGGATACGTGCGAACCTTCTGCTACATTACTTTAGGTGCTGGTGTAGTAAATCTGTTCCAATTTTTTACGACTGACGTTTATCAATTTGCGATTGTGCAATTCATTTTTGGTTTGTTCCTTGCAGGAGCAATACCCAATATTAACGCTAACTTAGCTGAAGTAACGGATAAATCCATTCGTGGTAAAGCTTTTGGGCTTGTAACATCAGCCCAAATGTCAGGTGGTTTTGTAGGACCGCTCTTAGGTGGTGCGTTAGGACACGTGCTGCCAACGCGATTAGTAATCATCTGTGCAGGGATTATATTAATTGGTGTAAGTGCATTTACCTATTTCACAAAGGTTAAGGGAAAATAGTTTATCTGCAATGAAAAAAGCTCGCTTCTTTCGAAGCGAGCTTTAAATTTTTTGTAGTGCTTATTGTTCAGATTTGTCAACGATAAGGGTAACAGCTGCGTCACCAGTTACGTTAACGGAGGTACGCGGCATATCCAGGATACGGTCGATACCTGCGATAAGAGCGGAACCTTCGAGGGGAAGACCAAGAGCGGTCAAAATCATGGTCAACATGATGAAGCCTGCGCCCGGAACGCCTGCAGTACCGATGGAAGCCAAGGTACCGGTCAGGAGGATGGTCATATATTGTGCGCCAGTCAGTTCAATACCGTAGATTTGTGCTACGAACAGTGCGCATACACCTTGGTACAATGCGGTGCCGTCCATATTAATGGTAGCACCCAAGGGAAGTACGAAGGAAGAAATGTTTTGGCTTACGCCCATTTTACGCATGCAGTCCATGGTCAGCGGCAAGGTGCCGGAGGAGGAGCAGCTGGAGAATGCGAGGATGGAAGCCGGAGCAACGCCTTTGAAGAAGGACAGCGGAGAGGTTTTGCCAAGAGTTGCAACCAATGCGCCGTAAACGATAAGAGCGTGGAGCAAGCAACCTACATATACGCAGATGATAACCTTCAGCAAAGGAAGGAGAACTGCAGGACCATTTGCTGCAACTACCGGAGTAATCAAACCGAATACGCCGATGGGAGCGAAGCTCATGATAATGCCTACCATTTTGTAGCAAACTTCTGCCAAACCGTCGATGGTGTTTTTCAAAGCTTCTGCTTTTTCACCAACAGCTACGATACCAACGCCGACGAAGAGAGCGAAGAGGATGATTTGCAGCATATTAGCTTTAACCATTGCACCAAGCGGGTTGGTGGGGAAGATATCGATGATAACTTTCATAATAGGCGGAGCTGCTTTCGCAGTTACTTTCAAGCCTTCAGTGGACATGTTCAAACCAGCACCGGGTTCTACCAATACGCCAAACGCAATACCGAGAGCAATTGCGAATGCGGTGGTGAACAGGTAAAGAGCTATGGTTTTGAAGCCGATGCGACCAAGTTTTTTAACGTCGCCCAAGCCACAAACACCCATAACAAGAGAGGAGAATACCAGAGGTACGATAACCATTTTGATAAGATTCATAAAGATGGTACCCAAGGGACCAATCCACGCTTTAGCAAAAGCTGCACCTTCTGCGCCTAGCTGTAAGCCGGCGATGATACCCAAACCGAGGGCAATTAAGATTTTGGTTGATAAGTTCATAAACAAACCCCCTAAAATAGTTTAATAAATAATAAAATTACTTATGGAAGTATTATAGCAGACATTTGTCCAAAAAGCAGATTGTATACAGTATTTTTGTGGTTTTTGCAACACTTGTCTTCGTAAAAGAAAAAGCCTGCAAGTTTTGAAGGACAAGCTTCTCATTGCAGGCTTAAGTTTTTTATTTACCGGTTTTCAGTTCGGTCCAGTAACGGTCGTACATGGTGAGTGCTTCGCCAATATCGGTGAGCCATTCGCCTTTGTCGATGTTATCGCGACCAATTTTCAGCATCGGGTCTTTTTTGAATTCTTCGCTGTGGAATTCAGCAGCTTTTTCATTGGGGTCGTTGTAGCCAATGTATTCGTAGTTTTGTGCGCTTACTTTCGGGTCATACATAAAGTTGATGAATTTTTCAGCAAGTGCTTTATGGGGAGCACCTTTGGGAATTGCAAAGGTGTCTGCCCAAATGGTAGCGCCTTCTTTAGGAATTACAAAGCCAATGTCTTTGTTGTCTTTGTAGGTGTAGCTTGCGTCACCGGTCCACATGGTACCAATCCAAGCTTCTTCAGCGATGAATTTTTGTTTAATGGTATCAGTGTCAAATGCCAATACGTTAGGAGCAAGTTGTTTCAAATCTTTAACAGCTGCTTCAACTTCTTGGGGGTTCAAGCTGTTGTTGGAATGGCCGTTCTTTTTGAGAGCCATGCCAATAACTTCGCGGTTGTCGTTAAGGAGAATGATGCGACCTTTGTATTCGTCTTTCCACAAATCGTTCCAGGAAGTAGGAGCTTCTTTAATATACTTTTTGTTGTAAACGATACCGGTCATACCCCAAGTGTAAACAACGCTGTGTTTGCCAGCAGGGTCATAGGAAGGAGCTTGCAGGCTTTTTACAATGTTTTTCGCATTGGGAATGTTAGCGTGGTTAAGTTCTTCCAGCATACCCAATTTAACCAAGGTGGTTACCATATAGTCAGAAGGTTGAATTACATCGTATTGGGCGCCGCCAGCTTGCAGCTTAGCCAAAAGCTCTTCGTTATTAGCGAATACGTCATAGTTTACTTTGCAGTTGTTTTCTTTTTCAAACTTTTCGATTACTGCAGGATCAAAATTGTCGGCCCAACTGAATAAATTTAAAACCTGGGGTTCACCTTTACCTTCAGATTTTTTGTCGCCGCCGCCACAGCCTACGATAGCAAATGCTACCAAAGCAATGAGAAGAGAGAGTAATTTTTTCATTGTAGTCAGACCTCCATTTAAAGTTTATTCTTCTTTTTTAGATACATGTTGAGGTTGCAATACTTGCGCCAGTACAACCAAAACAATTGTTGCGAGCATCAGCAAGGTAGAAAGAGCGTTGATTTCCGGAGAAATACCACGCTTAACCATTGCGTAAATGTACAGGGGCAGGGTAGTGGAGTTAGGACCTGCCACAAAGAAGCTGATGATAAAATCATCAATGGAAAGGGTAAACGCCATCAAAGCACCAGCTACGATACCGGGCATTGCCAAAGGCAGGGTAACGTAACGGAAGGTTTGGAAAGGAGTAGCATACAAATCCATTGCTGCTTGTTCCAGCTCAGGACGCATGCCTTCCAAGCGTGCGTTAACAGTAATTACCACGAAGGATACGCAGAAAGTGATATGAGCCAAAATCAAAGAGGTTTTGCCAAGGGGAATATGCGCTTGGCTAAAGAGAACCAGCAGGGAAAGACCCATAACGATTTCCGGGATCAAGATAGGCAAATATAAAAGACCGTTGATGACGTTTTTATATTTGTATTGATACTTGTTCAGAGCGATTGCAGCCGTTGTACCAAGTACGGTTGAAACAATGGTGGAAGCAAAGGCTACGATTAAACTGTTGGTAAGCGCTTCTAAAACGCGACGGTTTTTGAACAATGACAAATACCAGTCCAAGGTAAAGCCGCTCCAAACAGCGTTGATGCGAGATTCGTTAAAGGAATACAACGCCAAAATCAACAAGGGCAAGTACAAAAAGGCCAAGATAGCCATTGCGTATGCGCACAATACGTGACTACGCCATGTCTTCGGCATTTTTACCACCTCCTTGTTGAGCAGACAATGCTTTGTAGTACAACACGATGAGTACTAAGGAAAGCAATGCTAATACGATGGAAAGTGCTCCGCCAAAAGGCCAATCGCGAGCTGACAGGAATTGGTTTTGAATCAAATTGCCAATCAGCGCAGATTTCGCACCGCCCATAACGTCAGGTACGACAAACATACCCAAGGAAGAAATAAATACCAAAATCGTGCCTGCCGCAATACCGGGCATGGTCAAGGGCAGGGTGATTTTGCGAAATGCAGTAAAGGGGGAAGCTCCCAAATCGGAAGCTGCTTCCAGTAAACGGTGATCCAACTGCTCGATGGATACGTAAATGGGCAGTACCATGAAGGGCAGCAGGGCATACACCATACCAAGCATAACGGCAACTTCGTTATACAGCATTTGCAAAGGCTGTTCAATAAAACCAAACTTCAAAAGAATGGTGTTGAGTACGCCTTGAGTTCTTAAAATGATTACCCACGCATAGGAACGGATTAAAAAGTTAATCCAAAAGGGAATCATTACCAGAATCAAACCGGGCTGTTGCCATTTTTGCGGTAATTGGGCGATGAAATATGCCAAGGGATAACCTAAAAGAATCGTCAGCACCGTAGTAATAAGCGCTACGATTAAGGTATCCAGGAAAATGGACAAATATAAAGTTTCAGTAAAGCGAGCATAGTTGCCCAAGGTCCAGTCAAAAATAACTTGACCGTACGGCGTACGACTGGCGAAGGATACTGCTACTACTATCAGCAGCGGTACTACAAAGAAGAAACTCAGCCAGAGTACGGTTGGTGCAACCATCAATTTTCCGTTTCTCATTTGTGTACAATTACCTCGTCTTGCGGTTGCCACCAGATGCCAACGCGTTCATCGGGCTGCCAGCGTTTAACATCGTCAAAATATTGATAAGCTACAACAGTTTGGTTGGAATTGTCCAGACGTACGAAAACCTTGTCAAGAGTTCCGTAGAACACAACGTCAACAACGGTGCCGTACAGGCGAGGCTCCGGATGGTTGGCGTTTTCTTCATCTTCGAGGCAAAGGTTAAGTTTTTCCGGACGTACAACACTGGTTGCGCCTTCTTCAAACTCAAAGAAATTACTTTCGCCGATGAATTTAGCAACGAACTTGGTTTTCGGGTCATGGTAGATGGTATCAGGGTTATCGTCTTGTTCAATAACGCCTTTGTTCATAACAACGATACGGTCACTCATGGTCAAAGCTTCTTCTTGGTCATGGGTAACATAAATAAAGGTCAAGCCTAAACCACGTTGCAAATTCTTCAATTCTAATTGGAGGCTTTTACGCAGTTGGTAATCCAGCGCGCCCAAAGGTTCGTCAAGAAGCAAAACCTTGGGATTATTAACGAGAGCGCGGGCGATGGCAACACGTTGTTGTTGACCGCCACTCATTTGTTGGGGACGACGTTTGCGTAATTCTTCCAATTGGGTAAGGTACAAAACTTGTTCAACACGTTCCTTTTGTTCGTCTATGGGAACGTTCTTCATCTTCAAACCGAAATGTATATTTTCCTCAACAGTCATGTGAGGGAACAATGCGTAATTTTGGAAAACCATATTTACGTCACGTTTATAGGGGGGCAGCTTGGTAACGTCTTCATCATCTAAAAAGATTTTGCCTTCGGTAGGTTGTTCCAAACCTGCTATCATGCGCAAAAGGGTAGTTTTGCCGCAGCCGGAGGGACCAAGCAAAGTAATAAACTCGCCATCGTAAATAGTCAAATCGATGGACGGAATAATTATATGATCGCCGAATTTCTTAGAAATTCCCTGTAAACGGATCATCTCTTTCATCTTACCGTTGTCACAACCTTTCTCACAGTCTTATATAGACTAATTATAACAAAAACAAGAGAAAGTTCAATAAGTTTAGCAAAATAATAGAGGTATTTTGAGTATTTTTGATTTTTTTTAGGGTATCTGCTAAAATATGACGGTTTTTGCTGATTTTTGCGGTTTATTTCTGAAAAATAGAGAAGCCTTTTAAAAAACTTTTTGCAAATTTGCTAAGAATGTTTGAAAATGTTGTTGCACCTATCACGCCAGTAGGTTATAATATTCACAACAAATAATTATTATAAATTACCCAAGGAGGTTTTGAATATGTGGTTGATTTTAGCATTACTTTCTGCGATTTTTGCAGCGCTTACTTCTATTTTGGCAAAGATTGGTATCGAGGGCGTTAACTCCAATTTGGCAACAGCTATCAGAACTATGGTCGTTGTAGTAATGAGCTGGGGAATGGTTTTCCTGACTAACGCTCAAGGTGGCATAAGCTCCATTAGCCAAAAGAGCTGGCTGTTTTTAGTACTCTCCGGTTTGGCAACCGGTGGTTCTTGGCTGTGTTACTATAAGGCTTTGCAAATTGGTGAAGCTTCCAAGGTTGTACCCATCGATAAATTAAGTATCATCTTTACAATCGTACTTGCTGTTTTAGTACTGCACGAAACTGTTACCATGAAAGCAGTTGTTGGTTGCGCATTAATCGGCATCGGAACTTTGATGATGGTAATGTAAAAAATACATATAAAATATAAATGCCACGGCGAGTGATTTGCCGTGGTTTTCTTTATGTCGTATAATTAAGGTAGAAGTTTTTTGAAAGGCGGAATCCTTATGGCAGTTTTAAAAATAGTTTTTAGCCCTACTGGCGGAACAGAAAACGCTGCGTACATCGTGGCAAACACTCTTAGCAATAATGTAGAAACTATTGATTTATGTGATAGAACCTTAGATTTTGGTAGCGTTGCTGTTAGCGCAGGTGATGTGTGCGTTATTGCAGTACCTTCTTACGGCGGCAGGGTTCCTGCCATTGCCGTAGAGCGTTTGGCAAAAATTAAAGGCAATGGTGCTAAAGCAGTGCTTATGGCTGTATACGGTAATCGTGAATTTGACGATACTCTTTTGGAATTGCAAGAAGTTGCTGAAGGCGCAGGCTTTAAAACTATTGCTGCCATCGGGGCAATTGCGGAACATTCCTTGGTGCGCTCCATCGCTGCTAATCGTCCGGATGCTCAAGACCAAAGAGACTTGGAAAGATTTGCGACCCAAATTGCTGCTCGCCTTGCAGTAGGAATGTTTAGAGAAGTTAAAGTTCCTGGTAACAAACCTTACAAGGAATATAATGGCGTACCTATGAAACCTTTTGCCAGCGAAGCTTGCGTAAAATGTGGAACTTGTGCTGTAGCTTGTCCTGTAGGCGCAATTCCCGAAAGCTCTCCTAACGAAACAGATAATGCTAAGTGCATTACCTGTATGCGTTGCGTACAGGTTTGCCCCGTAAAAGCAAGAGGTCTTGCGGACGGAGTGGAAGCAGCCGTTGCCCAAAGATTGCAACCTTTATGCGAAGGTCGCAAAGAAAACGTATTATTCATTTAAAAATTGGAAAGAAGCAGTAAAAGCCAGACGAAAGTCTGGCTTTTTTGCGTGTCATAGAATTTTTAAGAAGTCTTAACTAATGCGTCGCAAAATATTTTTAGCTTATTGATATTATAATTTTGGGGATGATATGCAATTATACAAAACTGTGTAAAGGAGGAGTGAAGATGATTTATACAGATTTAGATATTATAAGTGAAGATGGTAGCATTAATTTACGATACGCCTATGACTGGATGTGTAATCTAAAAGAAGAATACGACATGAGTGAATTTTTACAGGATATGAACGATATTGAATGGCTTTTAAGTTCACCCATTGATAATATTGATTTAATGGAAGCAAAATTTGATGAGTTAAGCGCAAAATATTCAGTTTATGTGAATATGGTGAACCTTTTTAACTACAAAAGAGGAATGAATCATGTGAAGTCATCCTTGCGTGAACAGTTACGCTTGTATTATTACCACTTACCTCTATTTGCATTGATGAAACATAAAGTGACCAAAGTCCTTGAAGCAGAAGCTCGTAGTATGATAGTTGAATGTGCTTAGTGAAAAATAAAATTTTTTCTAAAAAGATGTCCGCTTTTGCTTTCTCGTGGGCAACTTATATAATGAGAAGTTTTTTAATTTGTACCTTTTTTCTTTTAGTATTTTCTTTTTTGGGTGAAATCTATCCTTTTGCGACTTTGCCGAAGGAGCGAAAGGGACAGAATGTTGTGGTATAATAATCATAGAATATATTTATGGAGTAATACTATGACATTGGATGAAGAATTTTTAAAAGAACTAAAACTGCTAAAGGAAAATGGTTTAAAAGACAGTCCTCTTAGATTAGAGTATGAAGAAAAAGTACGCAATCTTAAAGATTTGGAAACGGAGCTACGCAAGCAAGATTTGTCTGAAAAAAAGATTGCCTATACTTTACACAACAAGCGTAGAGAAATAGGCAAGATATATAAAGAAGCAGCACCGCCACTTTTACAAGAATATATTTATGTAGCAACTGCCAACAAATATGGAGACCCGTTAGGTCCGACCTTTGAACAGCTTGCTGAGCGCAAAACTTATGCAGAAATTATAGAGTCATCTTCCAGACCGATAGCGGATTTGGATAACAGATTGACAGTAGATGGATTTATAGAGTGGTACAGGAAAAAGAAAAGAGTAGTATAAAACGCCAAACCGAAAGGTTTGGCGGTTTTGTTGTTCATAAAAATTACGAGATTTCTTAACAGTAGTGTCGCAAAAATATTATGACAAGGATGTATTATATCTTTGAAAGATAAGATAAATTCGTGTTTTAATTCTGAAAAAGGAGTGAGTCCGATGCAATGAAATGGTGTATGAAAACACTAACTTTTCATTTCAAAAGGAGGAATAAACAATGATAAATCAATATCCTTACAATTTGTTCAATCAAGAAGCTCTTGCTGAATATAATCGTCGTTACCAAGAAATAAAAGATAGGCAACAAAATGGGAAAATTTCAAAGATGGTTAATTCGGTAAAAGAACTTATTGAAACAAGTAGAGAGGTAAAACCTGAATACCAAGAAAAAGCATTTTGGGCTTGCATGGCTGAGCTAGTTAGACAGTCAAAAATTGAAAATCAAAGAATGAATCATTGGTAATATTTTCTTAGATAATATAAAAATAGCGTCAATAACTAGTATGGTTATTGATGCTATTTTTGTTTTTGTGGTTTAGAAATTAGAAATTAACAATTCTTTTATTTTACCTCTGCCTGTGCTTTTGCTGTTAATCATACGAGTAGCTTCGATTCTTTTTATATTGTAGTTAGCATATAAGTCATCAAAGAAATTATCTTCCTCGTTATGATTTTTGGGATCGGAATTGCTAAGTAAAATTTTTGCTTTTCTTTCGTTCAATAAATGTATATATTCTGCTAGTTCTTCTTGGTCGCAATCAGTAAAAACTACTTCATTATAAGATGTGAAAGCAGAAGTAGTATTTAACGGACGATAAGGTGGATCGAAGTAAACAAAAGTATTTTCATCTATGAAGTCAACAGATTCTTTGTAGTCACCACAAACGATTTTAACCTTTTGCAATTTTTGAGAAATTAATTGTAGGTTTTCAATATCGCAAATTAAAGGCTTCTTGTATGCTCCCATTGGAACATTAAAGCCACCTTTACTATTTACTCTATAGAGTCCATTGAAACAAGTCTTGTTCAAAAAAATGAATAATGCAGCTAGTGCAACGCTCATAGAATTAGATTCGTCTTGTTTCAGTTTATTAAAAAGTTCCCTTTTGTTATAGTAGTATTCTTTTCTATCTTCTGTTGACAAAGGAAGAAACTCATCTTGCATAGAGCCTAGCAAATCTATTAATTCATCTACGTTATCACGTACAACTACAAAACTATTCACTAATTCACGGTTAATGTCTGCAATCATGACTTCATCTAAATCATAATTAGCAAGTATTTCAAAAAGAACTGCACCACCACCAACAAAAGGTTCAGCATATTTTCTAATTGTTTTGCCAAAACCAACAGGGAAATTTTGTTTAATGGTTTCTAAAATTTGACTTTTGCCACCAGCCCACTTTAAGAATGGTTTTATTTTTTTGTCATCAAAATAACGCAAGCTTCTTGCATCTTGAGGCTTTTCAGCATCTTTGGGAATGAGCCACATATTACCAAGCATTTCGGCATTTTCTATTCTTTTTTCAGTACATAACACAGCAACACGGCGTTGAGAAATATTCCATTTTTCAGCAGCTTCTTTGGCGGTCATATATTTCATTCAAAGCACCTCCGACAATAAGATTATATTCTAAAGTTAGAATAATAGCAATACATTCACTATAAGTGAAAAGTGTAAGAGCTTATTTGTGAGATAATATTCACAAATAGTGAAAGTTGGTGCTGGTTATGAGATTTGAAAATGATGTTGAACTTTATAGAACAATTGGCGCAAATATAAAAAATTACAGAAAGAAATCCAACATAAGCCAAGCAAAACTTGCCGAAGATGTTGGTATAAGTTTGAGTTATATCTCTAAAATAGAAGCTTCTGGTTGTGATAAGAGTGTTTCTGTGTCAGTTCTTAATCAGATAGCAAATGCTTTAGGCATTGAAATTACAAAACTTTTTGAAGGAGATTGTTGAAATGAAACTTGTTGAAGCTTATAACAAGATAATAAAATTCGCCAATGTTCCATTTAAAGAATATTTGTCTGAAGACATAATCAAAGATCCTATGATGAAAATTGCAAAAGGTAGAACTGGACAATTGTTGGAAATTACTATTGGGTTAAACCTTTCCAATACTACACTTGACTTTGAGGATGGAGAATTAAAAACTAACAAATGTGATAAAACTGGAAAGCCTAAAGAAACAATGTTTATTACGCAAACAGCTTCTATCATTGATGAATTACTTGTGAGCAAAGAGTTCAAAAGTACAAAGTTATATGCAAAGCTCAAACATCTTCTTTACGTTCCTATAAGCAAAGATGGTGGTACGTCAGAGTGGATGTATTTAACACCTGTGGAAGTTAATTTGGATTCACCTAAATATAAAGATTTGGCAGTGCAGTTAGAAAAAGATTATTACGATATTTGTCAACAGATGAAGGAACAATTATCAGTTTCTACAACTGCGACACTGCATACAGTAAGTGGTAAATTTATCCAAATAAGAACTAAAGACTCTAAACCCTATACTCCGATTTACTCTAACGTTTATGGACGTGAAATTTCTGATAAGAATAGAGCGTTCTATTTTAAAAAGGAGTTTATGGAATACATCGTAGCTTTGGAAAAACGATAAGTGAAGGAGTGTAATTTATGGAAATACTAAGAACTGATAAGTCGTTCAAAAAAGATGGTGTAGTCATTGAAAATATCATCACTATTAAGATGGATGACTATATTATCTATGTTTTCCCTGGTACTCTTTCTGAAAATGATATTTTAGTTAAATACAGTTTTATGACTAATAGGTTGAGAACTCCTAAACATATACATTGGGTAACTGATTTGTTGATGAAAATGCAGGCTAAGAAAATGTTAACTAGGAGATTTATTCATTGCCTAAAATTAATTTGGAATGATGTAAGACCTCTTAATGATAGGAGTTTTAACTCAATTAAAAATGTTGTTGAAGGTAGTGACATTGATTTAAAAGAATTTGAGTCAATGAACAACTATGGTGAATATTCTGTTGAGTTTTTATATGTGTTAATGAAGCTTCTAGCAATACAAGAAAAAACTAATAGAAATGATGCATATATGTTTGGTCAAGTAATTGATGCGTTATTAGAAGATAAGCTTGATATTTTTTCAATAGTGTCAAAGGCGGGTTATAATGGCAGATAAAAAAATAAAAAAGTGGCAACCTGATGATTTTGAACTAGAGATGAATACCGTATGGAGCTTTCCTAAACGTGGTGACTGGGCAACGCATGATGCTAAATGGCGTGGCAATTGGTCTCCTTATATTCCTAGAAATATTTTGTTGAGATATTCACAAGAAAGTGATTGGGTTTTAGACCAATTTGCTGGTGGTGGTACAACGTTGGTTGAGGCTAAACTTCTGAATCGTAATATCATTGGAGTAGATGTAAATGATGTTGCTTTAGAAAGATGCAAAAATAAAACAGACTTTGAGTTGGACGAAGCAGAAGGAATAGTACATATTCAAAAAGGTGATGCTAGAAATTTGGATTTTATTCATGATGAAAGCATAGACTTAATTTGTACACATCCACCATACGCAAATATCATAGAATATAGTGAAGATATTGAAGAAGATATATCTAGATTTAAAGTAAAAGAGTTTCTTGTAGCAATGGAACAAGTTGCTAAAGAAAGTTACAGAGTTCTTAAAAAAGGAAAGTTCTGTGCAATTCTTATGGGTGATACTAGACAAAAAGGACATGTTATACCAATGAGTTTCGAAGTTATGAAAATCTTTGAAGCTGCTGGTTTTAAAACTAAAGAGATCATTATTAAAGAACAACATAATTGTAGAGCTACTGGTTTTTGGAAGACTAATAGTGTGAAATATAACTTTCTTTTATTGGCTCATGAGTATTTGTTTATTTTTAGAAAGTAAGTTGTTAAAAAAGCTAGACTAAACGGTCTGGCTTTTTTCTATTTTGTTCTAAAACTCTCCGCTTGTCAGCACGTAAGTAGTAAAAGTTATAATAGATTTTGATTTGAGTCTAAAGGTCTAAGATGATACCTTGATATTTTCTAAGTGAAAAAAGAAAACTACGAAGTGTAAAAAATTGTTCTTTAGATTAACTACAAGATTAGATAAATATAGTTATAGAATTTCATTTTGAGTTTGTGGATGTGATTCACAAAGTGAATTTTGAACAATCTGTGGATGCAAAAACGAAATATAAGAGTGATAAAAACAAGTGCTAACTATAGCTAGAAAAAGGGGGATGTTGACCTAATTTAACAAATGAATTTGCTAAAAACAATTTTATGATTTGCTTTCTATAAGATAGTATGATATACTTTCTATCCTGGTGAATAGAGGCTCTGGCAAGAGTCCCCTTGAAATATATTGGCTTTCTTTTAAAGCAAAAATGCAACGTTGTTGTTTTCTTGCTTTGAATAATATGGTTTAAAACTTTTTTCTTGCGGCCGTTGTGTTGTTCGATTACTTGTGTTATAATTGTGCTTGCAAGGATAAAGGAGGATGATTATGAGTTACAATTTTGATTTTGCATATCTAAAAAATGGCGCTCCAATCGTTACCTTGAGTTCCTTTGGTATCGCTTTTAATAAAGGCTCTATTGAAAGTTTAGGTACTCCTGCTCAAGTTGTAATAGGGTATGACGAGAAAAGACATGCAATTGGCGTTCGTGCTTATACGTTTGAGAAAGGTGTTCCTGTATACGATTTTTCTTCAAGAATAAAAAATGATTGGATAAGAATCGGTGCAAAGGACTTTATTAAATATTTATCAAAATCTGTAGGTATTGATTTTCTTACAAAAGCTAAGCAGTTTCTAGCGGAGTTCGATGAGGAAACAAAGACTTTGATTATTATAGTTGACGAGGAACATTTAAAATAGAATACGTCAGAAAAAGAAAAAGAGCATCGGATATGATTGCAGTCATAATCCAATACTCTTTAGTGTTGAAAATGCACCTACAAAAAGCAGATACAATACAACGTAACCGAGCGTATTATATCATCTTTTTGCCTGATTTACAAGCCAAATGTGTAAGGTGTAGTTGTGGCTCAACCATTCTTTTTCTGCTGTAAATATAAAGCTGTTTGTGCAGCAGAAAGGGGTAAAAAATGAAGATTACCCGAATTAGAATGAAAAAAGGTTGCTGCTATTCAAACAACCTTTTGGAAATTGACGAGTTGTATGTAGTTGGTTGTACTAGACCTGGTTTTTACAAGAAAGCAGATATTTATGATTTTGTAAAAAACAATTCTGGTGTTATCAAAGTTGACAGATGGCCATATCCTAATGTTGTACCTGCTAAAAGCGTTTATGGAGAAAAGTATGTCAAATCAACTCCCAACGCTTATTGGCATGATAACTTATTATCTTTGCCGCGTGAATAAATAAAAATAAGTGAGTACTTTGATAATCAGGCAAAGTACTCACTTATTATTTTCTAAATTAGTAAATTTAAAATTATTAATTTATAAAGGAATTATAAAGGAGTCCCCTGTGATAAAAGTTTTAATGGTCTGCCACGGCAATATCTGCCGTTCACCTATGGCAGAGTTTTTACTAAAAGATATGGTTGCCAAGCGTGGTATTGCTTCCCAGTTTGATATTGCTTCTGCGGCGACAAGCAGGGAGGAGATTGGCAACCCTGTTCATCACGGTACACGTAAGAAGCTGGCGCAGTTTGGTATTAGCGTTGCAGGTAAGACTGCTCGCCAGATGACAAGACGTGACTATGAAAATTACGATTACATCATCGCCATGGATAGGAATAATTTGCGGAACATTGACCGTATTATTGGCAGAGATTATTATAACAAGGTTAGCCTGCTTCTTGACTTTGCGGGCAGGAACGGACAGAGCATCGCTGACCCGTGGTACACTGGCGATTTTGATATTACTTATGACGATATCAAACAAGGCTTGGACGGCTTTCTTGAATATTTAGGTTACTGATTTTTGATTGACAAGATGAATTGATGAAACTAAAATGTAGGTGATTTTAATAGTTACTACTAAGTTTAGGAGATGATTATCTTGAAATCTTTGCTTTATATTGATGCTTGCATGCGTGATGAAGAATCTAGAACTAAACGCGTTGCAGAGCCGATTATGGCAGAACTGACGAAAAAGTATGATGTGATTAAGCTAGTCCTTAACGAATTGCCTTTAGATGTGGTGAAGAAGCCTTTGCTTGCTAAACGTATGGCTGGCGATATTCCCCAAGAGGTGATGGCGTGGGCAGAAGCTGTTCGCGATGCTGATAGAATTGTCATTGCTGCTCCTTTTTGGGATATGGGGATTCCGGCAGCGTTAAAGACATTTTTTGAGCTGTGTTCCATTTTTGATGTGACCTTTAAATCTGACGATAAAACCTGTTATGGTAATTGTAAGGCTGAAAAAATGTTGTTTATTACTTCTAGAGGTATGAATGTTTCTACTGGTGATGAATTGGAACAGGCTACTCCTTATTTGAAGGCTTTGTCTTGGTTGTGGGGGATTGGTCCGTTACAAGTAGTTGCCATGCAAAATATGGATTATGTTTCTCCTGAAGAAATTGAAAATAAAATTGCAACCGCTATTGACGAAGGCTTAGAGATTGCAAAAGAGTTCTAAAAAATTAAGGCTCAACAACTTTCAAAGTTGCTGAGCCTTTTTACTTAGATATTATACGATTTTTTCGCCGTTATAGGTTTCGCCACCACCGTCGGGTAAGAGACCATAACGTCTGGTCCACAGGTCTTTGTATTTAACTGCTTGAGCGTGGATGTTATCCAGGTTGCTTTCGTCCAAGGTTTTGATAACTTTTGCGGGGATGCCTGCTACCAAAGAAAACGGAGGAACGATAGTGCCTTTAGTTACTACTGCGCCCGCAGCAACGATGGAGCCACGACCAATAACTGCACCGTCCAAAACGGTAGCGTGCATGCCGATGAGGCAGTGGTCTTCTACGGTGCAAGCGTGAAGCAGTGCGCTGTGACCAACAGTTACGAAGTCGCCAACGATGCAAGCATATTTATCTGCTACGTGCAGAACGCTGTTGTCTTGAACGTTGGTGTAGCGACCAATTTCAATGCGGTTAACGTCACCACGAACAGTTACGTTAGGCCAAACGCTGCTGTATTCTTTCATCTCTACCATGCCAATTACGGTAGCAGTGGTAAATGCGTAAGCCTTTTCGTCAATTTTAGGTTGTTTGCCTTCAAATTTAAAAATCATAAAATCACCACTTTCTGTGTTGCTTGGGTACACATTTCTTAGCCTAATTATTACCTTTTCACAAAGCAAAGTCAACTGTTTCACAATCTTTTTATAAATGTGCTTCTGCTCTTGGTGCTTGCCATTATTTTGTCAAAAATGTATGATATTAGTAAGATGTATAACTAGGAGAAATTTAAAGTTTATATATGAAGCAAAAAGGATTTATCTATTTGTTTTTACGTTTGGCGATGTATGTTGCTGTGGTTGGAGCAATTTTTTATTTTGTGTACCAATCACCCTATAACCCGCATCCTCAAAGCGCAGAAGATATTCGCCGTTGGGTAGCAGGCTTTGGAACTTTGGCGCCGTTGATGTACGTTGGCGTATATACCATTCGTCCGTTACTACTGTTTCCTACATTAATATTGAATCTTAGTGCAGGCGTGCTCTTTGGCCCCTGCTATGGCGTGCTGTTCTTACTGATGGGTGGCATGGGCTGTGCAAGCTTTTGTTATTTGTGGGGACGCTTCGGTGGTGGACGTTGGCTGTTGAAAAATTTTGGTGGACATTGGGGCGAGCGCTTACGTAGCTATCTTGTGAATGATAATAGCTTCACAAAATTATTGTGGCTCCGCACCGTCCCGATTTTTCCCTACGACCCGGTGAGCGTTATCGCTGGAAGCGTAGGCTTCGACGTGAAAAAATATCTTGGTGCAACTTTTTTAGGAATGCTTCCGGGAGCTATCGCTTATAATTTTTTGGCAGGCTCCTTTGGTACAAATAAAGTTTACGTTGCCATACTGGTTTTGCTGGTGGCATTTGGTTTGCCCCTGTACTGGTGGCGACGTAGCGGTGAATGTAAAAAGATTAGAGAAAGGCAGTGAGTTATATGAAGAATGTGGAAATAGAATTGAAGCTTTTGCTTGGTAAACGTGAGCTGAAAAAATTGTTGGCTTCTGAGCTGCTGAAAGGCGTGTTGCGTGAAGGTAGCGAGAAAAAACGTAACCTTGTGAGCAGCTACTACGACACTGCTGATTTTGCTTTGAAGAAAAATGGTATTGCTTACCGCGTACGTGACAAGGGTGACGGAACTTTTGAAGCAACCGTTAAGACTGACCGCAAGAGCAATGGCGGTTTAAGCGAACGTGTGGAACTTAACATGCCTTTGGCAGAAAATACTGCTGTTCTCGAAGGCTTTGGTGAGCTTGGTTTAGGCTACGAGCTTACGGAGTTTGCCCCTGACGGAGTGGAAAAGCTTTTTACCGTTGACGTGGTGCGCACTACTTATTTGTTAGACATTGATGGCGCTGTGGCAGAACTTGCTGTGGATAATGGCAAGATTATTGCTGGCAAACGCAAGGATGATATTGACGAGATTGAAATAGAATTAGTTGAAGGCGAAGTTGGCGCGTTGATGAACTTTGCTGCGAAGCTGGCAGAGCTGGTACCTGTCTTTACGGAAAAACGCAGTAAGTTTGCTCGTGGCTTGGCACTTTTGGGAGTGGAAGGCGATTGGCAAACTGGCAAGGTGAAAGTGGACAACGATGCTAACGCACGCCTGGAAGTTTTAAAAATAGTGCAAGTTCGTGGCGACAGTTTGCTCCTTTTGCAAAATGCTTTGAAGAAAACTGCAAAAGCAGGTGACGTGAAGCAGCTTGTTAAGGATTTACAAAGCCTGCGTAGCTATGTGGAATTTGGTAAGGTTTTTGCAGAAAGCGTTGCTACCGAGAAAGCTTTGTCTAAAATTGAAGAAGTGCTTGGCGTTGCGACAAAGCTGCAAGAAATTTGGAAGCTGCAAGCTTTGTGGGAAGAACTGGTTGCAAAGGCAGAGGTGCTTTCCAACAATGTGCTGGCTAAAAATTTAACTGTTTGCGAAGTTGAAGCAGAAGAAGCTTTGTGCAAGCTGATGGCTAAGGGCGAGCTTTCTGTAATCGTTTACAATGTTGTGGCGTGGCTCTACCAAAGCGAGTGGCAAAACGAAGAGTACTTGCAACTGGAAAGCACCGTTCGTTGTCGTTTGCAGGATTGGCAGGATGCTTTGGGCGAAGCAGAAAACTTGGAAGATAAGCTGGTGCTTCTGAACAATATCCAATGCTTGGCTAAAAGTTTGAACGGCAAGGCAATGTCAAAACTTGCAGATGCTAAGAAGAAAGAACGTCGCAAAGTAGCAGAAGCTGTGGAAAAGGAACGTGCTATTAATTTTGTGCAGAACCTTTCTAAAAACAGCAATAGCAGAGTTTTAAATAGGGACACTGGTGTAGTAATAGGTTATTTATTATGATTATCGGAATTGGTTGCGATATTATTGAAATAAATAGGGTAGAAAAGGCTGTGCAGAGCGACTCTTTTAAAAAGAGAGTGTTCACTACTGGTGAGATTGCTTACTGCGAGAGCAGGGGCAAGCAACAATTTGCCAGCTTTGGAGCTCGTTTTGCTGCCAAGGAAGCGTTGCTCAAGGCTTTGGGTACAGGCTTACGAGGTGGAACGCTTACAGAAATCGAAGTGCTTAATGACGAGTTAGGATGTCCTAAGATGACTTTGAGCGGCTACCATAAGGAGCTGGCAGAAAGTAAAGGCGTGCAGAAAATTCACGTGACTTTAAGTCACAGCAAGGATAGCGCCATGGCATACGTGGTTTTGGAGGATTAAGATGAAGCTGGTAACTGCGAAAGAAATGCAAAACTTAGATAGGCTGGCAATGGAAAAGTATGCCATTCCGGGGATTGTGCTGATGGAGAACGCTTCTAAAGCTGTGGCTGATGTGGCTAAAAATTTGCTTGATGATTGCCAGGGAAATAAAGTTCTTGTTATTTGTGGTAAGGGCAATAATGGCGGTGATGGTTTTGGTGCAGCACGTTGGCTGGCAAATTACGGTTACGCAGTTCAGGTAATTTTGTTAGCTGAAGATTGTACTAATATTCAAGGTGACGCTGCCCTCGAACTTGAGATGCTCTTGAACGCAGGTGTAGATGTAATGTGCGTAGCAGATGATGAAGCGATGCTTGTTGCAGAAATTGATTGCCTGCAAGCTGATTTATTGATAGATGCCATGCTGGGTACTGGTTTTACCGGGGAACTGCGTGGTAATTATAAAAAGATGTGCCAAATCATTAATAATAGTGGCAAAATGGTTCTTGCTGTGGATATACCTTCCGGCGTGAATGCTGATACTGGTTCCTGTGACGAGGACGCCATTCGTGCAGATGCAACTGTTACCATGCAGCTTGTTAAGGCTGGGATGACTCAGTATCCTGCTAAGGAATTGGTGGGCGAATTACACGTTGCTGATATTGGTATGCCAAGTAATTTACTAGCAGAATGTGACAGCAAAAAATATCGTTTAACAGCAGAGATTATTAGTGATCTTTTGCCCATTCGTAAGCAAGATGCTCACAAGGGTGATGCTGGTCGTGTGATTGTAACTGCTGGTAGCAATGGCTTCATTGGTGCGGCGGCGCTTGCTTCCCGTGCGGTAGTGAAAGCGGGGGCTGGACTTGTTAGCCTGCTCACTCCTGAAAGCGTTGCAGATTTACTTGCCATCAAATTAGATGAAGTAATGGTACACGCTTTGGAGGAAGATTCTTACGGAGAACTTTCTAAAGAAGCTGTGGAAGATATTGTAAATAGGGTTAACGCTGCTGACGTACTTGCCATTGGCCCTGGACTAGGTACTGGCAAACGAACACAGGCAGCAGTGCGTGAAGTGTTACTGCAAATCGACAAGCCAGTTGTTATTGATGCAGATGCTTTGACTGCGTTGAAAGACCATACATATATAATGAAGGAAATGGGTGTGCCCAAGGTGCTCACCCCCCATCCCGGAGAGTTCAGTCGTTTGACAGGTTTATCTATTGAAGAAATTAATAGCAACCGCATGGAGCTTGCTTCTAAATACGCCAAAGAGTGGAATGCAATTGTAGTGCTTAAGGGTGCGGCAACTGTTGTTGGCTGCCCTGACAGAACCTGTTACGTGAACCCAACTGGTTGTCAGGCTATGGCGACAGGTGGTTGTGGTGATGTGCTTACCGGTATCATTGCAGGTTTGGCGGCGCAAGATATTAGTCTGGAAGATGCAGCCTTGTGCGGTGTGTACCTGCACGGTTTGGCAGGGGAGTACGCTTCTAAAGGTAGTGTAGGGCTTGCCGCAGGAGAGATTGCCCAATTTTTACCCGAAGCCTTTGAGGACGTATTTGATATGGTGGATACTCAAGAAGTGGTTTGCAACCCTGCTATAAAAATGTTAGAATAAATTGTTGCTTATAAATGTTATTTTTGTGAGGTGAAACTGTTGCGTAAATTATTTCTGCTCGTATTGATGCTGTGCTGTTTAGCTATCAGTGCTGTGGCAAATGCTGCCCAAGTTACTGACGTTAAATGGGGCGTGGATAAAGACAATATGTTGCGTTTCGTAGTAGATTTAACAGACGCAGCTCCTTATAAAGTTGAAGTAAACGATAAGATGATGACCTTGGTTGTGGATGCAGAGCTTAAGGATAAAACTGCTAAGAGCAGTAAGACCCGTAGCAATATTGCTTCTGTGATGAAGGTTGAGCCTGACGGCAATAGAACTTTGATTAAAATTCCTTTGAGCAGAGAGCTGAAAGCTAACGAGTATAAAAGCTTTACTCTGCGTAAGGACCCGGAAACAAAGCGCCCTGCCCGTATCGTTTTAGATATTACTGCGGAAAAACGCGTTGCTCCTACTACTGTTGCCAAGGGCAGCTCCAGTTCGGAAAAGAAAGGTGCTGTCGTTAGTAACAAGCCTGCCACTAATTCTTTGAAGAAACCGCCTGGAGTAGGTTCAAGTGTTCCTTCCGTAAGCATTGCTGCTGGTGGCGGTAGTGTTGACAAGGTAAAAAGCGATAAGGAAAAAGAGAAGGAACGCAAAAAATTAGAAAAAGAAAAGAAGAAGAAAGAAAAGGAACTCAAAAAGAAAAAAGGTAAGAGCGTAGTTAAGCCTGAGGGAACCTTTGCAACAAGTGGTGGTATTGAAGGCAAAATTATTACCATTGACCCCGGTCATGGTGGTAGCGACCCCGGTGCCGTAGGTGCAAGAGGTACTTTAGAAAAAGATATTACCTTGGAAATTGCCAAACGCTTGAAAAAAGATTTGGAAAAAATGGGTGCCATCGTCCGTATGACCCGTTCTACTGATACAGAGGTTGCAGGCCCCGGTGCCAGCGACGTAGAAGAACTGCAAGCACGCATTAACGTAGCAGAAAAGAATCGCTCTGACTTGTTCGTCAGCGTGCACATCAACTCTTCCGTAAATAAAAAGGTGGGTGGCTTTAGTACTTACTATTATCCCAAGACTAAATACGATGCTAAAGTTGCTAAGGCTATTCAAGATAATCTGACAGAAAACTATGGCAGGGATAACCTTGGCTTGCGTGAAGCTAACTTCTACGTTATCAAACGTTGCTCCATGCCTGCTACCTTGCTTGAGCTGTGCTTCATCAGTAATAAAAAGGAAGAAAAGCTGATGCGAGGCAACTGGTTCCAAACTAAAACTGCTAAGTTGATTGCAGAAGGTATCGAAAAATACTTTAAGTAAAGAGGATTTTATAATGAAAAAGATTTTACTGCTGGTGCTTGCGGTAGTAAGCGTTCTGATTACTGGCTGCTCCTTGTTCCAAGATGAAAAACCCCAGCCGCCCAAGCAAATTAGCTTCATTATCTATCGTGCTAGTGCTGACGGTAGCGAAAAACTTTTGCCGGAAAAATTTACCATGACCGATAATGGTAAAAGCCTGCCGGAAAATGCACTCTTGGCTTTGGTTGGCGCTAAACCCCAAAGCACTAAATTTGAGGACGTTATTCCCCACGGCACAAGGGTGTTGAGCTTTAGTATTACTCCTGAAGGCACTGCTCTTGCTAATTTCAGCAAAGAAATTGTCAAAAATGGACAAGGGTCGTATAATGAAGTTATGATGACCGGTGCAATTGTAAATACTTTGACAGAGTTTCCTGAGGTTAAACAGGTGCAGATTCTGGTTGAAGGCAAGAAAGTAATTACATTGGGTGGACACCTTGACGTGGAAGACCCTTTGAAGCGTAACGAATCATTACTGCAAAAATAATTCTGAGCAGTACCGGCGCAAAGCTGGTACTGCTTTTTAAAGTTAAAGACTTTTACCTTGAGGGGTACGGAGGAGTTTATGGAATTTTACTTACCAACCGCTGTTGAAACTGAAAAGCTTGGCAATATTTTAGGTAAGCTTGCTCAAAGCGGTGACGTATTTTGTTTTACAGGGGATTTAGGCGCAGGCAAAACCTTGATGAGCAGGGGCATTTCCCTTGCACTTGGTGTTGCTGAAGATGAAGTGACCAGTCCCACCTTCGCCATTATGAATGTGTACGAGGGCGAGGAGATGGAGGTGCGTCATTTTGACTTGTACCGCTTAAACCGTGCGGAAGAATTAGAGGACATTGGTTTTGACGAATACGCAGGCGGCGAGGGTGTTACCCTCATCGAATGGGCAGAGCTTTTCCCTGACCAGCTGCCTGAAGAATATATGCAGGTAACTTTGCTTTTGGACGGAACGGGGCGTAAGGCTGTGCTTACTCCTAAAGGCGAGCGTTACGAAGAACTTTTACAGGAGGTGAAGCAGCTTGCTGACTTTAGCGATTGATACTGCAACTAAGGTGTGCAGCGTGGCACTTTGTCGTGACGGCGAATTGCTGGCAGAATATAATATTCACATGGGTATGACCCATTCCGAAGGCTTGCTTCCCCAACTGGAGCAATTGCTGAAACGTACTAATACTAAAAAACAAGACATAGATTTAATTGCCGTAAGCATGGGCCCCGGCTCCTTTACCGGTTTGCGTATTGGTCTTGCAACTGCGGAGGCTATGGCATACAGCTGGCAATGCTTGCTTCACGGGGTAGATACCTTAAAGGCGCTTGCCCATAACATTCCCCTTGAAGGCTTTGTGCTTTCTCCTGTTCTTGACGCGCAAAAGGGTAACTACTACCAAGCCCTGTACCAATGGCAAGAGGGCAAGCTGGTAGAGCTGGCAGGTACCGAAGTTGTAAATAAGGAGCGTTTGTTAGAACGCATTGCTGAATTTGGCACTCCTGCCCTAATTTTAGGTGAGTGCAAGAAATTAGAGAAGCTGGAACTGCCTAACGGGGTGAAGCTTGCTCCTAAGACACTCTTGATGCCTAAGGCTTCTAGCGTGGCGTTCATTGCAGAGCAGGAATTTGACTCCGAAGCAGATAAAAAGATTTTTGGATTGGAGCCTTACTACATTAGAAGGTCAGAAGCGGAGGAACTGTGGGAACAACGTCAACAGAAACAGCAGTAATTACCTTCCGTGATATGACCGAAGCTGATGTGCAGGCTGTGGTACAAATCGAAGCAGAATCCTTCCACGATGCTTGGAATGAAAATATGGTTATGGACGAGCTAAACAATGCTTTGACCCATTACCTAATTATGGAAGCCAATGGTAAGACCATTGGTTACGCAGGCTTTTGGCTGGTAGCAGGCGAAGCGCAGATTACCCGCGTGGCTGTCATTAAGGCAGAGCGTGGCAATGGCTATGGTAACGTTTTAAGTGAAGCCATCGTTAATAAGGCGTGGGAGCTTGATGCGGAAGCAGTAACCTTGGAGGTGCGTGAGAGCAATATTGCGGCGCAACGTGCCTACGAAAACTGCGGCTTTGTTAGTGAGGGAATTCGTCCCAATTATTACGAAGATAATCACGAAAATGCAGTGATTATGTGGTTATATAGAAAAGGAAAATAATCCATGAATAAGGATGTATATATTTTAGGTATTGAAAGCAGCTGTGATGAAACTGCTGCTGCGGTAGTGAAAAACGGACGTGAGGTTTTGAGTAACATCATCTCCTCCCAAATTGTCATTCACCGCAAATTTGGTGGTGTAGTGCCGGAGATTGCTTCCCGTAAGCATATTGAAAACATTATGCCCGTAATCGACGAAGCTTTACAGCAGGCAAATGTTAGCCTTGAAGACATTGACGCTGTGGCAGTAACCTATGGCCCCGGACTTGTAGGTGCCCTTTTGGTAGGTCTTAGCGCGGCGAAGTCCTTGGCTTGGGCTACGGATAAGCCTTTGATTGGTGTAAACCATCTGGAAGGACATGTCTTTGCTAACTTCTTGACTGACCCGGAACTGGAGCCTCCTTTTATGGCGCTGGTAGTAAGTGGCGGTCACACTGCTTTGCTTAAAGTTACAGGCTACAATAGCTTTGAAATGCTTGGCCAAACCCGTGACGATGCGGCTGGCGAAGCCTTTGATAAAATCGCCCGCGTGATGGGCTTGCAGTATCCCGGTGGTCCGGAGATTGAAAAGCTGGCGCTGGGTGGCAATCCGCACGCTATTGAGTTTCCCATTGCAAAATTGGATGCGCCCTACGAATTTAGCTTTAGCGGTTTGAAATCTGCGGTAATCAACTACCTGCACAACCAAGAGCAGGCTAAGCGCGAGGTAAACCGTGCGGACGTAGCAGCTTCCTTCCAAAATGCAGTGGTGGACGCGCTGGTACAGAAAGCTATTCGTGCCATGAAGGATACTGGCCTTAAAAAAATTGTGCTTGCCGGCGGTGTGTCCGCCAATAAAACACTGCAAACAACCTTAGCGCAGGCTATGACTAAGATTGGAGCAGAGCTGGTACATCCGATGCCCATTCTGTGTACTGACAATGCTGTTATGATTGCTTGTCGAGGCTATTTTATGTATCAGGCTGGCATAGAAAGTCCACTGGATTTGAACGCAGTTCCATCACTTAAACTGGGATAAACACGAGTACATTTAGTGCATAACTCTGTGGATAATGTGGATAAATTAGAAGAAATCACGTAAAATAGCCATAATTCCTGTGTATAACCTTGTGGATAGTGTGGATAAACTAGGGGATTAACCCATAAATAGTGGGGAAAAGACAAAAAATTTGACGAGGAGAAAAACATGTTAACCACTTTGACAGCGGAACAAAAAAATACGTTACAAACTCTGCTGTCAGGGTTAGAACTGGCGGCGGATATTGCTCACGCCAGAGTAACAATCTACTTGTCAGATAGTGATAAAAAGTTTTTACAGGTCTTGAAGCAGGTGCAACCTTTGACCCAACGTGGTAAGGTGCAGCCTGATTTAACAGGTCGCAAGGTACGTGTGGTAGAGGAACCTCTCGTGCAACGCACCTTACAAAACAATATTTCCGTTCGTGGTATGCGTGAGCTGGAATTAGGCGTGTTCAATAGCTTTTGGGTTTACCCTTTGCGAGACTTGCGTGGCAGATGCTACGGAGCCTTGAGTTTTGAAACACTTGACCCCGATGAAGTGCTTATTCGTGAAACGGTGGAGTTACTTTTGAATTTGCCCAAGCCTGTGGAAAAGAATGGTAACTACAAGCGCCTTTCTTCTGCTGACGGTTTGCTGGTTGTAAATAATGATAAGGTTATCGTAGCTGCCAACAATGAAGCTAAGCACTTGTTTCAAGTTATGGGTGTAAGAGATTTGCTGGGCAAGCGTACTAACCATTTGGAAATTAACTGGCCCGTAGTGGGAATGGTTATTGACACTGGTACTGCGGAAAGCAGGGAGTTTACTTCTAATGGACTTCTCCTTGCGGTGCGGGTGCTGCCTGTTGCGCCTAAGACGAAGGGCGGCAGTGCCATTGTTATTCTGCAGGACGTTACGGAGCTGCGTAAAAAGGAAGAAGAGCTTGAAGCTTTGAACGCAGAGCTGGCAGATTTGAAGGAGAGCCTTGAAACGAGAAAGCTTCTTGACAGGGCGAAGGGCATCTTGATGGCGGCGCACGGTATGACGGAGCAGGAAGCTTATCGCAAGCTGCAGCAGTTTAGTATGGCGCATCATATTACGTTGAAAGAGCTTGCTGAAAAAATCATTAAAAGTGCAAAATAGAATATGTTAATACAAAAACGTGCTTCGTTAGCAAGAATTTTGCTTAGCGAAGCGCTTTTTTATGTTAGCGAAGCATCTTTTTTGAATAAAGTGTAAAAAATCTGCGAAAGAGTATTGCTTTTTATTTGGCTTTCAGTATAATAATAATTGCAAGTTAGCACTCCGCTTGTTAGAGTGCTAACGAGACTTAATTGTTAAAAATTATATTAATATATTTTACGAAAGGGGTTCTCAAAGATGTTGAAACCGTTGTATGACCACATTGTAGTTGAAGTTGTAACTAAAGAAGAAAAAACTGCTAGCGGTATTTTCCTGCCGGATACTGCTGCTAAAGAAAAACCGCAAACCGGTAAAGTAATTGCTGTTGGCGCAGGCAAAGTAACCGAAAATGGTACCCGCATTGCTCCCGAAGTTAAAGTTGGTGAAGAAGTTGTATTTGCAAAATACAGCGGCACCGAAGTTAAACTGGACGGCAAAGAATATTTGATTCTTTCTGAACGCGACATTCTCGCAGTAATCGAATAATAATTAACCTAAAGATAGGAGATAAGTAAAATGGCAAAACAAATTCTGTTTAATGAAGAAGCTCGCCGTAGCTTGGAACGTGGCGTAAATGCATTGGCTGACGCTGTAAAAGTAACCCTTGGCCCTAAAGGTCGTAACGTAGTATTGGAAAAGAAATTTGGTGCGCCCACCATCACTAACGACGGCGTAACCATTGCTCGTGATATTGAACTGGAAGATCCGTTTGAAAACATGGGTGCGCAACTGGTTAAAGAAGTATCCATTAAAACCAATGACGTTGCTGGTGACGGCACCACCACCGCTACCGTACTTGCTCAAGCTATGATTCGTGAGGGTATGAAAAACGTAGCAGCTGGCGCTAACCCCATGGTTCTGAAAAAAGGTATCCAAAAAGCAGTAGACGTTCTGGTTGAAGAACTGAAAGCTGTTTCTCAAAAAGTAGAAACCAAAGAAGCTAAAGCACAAGTTGCTTCCATCTCCGCAGCTGACGAAGAAATCGGTAGCCTCATTGCTGACGCTATGGAAAAAGTTGGCGACGACGGCGTAATCACTGTTGAAGAATCCAAAACCATGGAAACCTGCTTGGAAACTGTAGAAGGCATGCAATTTGACCGTGGCTACATCTCCCCCTATATGGCAACTGACCCGGACAAAATGGAAGCTGTACTGAACAACCCCTTGGTACTCATTACTGACCGCAAAATCACTATGATTCAAGACATTATGCCTGTTCTGGAAAAAGTTGTTCAAGGTGGTCGTGAATTGCTCATCATCGCTGAAGACATCGAAGGCGAAGCACTGGCAACCCTCGTAGTAAACAAACTGCGTGGCACCTTCAAAGCTGTTGCTGTTAAAGCTCCTGGCTTCGGTGATCGTCGTAAAGCTATGCTCCAAGACATCGCTATCCTTACTGGTGCAACCGTAATCAGCGAAGAAGTTGGCCGTAAATTGGACAGCGCTTCTGTAGAAGACCTTGGTCAAGCTGGTCAAGTACGTGTAACTAAAGAAATGACCACCATCGTTGACGGTGCTGGAAACAAAGAAGAAATCGCTGGTCGCGTAGCACAAATTCGTGCACAAATTCCGGAAACCACTTCCGAATTCGATAAAGAAAAACTCCAAGAACGTTTGGCTAAATTGGCTGGCGGCGTTGCAGTAATTAAAGTTGGCGCTGCTACAGAAGTTGAACTGAAAGAAAAGAAACTGCGCATTGAAGACGCTCTTAACGCAACTCGCGCTGCAGTAGCTGAAGGCATCGTAGCTGGCGGCGGTACCGCACTGCTCCAAGTACAAGGTTCCTTGAGCAAAATCAAAGTTAGTGGCGACGAAAAAACTGGTGTGGAAATCGTAAGACGTGCTATCGAAGAACCTGTACGCCAAATCGCTTACAACGCTGGCCTCGAAGGTGCAGTTATTGTTGACACCATTAAACGTAGCCGCAAAGGCTTCGGCTTCAACGCACTGACCGAAGAATACGTTGATATGATTGCTGCTGGTATCGTTGACCCCACTAAAGTTACCCGTAGCGCACTGCAAAACGCAGCAAGCATCGCAGCAATGGTTCTTACCACTGAATCCATCGTTGCAGACAAACCGTCTAAAGAACCTGCAATGCCTCAAATGCCCATGGGTGGCGGCATGCCCGGTATGATGTAAAAAATCTTAAGGAGGTTTTCCTATGTCTATCAGAGAAATTAGCTTCGCTTCTGCAAACGGTAGAGATACCATCAAGGCTTGGTCTTACAGCCCTCTTGGTACTCCTAAAGGTATCGTGCAATTGATTCATGGTTACGGTGAACATTCCCGCAGATACCTGCATATGATTTTGAAATTTATCCAAGTAGGCTACGTTGTGTATGCTGACGACCATCTTGGTCACGGCAAAACCGGTTATGACGGTGGCACCTTGGGTGACCCCCACTCCGGTGGCTATATGACTTACTTGAAAGATGAAAAACAGCTTCACGATATTGCTGTCGCAGATTATCCTGAGCTTCCGTACTTCATCTTTGGCCATAGCTGGGGTAGCATGCTGGCTCGTGCTTACGCTGCTCATTACGGCGAAGATATCAAAGGCTTGATGCTGTGTGGCTTGTGCTCCCAATGGAAAGGCTGCGAAATCGAATATGCAGACCCTGAATTTAATGCTGCTTACGAAGCTGACCCTTATCAACCGGCAGGCGCTTGGTTCGATAAAGTTTTCCTTGATATGACTGCTCGTGTAGAAAACCCCAATGGTCCTGCAGACTGGATTGCTAACGACCCCAGAATTGTAACTGACCACGCTAACGATATGTTCAACACCTTTGACACTACCTTGGAATTGGCTTGGGACTTTGTCCAACTGTACCACTTCATTGAAAGTGATGAATGGGCTCCCATGGTTCCCTCCAACATTCCTGTGTATCTGATTGCCGGTGATCAAGACCCCTGCGGTAACTACGGTGAAGGCTTGTACCACGTAGCAAACCTCTTGGCAAATACCGGTAACAAAGTTTCTGTTAAGGCATATTCCGGCTATCGTCATGAAATCCATAACGAACTGGATATTCGCGACGAAGTTGTTGATGGCTTGATTAACTTTGTTGAAGGCGTTTTGGCTGAATAAAAATTTATCCCCTGTTACGAAAGTAGCAGGGGATTTTTGCTTTATTATTCGTTTTTTGGTGTGGAGAAGAAGATTCCTAAGCCAGCAATGATTACGGCGATGCCTACGAATTGTTGCAGGGAAATGCTCTCTCCTAAAATGAAGTAGGCTAAAATGCAGGTGCCAATGGGTTCGCCTAAAATGCTCATGGTAACTGCGGTGGCAGATACGTTTTTAAGAAGCAGGTTGAAAACGAATTGACCACCAATGGTGCAGATAAGTGCCAAGCCTAAGAAGGAGTACCAGCTTTCCGCAGGGTAGGCAGTGAAGGAGTTATCTTTTACAAGAGCGTATGCCGCGAGGAAAACAGAGCTGCTTGTATAGCTAAGTATGGAGTAGGGAACAACGCCTGTATCCTTACGCAAAATTTGTCCGACAGAAAAGTAAGCAGCGATTACGCCTGCAGATAAAAAGGAGATTAAATCACCCCAAAGGGCACGTTCATCAATCTGAAAATCTCCCCAGCCAATGATGGCACTGCCGATAATTGCAATGAAGCAGCCAACTATCGCGCGAGTGCGCAGCTTTTCTTGGAAGAAGCAGTAACCAAGCACCATAGAGAACAGCGGTTGCAAGGAAACGAGCACCGTAGAGCTGGCAACGGAGGTGTAGCTAAGTGATTCAAACCACATCACGTAGTGTACTGCAAGGAGCAAACCAGCCAAAATTCCAAGGCGAACTTTCTTCGTTGGCAAGCTGAATAGTTCGCTTCTGCAACTTGTGTTGCCAAGCGCGAAGGGCAGTATGAGTACCGCAGAAAAGAACAAGCGGTAAAAGGCGGTGATGGCGGAGGGGGCACTTGCAATTTTAACGAAGATTGCCGAAGTGGAAAGCGCCAGTACGCCTAAGATTAGAGCTATGTGAATACCAATGCCGTAATGCAAAATGAGTACCTCGTTTTTGAAATATCTGCTTCCATTATATATGAAAAGTTTTGCGGTTACCACATCTTCTTGGATATAAAATTTTTTAGAAACAGGAGGATTGTCCGAATAATGCTTGAACGATTTATAATAAAGCGGGAAAATTATTCGGAAATTTTTTCTAAAAAAATATACAACGTAGAATGTTTGTGATATAATCAGAAAGTGGTATTTTACTTTATGAGGAGGATAATCATGAAACAAGATATGATTGTTATTTTAGACCTTGGTAGCCATGAAAATACTGTTGTTGCAAGAGCTATTCGCGCATTGGGCGTTTATAGCGAAATTTATCCGCACGACATTACTGTAGAAGAATTGAAAGCACTGCCCAACGTAAAAGGCATCGTAATCAACGGTGGTCCGAACAATATCGTTGACGGCGTTGCTATTGACGTACTCCCTGAAATTTATGAAGCTGGTATTCCTGTGATTGCTGCAGGTCACGATAAAGCATTGTGCGAAGTTAAACTTCCTCAATTTGCTAACGATGTAGAAGGCATTAAAGCTGCTTTGAAAGATTTTGTTTTTGAAACCTGCAAAGCTGAAGCTAACTGGAATATGGCTAACTTCGTTCATGACCAAATCGAATTGGTTAAAAAACAAGTTGGCGATAAAAAAGTATTGCTTGCTCTCTCCGGTGGCGTAGATAGCTCCGTAGTAGCAGCTCTCCTTTTGAAAGCTATTGGCGACAACCTGATTTGCGTACACGTAAACCATGGCTTGATGCGCAAAGGCGAATCTGAAAGCGTAGTAGAAGTATTCAAAAACCAATTGAATGCAAACCTCGTTTACATTGATGCAACTGAACGCTTCCTCACCAAATTGGAAGGCGTTGCTGACCCCGAACAAAAACGTAAAATCATCGGCGAAGAATTCATCCGCGTATTCGAAGAAGAAGCTCGCAAAGTTGAAGGCGTTGACTTCCTAGGTCAAGGTACCATTTATCCTGATATCGCAGAAAGCGGTACCAAAACTGCTAAAGTTGTTAAATCTCACCACAATGTTGGCGGTCTCCCTGAAGACCTGCAATT
This sequence comes from Phascolarctobacterium sp., assembly GCA_017623055.1. Lineage (GTDB taxonomy): Bacteria > Bacillota > Negativicutes > Acidaminococcales > Acidaminococcaceae > JAHHUH01. The sequence goes on from JAGAPX010000026.1 coordinate 134,858, forward strand.
TGAACTGGTTGAACCCCTGCGTCAACTGTTCAAAGACGAAGTTCGCGCTTGCGGTGTAGAACTTGGCTTGCCCGACCATATGGTATATCGTCAACCGTTCCCGGGTCCTGGCCTTGGCGTTCGTTGCCTTGGTGCAATTACCCGCGATCGTTTGGAAGCAGTTCGCGAAGCTGACGCAATTCTCCGTGAAGAATTTGCTAAAGCTGGCTTGGATAAAAAAGTATGGCAATACTTCACCATCGTGCCTGACTTTAAATCTGTAGGCGTTCGTGACAACGCTCGTTCCTTCGAATGGCCTGTAATCATCCGCGCCGTAAACACCGTTGACGCAATGACTGCAACCATCGAACAACTTGATTGGCCCATCCTGCTGAAGATTACTGACCGTATCTTGGCTGAAGTTAAAAACGTTAACCGCGTTTGCTATGATATGAGTCCGAAACCTTCTGCTACCATCGAATGGGAATAAAATTTTAAAATCTGCTCCCTGCTGACTAACGTTGGCAGGGAGTTTTTGTTTTACAACGTATAGACTTATTCAAAAATAATATGGTAAAATTATTACGATAATACTATGAAAAACAGGAGGTAGCTTATGTACATCTCTGATTTTGTTAAATATATTGGGGTTGATGACCACAAGGTAGATTTGTTCGAGGGTCAATACGTTGTTCCCAACGGAATTTCTTATAACTCCTACGCTATTATGGACGAGAAGATTGCCATTATGGATACTGTTGATGCCAACTTCTTAGACGAATGGCTGGCAAATATAGAAAAGGCTCTTGACGGCAAAGCTCCCGACTATTTGGTTGTCCTGCACATGGAACCTGACCATTCTGCTAACATCTTTAATTTTGCCAAGGCGTACCCCAATGCGAAGATAGTTTCTTCTGCTTTGGCGTTTGAGATGATGAAAAACTTCTTTGGTACTGATTTTGCAGATAACCGCATCGTCGTTGATGAAGGCTCCACCTTAAACTTGGGTGAGCACACCCTTGCTTTCGTGAAGGCTCCCATGGTGCACTGGCCTGAAGTAATTATGGCTTACGAGGTTAAGGAAAAGATTTTGTTCCCGGCAGATGGCTTCGGAAAATTTGGTGCTCTTGATGTGGAAGAAGATTGGGCGGATGAAGCAAGACGTTACTTCATCGGTATTGTTGGCAAGTACGGTATGCCTGTGCAGGCAGTGCTTAAGAAGGCGGCAACTTTAGACATTCAAACCATTTGCCCCTTGCATGGACCTGTGCTGAAAGAAAACCTTGGCTACTACCTGAATCTTTACAACACCTGGTCAAGCTATGCTGTTGAAGAAGAAGGAATCGTTATTGCATACACATCCATCTATGGTAATACCAAGAAGGCAGTGGAGCTTTTGGCAGAAAAATTGCAGGCTAAGGGTGCTGTGGTAAAAGTTTACGATTTGGCGCGAGATGATATGCACGCAGCCGTTGCGGATGCCTTTAAATATTCTAAGCTTGTTTTGGCTACCACTACCTACAACGCCAGCATCTTTCCCTATATGCGCACCTATATCTGTCATTTGACAGAGCGTTGCTACCAAAACAGAAAGGTTGCGTTTATCGAAAACGGTAGCTGGGCGCCCATGGCGAACAAGATTATGAAAGGCTTGCTTGAAAAATGTAAGTGCGTTACCTTTGCGGAAAACAATGTAACGATTATGTCTGCTCTTAATGACGAAAGCACAGCTCAGATTGAAGCTTTGGCTGATGAGTTGGCAGGTAAATAAATATAGATTTTTGGAATCCCCGTTCGTTGCGAGCGGGGATTTTTAATTTTGGCGTTGCTGTCCGTAAAAAAGTCCCCTTATCTTTATAATGGGGTCAGAAATTACAAAACCGGACATTTTTCCAAAAATTTTTCTGAGAGCTGATAGAAGCACTTTTTGAAAAATATTTTGCTAAAAATGTCCGGATTGGAGTTGAAAATGCCCGTTTATAGTATCAATGTCATTAACTTAATGACATTGCGCATTGCGGAGTCGTTTTTTGTGGTGTTACTTTTTAAAATTCACCTTGATTTCACAAAATAGCAAAATAAATATAGGTAAATAAAAATTTATGTAGAATGTTAGGGTAGAGATTCCTGATGGTCGGTTCTTCCTTTTGAGGAGGTGATAGCAATGACTACTTACGAAGCGCTGTCTTTGATGATTGGCTTTGGACTTCTCGTTGCTACCATTGTTCTTGGATGTAAGTAACTAACTTATAAAAAAGAAAAAGACCGCTATGGTTAGCAGCCTCTTCTTCGACTCAAAATCAGAAACGGAGAGAGCTGACGACCCAAACGTCAGGAATCTCTCTTGCTACATTATAACACATAAGCAGATTTTTACAAGCACTACCCCAAATTTGCACTAAGAGTACCTGCACAAATTAGTTGCAACTTATATTGACACCCTATTGCGTATATGGTACAATACACAATTTGACAATTCTCCTAGACGAGTGGTACAATGTAAAGGTAGAAATCTTTAGGAGGAATCCCACATGTTTGCAACAGGAGACCGTGTGGTTTATCCGCTGCACGGAGGCGCAATTATTAAAGAGATTGAACAACGCGAACAAGATGGCGCGCTGGTAGATTATTTTATTTTACAGATGCTCTTTGAAAATATGACTGTGTCCATTCCTGTAGAAAATGCAGATAGATTGGGTTTGCGCGAAATCGTTCCTGTAGAAAAGCTGGACGAGGTTGCCGCTGTGCTCCGCGAGGTTCCTGACGTGCAAAGCGTTAAGAGCATTTCTTGGAATAGACGTTTCCAAGTTTATATGGAAAAGATTAAGAGTGGTTGCATTTTGGAAGTAGCCAAGGTGTTTAAGATTTTGGTTGTTCTAGAACAAGATAAGAAGATTTCCGTAGGTGAACGCAGGTTGTTACATAACGCTAAGCAAATTTTGCAAAGCGAAATTATGTTGGTAAAAGGTATTGATGCTGCGCAGGCTGAAGCGTGGTTAAGAGAGTGCTGCTAAAAGTGGCACTCTTTTTTCAATTTGTTTACACTTTTCTTGTGTATACATCAAGTTTCTGGGGCTTTTTGGCTTGTATTTTGTTGCAATAAACGCTATCATATAAACTAGGTGGACTATTACGATTTTTTAGTTGCCTAATTTTTAAAGAAAGGAGGAAACCTAATGATTAGAAAAATCTATAGCCTGATTATCGTATTCGTTTTTGCTATCACCGGACTCATAATTTTTGATTACTATTGCCCGTATATTTCTGAATGCTTTGGCTATGATTTAGAAGGACATGGTTTGTTTGGCATTGCCATGGCTAACATTGTTTCCGGGACCATTGGTCTCGTTGTCTTTGGTGGCTTTGGTATGGCAGTGGCGCCTTCCATTACTAATTTTATCTTGGGGTATTCTGAACGCTTGGCAATTACTTTGTCTCGCATTCCCACCAGTGATATTTTGGTAATGGTTTTGGGTATTGGCTTGGGTTTGATTATTGCTAACCTTATTGGCAGTCCCTTTGCCCATTTGCCAATCATCGGACCTTATGTACCTATTATTTTCAGTTTAATCTTATCCGTTGTAGGTGCGAAGGTAGCTTTGCGCAAGCATACGGATATTACTGATTTCTTTGCCCGCATGCGTGGCGCAAGTACTGTTCCTGCTCCCCCGCCGGAAGCCCCTAAGGCACAGGTTTTGGAAAAGGATATTAAAGCTGGTCCCTTGGGTGACCGTTTGTACAGTAATAATAAGCTGCTTGATACCAGCGTTATCATTGATGGACGTGTTATGGATATTATGGCGGCAGGCTTCCTTGACGGTAAGGTTGTTGTGCCTAACTTCGTGTTGGAAGAGCTGCAAAAGCTTTCCGATTCGTCTGACAATCTGAAACGTGCTAAAGGACGTCGAGGTCTTGATTTGGTGCAGGATTTACAGCATAGCTACGGCAAACAGGTTTTGATTGTAGATTACGATTTTGACGATTTGGGCGATGTGGATAGCAAGCTTATCCGCCTTGCTAAGCAAACTGATTCTTCCATTATGACCAACGATTTTAACCTGAACAAGGTTGCTGAAATTCAAGGCATTAAGGTTTTGAACATCAACGAGCTTGCCAATGCTATTAAGCCTGTAGTTGTTTCTGGTGAGGAAATGAGCGTTTACCTTGTTAAAGAAGGTAAGGAGCCTGGTCAAGCTGTTGCTTATCTTGATGACGGCACCATGATCGTTGTAGAAAATGGTAGACGTTATGTAGGCACTAGCATTGAGGTTATCGTAACTTCTGTTTTACAAACTGCTGCTGGCAGAATGATTTTTGCCCGCGCTAACCACAGTTCTAAAAATTAGTGGAGGGCTTTAGGCTTGGATAATTTAATTGCTGTAATTCCTGCGGCTGGCGCAGGTAAGCGTTTAGGATTAGGAATAAATAAAGCTTTCGCAAAAATAAACAGTGTACCGCTTCTGGTACACTGTTTAACTATGCTTTCTAGAACTAAGCTGATTACAAGGGCGATTGTAGTTCTTGCTCCTGACGAAGTAGAGGAGGGGCGAGAGCTTTTGGCAAGTTATCAAGCAAAATATTTTGCTGACCTGCCCTTTGTAGTTGTTGCTGGTGGCAAGGAGCGTCAAGACTCCGTTGCTAATGCCCTGGCGGCGATAACCGAAAGTGAGGGTTACGTTGCTGTCCATGACGGGGCGCGACCATTTGCTGGTAAGGAAGTTTTTTTAAGAACCTTAGAGGCTGCCAAGAAGTACGGGGCTGCCATTGCCGCTGTTCCCGTTAAGGATACCATTAAGGTTGTTAACGAAGCTGGCGAGGTTACTGCTACGCCCATACGTAGCACCTTGCATGCAGTGCAGACACCGCAAATTTTTGAAGTGAACATTTTGAAAAAGGCTTACGCAAATTTAGCGCAGCACCCTGCGCAGGTTACAGATGATGCTTCCGTAGTAGAGCTTTTAGGGCACAAGGTTGTAGTTGCCCTTGGACGCTACGAGAACATAAAAATTACTACGCCGGAGGATTTACTCTTTGCAGAAAATTTACTGGCGCAGCAGGAGAAAACTAATGGATAAGATTGTTAAGATGCCCCAGTTTAGGGTGGGCACAGGCTACGACGTACATAAGCTGGTATCTGAACGCAAGCTTATTTTGTGCGGGGTAGAGGTTCCCTACGAGTTAGGGCTGTTAGGACATAGTGATGCTGACGTAGCGTTGCACGCTTTGAGCGATGCGCTCTTGGGTGCGGCGGCGCTTGGCGATATTGGCAAGCATTTTCCTGATACTGATGAACGTTTCAAAGGCGCTGATAGCGCTAAGCTTTTGAAGCACGTTGTGCATCTTGTAGAGGAAAAAGGCTGGCAAGTTAATAATGTGGATGTAACAATAATTGCGCAAAAACCTAAGCTGGCAAGCTACATTCCGGCAATGCGCAGTCGCGTGGCGCAGGTACTTAAAATTGACGAGGATTGCGTTAACGTGAAGGCTACCACTACGGAAAAGCTTGGCTTTACAGGACGTGGTGAAGGCATTGCGGCAGAAGCGATTGCAAGCTTGGTGAAATGAGCATTGTTGTTTGAATAAATGTGCTAAACGTAGTATAATATTATGATGACATTTTTAGTTAAAAACCAATAGATTTTTTGGAGGGATATTATATGTCTAATGAAGTAAGAGTAAGATTTGCGCCCAGCCCCACTGGCCCGTTCCATATTGGCGGTGCTCGCTCCGCGCTGTTCAACTGGCTTTTGGCTCGCAAAACCGGGGGCAAATTGATTTTGAGAATTGAAGATACCGACTTGGAACGTTCCAGCCGTGAATCTGAAGAAAACATTAAGGCAGCTTTGAAATGGCTGGGTATGGATTGGGACGAAGGCATTGACGTTGGCGGCCCTTATGGCCCCTACCGTCAAACTGAACGTCTTGACCTTTACAAAAAATACACTGAACAACTTCTTGCTGAAGGCAAAGCATACTACTGCTACTGCACTGACGAAGAATTGGAAGAAGAACGCCAAGCGTTGATTAAAGAAGGCAAAATGCCCCGCTACATGGGCAAATGCCGTGACCTGACTCCGGAACAAATCGCTGCATACGAAGCAGAAGGCCGTAAACCGACCGTTCGCTTCCGTGTTCCCGCTGACCAACAAATCGTAATTAACGACTTGGTTCGTGGCACTGTTACTTTTGATTCCAATGGTATCGGTGATTTTGTAATCGTAAAATCCGACGGTATCCCCACTTACAACTATGCAGTAGTAATTGACGATGCTTCCATGAAAATCAGCCACGTTATCCGTGCGGAAGAACATCTTTCCAATACTCCGCGCCAATGCCTGATTTATGATGCACTGGGCTTTGAAAAACCGGTATTTGGTCATATCTCCCTTATCTTGGGCAAAGACCATACCAAAATGTCCAAACGTCACGGTGCAACCTCTGTTGACCAATATCGTCAATTAGGCTACCTGCCTGCTGGTATTGATAACTTCCTGGCTCTTTTGGGTTGGGCTCCTAACAGCGAACAAGAATTGTTCACCATTGAAGAACTCATCCAAGAATTCTCTATGGAACGCGTTGCTAAAAACCCGGCAGTTTTCGATATCGACAAACTGAACTGGATTAACCAACAATACATGCGTCAATTGGATGCAGAAGCATTCTTTGAAGTTGCTAAACCGCATATGATTGAAGCTGGTTATATGACCGGTGAAGAAGAAGGCGAAAAACTGGCTTGGCTCAAAAAAGTTGTAGCTACTTCCAAAGACCACGTTGCCTTCGGCGCACAAATCCCTGCTTGCGTAGAAATGTACTTCAACGACGAATTCGATTTTGAAAACGAAGAAGCTGCTGAAGTTTTGAAAGCAGAAACCGTACCTACCGTAATCGGTATGCTTTTAGAAGAACTGCCCAAACTGGAAGTGCTGGACGGCGCTGCAGTAAAAGGCTTGTTCAAAACCATTCAAAAAACCACCAAGCTGAAAGGCAAAGATGTATTCATGCCTATCCGCGTTGCTTTGACCGGTAACCAACACGGTCCGGAATTAGCAGAAATGGTTCCCCTGCTGGGCATTGAACGCACTGGTAAACGCGTTAAAGCAAGCCTCGCGAAAGCAGGTATCACCCTGTAAAGGAGAGTTTTTATGGCTATTAAGGTTTATAATACTTTAACTAAACAAAAAGAAGATTTTGTACCTATTAACGAAGGCAAGGCAAATATTTATGTTTGCGGCGTTACTCCCTACAACCATCCCCACGTTGGCAACGCTCGTCCCTTCGTAACTTGGGACGTTATCCGTCGCTTCTTGGAGCACGAAGGCTATGACGTAACTCACGTACAAAACTTCACTGATATCGACGATAAGATTATCAACACCGCTAACAAGGAAGGCGTGCAATGGTTTGACGTTTGCAACCGTTACATTGATTCTTACTATGAAGTAATGGACAAACTGAACGTAAAACGCGCTCACGTTTATCCTCGCGTGTCTGAACATATCGAAGACATCATCCAAACCGTACAAACCCTCATCGACCGTGGCTATGCTTACGAAGTTGAAGGTGACGTATATTACAGCGTAGAAAAATTCGAGCATTACGGCGAGCTTTCCGGTCGTAATTTGGAAGATATGATGGCTGGCGCTCGTGTTGACGTAGACGACCGCAAAAGAAATCCCATGGACTTCGCTTTGTGGAAAGCTGCTAAACCGGGTGAACCTGCTTGGCCCTGCCCTTGGGGTGAAGGCCGTCCTGGCTGGCACATCGAATGCTCTACCATGAGCATGAAATATTTGGGCGAAAGCTTCGACTTCCACGGTGGCGGCAGTGACCTTATTTTCCCGCACCACGAAAACGAAATCGCTCAATCCGAAGGCTGCACTGGTTGCCATCCCTTCGTACACTACTGGTTGCACAATGGCTTCATTACCGTTAACGAAGAAAAAATGTCTAAATCCTTGGGCAACTTCTTCATGGTAATTGATATTCTGGAACACTTTGACCCGGAAACCCTGCGTTTCTTCATCGTGTCCACCCATTATCGTAGCCCGCTAGATTTCAGCGACGAACGCTTGAAAGAAGCACAAAAGAGCCTTGCTCGTTTGCGTAACTCTCAAGAAACCCTGCGTTCCTTGAGCACTATGATGAGTGCTGGTCCTACCGAAGCAAGCTTGGCACTGCGCGAAAAACTTGCTGAAATGCGCAACGACTTCCTGGAAGCTATGCGTGACGATTTCAACACCGCTTTGGCAATCAGCTACATGTTTGCACTGGGTAAAGAAATCAATATTTATCATAAAGAAGTTACCGAAGCAGGCGCTAAACCTGACGGTAAACTTGTAGCTATGATGGGTGACCTTTTCGCAGAAATGTGCTCCATCATCGGCGTACTCGAAAATACTGCTGCTGCACCTGCTGAAGCAGGCGATAGCAAAGAAGCAGAACTCATTGAAATGGTAATCGCTCTGCGTCAAGAAGCACGTGCTGCTAAAAACTACGCTCAAGCAGACGCTCTGCGTAACCAATTGACCGCTATGGGCATTATCCTTGAAGACACCCCCCAAGGTGTTAAGTGGAAAAAGCAATGAGGTTTGAACAATATCAAATGTTGAAACAACATGCGCTGGCTGCTTGCGAAGCGGCCGGCGCAAAATTTCCTGACGTAGGGCAGATGAACCCTATCATCTTGGCTTATATCGGGGATGTTGTGTTTTCCATGTACGTTAGATTAAGATTATTACCTACTTCTACCCAAGTGCGTGTGGTGCACGACCTTGGTTCCAAAATGGTTTCTGCAGTATGCCAATGCCAGGCAATGCAGGAGCTGCAAGAGAGTCTTACGGAAGAAGAACAGGTAATATTCAGACGTGGACGTAATGCTAAATCCATGGTGCCTAAGAGTGCCTCCGTCCACGAATATAGAATGGCAACTGCTTTTGAAGCCCTTGTTGGCTGGCTGTTTTTGCAGGAGCGCCAAGAGCGTTTGGAGGAGATTTTGGATAGCTCCTTTGCCATCATCGTACAAAATGTTAAGTCTAAGAAAAAATAGAAGTGAGGTGTAAATATGGAAGTTAAATTATTACGTCATACGCCGGAGCCTGACAAAACCGTAGCTATGAGTGCACGCTTGTGCTATTCTCCCATTGGCGCTGCTCAGCTGGAAGAAAAAATGAGCGACGAACAAGCTGCTAAACTGGTACGCAAACTGGTAAGCATGGGTCACTATTCTCCTATGGAACACGTAACCTTTACCTTTGCCATTGAAGGCGTTTCCCGCGTTTTGACCCACCAATTGGTTCGTCATCGTATTGCTTCTTATTCCCAACAATCTCAACGTTATGTTAAAGAGCATAATTTTGAAACCATTATGCCTCCTTCCATTGCAGCTCGTCCTGAAGCGAAAGAAAAATTTGAAAAGCTGATGGTAGAGATTCAAGACCTGTACAACGAATTTGTTGATATGGGCGTTTTAGCAGAGGACGCACGCTATGTGCTTCCCAACGCTGCTGAAACTAAAATCGTGTGCACCTTTAACGTACGTTCCTTGATGAACTTCTTTAAACTGCGTTGCTGCACACGTGCTCAATGGGAAATTCGCCAATTGGCTGATAAAATGTTGGCTGAATGCAAAAAAGTTGCTCCCATCCTTTTTGAAAATGCAGGGCCTACCTGCGTGAGCGAAGGCGTGTGCCATGAAGGTGAAATGACTTGTGGCCGTTTGGAAGCAATCTTGGCTACAAAGGCTAAGCAGGAACAAAAATAAAAACCTGAATTTTAGGAGGGTTTTATGTCTGAGGATATTATCGCCGGTCGCAATTCAGTTGCTGAAGCATTGCGCAGCGAGCGTTCCATAAATAAAATTTTAGTGCAGGATGGCGCTAAGGGTGGTAGCATTGGGGAAATCATTGCTGTTGCCAAAGCGAAGAACATTCTCATTGATTATGTTAAACAAGAAAAATTAGATAAGCTTGTACCTGGTATGCGTCATCAAGGCATTGTTGCCATGGTTGCTCCCATTGCCTTCCAAAGCTTGGAAGACGTATTTGCCAAGGCTGCCGCTAAAAATGAAGACCCCTTCATCTTACTGCTGGACGAATTGCAGGACCCCCAAAACGTAGGTGCTTTAATCCGTACTGCAGATGCAGCAGGCGTACATGGCGTGCTGATGCCCAAGCGTCGTAGCTGCCCACTTAATGCAGTTGTAGCGAAAATCTCTGCAGGCGCAGTGGAGTATGTGCCTGTGGTGCAAATCGGTAACATTGCCCAGGCAATAGAAGATTTGCAAAAGCGTGGCTGCTGGGTTATCGGTGCAGATATGGACGGTGACGACCATTACACCGTGAATATGACCGGTCCTTTAGTACTGGTAATTGGTGCGGAAGGTAAGGGCTTAGGTCGTTTGGTAAAACAAAAATGTGATACCATTGCCAGCATTCCCATGGGCGGGGGAGTATCTTCCCTCAACGCTTCTGCAGCGGGTGCTATCTTAATGTACGAAGCGGTGCGTCAGCGCCGTATGGCAGGCAAGTAAGATGGCGGAGTACTTAATTGTAGATGGCTACAATGTAATTAACGCCTGGAAGGAATTTGCCAAGTTGCGTGAAGATAGCTTGGAGCACGCTCGTGAGATTTTGGTTGCCAATATTTCCGAATATGCTGCCTTCAAGGGGCAAAAGGGCATTGTGGTTTTTGATGCTCAGGAAGCACAGGGTGATGGCTCCGTTACGAAAATCCACGGTGTTGAAGTTGTTTTTACTAATGAAGGCGAAACAGCTGACGCTTGGATAGAACGACGCGCCTACGAGCTAAGGCACGCACGGGACAAAGTCTTTGTAGTAACAAGCGATTACGCAGAGCAGATGAACGTGCTTGGTGCAGGTGCTTATCGAATTTCTGCTCGTGAATTTCACGAGGATTATAAAAATGCCAAGAAGGCAATTGCTGAAAAGCTTCGCCAGCCGGCAAGCGGACTTAACCGTAACGAGCTGGGGGGCAGATTGGCAGACGATGTTTTGGCTCAGTTTGAAAAATTGCGCCGGAAGTAAAAGTTGACGCTAAGGGGCTTACATAATATAATGAAGTAACTGCCCTTAATTTGAGGGACCTTAGTTGTTATAAGCGGAGGAAATGTAATTTATGACTACAGAAATACAGAACGATCCTTATGAAGTCTTTTTGGAAATGACTGATGAGGATATCGTTTTAGATGCGCAGCTTAATGACAATGTACTGGCGCAAGAGTATTTGCTGCATAAATACAGAAACTTTGTCAGAGCCAAGGCACGCAGTTATTTTTTGATTGGTGCCGAAAGGGAAGACATTATTCAAGAAGGTATGATTGGTCTTTATAAGGCTATTCGCGATTTTAAAAGCGATAAGCAATCTTCCTTCCGTGCTTTCGCAGAGTTGTGCGTAACTCGCCAAATTATTACGGCGATTAAAACCGCAACAAGGCAAAAGCATATTCCGTTAAATTCTTATGTGTCCTTGAATAAACCTATCTACGAGGAAGATTCTGACCGTACCTTGCTGGACATTATCAGCGGGGTAAGGGTGGCGAATCCTGAAGATATGGTTATCAGCCGTGAAGAATTTGACGACATTGAGAATAAGATGAATAATATTCTCAGTGATTTGGAGTGGAAGGTGCTCATGAGCTACTTGGATGGCAAGTCCTACCAAGAGATTGCTGAGGAATTGGACCGTCACATCAAATCCATTGATAATGCTTTGCAAAGGGTAAAACGCAAATTAGAGAAGTATATCATCAGCCGTGGTGACATTACAGATTTGCGAACTGTTTACAGCGGACTGCTGGCAATAGACCCCAGCGAGCGTTTTCACAATAAAAAATAGAATGTGTTTTGCGGAATTTCTGCTATTTCTGATAAAAGTGTAACACTAATTAACGCCGTACAGAAAATTTCTGGATGGTGTTAATTTTTTAGAGGATTTTGGCAATGTTCAGCGAATATAGAGATAACTAAATAAATGGTTTTGAAATTTGCACTTTCGGGTGCTTAGGGAGGTTTTAATCATGGATCAAGTGGAAGCATTGGTAAAAGTTGTTGAAGAGGCACAAGCCGACAAAGGTAACGTTGTTATCGTAACCGGCAAACCGGGTAGCGGCAAAAGTAAAGTATTACGTGAAGCTGCTGAAATGAAAAAATGGACTTATGTTGACTGCCGTATGTTGATTAGCGAAGAATTCTTGGCTATTCCGGCTGCTGACAGAGGCTTGTATGCTCCTGATCTGTTCACCACTATTCTGGAAAGCTACAATGCTGAAGTAATTATTCTTGACAGACTGCAAACTTTGTTTGTTCCCGTATTCCATATCAATACTGATAGCTTGATGCGTAAACTCAGCAAAAAATTCACCATCGTTACTGCATGGCCTGGCTACATGGAAAATGGCAACCTGTGCTATGACAAATTCGATGGCACCGAAGCTATCCGTATTAGCCCCGATGGATTCAAAATTTGGAACGTAGAAGGCTAATTGGAGGCTTAAATGGCTGAAAAGAAACGTCGCTTTGCCGTATTAACCGGCGGTGGCGATTGTCCGGGTCTGAACGCTGTTATTCGTGCCGTAATCAAGACTTTCTTGCAAAATGATTGTGAGGTTTTCGGCATCTATAATGGCTTTAACGGCCTGATAAATGGTAACTTAAAACTGATGAACTATGCTGATGTTTCAGGCATCCTGCCCCGTGGCGGCACGATTTTAGGAACTACCAACCGCGATAACCCGTTTAAATTTGCCGTTGAAGAAAACGGCGAGCTTGTTTATTATGATATGCGAGACAAGGTAGTTGAGAATCTGCAAAAGCATGATATAGAAGCTTTGGTTGTTATTGGCGGTGACGGAAGCCTGAACATCGGTGCTAAACTGGCACGTGAATGTGGCATTAAGGTCGTTGGCGTACCTAAAACCATCGACAATGATTTGCCCTGCACAGAGCGTACCTTTGGTTTTGATACTGCTGTTGCCATGGCTACTGAAGCTGTGGACAGGCTGCATACTACTGCTGAATCCCACCATCGCGTAATGGCGCTGGAGGTTATGGGTCGTTATGCAGGTTGGATTGCCCTTCACAGCGGTATTGCCGGTGGTGCAGATGTTATTCTTATTCCGGAAATTCCTTACGATATTGATGCTGTCATTAAAAAGATAGAAGACCGTAAGGCGAAGGGTAAGGATTTTAGCATCGTTGTTGTTGCCGAGGGTGCTAAACCTATTGGTGGCGAACTTTCTGTTGCCCGTGTTGTTAAGGGAAGCTTTGAACCTATCCGCTTAGGTGGAGCAGGAGAAAAGCTAGTACGTGAAATTGAAGAACGTACTGGTATTGAATCTCGTTGTACCGTGCTTGGTTATTTGCAACGTGGTGGTTCTCCTTCTTCCTATGACAGAATTCTTTCCACTCGTTATGGCGTGGCTGCGGCTGAGGCTTGCCTGCGTGGAGAGTATAATGTTATGGTTTCATTGGAAAATGACCAAATTGTTACCGTGTACATTCAAAAAGCAGCGTCTAGTCCACGCTTGGTACCTGTTGATAGCGAAATCATTCGTACCGGTCGTCAGATTGGCATCTGCTTTGGTGATTAAGTAATAAATTTTAAATCTACATAAAAAGACGGCGTAAGCCGTCTTTTTCCTTGTGCTTGGTTAAAAATTAGTGAAGCCTATGAATAATTTATTGCTGAATAAATATATAATGTGTATAATGTAAGGCGTAACTAATTCATACTAAAGGATTGTATTTTATGGATCAAAATTTGATTGCCGTTATAGTTGGTATCGTAGAAGGGCTGACGGAGTTTTTACCTGTGTCTTCCACTGGGCATATGATTATCGTTGGTAATATGCTTGGCTTTGATGAACGTGTTGCTCACGTTTTTGAAGTCTTCGTCCAACTGGGGGCAATTCTTTCTGTTATCTTCATATATAAAGAACGCTTCTATCGCTTTTTTACTAAAGAGGGCTGGCAAATTGATAAAGGCTTGAGCGTGTGGCATATTGCTGCCGGAATAGTCCCGGTAATGTTGGTTGCCTTCTTCCTCTATAGCTATATCAAGGAATACCTTTTTGGTCCTTTAACAGTTATCTACGCCTTGGTGGCAGGCGCGTTGCTTTTAATTTACGCTGAACATAAAACCAAGGGTAAGCAGGACGAGCTGGTGCAGGACATTGATAAGATTACGATTAAGCAGGCGCTTTGGGTTGGCATTTACCAATTTTTGTCTTTGTGGCCTGGCTTTAGTCGTAGTGGTAGTACCATTGCTGGTGGGCTCCTTGTTGGCTTGAGCAGAGAGGTTGCTGCTCACTTTACCTTCCTTATAGCAGTGCCTTTAATGTTTGTGGCTTGTACTTATGATTTGCTGAAGAACTTACATCTTCTGACCGCAGATGATTTGCAAATCTTAGCAATCGGTTTTGTAACTGCTTTCGTAGTTGCCTACTGGTCCGTACTGTGGTTCTTAAAGTTCCTACATAAATACAGCCTTTCTGCCTTTGCTTATTATCGTATTTGCTTGGCAGCAGTATGTTATTGGTACTTTTATATGTAGGAAGTTGACAAAGATTTTTATTTACGATATAATACGTTAGGTATGATGCTGGCGTAGCTCAATAGGCAGAGCAGCTGACTTGTAATCAGCAGGTTGGGGGTTCGATTCCTCTCGCCAGCTCCAG
>JAGAPX010000027.1 GCA_017623055.1 Phascolarctobacterium sp.
GTACCGCTCAAAGTAATCACTGTTGCCCCTTGGGCATTCAACGCACCACCACTACCGGTACTACCAGAATCGTTACCTTTAAAAGTGCTATTGATAATATTAACAGAGCTACCTGCGCTACCACCATTGGCAATAATCGCACCGCCCTCATTACTAGAATTGTTTTCAAAAATGGTATTGGTAATGGTGGCATTACCCGTGCTTAAATACAAAGCACCGCCCATGTAAGCAGATTTATTGTTTTTGAAAACACTGTCACTAATATCCACATCACCAGTAATATGCATTACCGCATAACGTCTTGCAGTACCAAGATTGGTATTATTTTGAATGGTGCTATCGTTAATGGTAATCTTGCCACCGGTAGCAGAGCTATACAAAACAGAACCATAAGAGTAATTATCACCGCTACTATTTTTATTGATATTTTCTAAAACGCAATCGTCTATGGTAAGGGTGCCACCAGTATGGTTAATGGCATATTGGCTAGAGTGGGTAAAATTCATATTGCCAATAGTATCACCGCTAAAAACGGTGTCATGGGAAACATGTTGCGGAGTAGTAATCTCTGCTGCCAAAGCGTTGCCTGTAATAATAAAAGTCATAAGTGCTCCAAGAGCTAAACCTCTATGCAAAAATTTCGGGAACAAGCCTTTACGATGACTCTTCATAAGTTTCACTCCTCATTTGTAAGAATGCATTATAAATAATTTCATTTTGATAGTTTACCCCACAGTAAGATTACCGTGGGGTATTTTGTTGTAGCTGTATATTAACGGGTGGTGCTGCGCAGACGCCACCCGGTAAGCGTAATATTTACAGCTTTTAGCAAATTCATTATAGTACAAAGCAAATTTTTTATTGTTACAGCGCTCTGTATTTTCAATGAAGTTTCTGGAGAATGCAAACTTTTGGCAAGTACAGCTTGTTTTTCCTGTGAAATATTTATTTTGCCCCACCCTCGTGATAAAATAAAGCTATTATGAAAAGCAAACTTCCCTTTTATATAAAAAGCATATTGAGCGCTCTAAATTCCAATGGCTTTGAAGCCTACGTAGTAGGCGGAGCAGTGCGAGACCTTCTTCTTGGTATTGAACCTGGTGATTTTGACGTAACCACCAGCGCCCATCCTGAACAGGTCTTAAAAATCTGTCACGCCCAAAATTGGTGTACTGTTGATAATTTAGGCAATAACTTTGGCTGTATCATCGCTATTGTGGAAGACGTACCTGTGGAAATCACTACCTTCCGTGGCGAAGCCTACGGCACGGACGCTCACAAGCCGGAAAAAGTCTGGTATTGCGAAACTCTCCGTGAAGATCTAAGCCGTCGCGATTTTACAGTAAACGCTATGGCACTTGACCTTGACGGTAAGCTGTATGATTATTTTGGCGGACAAGAGGATTTGCAAAATAAAATCCTCCGCACCGTTGGCAAAGCAAGCCAACGCTACGAAGAAGATGCCTTGCGTATGTTTAGAGCGTGTCGTTTTGTGGCGCAGCTTGGCTTCAATTACGTGCAGGAAGATGATTTGCTTCCTTCCTTCGGAATGGAAGGCACACCTTACCGATTAGAGCAAAACTTTAAATTCCCCATAGAGCGTTGTGCAGGTTTATCCTTGGAGCGAGTGCGCAAAGAAATTGAAAAATTATTGGTAAGCCCTTACGCAGGTAAAGGCTTGATGCTTCTTTTGGCGACAGGCTTGGCAAACGCAACCTGTCGAGTTAAGGAGAATGGTGTATTTACAGAAATCCCCATCCTGCCGGAGCTGGAACACCTTGCAGGCTTACACCAAAATCCCCGCTTTCATCCTTACGATACGTGGGAACATACCTTAACAGCTATCGACAATAGCCCTCGCGATTTAACCATCCGTTGGGCGTTACTCTTACACGATGTTGCCAAAGGCTTGCCCGACGTGCGTAAGCTGAACAAAGAAGGTCAACCCAGCGACCACGGACACGAAGCAAAAAGCGCAGTCATCGCTACAGAAATTATGGCTCGCTTCCGCTACCCTGAAAAGTTTAGCAAGCTTATCGTGTGGTTGGTAGCAGAGCATATGCGTTTTGCTCCCATGCTCATAACTGGCGAAAAAACCTTGCTCCGTTGGGTACGCAGTGAAGCTACCAGCGGAACCTTCCGAAACCAAAAGGAACTGACCAATGCTTACGAACTTTTAGTAGAAGGTTTCCTTGCGGATATGGGAGCTACTAATGCAGCAAAACGTCCAGAACTTATGGAAAACGGCAGGCAACTTGGTGAGCAGGTTATCGCCCTGGCTCGTGAAAAGATGCCTGTTGTAACCAGCGACCTTGCCATCAGCGGTAAAGACCTACTGGAAATTATCCCCCAAGCACAAATAAAAAACGCACTCCCCTATCTTCTAGAGAGAGTGCAAAGTGGTAACCTTGCCAACGAAAAAGAGGCTCTTCTTTCCGCATTGAAGAAGAACCTTTCTAAACACAATGACAGCTTCCAAAATTAAAAGGAACATTCCAAAACGAAATGCTCCTCCTGAAATTAGGACAAAGCTTTTCAAATTGAAACACTGGTGATGAAAATGAACGACACTTTAAAAATTATAGGTGGCTTAGCAATTTGCGGTGCAATTTTTGCAGGAGCAAGTACTCTTTTAAATAGCGTTACCCCTACTGGCGATACAACCAATTCTACGGGCGGAGGTGCTGCCAAATACGAAGGTAAGCAGGATATTAAGAGCAGTCCTTACTTTGCCGCCCCCGATATTTATAATATGCAGCCCAACGAAAATTTAGTACTGCTTCCCAAATTTAAAACTCGTCAGCAAATTACAGGCTACACCTGTGCCCCTGCTGCTGTCGCCATGGTTGTTGAACATTTTTTAGGCAAACTTCCCCATAGTGAAATGGAAATAGCTAAAATTATGGGAACCAATAATATTAACGGCACCACCGTAAAAGGCATTGCCAAATATTTTAAGGACTTAGGTTGGAAAGTAAAATCTTCCGCCACAGAAGATGCTCCCAATAAATTTTCCGTCTTTATCCGCTGGGTACAAAGTAACTTGCGTGACAACACTCCTATCATCGTAGAAAATGTGGAGTGGGGCGGGCACTATCGTGTAATTATAGGCTATGACTCCATGGACACCCAGTATCCCGGCGACGACGTACTCATCATGGCAGACCCCTTCGATCTTGCCGACCATGTACAAGACGGCTACAATATCGAGAACGCACAAAAATTTTATTATATGTGGTTCGATCACCAGCTTTACAGCAAATCTGAACAAAATAAAATTTGGCTCACCGCTAAGCCTAAATAAAAACGAAAACCTCGTATCTACCGTAATAGTAAATACGAGGTTTATTTTTTATAAGCCTTTAGCCTGCCATTCCTTTTCCTTAAAGCCTGCTAAAACAAAATCTTCAGTTACAACCAAAGGACGCTTCACCAGCATACCATCAGTTGCCAAAAGTTGAAGTTGTTCTTCTTCGCTCATAGTAGGTAACTTATCTTTAAGTTGCAATTCTTTATACAGCATTCCACTAGTATTGAAGAAGCGTTTCAAAGGCAAGCCGCTTAATTTGTACCAGGCAGTAAGCTCTTCCAAGGTAGGCTTATCTTCTTTAATATGGCGCACAGTATATTCCACACCTTTTTCTTTTAAATACTTCTCTGCCTTTTGGCAGGTAGTGCATTTAGGATAACAAACAAACAGCATTTTATTCACCTCGTTTGCTTAACTCTTCTTGCAAATATTTTTCGGCAGCTTTCAGTTGCACATCCTCCGTTGCATTTTCAGGAAGCTCTACCACAATGTCAGGCTCGATACCTACGTTATGAATGGATACACCGGAAGGAGTATAGTATTTTGCCGTAGTAACTTTGATGGCAGTTGCTGCGTCCAAACGGTAAACACCTTGTACGCTGCCCTTACCAAAAGTTTTTACACCAAAAAGCTTGCCAGCTTTGGTATCTTTAATTGCGCCTGCCACAATTTCAGAAGCAGAAGCACTGCCCCCGTCAACAAGCACTGCCAAAGGATATTTAATCTTAGGCAAATCGGAATTCTCTACAAACTGACTACCATCATTATAGATAATGGAAACGATAGGTCCTTTAGGTACGAACTTCTTAGCAACGGCAACGCCATCATCTAAAACGCCACCAGGATTGCCACGCAGGTCGAGGATGGTTGCTTGCATGCCTTCCTTTTCCAACTTTTCGTATTCCTTAGCAAAGTCAACGCCAGTTTTTTCGTTGAACATTACGATGCGGATGTAGCCAATCTTAGAATTAGGCAACATCTCCGCCCCAACGGATTGAGTTTTAATCTCTTTGCGGATAACGCGGACAGTTTTTTTCTTGCCGTCTTTTTCCACAAGCTTTAAGGTAACTTCGGTACCAATTTCACCACGAATTTTAGTAGCAACCTCTTCCATGTTCATATCCTTGGTCAGCTTGCCATCTACTTCGATAATTTTGTCCCCGCCCTTAATGCCAGCTAAAGCACCAGGGTTATCTGGCAACGCAGAAATTACCACGTAATCATCGTTACGCTTACCAAAGACGATACCAATTCCCCCAAAGCTACCAATGGTAGCCTCGGACAAATCAGCAAAAGCTTTCTTATCTAAATAAACAGTGTACGGGTCATCCAAAGATTTCACCATACCGTCAATGGCACCGTCAAACAATTTAGCGTTATCGACTTTGCCATCAAAATTATGCTTTATTACATACATAGCGCGTAAAAACTTTAAAGTTTCTGCAGCATTCCCTGTCAACTGCTGCATTTGCCAGCCTACAAAACATAACGTAACAAACACAGACACAAGGCAGTAAGCTATAATTTGTAAATTTCTTTTACTAAACAATTTCACTGCCCCCATTTAAAACAATTCAAATCATTGTGGCGGTAAGTAATCCAGAGGCTCTGTCAGCTCGCCGTGCAAACGTGCTTCAAAGTGACAGTGCGGGCCAGTGGACCAACCAGTGCTACCAGCGTAAGCAACAACAGTACCTTGTTTTACATATTGACCTTCGTAAACTGCCAGCTCATTGTTATGAGCGTACAAGCTTACCAAACCTCTACCATGGTCAATCATAATGGTATTGCCATAACCACCAAGCCAACCGCTATAAACAATGGTGCCGTCAGCAGCAGCTTTAATAGGCGTGCCATAATCAACGGCAATGTCCATGCCGCTGTGGTATTTTGTTGTACCAAAAATCGGATGGGTACGCCAGCCATAGTAAGAAGTAATTTCGCCATGACAAGGCCAAATAAAACGATGCTTGCTAGCTTGCGGAGTTTGCTCCTGCGCAGGAGGCGCACTGCCAATCATACCATTAGATTCCATTTGGCGAATCATATTAGCAATATTTTCGGACAGCTCCAGCAAACGCTCGTATTCGTACTCAGCCTGTTGCTTTTCTTCATTTTTCTTATAGAGGATTTGGGCACGTTCTTCACGAACCGCACTCAAATCTTGTTTTCTTGCAGAAAGGTCACGTTCATTGACACGAACGTCACGCATACATTCGTCAAGCATTTCTTGGCGTTCATTCATCTCTTTTGTAGATTTTGCCAACCCATTCAAAAGAGCAGAGTCTTGGTTGAGAACTTTTTTCAACAAATACATACGTGATGCAAAATCACGGAAGTCGCTTGCTCCCAACAGCACATCTAAATAATTTACTTGACCATTAATATAAATATCACGCAAGCGTTTACGGAACACTTTCATATGCTCTGTTTGCTGTTTTTTTGCAGCATCAAGCTTGGTAGTATTTTCTTGGATAAGATATTCCAACCACTCTCTTCTGCCTTCCAAGTGGTTAACATCTTTTTGCACTTGGTGTAAGCGATACACCGTAGCATTCAAATTATCGCTGGCTCTTTCGGCTTCGCGCCTTGCTTTCGCTCTGCGCGCTTCCATTTCCTGCATTTGCGTTTGCACTTCACTAAGTTCTGCCCTTTTATTATCCACTTCATTTGCAAAAGCAAAACTATTAAGCAAAGGAATGACTGCAAGCCAGCAGGCGATTACGCCCATACACAAGCCTTTCATCTTCATAATCTTCCTGCTCGCCTCCGTTACACACGCAAAAACTTACGCAGGGAAATGTAACTACCCAAAGCGCCAATGCCAATACCGGCTAAAAGCAAAAAGATTGTCAGATATGTCATTAAAGGTTGAGTGGGCAACAAGGGCAGGAATGCCAAGGTTGCATGAATGGTGTTCATCAAAGAAGCATAAGAAATATTTAAGAGAATGTTAGCAACAACTGCACCTAAGAAACCTAAGGTCATACCTTCCAGCATAAAGGGCCAACGGATAAACCAATCGGTTGCGCCAACATATTTCATAATTTCAACTTCTTTGCGACGAGCAAAAACCGTCAAACGGATAGTATTGACGATAATAAAGAGGGTTGCCGCACCTAAGAAAAGTGCAATCATAATACCACTAAAGCGCAGTACTCTAATTAAATGGAACAAATGCTCTACCACATCTTGTCCAAAGCGAGCAGTTTCTACCTTGGGCATTTTAGTGATTTCATTGGTGATTTCCTTAATAACATCAGGACTTTTTACCTGCACATCAAAAGAATTCGGGAAAGGATTATCTCCACCTAAGGACTCCAAAATCTTTTGTTGATCACCTAAACGTTCCTTAAAGCGTTCCAAAGCTTCCTTCTTGGAGATAGGCGTAACCTTAACGACACCATTCATTTTTTCAAGCTTTACTTTCATTGCGTCAAGCTCATCTTGGCTAGCATCGTCCTGCATGTAAACGCCAACTTGTACTTGCTTTTCCAAATGTTGTGCCAAATTATTGGTGTTAAGAAACATCAATAAAAAGATGCCTAATACCATCAAGGACACTGCCACCGTAGAGATGGAAGCAATACTCATGAAACCATTGCGACGGATGGATTTATATGTTTCGCGTACAAAATATTCCTTGGTACTAAAGTTCATATCCGTACACCCCATTCTTTTCGTCACGTACGATATAGCCTTTTTCGATGGCGATAACGCGCTTACCCATACCGTCTACGATTTCCTTGTCATGGGTTGCCATAACAATGGTTGTACCGGTTTCATTAATCTCTTTAAAAATTTCCATAATGTCCCAGCTAGTTTCCGGATCCAAATTGCCAGTAGGTTCGTCGGCAATAACCAAAAGAGGATCATTAACAATTGCCCGGGCAATAGCGATACGTTGCTGTTCGCCACCACTTAATTCGTTGGGATAAGCATTGGCACGATTGCGCAAGCCAACCAGTTCCAACACATTCATTACTCTGCGTTTAATCTTACGATAGGGAGCTTCGATTACCTGCATGGCAAAAGCAACATTTTCATATACAGTTCTATCCGGAAGCAAACGATAATCTTGGAAAATAATTCCCAGCTGACGACGCAAATAGGGAATTTCTTTATCTTGTAAATTAAGAATGTCTATGCCATTAACAAAAATATTACCAGTAGTAGGTAATTCTTCACGGAACAACATTTTAATAAAAGTGGATTTGCCTGCGCCGCTAGGGCCAACAACAAAGACAAATTCACCGGGTTCAATATGAACATTTACGTCTTGCAAGGCTTTTGCCCCATTGGTATAAACCTTGCTTACATCGGACATTAAAAGCATTACCCTCGTTCTCCCTTCGCTAATTTTCTATCATTTAAGTAATTCAAAAGCCAGCTGCGAATTTTCTAAGGCTTTGGTACGCAACTGCACTAAACGTTCATTACCAGTATTCTCAGATTTTAAAGTTTTTTGCGCCGCGAATATTAAATCATCAGCAGCAAATTTTTCAATGGCACCAATATTAGTGCCGTTAATTTCTTTGACGAAACCATCAATCTTAGGATCATAGGACAAAGCGATAAAAGGCACTTCCATTACCGCCGCGAAAATTAAGGCATGCAAACGCATCCCGATAAGCAGGGAGAAGTTCCCCATCAACGCCAAGAACTGCTCCGTATCAAAAGCAGCATCAAGAATTATAGCATCTTGCTCCATAAATTGTTGCAGCTTTTTGCAGACCGCAACATCTGCAGGATACTGTAAAGGCAACAAAACAATTTGTACCTTGGTTTGAATAACCAAAGCATCAGCAGCTTTAGCAAGTTCCTGCAAATATTTATTGCTACTCCCCCAACTACGTACGGAGATAGCAACTACTTTCTTATCTTGACTTACATTAAATCCTTGTAACAACTTAAGCCCTTGCTCTTTATCAGCTTGAGCAAGGGTTAAAACTGCATCTGCAGTCAAGCGTACTTTTTCACTATCCACACCAATACGCTCCAGTTCTACCAAAGAATCAGTATCACGCACGGTAATCAAATCCGCTTTGCTGCAAACATATTTGGTCAGCTTACGCAATACATTGGAACGAATGGGACCAATGCCATGTGCGAAAAGCATAACTTTTTTATTAAGTAATTTGCCCAACCAGATTATCGCTAAATAATATAGTAGGCTTTTTTTACTAGTAACATCCTGCAACAGACTGCCACCACCACTTAAAAGCAGGTCACAATTTGCCACTGCAGAATAAATCTCTAAAGGACTAAAACGATGCACGGAGTTTACCAAATGTTTGGTAGCAGTGCTTTGAGGATTACCGGAGATAACAGTCAAATCCACAGATGCTTCTGTCTTGCGCAATGATTTTACGATGGCAGTAAGCATCGCTTCATCTCCGGCATTGGCAAATCCATAATATCCGGAAATTACAATCTTACTCATTGCTCAAGATATCTCCTTTTGAGTTTCATAAATTGGGGCATAGCAATGGCAACTACAGTTACCAAAATAATACCAATAACTGCACCCATTGCGTAACCATCGATGGCACGAACAGTACTCATAAACACTGGGGTGCGCATATGACAGAAAGTCTGTACCAAAGAAGCTTGCCCAATTACTGCACCACAAGTCAAAGCATATTGCATTAAACGCGGAGCATTATAGTACGCAGCATAAGCAGCCAAGAAAAAGGCAGGATGCCCAATCATAAATTCTTTTTGACGAGGGCGCGCATACATTAATTGTTCCAACAAAAGGCGCATCTTTACTTCGATTGCCGCCACAGGAACGCCTGCACTATGACCACTGCGAGCCACAAAGTATAAAAGGATGATACCAAGCACACCCAATAAAGCAATATGCTTAAAGGTAATGGGTTTATTAAGCAGATCGTTCACTCTGCTAACTGCAACTTTCACGCCAGCACCCATCACACCCAGCATATCGTAACGTTTTACATACAAAATAGTCATCAAAACCAAAGGCATAATAAAGGTAAGTTTTACGCCACGGTAAATGTCGATTTCTAAAAGGAAACGACTATCTGCCAAGATGGCAGCCAAGTACATACCACCCACTAAGGACATCAGCACAGCCAACGCCAGTTGCCAAGTAGAATTTAAAATTACCTTCAACGCACTTACAGAACTAGTCTTTGTTTTATCCCAAATGTCCAAAATAACATTCATGGATAATACCGGGAAGAATACTGCCGCACCAAAGGCAAGAGCTTGACGCATTACAAGACCACGTCCTGCAAGAATAATTGCTCCCATTACAGCAGTCATTACTCCCCACAAAATGATTTGTTTGGAATTGGTAAGCTCCACCAATTGCGCCAAGTAGATTACCGCACCAGCTAAAACAGCTGCACCGATAATAACAAAGGCAATTTTATTGGGGAAGTAGGGACCTGTATAACCATTCTTTATAGTAGAAGCTTCTGCCTCGAAAAGACCAGCTTCACCAATTTTAAAACCACGAGCTTTTACATTAGCAGTAATATCTTTCACGTACTGCAAGTTCATTGTTAAAAGATCTTGCCCGTTTTGAGACAAGAAGTAGGGACGAATATAATTAACGCGTACGTTACGCTCCTCGTCAGTCAGTGCCCAACGACGTAAGCCTTCGCCCACGCTAATCTTCTTTTGCTCCAAGCTATCAATAACATAAGTACGCACAGCCTTGTAGTTAAGTGCTTCTGCCAAGGGCACCAAGCCTTCAACCTTCGCAAATTGCAGCTGAGTATAATGCTCCTGCATTATCAGCTTGCGATCGTCTAATTTCTTTGCCATGTAGTCAATTTTGTTAGGATAACCTACAACTTCAGGACCAGCAGGCATATAAGCATTAACTTCCACACCGGATTTAGCGATGCGATTAAAAATGCTATCAATTTTTTCTTCAGTTACGTTTACGAAATTTTGTGGACGAACAATTACATTAAAGCCTAAACTTGCCACCTTACGCATTTCACTGCTAGACAATCCCAAGGGTGCTTGCAAAATGCCAACAGGCTCTCTCACTGCATTAATGGGAAGCAGATCAGTACTACCAAGAGCTTCGATAATAGGAGGATTGCTATTAATCATACGAGCACGTTCTGCACCATAACGAATACGTAAATCTTCCCAAGCTTCTTCAAAAGCAGTAGCATCATTACCTTCAGCAATGTACACAGCGTTTTCCTTAATATCTTTCACATTAGAAAAAACACCAGTATCATTGCCTAAAACTTTTGCTTGACGCAGTTCTTTACCAGTTACAAGTTTGATGGCACCAATTTTGCCCAAGCGTTCTAACGAAGTATCAAACACCATTAAAGAATTAATGCCTGCTTCCTGAAACTTTTTCAGGACAACTTCTTCAGAAACGCCCTCCAGTGCTGCCAGCTTGCGCAGGTCTTTGTATTCCATGGCCATTTCCACAGAATTATTTCTTTGTTCAATTGCATGGCGGTTCCAGTTGACCCACAAAGCACAAACTAAACCTACTAATATTACAGCTACAAGCACCGGATTATAACGGCTCTTCATTAATTTTCACCTTTTTCGCAAACTTGAATTAAACTTTCTTTTGTTGGCTGCGCAGATAGGTTTCGATGAAGTTCATCAAATCACCATCCATAACAGCTTGAATGTTACCAGATTCGCAACCGGTACGATGGTCTTTAACCAAGGTATAGGGTTGGAATACATAGGAACGAATTTGGCTACCCCATTCGATTGCTTGATAATCACCAGCAAGGTCATTAATCATAGCATCTTGTTTAGCCTTTTCGTATTCATACAATTTAGCACGTAAGAGTTGCAAGCAACGTTCACGGTTTTGAATTTGGGAACGTTGGGTTTGACATTGAACTACGATACCAGTAGGTTCGTGAGTCATACGTACTGCGGATGAAGTTTTATTTACGTGTTGTCCGCCCGCGCCGGAAGCACGATAGGTATCAACACGAACTTCGTCCATATTAATGTTAACTTCTACGGAATCGTCGATTTCAGGCATAACGTCTACTGCCGCAAAGGAAGTATGACGACGTGCGTTAGCATCAAAGGGAGAAATACGCACCAAGCGATGTACGCCTTTTTCAGATTTCAAGAAGCCATAAGCATTATGACCGTTGATTTGTACGGTAGCACTTTTTACGCCAGCTTCATCACCGGGCAGGAAGTCCAACACTTCCACTGCAAAACCATTTTGTTCTGCAAAGCGGGTGAACATACGGTAAAGCATGGAAGTCCAGTCCTGAGCTTCGGTACCACCTGCACCAGCGTGCAAGGTCAAAATAGCATTGCTGCCATCATATTCGCCACTTAAGAGCATACCCAGTTCCAAATGTTCCAAATCAGCTTTGCATTTTACAAGCAGTTCGTCCATTTCGGGAACAAGGCTCTCGTCGCCTTCTTCAGTTGCCATTTCCCACAAAGCTTCCAAATCATCAACATCACTTGCCAACTTGTGGAAACCATCAACTTCTTCTTTCAAGGAGTTAACGTCTTGAGCAATCTTTTGTGCTTTTTCCGGGTCGTCCCAAAAAGTAGGGTCGCCCATTCTATGTTCTAATTCAGAAATGCGGTCCTCTTTGTTGACAATGTCAAGAGAACCTTTCATTTCTTCTAATTTTGCCTGTAAATTGTTGATTTCAGGTCTATATTCTTCAATCAGCAAGTTCGTAACAACCTTTCCTAAGCAAATTTAGTTATTAAATACAGTTTTCACTGCAAATTATTTTTCTTCTTCTACGATTTTAGCTTCTTCAATAGCGTTAGCTTCCGCAGGTTGTTGTTCAGTTACAACATTTACGTGATAGATGTAACGTACAACGTCGTCTTGGATTGCGCCAATCATAGCTTCAAACATATCGTAAGCTTCAAATTTGTATTCAACCAACGGGTCTTTTTGACCGTAAGCACGGAGACCTACACCTTCACGGAGCAAATCCATAGAATCCAGATGTTCCATCCAATGGTTATCTACAACTTTAAGCATTACAAGGTTTTCCAGTTCACGCATCAGTTCAGAACCGATGGCAGCTTCACGAGCTTTGTAGTGCTCATCAGCAACCTTGTGGAGGTATTCGTCCAATTCTTCACGGCTCAGGTTGCCCAACTCGTCAGCTTTAAGCATACCGTAGGGAGCGAAGAATTCTTCTGCGTAGCGAATCAGCGCCGGCAAATCCCAGTCTTCAGAATAAACTTCGGGAGGAGCATACATAGCCATGGTACGGTCTACAACCTTTTCTACCATTTCCATGATGTTTTCGCGCAAATCTGCCTTGGCAAGAATCTTTTTACGTTGAGCGTAGATAACTTCACGTTGTTGATTCATAACGTCGTCATATTCCAAAACGTATTTACGAATGTTAAAGTTACGGCCTTCAACTTTCTTTTGCGCATTTTCAATGGATTTAGTTACAAGGCTATGTTCGATGGGTTCATCATCTTCCATACCCAATTTATCCATAATGCCTGCGATATTATCACTGCCAAAGAGACGCATCAAATCGTCTTCCAAGGACAGGAAGAATTTAGAGGAACCAGGGTCACCTTGACGAGCGCAACGACCACGCAATTGGTTATCAATACGACGGCTTTCGTGACGTTCAGTACCAATGATGTGCAAGCCACCAAGTTCAGGTACGCCTTCACCAAGCACAATGTCAGTACCACGACCTGCCATATTGGTAGCAATGGTAACTGCGCCGTATTGACCAGCATGAGAAATAATCTCTGCTTCTTTTTCGTGGTACTTAGCGTTCAAAACGTTATGAGAAATACCACGACGTTTAAGCATTGCAGAAAGTTCTTCAGATTGAGCGATAGAAGTAGTACCTACGAGAACAGGTCTACCAGATTTATGACAAGCTTCGATTTCGTTAACTGCAGCTTTGTACTTGGCAAGCTTAGTTTTGTAGATAACATCCGGAGCGTCAGTACGAATCATAGGTTTGTTGGTAGGAACAACCACAACGCTTAAACCGTAGATTTTTTGGAATTCTTGTTCTTCGGTTTTAGCAGTACCGGTCATACCAGCCAGCTTGTTATACATACGGAAGTAGTTTTGGAAGGTAATGGTTGCCAAGGTTTGGCTTTCACGTTCTACTTTTACGCCTTCTTTAGCTTCGATTGCTTGGTGCAAACCTTCAGAGAAGCGACGACCAAACATCAAACGACCGGTGAATTCGTCAACGATGATAACTTGACCATCTTTTACAACGTAGTCACGGTCACGGTGCATCAAAGCTTTTGCTTTCAAAGCACACATCAATTGGTGGGAGAAGTCAATACCGTGCTCGGTATCATACATATTATCAATGCCAAGCATTTTTTCTGCTTTAGCAATACCAATTTCAGTAGGAGCTACTTGTTTGGTTTTTTCGTCAACA
Source organism: Phascolarctobacterium sp. (assembly GCA_017623055.1). GTDB lineage: Bacteria > Bacillota > Negativicutes > Acidaminococcales > Acidaminococcaceae > JAHHUH01. Next base: position 13,702 of record JAGAPX010000027.1, read on the forward strand.
GTGTAATCTTCACCTTCGGACATAGAGCCTGCAACTTGAGCAAGTATTCTATACAAATCAGTAGATTTTTCACCAGGACCAGAAATGATAAGCGGAGTACGAGCTTCGTCAATCAAGATACTGTCAACTTCGTCGACGATACAGTAGTTTAGTTCGCGTTGTACCATTTGGTCAACGTTTACTACCATATTGTCACGCAGGTAGTCGAAACCAAATTCATTGTTAGTACCATAGGTAACGTCTGCCATGTAAGCCGCACGACGTTCATGGGGATTCATATCATGAACAATCAAGCCTACAGACAAGCCTAAGAATTTGTAAATGCGGCCCATGTCTTCGCTGTCACGTTTAGCCAAGTAATCGTTGACAGTTACAACGTGTACACCTTTACCGGTAAGAGCGTTCAAATATACGGGCAAGGTTGCTACCAAAGTTTTACCTTCACCAGTACGCATTTCGGCAATTTTACCGCGATGAAGTACTACACCACCAATCATTTGCACGTCAAAATGACGCATACCAGTTACGCGACGAGAAGCCTCGCGCACTACTGCAAATGCTTCCGGCAGTAAATCGTCCAAGGTTTCACCTTTTTGCAGACGAACTTTAAACTCGCTAGTCTTAGCAGCAAGATTTGCAGAGCTTAAAGATTCCATAGATTTTTCCAAACTATTAATCTTATCTACAATAACTCTAATTTGTTTCAATTCTTTCTCGTTGGGATCACCGAAAATTTTCTTTAAAATGCTATCGAGCAAAACTATCACTCCTTGATTTATATTATGCGAGAAAAGACACTACACCTAACTATAAATTATAACAGAAATATTTTTGAAAAGCAAAAAAGCACAGAACAAAGTTCTGTGCTTTTTGTGAAGTTTTAAGTTACTCAATTAATCGCTATTTTAATTCAGGAGAGAGCAAACCATACTTGCCATCCTTACGACGGTAAACAACGTTCACACCGTCATGTTCAGGATCATAGAATACGAAGAAGTCGTGGTTCAGCAGGTTCATTTGCAAAATTGCTTCTTCTACATTCATAGGATGCAAAGCAAATTTTTTGCTCTTGATGATTTCGAATTCACCATCTTCTTCAACGGGAGCAGGTGCCGTAGCAGGAGCTTCTGCAAAGTTAGCATATTTTCTCTTCATCAAGCGAGTTTTATATTTATGGATTTGGCGTTCAATTTTTTCAACAACCAGATCGATAGAAGAATACATATCTTTGGTGGATTCCTGAGCTCTCAGCAAAATACCGCTAGCCGGAACAGTGATTTCTGCGATATGATAGCCGTGCTCAATTTTAAGCACTGCAGAGATGTCACCTACAGCTTTGAATTGTTTGGTGATTTTGGCAATTTTCTTTTCAACATAATCTTTCATTGCCGGAGTTACTTCAACGTTTCTGCCTTTTACATTAATACTCATAGATCTTACCTCCTTGATATTTCAAGGTATTAAGGAATGTTACTTCCTTCTTTGATATACTAATTCGACACGTTTAGTATAATTCCTGCAAAATCTATCACTATTCGTAAAATTATATTTCTTCAAGCAGTAAACTGTAACATTTTAACAATCTTAGAGAATTTTGGAAAGGAAGCTCTTGGTGCGTTCTTCTTTTGCGTGGAAGAAAATATCGTCGGGAGTACCTTCTTCCAAAATGTTGCCTTCGTAAAGGAAGATAACACGGTCGCCTACTTCACGAGCAAAACCCATTTCGTGAGTAACAACAATCATGGTCATACCTTCGTGAGCCAAGGTTTTCATAACGTCCAATACTTCGTTAATCATTTCCGGGTCAAGAGCAGAAGTAGGTTCGTCAAAAAGCATAACCTTAGGTTTCATACACAGAGCACGAGCGATGGCAACACGTTGTTGTTGACCACCAGAAAGTTGTTCAGGATAAGCACCAGCTTTATCAGCCATACCAACCTTTTCCAAATATTTTTTAGCAGTAGCTTCAGCTTCTTCTTTTTTAACGCCACGCACTTTCATGGGAGCAAGCATTAAATTTTCCAAGACAGTCATATGCGGAAAGAGGTTAAAGCGTTGGAACACCATACCAACTTCTTTACGCACATCGTTAATGCTAGAATCGTTTTTCAAAACAACGCCATCAATGGCAACGGTACCACCGGTAGGTTCTTCCAAGAAGTTCATGCAACGAAGCAGAGTACTCTTACCACAACCGGAAGGTCCGATGATTACCAGCACTTCTTGTTCTGCAATGGTAAGGTTTACGCCACGCAAAACGTGCAGGTTGCCGAAGCTTTTATGTAAGTTTGTAATTTTAATCATTTCTTTTGTCATTTGGTTTCAAACTTCCTTTCAAGCACAGCAACAAATCTTGCAACCATAAATACCATTACAAGGTAAATTAACGCAACACACATCCAAATTTCAAAGGACGCATAAGTACGAGCGATAATAAGTTGTCCGCGACGGGTCAATTCTTCAAAGCCGATTACAGAAACCAAGGAGGAGTCTTTCAGCATAGCAATGAATTCGTTGCCCAAAGGCGGAATAATGCGTTTAAATGCTTGAGGCATAATGATGTAACGCATGGTTTGCGCCCAAGTCATACCCAAGCTACGACCAGCTTCCATTTGGCCGGGGTCAATGGATTGAATACCTGCACGGAAAATTTCTGCGATATATGCACCGGAGTTAATAGAACACGCAGAGATAGCTGCGAAGAACGGGTCAACGCGACTACCGGTAATACCAGGCAGAGCAAAGTAAACCAAGAAGATTTGTACCAACAGCGGAGTGCCACGGATAAAATCAACATAAATATTTGCCAGATAGCGCAAAGCTTTTACATTGCACAAACGCGCAATACCAACCATGCAGCCAATCAAAAGACCGAAGCCTACACTAAGAGCAGTAATTTCCACAGTAATGGCTGCACCAGCCAAAAGCAGCGGGAAAGAACTTGCAATCAAATCAAAATTTAAATCCATCCTTTTCATCCCTTCTACATTGGGACATCAAATAGCTTTCTTCACTTAACTTCTAAACTTCAAATATGGTACAGATTATTTTTTAACTTCACCGAACCAGGTTTTGTAGATTTTGTCAAATTCGCCGTTCTTTTTCAGTTCAGCCATAGCTTTGTTGATGTCTTGAACTAATTGAGTGTTCTTTTTATTTACAGCAATGCCGTATTCTTCAGCTTCCATAACTTCGCCAACAGTTTTAGCAACTTTGTCGCCGCCTTGAGCCAGGTAGTAGCCAACTACAGGAGCGTCGTTAATAACAGCGTCAGCACCGCCATTTTTCAATTCCATGGATGCTTCACTTTGAGTGTTGAACGCTACAACTTTAGCGCCTTCAACGCTTCTAGATTTTTTCTCACCAGTAGTACCGATTTGGCAAGCAATGCGTTTGCCTTTCAAATCATCAATGGTTTTGATATCGTTGTTATCTTTGTTAACCATGATAATCAAACCGGAAGTGTAATACGGGTCAGAGAAAGTAATAACTTTTTTACGTTCTTCGGTAATGCTCATGCCTGCGATTGCAACGTCAATGTTACCGCTGGTCAGAGCCGGAATGAGAGCGTCAAAGCCCATGTTTTGTATTTCTACTTTGTAGCCTGCTTGTTTACCGATAGCACGGATAAGGTCCATGTCAAAGCCGGTAAATTCTTTGCTACCTTCTTTTTGGAACTCAAAGGGAGCGAAGGAAGGTTCAGTTGCTACGCGCATAATTTTTTCAGGAGCAGCAGCTTTCTTTTCGCCACCGCCACAACCAGCAAGGAGCAAGCTACAAGCTGCCAAAACAGCCATCATCATAATTAATAATTTCTTCATAATAAATCCCCCTCATATTTTTCTCTATGCTATTGGGCTTTAAGCCCTTTTAGCCAATGGGTAACGATATTAAAATAAAGAACGGAGCACAAGCGTTCTTCACCACACTGTGCTCCGTTAAGACCGACTTATTATTTCTTTACTTCACCAAACCAGGTTTTGTAAATCTTGTCAAATTCGCCGTTCTTTTTCAGCTCAGCCATAGCTTTGTTGATGTCACCAACCAATTTGTCGTTGCCTTTTTTAACAGCAATACCGTATTGTTCAGCTTCCATAACTTCGCCAACGGTTTTAGCAGTCGCATTACCACCTTGTGCCAGGTAGTAGCCAACAACGGGGCTATCATTGATTACAGCGTCAACGCCTTTGTTTTTCAATTCCATAGCAGCTTCGGTATTAGTGTTGAATGCAACAACAGTAGCACCTTGTACAGTTCTGGATTTCATTTCGCCAGTAGTACCGATTTGGCAAGCAATACGTTTGCCTTTCAAATCGTTAATGGATTTGATTTCGTTGTTGTCTTTGTTAACCATAACAACGAGACCGGAAGTGTAGTACGGTTCAGAGAAGCTTACTGCACCTTTACGTTCTTCGGTAATGGTCATGCCTGCGATGGTAGCATCAATGTTACCAGCGTTCAAAGCAGGGATAAGAGCATCGAAGCCCATGTTCATAATTTCAACTTTGTAACCAGCTTGTTTACCGATGGCACGGATAAGATCCATATCGAAACCGGTGAATTCGCTGCTACCTTCTTTTTGGAATTCGAAGGGTGCAAAGGTAGGTTCAGTACCTACACGCAAAACTTTTTCAGCAGCTTTCTTTTCGCCGCCGCCACAACCAGCAGCCAACATAGCAACTGCTGCGATGATAGTCATCATTAAAATAAGCAGTTTTTTCATCTTAAAATCTCCTTTCAAATTTTTAATCAACAATTCTGCATAAAATTTACATATAATTATATACCCAATCATCCTAAACGGCAAGACTTTCTTCATATAATTAATACGTAAATTTTATTGGAACTTTATGCGACACGGCTGACCTGGTCTTCGCCCCCACACTCGCCTGCTGGGTGGTTCGCTCCTAAGCTTCAGCTCCCCACTACTACACCTCTCGCCAAAAATAATTATGCGTTATACGCTGCGGCAGGACTTACTTCTAAGCTGCACCGTGCTCATAGCAAATTTTTACGCTACTTACGTGGATCGTTTCGCCTGCAACTGGCATCGACTTGCAACCACAGACCCGAGTCGCACTAGGATATTATATGCTTTTCAAAAATTTTCTGCAAGCCTCTATTTCACATTTATGAAGAAAGTGATATACTAAGTACACTAACCGATGATGGGCGGATAAAAATGATTGCTTTACCACAATGTCTGGAATTTCCCTACGATGATCGCAGCAGGGAAGTTTGCGACTTTTACTTACAAATTTTAGAAATTAAAAATAAAAGTGTCTTTATGCACAGCAAGCAGGTTGCCAACTATTCTGCGAGCATTGCCGCAAATATTGGCTTGCCTCCTGCAGAAGTTGCCTGCATTAAAACAGCAGCACTCCTTCACGATATAGGACAGCTTTCCGTACCGAACCTTGTTCTTTCCAAGGTTCCCTACCTTACCAAACGTGAAGAAGCTGCTTACAAGCGTCACTGCTTGGCTGGCGCAGCTATGCTGGAAAACTTTCCAGAATTTGGACATATTATCAGCATTATCCGTTCGCACCACGAAAAATTCGACGGCACAGGTTATCCCAAACGTCTAAAAGGGCAGAACATCCCTTTGGGAGCACGCATCATCGCCGTGGCAAATTATTATGACCGTTACATCAACCCCTGCACTCAGCACTGGCAAAAAACTCATGCCGAAGCAATTTCTGAACTGCAAGATAAATCCGGTCAAGACTTTGATCCCCATATCGTAAAAGCTTTTATTGAAAGCGTATTGCCCTCGGCTATTGAAGCTCATAATATTTAAAACTCTGACTAACTTACACAAGAGAGTCAGAGTTTTTTATTTTGCATAATTAGGTAACAGAGTTTTTCTACATTAGATTTCTACAATCACTTACAGAAAAAACAAAAAGCACTTCAACCGAAGTTGAAGTGCTAAGTTCCGATGGTGGTCGCTGACGGGATCGAACCGCCGACATTCTGCTTGTAAGGCAGACGCTCTCCCAGCTGAGCTAAGCGACCATTGGTGACCGGTAGGGGAATCGAACCCCTGATACCGCCGTGAAAGGGCGGTGTCTTAACCGCTTGACCAACCGGCCAGGTGGCTCCCCGAGTAGGACTCGAACCTACGACATACGGATTAACAGTCCGCCGTTCTACCGACTGAACTATCGGGGAATATCTCTGATGTTTTGCGTTGCTCAACATCACGAATGTTATTATAAAGGGAATTTATTTGTTTGTCAACACTTTTTCTAAAACTTTAAAAAAAAAATTTTTGAGCAATTTTTAGAGGGCTTTTACCTTTACCACAATCTTTTGTACGTCGCTCAATTTGCCGTCACGTTGGCAGTTGGGACGATGCAGTTCCCACGGGAAGAAGATGGCAAAATCCCCTGCACTTAATTTAACGCAATTGGGTTCAGCAGGGTCTTCGTAAAAGAGTACGTCATTTTCTTTGCTCAAGTCTTCAGTTACTACATACTTTTCTTCGTAGGGAGCAAACCAAATCTCTTCTTCACCACGAGCGATGAATTGTACGTCGATGTAATCGTTATGTTTTTCACTACGACGTTCTGCCTTCGGTTCAGTTGCGTAAGTATTTACGCGAGCAAAAACATTGCGACCGTCAATTTCGTATTCACCATTTTCAATATGGCAGAAATCAGTTGCAGCAATATATGCCAAAGCTTTTTGCAAGCCTTCGCTTACATAAGGAAGAACTTTTGCGATATCACTTTTATTACCAGTAATCATGTAAATCACCTTCTACTTTCATTGTATAGGTATATTTTAACATAAATGCTTTACAAAAGCGACGGGGCATAATAAAATGCTTATATCTATGATTAGAAACAAGCAAAAATAATTTGTAAGAGGTATAAAATGAGCTACTTAAACGTCACTAATGTTTCCCACTCTTTTGGCGGTCGCCAAATTTTGGAAGATGTTTCTTTTAAATTATTGCGCGGTGAGCACGTTGGCCTTGTTGGTGCTAATGGCGAAGGTAAATCCACCTTCTTGAACATCGTTACAGGTCACTTGCAACCGGATGAAGGCAAAGTAGAATGGCCCGGTAAAGTAAGCGTTGGTTATCTTGACCAACAAAGCACCTTGGAAAAAGGTATGACCATCCGCGAAGTACTGCGCACTGCTTTCCAAGGCATGTACGAAATGGAACAACAAATGTTGGACCTGTACGACAAAATGGGCGACGCTACTCCCGAGGAACTGGACAAGATGATGAACACCGTTGGCGAAATCCAATCTGAACTGGAACACAGCGGTTTCTACTCCCTTGACGCTAAAATTGAAGAAGTTGCTAACGGCTTAGGCTTGGGTAGCGTTGGTCTTGACCGTGACGTTGCAGACCTTTCCGGTGGTCAACGTAGCAAGGTTCTGCTGACCAAATTGTTACTGCAAAACTCCAACATTCTGCTTTTGGACGAACCTACCAACTATCTTGACGTTGAACATATTGAATGGCTCACCAAGTTCCTGCAAAACTACGAGCACGCATTCATCCTTATCTCCCACGACATTACCTTCCTTAATAATGTAGTAAACGTTATCTATCATTTGGAAAACAGCAACTTGACCCGTTACACCGGCGACTACAACCGCTTCCAAGAAATGTATGCTATTTACAAATCTCAACAAGAAGCCGCTTACGAGCGCCAACAACAAGAGGTTGCTAAACTGGAAGACTTCATTGCCCGCAACAAGGCTCGCGTTGCAACTACTAATATGGCAAAAAGCCGTCAACGTAAGCTGGACAAGATGGAAATGATTGAAAAGCCTCGCGAAAAAATTAAACCCACCTTTAAATTCCGCGAAGCTCGTACTCCCAGCCGCTTCATCGTTGAGGCTAAGGACTTGGTATTAGGTTATGATACGCCCCTTACCCGTCCCGTTACCTTCAATTTGGAACGTGGTCAAAAAATTGCCATCCGTGGTGTAAACGGTTTGGGTAAAACCACACTCCTCAAAACCATTCTTGGTCTTATCCCCCCTGTTAGCGGTAAGGTTGATCTGGGCGAATTCCTGCAACCCGGTTACTTTGAACAAGAAGAACGTGAGAAAAACGAAAAAACTGCTTTGGAAGACGTGTGGGATGAATATCCCGGTCTTACCAATTACGAAGTTCGTGCTGCTCTCGCAGGCTGCGGCTTAACTAACGAACACATCACCAGTAAAGTTTTCGTTCTTAGTGGTGGCGAAGCTGCCAAAGTACGTCTTTGCAAGCTGATGCTGAAAGACATCAACTGGCTGGTACTGGACGAACCTACCAACCACTTGGACGTTGACGCAAAAGAAGAATTGCAACGTGCTATTAAAGCCTTCAAAGGTAGCGTCCTGCTCGTATCCCACGAACCTGAATTCTACGAAGGATGGATTGACAAAGTGTGGAACATCGAGGACTGGACAACTAAAATCATCTAATAAACAGCAAAGGCATTACCGAAAGGTAATGCCTTTTTATTATGCCCTTTTAAAATTTCGCTACCCACAAGCCGTGGAGATTGCAGTACTCATAAACTGCCAACGGTTTTTCATCTTCAGCGAGAAGGAACTCTGCATTGGGTTTTTCGCCAGCGTTCAATACTCTGCGATGACCGCCTTTGTCAGTTTCCAGATATACCCATTGAATCCAATGTTCCGGAACCATGGGATGATCTACGCTACCAACATTCACAACAACTTTGTTGCCTTCAACAGTGAATACGGGAACATGTTTTTCTTGAGCTGCGTCAGTAGTGTTGGGAACAAGCTCTACCATTTTTTCGCCACAGCACATCATCGGCACACCGCCGTCATGAATCAAGCCGATCATATTACCACAATGTTTGCACAGGAAAAATTTTCTAGTCATTTTTCTCACTCCTTATTTATTTTAAATTCGTATTTAATTCCTTGGACTTCTATGCTTTTATTATAAACGTTACGAGCTAACAATACAATGACTTCACTAATTTTTCACGAAGAAAATTCCACGGAAAATTATTTTCATTTACGTTTATTGAAAAGCTTAAATAAATCTACCTTCTCTTCAGACATAAATTGGTAACCAGGAGCAAGCTCTGCCGCACGGTCACGAGCTGCTTCTAAATCATGAAACACGTCCCACTTCGCCTGCACAAGTTGCTTGCCATACAAACGCAATAAAAAAGCAGGGTGATAAGTCGCAATACAATCAAAACCTTGGCGAGTACGAAACCATTGTCCGCGGTCACGGGTAATACGCATCTCGGGAGTTCCTAAGTAATGCATGGCAACACCACCCAAGGCTACAACAACTTTGGGTTTGATAATCTCAAGCTCCCTGTCCAGCCAAAGCTTAGCGCAAAAATCAGCTTCCGCAATATCAGGAGTACGATTATTTTTAGGACGACATTTAATTACGTTAGTAGTAAGCACTCTATCGCGAGTCATCTTCGCCGCCCACAACGCTTTATCCAACAGTTGTCCGGAAGGACCAATCAACGGACAACCGTAATCATCTTCCACACTACCAGGTCCCTCCCCCACAAAAACTATGGGGCTTTCCGGATTGCCAAACCAGCCAACAGGACTTTTACAATCCTTGCGTAAATAACATTGGCTACAATTATTCAATTCATTTTCTAAATCTTTTAAATCCACAATCTATTCCCCCGCAACTTAGTAATAGCAGAACAGCTTTTGTTGTTCCACAGTCACAAAGGGTAAATGCCTTTGCAATTCTTCTTTAGCGCTGAGCAAATTTTCACCGGTAGCTTGAATATTACCAGTAGCAGAAACCTTTTTGGCAAAGGTAACAATGCTCATCAAAGAACCATCTGCTTTAAACACACCTTGGTTCAGCACAATATACCAGTAATCTTTATCTTTAGATTGATTTCCGTCAATACCACAGATAACAACGTATTCGGCACCAACTTCCCTGCTTAAACGCATAATGTCTTCGTGACGATAAAAGGTTTCTGCGTTAAGAGCGTCATCCATAACTACATAGGAAGGCAACATTCCCATATACTCTTCTGCAATCAAACGCTTGATATCCGGAACGTAGGGACGCTTTGCCAAACCGGGAGAGCTATGCATCCACAAGGCAACCAAGGGTTTTCCAGCAGTAACCTTGTTGTAAGGCAAGGCCTTAGTAATTCCAGCAGCAACTGCTTTATCAAAGGCTTTATAATATTCGCTAACGCTGTAGTCAACATACATGGCAATATCGTGATTATTACTGCTAATTCTCGGAGAGATATGGTACTTTACATGCTCACCAAATTGTTTATAGCCTCCAAAGAAAGTTTGCAGACTACCGGGAATTGGGTCAGAAGTATTGGTAACACGTAGCAAATCAATTTTATCGCCATATTCCATAGCGAACTCATCATTACCAATAGCAGGCGCTCCAAAAGTAATAACGGTAAATTTTTCCTTAGGCATTCCTAAACTGATAAGTCTTTCACCCAAAAGAGTAGCAGCTGCACCGCCAAGACTATGACCAGTCAAAATCAAATGAGAGTTAGGCGTTTCATAAACCTTTTTGAAAACGCCCTTGAACTTGCTGTTAGCATCCACTACGGAAGAACGCAGAACGGAATCCACATAAGTATTAAAACCTTCGTGTACGGCAGGCTTCTTTTCTTGGGGATCACGTTTAGCAATTGCTTCCATTTCTTCTAAAGTTGTACCACCATAAGCAGTATGGGAAGTTTTCAGATTGATGCCCCAATCTTTTTTATTGGTAGTACCTTTAAAGGTAACCATATAAAGCTCCATACCGCAATCAGCACAAGTGTTGCTGGCAATGGAAAAATTGGTACGCACATCTTCGTCCTCAAAGGTATAGGGAGCAATCTCCCAACCGTGACTACGCATAAAGCTGAACTCACTGGAACGCTCCGGCAAGTACACGCCCAAGCAGGACGCAGCAGAAATAGCTGTATAGTAGCTATCACGCAATTGTTCTTTTATAGATTTTTCTGCGGCAAAAGCAGTAGTGCCATAAAAGCATAGGCACAAAAGTGCAAGCAGAATTTTTTTCATAGGGTAATCCTCCATTTGATAAGTATTCCTGCCTTAATTATAAAATACTTTCTGGAAAATGACAAACAAGCAAAAAACTCCACCCTACTTTCGTAGAGTGGAGTTTAATTTTAGATTTCGTATTTAGCTTTCAGTTCAGCAAGGTGTGCTTCCAGTTCAGTGGTGTTTTCAAAGCCACAGCAGTATTCCATTACGAGGATTGCTTTGGGAGCGTGGGTCTTAATTGCCGGGAACAGTTTGTCCCAGTCAATGGTGCCTTGCCATACGGGCAAATGGTCGTCGCCATTACCATCGTTGTCGTGAATGTGGAAGGCAAATAATTTGCTGCCCAATTTTTCTACAACAGCAGGAATATCCCAACCGTTAACGTGAGCATGACCTGTATCAATCAAGGACATTGCTTGAGGGAAGCGTTCAAAAAGTGCATAGTATTCTTCCAAGGTGAAGAGCACGTTGCCTTTGGAGCGCAGGCCTACATTTTCGATTACCAAGGTTACGCCGTACTTTTGCGCCATCTCCAACAGTTCTGCCAAACGGGAGATTACCAGCTCTTGACCAGCTTTGATATCAGCGGGCAAACATTCGTTGGTATGTACTACTACGAATTGGGAGTTAATTTTTTGCGCATATTTGAAGGTTGCTTCAAAAGCAGGCAGGTAGTTGAGGTTAGCTTCGTCAGCCAAATCAACTGCTACGCAGGGACCATGAATGCTAAATTCGCGGTCGCCCCAAACAGCGGTTTCTTCGTCCCAATAATAGTCATGACCAAATTCATAGAAAAATTCAATTCCGTATTCAGTGTTCAGCGGACGGATGCCAAATTTTCTGAAGCCGGGGAAAAGCAAATCACTTACTGCAATTTTCATTTTTTACTCCTTAACATAACCAATGTTCATTTCGGTTTCCACGTCAAACAAGTTTACATTATTCCAGTCGAAGTCGAAGCCAACTACATCGCGCAGGTCGATGTTTTGGTTGCTGTCTTGGATAAAGAAGGTTTGGCCATCAGCCAAGGTAAGGCTTGCGGTTTTAAGGTTACCGGTGTTTTCCATAAAGTCCACGGTGCCTTTAACCATTGCTTCGTCAAATTTGGGAGTAGCAGCTTCAGGACGCAAGCCGAAGATAACTTCCTCACGAGTGCCAACAATTTTCAGCCATTCGTCAGGAATTTCTACGCTGCATTCACCGATTACAATGTTGCTGCCCTCAATACGAGCTTTAACAACGTTCATTGCCGGGGAGCCGATAAAGGTAGCAACGAACACGTTTGCCGGATGATGATAAATAGTATCCGGAGTATCAATTTGTTGAACTTTACCTTTATTCATAACCGCAATACGATCAGCAACGGTCATTGCTTCGATTTGGTCATGGGTAACGTAAATCATGGTAGGACGGAACATTTCGTGAATCTTTACAAGTTCAGTACGTGCTTTTTGGCGCAATTGAGCGTCAAGGTTGGAAAGAGGTTCGTCCAACAAGAAGTAGGGAGATTGTTTAACCAGCGCACGGCACAAAGCAACACGTTGTTTTTGACCACCGGAAAGTTCGTGGGTCTTTTTGTGTTCTTGACCACGCAGGTGGAGGATGTCCAGTGCTTGATAGGTGCGTTTTTCAATTTCTTCTTTAGGAAGTTTTTGCAATACTAAGCCAAAGGTGATGTTGTCCCAAACGCTAAGGTGCGGGAACAGTGCGTAGCTTTGGAATACCATTGCGATGTTACGTTCTCCGGGAGGAATGTCGTTAACAACTTTGCCATCCATGTAGAGCTCGCCACCAGTAATTTCTTCAAAGCCTGCAATCATACGCAGGGTAGTGGTTTTGCCGCAGCCGGAGGGTCCCAAGAGAATTAAGCGTTCGCCTCTGCGAATTTCTAAGTTCAAATCTTCTACGACAACAGTTTTGCCGTAGGCTTTATTTACGTGAGAAAATACAATGCTATGATCCATTAGCCTTTAACCCCCGAGTTCATAAATGTATTGATGATGAATTTTTGGCAGAAGCCATAGAGAATCAGAGGCGGCAAACTGGTCAAGGTTGCAACCGCCATTGCGATGCCCCATTCACTACCACCTTCGGCACTAATAAACATTTGCAGTGCCAAGGGCAAGGTGTAGGTGTCTTTGTCTTGCAAAATCAGCAAGGGCCAGAAATATTCGTTCCAAGAATTGATGAAGAACAGAATGGAGTTAGCCAAGAGCGCCGGTTTAATCAAGGGCATAATAACCTTGGTCAAAACTTGGCGAGGTTTAGCTCCGTCAAGAACTGCTGCTTCAAGAAGCGCTTTAGGTACGCTACGCATGGTTTGACGCATCAGGAATACACCCATGCCGTCTACCAAGCAAGGCAGCATTACACCCCAAGGAGTGTTGAGCAGTCCTAATTTTGCCATCATCAAATAGTTGGGCATAATCAAAACAGTGATAGGGATAAAGAAGGTAAGCAGCATGCCGTTGAAAATGCTTTCTTTGTATTTGAAATCATAATAAACGAAAGCGAACGCTGCCATAACGCTGGTTACGGTTTTGGAAATGGTAACCATTGCTGCGATAAAGAAGGTGTTCCAAATATAGGTAAATAAGGGGAAGTTTCCTAAAACCGTGGTGTAGTTATCAAAAGTAACAGGCCAGGGCAACGGGTTCAAGGTAGATTCAAAAACTTGGTTCAAGTCTTTGAGAGAGGTAGAAATCATGAACACGATGGGCCACAAGGTCAAGAAGATAGCTACCACGAGGAAAACGTGCCATATTAATTCTTGTCGAGTCTCAGTTTTCATAATATACTTTCTTCTCCAGATATTTATTCTTCACATAAAGGAATGCCATATATACGAACATGGTGATTACAGCGTAAGCAGCAGCCTTACCGGTTTGGAAGAAGGTGAAGCCGTATTGGTAAACAATATAAACCAAGTTGGAGGAACCTTGGTCAGGACCACCTTGAGTAAGCATGTTTACAGGAACCAAAACGTGTTGCAAGCTGAATACAACCGTTATCGTAAAGACGTATATAGCAGTTGAAGAGGTCATCGGCAAAATAATTTTTTTGAAGATTACCCAGTTGGAAGCGTTTTCCAGCTTAGCAGCTTCAATCATTTCTTTGGGAACAGCAACCATTGCTGCCAACATAATGATAAGATTGTAGCCAAAGAACTTCCAGCCGATGATAGTGCAGATAGCAAAGATTACAAGATAGTTTTCCTTGAACCATCTGGGGGAAGTAATATCAAAGGCACTGAGGATAATGTTAATAGGACCAGCCAGAGGATTATAAATCCACAGGAACAAGATACTAGCTACTGCCAAGGACAGGGTTGCCGGCAAGAACAGCGCACTGCGATAGAAGTTGTTCCATTTTTTAATCAAGTGACCCAAGATGTAAGAATAGAAGTAGGGCAGTACGAAAATCAAAATCAACATGAAGCCGATGAAGAGCACGGTGTTAATCATGATTTTGATAAGCTCGGGACTTGATAAGATATCAGCAAAGTTTTTGAAGCCCACATATTTCATAGTGGGGCTTACCATATTCCAAGAAAAGAAGCTTAAATAGATGTTTTGAATCAGTGGCCAATAGAAGAATACCAGAAAGAGTATGATGGACGGAATCAAATACACCAAGGCTTCCTTGACATTTCTACTCATAAATACTCCTTAAAATAAGCAAAACGTTAATTTTACAACCTATCCGTAAAAACACATAGAAGGGCTGCCTCAAAAGAGACAGCCCTCAGCATCAAATTACAGCAAATCGTTAACTTTTTTAGCAGTTTCTTTCAGTGCTTCAGCAGCAGGTTTTTCACCGCTCAAGATAACGTCACGAACGTCGATCAACATTTGTTCAGCTTGTAAGCCATTAGCGCCGGGGAAGGAAGCCCATTTAACAGCTTTCGGCATCAAAGACAAAGCAACTTGAATGTTTTTGTTTTCTTCAGCCATTTTTTTGAAGCCTTTGGGATCTTCAGCAATGCCTTTGCGGGGCGGCAGGTAACCGGTACCGGTAGACCATTTTACGAGAGCTTCGGGGGATTGCAAGTATTTAATGAATTCACAAGCAGCTTTTTCTTTAGCAGCATCTTTGGAGAATACCATCAAGAAGTTACCGCCTGCAGCAACGCGAACCGGTTTGCCTTCGAATTCAGGGAAGGAAGCAACTTTAACGGGGAATTTAGCGGTTTTTTCGAAGTTAGCGCGTTTACCGATGGTGGTGCAAACCATACCAAGTTTGCCGGACAGGTAAGCTTGGAAGCCTTCTTCGTTGGTAGCGTGCAAGCCGCTACCGTCTTTAACCATGTCAGCCATCAATTGGAATGCTTCTGCAGCTTCCGGAGTATCGAAACCAGCTTTGATTTTGCCGTCAACTTTTTTCAGCATTACGCCACCATTGGATTCGATGATAGCTTGTTGTGCCCAGTTGTCAGCATATTCTTGCATGAAGAAGCCCATGTTGCCGGTTTTGTCTTTAATGGTTTTAGCATAGGTTTTAACTTCAGCCCAAGTTTTGGGAGCTTCGGTCAAACCAGCAGCTTTGAAGATTTCGGGGTTGTAGTACAGTACGGGAACGGAGATGGAGTACGGCAAGCCAACTTGTTTGCCATCTTCAGTTTGAGCCAATTCCAATACGTTGGGCAGGAAGTTGTCTTTCAAGAAGTTGGGGTCGCCAGCTTTAGCGAAAGCGTCGTTCAGGTTAACGGATTGGAAGTTTTCAGCAGCATAGTTCAGGAAAGAGTAACCCATTTGAACTACGTCCGGGTTTTTGCCGGAAGCAATAGCAGCTTGCAAGTTTTGGGTCAAGCCTTTGTACATATCGGGGTTGTATTTTTCTACAACTTCGATGCCAGGGTTTTTAGCGTTGAAGTCTTTTACCAATTCTTTTACGGTAGCGCCGCCGAAGCTTTCAGCAGCAACGTGCCAATATTCGATTTGTACTTTTTTACCAGCGTCAGCTTTCTTTTTGTCACCGCCACCGCAACCAACGATTGCACCGGTAGCAAATAAAGAAATCATTGCAGCCGCCAAAACTTTTTTCAAGTTCATGAGTTATTCCTCCTTATTTTAAAAACAATTTAAAACCAAATTTAGTCACTCCAAAAGAAGAGCTATCTCCATTTTAATGGGACGACAAGAGTCCTGTCAAGAAAAAACGTCAACTTTGTGACAATTTCTATTATTTTTTCTCAAAAAGAACAGGGACTTGTAAAGCCATACAGGGACTAAATTTGCCCCGAAAGATTTTTCAACAGGTTTTCCCTGAAAATGTTATAATGTTTTAAAATGAAAGAAAGCTTGTTAAAACGGAGGCTTCCATTATGAAAAAAATTCTTATGCTGGGAACAGGAGGTACCATTGCCTGCGTTCCTTCTGAAAACGGACTTGTCCCTGCTCTCGATGGCAAGACCTTAGTAAAAATGGTTCCAGAGCTGGCAGGCTTGTGCCATATAGATTACAAACAAATTCTAAATTTAGACAGCAGTAATATTGCTCCCAAGCATTGGCAGATTATTGCTAATGCATTGGCAGAAAGCTACGATAACTACGACGGCTTCGTCATCACCCACGGCACGGACACTATGGCGTATTCCGCCGCAGCTTTAAGCTGGATGATACAGGGTTGTAAAAAGCCTGTTGTCTTTACCGGTGCACAGCTCCCCATCACCGCAGAAGGTACGGACGCAAAAGCCAATGTGTACAACGCATTTCTTGTTGCCACCAGCCAAGCCCAAGGCATCTGCCTTGCTTTTGGTAAATTCGTTATCCACGGTTTGTACGCTAAAAAAATGTGTAGCGAAAGCTTCGACGGATTCTACAGCATTAACCGCCAGCCCATGGCGACCATTGAAGACAACCAATTCACCTGGAACTCTTACGAAGGTGCAGGAAGCTCGGGAAATAAATTCACCTTGAACACCGCCTTAGAAGAAAAGGTTGCAGTAGTTAAAGTAACCCCGGGGCTCTCCCCTGACATTTTAGACTACTACCTTGACCGCGGGTACAAAGGTATAATTTTAGAAAGCTTCGGCGCGGGCGGTGTCCCTAACGACGAAAACAACTGGTTACCGAATTTAGAAAGACTCATTCAAAATGGAGTGCGTGTTGTCTGTGCGACCCAGTGTACCTACGATGGAGTGAACCTTTCAGTTTACCCTATTGGCACCCTCGCCCAAAAGCTTGGTGCTGAATCGGCTGGAACCCTTACAATTGAAGCAACTCTTACCAAATTGATGCACGATCTTGCAAAATAGAAAGCTCTGTCTGAAATTCAGACAGAGCTTTCGTTTTTAAAACTGCTTATTAAATTCTTCCAGCACTTTTTCTACAGCGCTTGCTTCCACATTTGGAAAGTTCACGAACTCTTGAGGAGCATTTTCTTTTTCTCCAATCTCTTTAGCCATCCACACAACATCAAGCCATCTGTCATGCTTAAAGCCTGCTTTCGGAAAGGTTCCAATAAATTCGTAGCCAATGGCGCGGTGCATCTCAATGCTATGCACATTGTCTCCTGTAATGCAGGAATAAAGGTTCTTAATATTTTGTAGCGCCATCAATTTTTCTAAGGCACCGTACAAAATTACACCCAAACCTTTTCCCTGAGCCTGAGGGGCTAAATAAATCGTTACCTCTACGTCCCAATTATAAGCAGCACGCTCCAAATAACGATGTGCGTAAGCGTAACCCACAATCTCGCCGTCCTCTTCTAAAACAAGATAAGGATACTCCGCAGAGATTACTTTAATCCGTTTTGTAAATTCTTCCAACGTCGGCACAGTATACTCAAAAGAAATGCAGGTGTCAGTTATAAAGGGAGTGTACACTTTTAGGATTTGCTCCGCGTCGCTTAACTGCACTTGTCTAATTTTGTAGGTCATCAAAATCCCCTCATCAATTCAAAATAATTTAGTACTCCTCAAAGAGGAAGCCTTTTATCTATGTTCCACATATACTTCAAACATTCTGTTCCAAGGCAGGGTGAAGCGATAATTCTTCACAGCTTCACCAAGCATAGGCTCTGCAACGCTCACAATTAAATTAGTAATATCTTCTTCTGCCACCGCAGTTTGTTCCTCGTTAAGTCCGCTGTTAGGCCAATACTTACGCCAGATTAAATTACGGTACACGTCCATACGCACGTTGGATTGGTAAGCCCAATCGTCTAAATAACGCACGTCCAGAAGCTGGCGCTTACCAGCTTCGGAGTACTGCTCACTAAGCAAGCCTTGTGCCAAAGCGTAGCCCAAGGAATTGCCGGCAGTGTTCCAGCCTGCGTAAGATGCAAGCTTGTATTCCAAGCCATTAGCAAAAATATTGCTTACTAAAGAGTTGTCTGCACCATTACCATACTTCACGTCAGCAACAGCAACAGCCTTCCCATTGTTGGTCATTACGTCTAACAGCTTAGTGAACTTCTCCACTCCCCCTGTAACAAGATAATCATTTTCAGGAGAGCTTGCCTCCAAAGTTATACCATCCTGCGGAGTGTTAATGGCAAGTACTAAATCTGCACGCTTATGATTAAAGATAGGTACGGCACCAGCAACGTAAACGTGCTGTCTTGCACTCATAGCAATGGTATCGTCCTCGTAGGCAGGCACAGTAGCACCACCCTCTCCGGGAGCGTAAACAATTTGTACCAACGGAATTTCGTAACGCAGCTTGGTAGAAGCACGACTGAGAAGCAACAAGCCAAGCTGATCTGCCCCTGCAAAAAAGCGAATACGTTCTTTAGGAAGCTCGTTAACTAAAAACTCCATCTCCCTCGCTTCACGATGTGCTTGGCTAAACTCGGCAGTATCGTCCCTGCCAATGAGCAGGTAATCAAAGTCGCCACTTTCCACGCCGTGAAGGAGCAGTTCCGTAGCCTTAATGTTATTACCACGACGGGTGTACATATCAGCTAAAATTTCTTGAGGAATGGCTTGACGCAGTTTGCGCAGTTCCCTTTTTTCACGATAGCCAATCTCTTTTGCTTCCAGCTTATCTTCCAGTTCACCTAAACGGAAAAGTCTTGCTCCCCACTCCTTGTAATATGCAGGCTCTACGGGAGCAGCACTGCGTTTAGGCGAGCGCATAATGGTTGTAAAAACATAAACCAGTTGGTCGCGGAAGCCTTTCTTCAACTCAACCAATCTATCGGCGCGGTGCTTCAACACTTCCAAAGGAATATGGTGGGTGCGTGAATCAACCAAGCCTCCGTAAACGAGAGCGTCAGAAGAAATAACCATTGCCAAAGATTCATCAGCGTTTTCTAAAAGCCAATCGAATAGAGCGTCAGGGTCGCCACCCTTTTCCGCACCGGCAATGTACTCTATTGGAGGAGTTTTAACCTCCCAACCTGCTGCTTCCATTGTCTCTACCGGATACGCCAAGCATACCGGTCTATTATCCAAGGGAACATACAACAACGTGCCCTTAATCTTAGGCGCAGCTAAAGTAATCTGGCAACAAAGCATTGCTAAAATAAAAATGAACGCCTGCAACTTTTTCATAAGTATCAACTCTTTTCTATGTAACGCATTACTGCATGAAATACAAGAATAGCCCTAATCGTAGAGTTCTACAATTAGGGCTTTTAATCCTGCTGAGTTCACTTATTGTTGAAATCTTCCTAAAAACTCCTTAGTTCTGGGGTTCTTAGGATTCTTGAACAGTACTTCCGGAGCATCGTCCTCAGCGATAACGCCTTGGTCGATGAAGATTACACGGTTAGAAACATCACGGGCAAAAGCCATTTCGTGAGTTACGATAACCATGGTAAAGCCGGATTCTGCCAAGTCGCGGATAACACGCAATACTTCGCCAACCATTTCCGGGTCAAGTGCAGAAGTAGGTTCGTCCATCAAAAGGACTTCCGGTTCCAATGCCAAAGCACGAGCAATGGCAACACGTTGTTTTTGACCACCGGAAAGCTGGTGGGGTTTAGCATTGATGTAGCTATCCATGCCAACATGTTTCAAATATTTTAAAGCAGTTTCTTTTGCTTCCTCTTTAGATTTACCTAAAACCTTGATTTGACCAACAGTGCAGTTTTCCAGTACGGTCATATTGTTGAACAGGTTAAAAGATTGGAACACCATACCAACTTTAGTACGGAACTGGGTAAGCTTTTTAAAATGCTTCATTACAGATTCACCACGATAGCAAACGTCGCCACCAGTGGGATGTTCCAAATAGTTTACGCAACGGATGAGAGTGGACTTACCGCTACCGGAAGGACCGATAACGCACACTACGTCACCACGATAAATATCAAAGCTAATACCTTTTAAGATTTCACGTTCGCCAAATGCCTTTTTCAGATCATGAACGGAAACTAAAAGCTCTCTATCTTGTGCCATCAATCAAACCGTCCTTTCTGTTTTTTAGTAGGCAGGGGTACGTGACCGCAGGGGTCAGCCATAGGGTCATAGTTAACCAATTGATAATCTTTGGGACCATCCATCTTGCTTTCAACCCAACGCAGTAATCTAGACGCAGTAAATGTCATAATAAAATAGATTACGCAGGTCAGGAAGAAGATTTCAAAGTATTTGTAGTAAACACCCGCAGCAGATTTGGACGCAAAGTACAATTCAGTTACGGAAATTACGTTCAATACGGAAGTATCTTTAATATTGATGATAAGGTTGTTGCCCAATTGAGGCATTACGTTACGCAATGCTTGGGGCAAAATTACGTTGTACATAATTTGGAAGTGGTCCATACCAATAGCGATAGCTGCTTCCTTTTGACCGGGGTCAACGGATTCGATACCACCGCGCACGGTTTCTGCCATATACGCACCGGTGTTGATGGATACAACGAAGAAACCCGCAAACATAGGAGACATATCAATATTGAACACACTCATTGCGCCATAGTACACAACCATGGCTTGTACAATCATAGGTGTACCACGGAAAACTTCTACGTAAGCATCTAAAAGGCGTTGCAAGCATTTAATTGCACCTTTTTTAAATGCGCTGTCATTATCTTCCATGGGAATAGTTTGAATGATACCTACTACCAAACCGATTAAGCAACCAATAAAGGTACCTACTACGGCAAGAAGTAAGGTTACGCCGGCACCGGTCAGCAAAACTGAACCGTATTCTTCCATTAGGAAGAAGACCCAGCCAAAAAATGTTGTTGGCATTACAATTGCTCCTTATTTTAATTACAATATAATAATAGTAGAAAAGGGCGACGAATGCGTCGCCCTAATTTTAAATCTGTATCAGATTATTGAGCCAAAGGTTGTTTTTTGATAGCTTCAGCCATGATTTTGTCATGGTCAGCTTTAGTCATGCCGCCCAGAACTTTGTTCATAGCGTCAACCAATTGTTTGTTGCCTTTTTTAACTGCGATACCGATTTCAACATCTTCCGGAGAAGTTTTGAAGCCTTTGCCTTCTGCGAAGGTAAGCATGGTCAATTCGGGGTTAGCGAATTCAGCAGCTCTTGCAGTCGGGATATCGGTTACAATCAAGTTAGCTTTGCCGGATTTCAGAGCAACAATCATACCGGGAACGTTGTCGATAGCGGGCAATTTTTTAACTTCGGGAACTTGGTCGATTTGGTCGTACCAGATGGTGTTGATTTGAGAAGTTGCAACAGCACCTTTCAAATCAGCAACGCTTTTAGCTTCTGCTTGCGGAGTGCCTTTTTTAACAAGAGCGACTACGTCAGCATAGTAGTACGGCAGGGTGAAGTCAACGGTTTCTTTACGTTTGGAGGTAATGGACATACCAGCGATAGCAGCATCGATTTTGCCGGATACTACTGCAGGGGGCAGACCATCCCATTCGATTTTGTGTACTTCAAGTTTAGCGCCCATGGAATCAGCCAATTTTTTAGCGATGATTACGTCGTAGCCATAAGCAAATTCTTTGGAGCCAGCGATTTGAACAGCACCGCCATCAGCAGAAGTTTGGGACCAGTTGTAAGGAGCGTATGCACATTCCATACCAACTTTCAAAACTTTTTGGTCAGCTTTCTTTTCGCCGCCACCGCAACCAGCGGACAGAGCAACAGCAGCAATCATAGCGCCACAAGCAGCAAATTTTAACATTTTTTTCAAGTTCATAAATAACACACCTTTCCTTGTGTAAATAACTTATAAATTACTTAATACTTTACTATAATGAACAGAAAAAATCAATATTGTAACGCAATTTATTATGTATACATACTAAAAAATTACAGAAATACTCAAAGCAAAAGACAATCTCCATTTTGAGAAACTATTTTAGTAAACAGAAACACCTCGCTACTTTTCAGTAACGAGGTGTTAATTTTAAGCTTAGCCTTTAATTAGCGGGGGAAGTCGTTGTTCAGATTGTCTCTTACAACAACGTCATGAGCGCCACCTTCTACCAAGGATGTTGCAGAAATCAAAGTGATTTTAGCTTTTTCTTGGAGTTCAGGAATGCTCAGAGCACCGCAGTTGCACATGGTGGAACGAACTTTGCTCAAGGTCAGGTTAACGTTATCTTTCAAGCTACCTGCATAGGGAACATAGGAGTCAACGCCTTCTTCGAAGGACAGTTTGGAAGCACCACCCATGTCATAACGTTGCCAGTTACGAGCACGAGCAGAACCTTCGCCCCAGTATTCTTTCATGTAGTTGCCGTTGATGTTAACTTTTTTGGTCGGGCTTTCGTCAAAACGAGCGAAGTAACGACCGAGCATCATGAAGTCAGCACCCATAGCGAGAGCCAAAGTCATGTGGTAATCATATACGATACCGCCGTCAGAGCAGATAGGTACATAAATACCGGTTTCTTCAAAGTATTCGTCACGAGCTTTAGCAACTTCAATCAAAGCAGTTGCTTGGCCACGACCGATACCTTTTTGTTCGCGGGTAATGCAGATGGAGCCGCCGCCAATACCAACTTTAATGAAGTCAGCACCAGCTTCGGCCAAGAAGCGGAAACCTTCACGGTCAACTACGTTGCCTGCACCAACTTTAACGGTGTCGCCGTAGTGTTCGCGAATCCAGTCCAGAGTAATTTTTTGCCATGCGCTGAAGCCTTCGGAGGAGTCAATGCACAGTACGTCGCAACCAGCTTCAACCAAAGCAGGTACACGTTCAGCATAGTCGCGGGTGTTGATACCAGCGCCTACGATATGACGTTTTTGTTCGTCAAGCAATTCCAAGGGATATTCTTTGTGGGTCAAGTAATCTTTACGGAATACCATGTAGAGCAAACGGCCTTCATCATCGATGATGGGCAGAGTGTTCAATTTATGTTCCCAAATAATGTCGTTAGCTTCTTGCAAAGAGGTGTCTTTGCCAGCAACGATCATTTTTTCAATGGGAGTCATAAATTCTTTAACTTGGGTATTGGGGTCCATACGGCTGGGACGGTAGTCACGGCTGGTAACGATACCTTCCAATTTACCATTAACGGTGCCGTCAGAGGTAACAGCAACGGTGGAGTGACCGGTGCGTTCTTTCAAAGCGATAATATCTGCCAAAGTGCTGTCAGGACGGATATTAGAATCGCTGCTTACGAAACCTGCACGATGGCTTTTTACACGAGCAACCATTGCAGCTTCATCTTCGATGGATTGGGAACCATAGATAAAGGAAATGCCACCTTCTTTAGAAAGAGCAACAGCAAGTTTCTCACCGGAAACGGATTGCATGATTGCAGACACCATGGGAATGTTCATGGTAATGGCGGATTCTTCACCTTTTTTGAATTTTACCAGCGGAGTACGCAAATCAACATTAGCGGGAATGCATTTTTCAGAGGAATAACCAGGCACTAACAAATACTCACTAAAAGTATGTGCCGGCTCGTCATAATAAAAAGCCATCGTCTCATCATCCTTTACTTAAAATTTTAGATTTTATATATTTTATCTCTTTAAGGCTCTCCACGCAATATCTTTTCTATAAAAAACCTTATCAAAATTAATTTTTTCTACAGCAGCATAAGCGCGGTCACGAGCGTCACGAATATTCTTGTCTACAGAGGTTACGCCAAGCACGCGTCCGCCTGCAGTTACAATCTTTCCATCTACCAATTTAGTGCCTGCGTGGAACACAACGGTAGCTTCATCAGCGTTGGCTTCTGCCAAGCCGCTAATTTCTTTGCCGTTTTCATAGCTACCGGGATAACCGCCGGAAGCCATTACTACGCAAACAGCAGCTTTGTCAGACCAAGCAACTTCAACTTCGTCCAAGGTGCCGGTTGCGCAAGCAAGCATAATTTCTGCCAAGTCGCCGTCCAGAAGCGGAAGAATTACTTGGGTTTCAGGGTCACCAAAACGGCAGTTAAATTCTACAACCTTAACACTGTCACCGTTAATCATAAGACCAGCGTAGAGACAACCTTGGTACGGAGTACCTTCTTGAGCCATAGCAGCAACTACAGGTTTCAAAACTCTTTCGGTTGCCTTAAGGCGAAGCACGTCAGTCATTACGGGGGCAGGAGCATAAGTACCCATACCGCCAGTGTTGGGACCTTCATCATTATCAAAGATGCGTTTGTGGTCTTGAGCAGCAATCATGGGAACAACAGTCTTGCCGTCGGTGAATGCAAGGAGAGAAGCTTCTTCGCCTTCCATGAATTCTTCCAATACCACGCGAGCGCCTGCGTTACCAAATTTTTGGTCAGCCATCATGTCGTCAATAGCTTCCAGTGCTTCTTCCTTAGTCATAGCAACTACAACGCCTTTACCAGCAGCCAAGCCATCAGCTTTAACTACGATGGGAGCACCTTTTTCTTCAACATAAGCTTTTGCAGTTTCGATATCCTCGCACACTTTAAAGAAAGCAGTAGGAATATCATACTTAGCCATCAATTCTTTAGAGAATGCTTTGGAGCCTTCCAATTGAGCAGCAGCTTTAGAAGGCCCAAACACAGGCAAGCCACGACGTTTGAAAACGTCAGCAATGCCTGCAACAAGAGTTGCTTCAGGACCAACAACGGTCAAATCGATGCCATTGTCTTCTGCAAAGTCCGCAACTTTTTCCAAATCATCCAAGCTCAAAGAAATACATTCACATTTGGGGAGTTCAGCAATGCCGGGGTTGCCCGGAGCAGCCAAAATGCTTTCAACCTTGGGGCTTTGTGCCAGCTTCCACGCCAAAGCGTGTTCACGGCCGCCGCCACCAATCAATAAAATTTTCATATTAGTACCTCTCTTATTCAGCCAGTACTTTCTTCAGGTAATCGCTAATCATAGCGTCATATTCTGCAGTGTGGGTAAATGCTTCGAGAGCAAGTTCTTTACGGGTACGAGCATCAACGTCGCCAGTTTCTTTGAGCATTGCCATCAAGCCTTCATAACGGGAAGGATAGGTTACGATAACAACGTCTTTAAAGTTTTTAGCAGATGCACGAACCATTGCAGGACCACCGATATCAATGTTTTCGATTGCTTCAGCTTCGGTTACGCCCGGTTTAGCAACGGTTTCACGGAAGGGATAGAGATTTACTACAACCAAGTCGATAGGAGTAATTTCATGTTTAGCAAGTGCAGCCATGTGTTCCGGGTTGCTACGAACTGCCAAGATTGCACCATGGATTTTCGGGTTCAAGGTTTTTACACGACCATCCATGATTTCGGGGAAGCCAGTTACATCGCTAACGTAGGTTACAGGGATGCCTGCTTCTTTAATTGCGTTCATGGTACCACCGGTAGAAATAATTTCAACACCGTTTTCGTTCAGGAAACGAGCCAATTCTACAATGCCAGTTTTATCGGAAACGCTCAATAAAGCTCTTTTAATTTTCATCTATACTTACCTCTCAATTCAAAATTTTAACTTTTCTACCTTCGATTACCAATTTGCCTTCTGCCCAAAGCTTGAGAGCTTCCGGCATAGCCTTATGCTCTTGTTCCAAAATACGGGCAGCCAAGGTATCGTGGGTATCATCATCCAAAACAGGTACAACCTTTTGCAAAATGATGGGACCGGTATCGGTACCTTCATCTACAAAATGCACGGTGCAGCCGGTAAACTTCACGCCGTATTCCAAAGCTTGACCTTGACCGTCAAGACCGGGAAAGCTGGGCAGCAGTGCGGGATGAATGTTAATAATTTTATTGTGCCATTTGCTTACGAAGTTACCGCTCAAAATACGCATGAAGCCTGCCAAAACTACCAGTTCGCAGCCTGCTTCTACGAGAGCAGCGTGGATTTTATCTTCAAATTCTTCTTTGGAAGCACATTCCTTGCGAGCCACAACTACAGTTTTGATACCTACGTTTGCAGCACGTTCAAGTGCGTAAGCATCAGCCTTGTCGCTGATTACCACGCCAATTTCCAAAGGCAGGTAGCCGTCGGCAATTCTATCCAGCACAGCTTGGAGATTACTGCCACGACCACTAACTAATACGCCAGCCTTACGATTATTCACTGAACACTCCGCCTTTCATGACGGTTTTTTTGCTGCCTTCTACAACCTTGCCCAGTTCAAAGAATTCTTCGCCAGCAGCACGCAGATGTTCACGTACAGCGTCAGCTTCAGCAGCATCGATTACCAGAACCATACCTACGCCCATGTTAAAGGTGCGGTACATTTCTTTCCAGGGAACATTGCCCCATTCTTGCAATTTTTTAAATACAACAGGAACTTCCCAGCTAGTAGCGTCAACTTCTGCATCGCAGTTTTCCGGCAAAATGCGGGGAACGTTTTCGTAGAAGCCGCCACCAGTAATGTGAACCATGCCGTGAATGTCAAATTTTTCAATCAAGGGCAGGCAGGATTTGGGATACAATCGGGTCGGAGTCAAAAGTTTTTCGCCCAAGGTGCAGCCAAATTCAGGAATTTCGGTATTCATGTCAAAGCCCATAGCTTCGAAGCAGATTTTGCGAACCAAGGAGTAACCATTGGAATGTACGCCACTGGAAGGCAAGCCAAGGAGCACGTCACCGGGTTTAACTTTTTCGCCGGTAATCATTTTGCTCTTATCAACTACGCCAACGCAGAAACCAGCAATATCGTATTCACCTTTAGCGTAGAAGCCAGCCATTTCTGCAGTTTCGCCGCCAATCAAAGCGCAACCGGATTCTTTACAAGCATCAGCAACACCTTTAACGATGTTAGCAACTTTTTGAGAATCAACCTTATCTACTGCAATATAGTCAAGGAAGAACAGGGGTTCTGCGCCTTGTACCAAAATGTCGTTAACACACATAGCAACTGCGTCTTGACCAATGGTATCGTGTTTGTCAGCCATGAAAGCCAATTTCAGTTTGGTGCCAACGCCGTCAGTACCGGAAACGAGAATAGGTTCTTTGTATTTGCCACTGTTCAGAGCAAACAAACCGCCAAAGCCACCCAAGTCACCGATAACTTCGGGACGATAGGTAGCTCGAACGCTGTCTTTCATCAATTCTACTGCTTTATTACCAGCGTCAATATCAACGCCGGCATCAGCATAGGTAAGTTGTTTCTTTTCTTCGCTCATGTCTTCCTCCTATTTTCTAGCGAGAGTTTTATGTTCATCTTTAATTACTTCGTTATACCACATCGTGTGGTTTATTGACTTTGACGCATTGCAGCAAGCTTTTCGCCTTTAGCTTTAACTTCTTCCTGCATTTTCTTGCGGTCTTCTGCTAATTTATCTACTAATTCAGGATATTTAGTTGCCAAAATTTGTACAGCAAAAAGCGCTGCGTTCTTCGCACCGTTGATTGCCATAGTTGCAACAGGAATGCCAGCAGGCATTTGCACGAAGCTCAAGAGAGCATCCATACCATTAAGCGGAGTTGCATTAATAGGAATACCAATTACAGGCACGGTTGTATAAGCAGCGATAACGCCACCTAAGTGAGCAGCTGCACCAGCAGCGGCAATGATAACTTCAACGCCACGTTCGCGGGCGGTCGCCGCAAATTCATGTACGATGTCCGGAGTGCGGTGGGCAGAAGCTACTACTACTTCCACTTCCACACCAAAACCAACCAAGGTTTTTTCCGCAGGTTCTAAGATGGGCCAGTCAGAATTACTGCCCATAATGATTGCAACTTTCATAAATAACCTCCCGAATATTATGTCTAACTAAAAAACAAAACCCAAGCAAAATTTTCTAACTTGTTGAAGTAACTAAAATCTGTCTCGGGCTTCGGTGTAAACTCATACATTATAATTTTACCAATCACTTTTGCAAGTGTCAAATTTGTTATGAACTTTACAATATCCTCAAAAATTTATTGTTCGAAACTGGGCTAACGAAAATCATAGTTCTTAAAAATTTTTAGTCGTTATCGGAGATTTTTTGTTGAATAAAAACAAACAGGATTCAACGAACAAAAATCCCGAAACTGGAAGTTACTCCAATCTCGGGACTAAGGTTTAATTTTTAAGTTTTTATTTTACAGCAACATCTACGTTTTCACCATTCATGAACACTTCGATGCTATCGCCATTTTTAATTTCGCCAGCCACAATTTTACGAGCCAGCAAGTTTTCTACAGTATGAACAATCAAGCGTTTCAAGGGACGTGCGCCAAAAGCGGGGTCAAAGCCTGCACTTGCAAGGTGTGCCACAGCTTCATCGCTTGCAGTAAGCTTAATCTCCAGTTGTTTTGCAAGGCGTTCTGCCAATTCTTTAAGTACCAGCTTAACAATGTCTTTGATTTGTTCAGCTTGCAAGGGTTTGAACACTACAATATCGTCCACACGGTTGAGGAACTCCGGACGGAAGAAGTTCATCAGCATTTGTTGTACGTCGTCGCGGTCAATATTACCTTGTTTGCGCATAATTTCTGCACTGCCAAGGTTACTGGTCATAATAATCAAAGTATTTTTGAAATCAACGCTTCTGCCTTGACCGTCAGTTAAGCGACCATCATCAAGCACTTGCAAGAGTACGTTGAACACATCTGCGTGAGCTTTTTCGATTTCGTCCAAAAGAATTACGCTGTAAGGATGACGGCGAACTGCTTCAGTCAGTTGACCGCCTTCATCGTAACCAACATAGCCCGGAGGCGCACCAATCAAACGGGACACAGTATGTTTCTCCATGTATTCACTCATGTCAATGCGCACCATATTGCGTTCATCATCAAAGAGCACTTCTGCCAAAGTTTTTGCCAGCTCAGTTTTACCTACACCGGTGGGGCCAAGGAAAATGAAGCTACCAATAGGACGATTGGGATCTTTGATACCAGCGCGAGCACGTACAACTGCTTCACTTACAGCCTTAACAGCTTCGTCTTGCCCAACCACACGTTGGTGCAGGATTTCTTCCAAGTGTACCAATTTTTCACGTTCGCCACTGCCAAGACGAGCAACGGGGATACCAGTCCAAGTGCTGACAACTTTGGCAATATCTTCTTCGTCAACTTCTTCTTTCAAGAGAACGTGGTCATTACCCTTTTCGTCCTTCACGGAAAGGTCTGCCAATTCTTTTTGCAAGGCAGGCAGGCGACCGTATTTCAATTCAGCCAGCTTGTTCAAATCGTAATCGCGTTCAGCTTGCTCCATTTCTTGTTTAACGGAGTCAATTTCTTTTTTAACTTCACGCACACGGGCGATGGAAGCCTTCTCCCCGTCCCAACGTGCTACTAATTCGTCATTTGCTTTACGCAATTTAGC
Organism: Phascolarctobacterium sp.; assembly: GCA_017623055.1. Taxonomy (GTDB): domain Bacteria; phylum Bacillota; class Negativicutes; order Acidaminococcales; family Acidaminococcaceae; genus JAHHUH01. The sequence goes on from JAGAPX010000027.1 coordinate 43,267, forward strand.
AAGTTCTTCTTCAATTTTCGCAAGGCGAGCCTTAGATTGGTCGTCTTCTTCCTTGCTCAAAGCTTGGGCTTCAATCTCCAGTTGCAAAATGCGACGTTTGCTTTCGTCAAGTTCTGCAGGAAGGCTGTCAATTTCAGTACGCAGTCTTGCAGCTGCTTCGTCCACAAGGTCGATGGCTTTGTCAGGCAGGAAGCGGTCGTTGATGTAACGGTTGGAAAGTACCGCCGCCGCAACAAGAGCCGCATCTTTAATACGTACGCCGTGATGAACCTCGTAACGTTCACGCAAGCCACGCAAAATGGAGATGGTGTCTTCTACACCCGGTTGTTTTACCAAAACGGGTTGGAAGCGACGCTCCAAAGCACTGTCCTTTTCAATGTACTTACGATATTCGTTCAAGGTAGTTGCACCAATGCAACGCAGTTCGCCACGTGCAAGCATAGGTTTTAAAATATTGCCTGCGTCCATGCTGCCTTCTGCAGCGCCTGCACCAACAACGGTGTGGAGCTCGTCAATAAACATAATGATTTGACCAGCGCTATCAGTAATTGCTTTGAGAACTTTTTTCAAGCGTTCTTCAAATTCGCCACGGAACTTAGCACCTGCTACGAGAGAAGCTAAATCCAGAGCGTACAAGGTTTTATTCTTCAAGTTTTCCGGCACGTCACCAGCTACAATGCGCCTTGCCAAGCCTTCTGCAATGGCAGTTTTACCAACGCCGGGTTCACCGATGAGTACGGGGTTATTCTTTTTACGACGGCTCAAGATTTCGATAACACGACGAATTTCTTCGTCACGACCGATAACCGGATCCAGCTTGCCTTCGCGAGCCTTCGCAGTTAAATCTTGACCGAATTTTTCCAAAGTCTTTTTGTTTTCTTCGTCGCCTGCACTATTTTCGTATTGCATGTAGGCAGCCTCCACTTTCTTTTTGTCGATACCATATTTTTTGAACAGGGAAACTACGTCGCTGTCACCATCGCTAACAATGGTTGCTACCAAATCGCCAAGAGTAATTTCGTTTTTACCACTTTGGCTTAAAATCGCCATCACGCGGGCGAAAGCAGTACCCATCATCAGTTGACGGTCTTGACCTTTCACACCGGGGATTTTTTGTACCAAAGCCTTAGCCTCTGCAGTGAAGGCATCTGCGTTTACGTGTAGAGTTTGCAGTAAAAATTTAAAGAAGCCGTCACTTCCGCACAAAGCAGCTACCACATGGGCGGTAGTTAATTCTTGATGATAATTCATTACAGCTTGTTGTTGCGCTGCTTCGAGGACACTTTTTACATTTTCGCTAAAATTTTCGTTCATTATTACTACCTCTTTCTTGCCAAACTGTTATATAATAAAATGTAACTCACTTATAGATTTCTCACGGAGGTATTTGTTATGAACACATCCATGATTGTTTATCGCCTTTTTGACGTTGCAGATGAAATAAATCTTGATTTAGTACAAGCACTGTGGACCAGCCGTAATAAAATTGCTTCCCGCTTGCGCTTGGATAGAATTTCCACAAAATCCATTACCTTTAAAAATCCGCCTGTCCTTGTTGAACTGGGCAACCACGATTTGGAAATCAACGGTAAAACTTATTTTACTGAAGTTAAAGCCCGCATCTTCGACATCGGTGTAATCAGCCTCATCCTGCGCATTGAGTTTGAAGAAGACGTAACCGAAGCAGAATATCTTGATATGGCTATTGCCAGCGAAAATATGCCGGAAGACAAAATTCGCGAGTACTTGGATTCCGTACTGGAAACCATCGAGCAAGCCTGCACCAAGAAACGTGTTTCCGACTTTGAGGAAGATTTTGTTGTTTATTACTTCAAAGACGAAATGCCTAAGTGGGACATCGTGCCCCTGCTTTTGAAAGATAAAACTCCTGTTAGCGAGCAAACTCGTTGCAACACTCTTGCCAACTGCTTCTCCTACAGTGACGACATTACCTATCTTGCTTGGGACAGCGCTCTTGTTTATGACAAGACCGGCAGCCTCGACGTGCCTGACCTGCTGGAATTTGCCAACGCGCAATTCCTTGAACTGCGTTACTACGACAACGCACTTGCTGATGCCATCGACCGTAGTTACGATGAGCTGGAAGAAGCTAACGTTGCCAATAAGGCTAACCGCGTAGAAGCTTACCGTCGTATTCGTAGTCGCCTGATGGAAATTATGGCAGATATCAGTAACATTATGGGCAATATCAACAACGCCTTGCAAGTTACGGAAGATATTTTCTACGCTCGCATCTACACCCGTTACCTTGAACTTTTGAAGGCAACTGTTTGGAAGGACAACATCGATTACAAGCTGAACACCATTCAACGTACATACACCTTGATGAACGAGGAAGTTGCCAGCTACCGTTTGGAACGCATGAGCATTACCTATGCGGCAATCTTGGCAGGCATCCTGCTTGTTTCCATTGTAGGATTGTTCTTCAAATAATTGGTGACAATAAACTAAAAAGTATTTGTAATTTTATTGCAGGAGGGTAACGCCTTCCTGCAATTTTTATTATAACAACAAATGTCAAAATGTCAAATGGTTTTGTTTGACTTTTTGATTAAATATTGACTTTTGTTATTTTGGGTAGTATAACAATGTAGCAAACTACTTTATTTGAAAGAAGGAATACCTAGTGACTGCAAGTTCATTACTCCAAGGCTTCGCCTTGCTTTTATTTTTACAATGGATTAGCACAGAAATCATTGCCTTTTTAGGAATCCCCTTTCCTCCGCCGCTTTTGGGCATGTTAATTTTAACAGCACTCCTTTGCACGGGAGTAATCAAGGAAAATTATATTGAAGATATCTGCACAGCGTTGATTGACAAAATGGCTTTGCTCTTTTTGCCTGCGGGCGTAAGTATGATTTTGTACCTTGACGTTATCAAGGCAGAGCTGTTGCCAATTTCTCTCACCGTCATTTTAAGTAGCGTAATTATTTTGTGCAGTACTGCTCTTGTTTTAGAAATGCTTCTGCGCAAAAAAGAAAAAGGAGGTCAGCAATAATGTTTCCTGAAGCTTTGCTTAACTCTCCTTTATTCGGTATAGGACTGACCATAATTATTTATTGCGCTTGCGAATTTTTGGTACATCGTTTAGAGCTGAACATCATTCCACCCGTAGTTTTTGCCTGCCCAGCAATCATTTTATTTTTACTTTATGTTCCTAACGTAAGCTACCAACAGTACAAAATTGGCGCGGACTTCATTAATTTTATGCTTGGCCCTGCAACCATCGCACTTGCTTTGCCCTTGTACCGCAACCGCAAGGTAATCAGTGCCAACGCTTTGAGCATCACCATTGGTATTTTAGTTGCAACCCTCTCTGCAATTTTTAGCGTGTACCTTTTGGGCAAAACCCTTGGTGCTAGCGAAGCAGTTTTGCTTTCTATGATACCTAAGTCTGTAACCAATCCCATCGCTCTTGAAATCACCAAGACCATTGGTGGCATTCAGCCTTTGACAGCAGCTGTAGTAATCAGCACTGGTATGTTGGGTGCTACAATTAACCACAAGCTTTTAAAACTTTTGGGCGTAAAGAACGACATCGCCGCAGGCATTGCCATTGGCGCATCAAGCCACGGAATTGGTACCAGCGTTTGCGCTCACGTCAGCGCAGTTCAACTGGCAACAGGTGGCGTGTCCATCGCCTTGACCGGTGTGGCGACCTCCATTTTAATACCACTCCTCTTACCATTCTTAAAAACTCTATAAACAAATTAAGCACAAGCTTCCAATGAAGCTTGTGCTTTTTAATTTACAAATGATGAATTGCTCCACGCAGTTCCGTGAAAACAACTTTTGCTTTATCAACGGGAATAACCGTGCAGGGAAGTGCTCTTAAATCTTCAACTCGCCAGCCTTGTTTTTGCTCTGCCAATTTTTCCAGAGCTTCTTCCAAATCAGAAGCAACTACAATAGCAATGGCATCTAAATAGAACTCGCTGTTAAGGCAGGGTTCTTCTATCATACTGTGAGAATGATACGTCTTATTGTGACGCCATAAGTAAATGTTCATCAAGACAGACACCTCCATTTGCAGATTATTTTTCAAAGTATTCATTAACAAAATTAACCGCACTGACTGCAGAAGGCGCATACCAATCTGCTCCAATCGCGCGAGCGTATTCTTCAGTCAGCACCGCGCCGCCCACAACTACCTTGCATTCAACTTCTTTGCGTAACGCTTTGATGGTTTCTTCCATCGCCGCAACAGTAGTGGTCATCAAAGCAGAAAGGCCTACGACTTTCGCGTCATGCTCTTTAGCAGCGGCAACTACAGTTTCCACGGGCACGTCCTTGCCCAAGTCGATAACCCTATAGCCGTAGTTTTCCATTAAAACTTTGACAATGTTCTTGCCAATATCGTGAATGTCGCCTTGCACAGTTGCGATAATTACTTTTTCGCCGTTAGCCTCGCCACTTCCTCCTACGGAATCACGAATAACGTCGAAGGCAGCCTTCGCCGCGTCCGCACTCATAAGGAGCTGGGGCAGGAACAAGGTTTTATTTTCAAAACCATCGCCCACAAAATCGAGAGCAGGAATCATATATTTATTGATAACTTCCAGCGGTGCTTCCTTTTCCAGAGCAACTGCTGTCGCTTTTTTACTTTCGCCAATCAAGCCCTTAACTATCGCATCAAAAAGGCTCATCTCGCTAACTACTGTTGCCCCTGCTTTCGGAGCATTGGAGTAACGAGTAACATATTCCTTACAACCATCATCCAAACCACAAAGAGCGAGGAAGCTGTAGTATGCATCCATCATCATCTGACTTTGCGGATTGATAATGGCACTGGTCAACCCAGCCTGCAACGCAAGAGTATAGAACACGCTGTTGATAAGCTCACGTCCGGGCAAGCCAAAGGAAATATTGGAAACACCCATCACAGTGTTAATGCCTCGTTTACTCATCGCACTGATAACTTCGCAAGCAACCTTGGCATTATCGCTACCAGTACTAATAGTCAAAGCCAAGGGATCAACCGCAATATCCCTGCTGGAAATTCCATACTCCCCAGCTTTGGCAATAATTTTTTCTGCAATGGCAACGCGTCCTGCCACATCTAAAGGAATACCGCCATCGTCAAGGCACAAAGCTACAACAACTGCACCGTATTTTTTCACCAAAGGCAGAACCTTTTCCAAGCTTTCTGCTTTGCCATTGACGGAATTGAGCATAGGCTTGCCATTGTACAAACGCATGGCACGTTCCATAGCTTCGTAATTAGAAGTATCAATTTGCAAGGGAGTATCAGTAATTCCTTGGAGAGCAAGCACTGCCTTACTCAACGCTTCAACTTCGTCAAGACCAGGCATGCCCACATTCACATCAAGAATATGACTGCCAGCACCAATTTGCTCCAAGCCCAAGCGACAAATATAATCATAGTCCGCATTTTGAAGTGCTTCCTTCAAGCGAGGCTTACCTGTGGGATTAATGCGCTCACCAATAATCAAAGGAACTTCGCCGAAAACAACAGCTTTGCCGTAGCTGGAGACAGCGGTAACATTCAGATCACGTCTGCCACCTGCGGGCAAGCCTTTGCATTTTGCAATCATCGCTCCGATATGAGCAGGAGTTGTACCACAGCAACCACCGGCAATGCTTACGCCTTCGCTAATCAGATTGTACATTAAATCGGCAAATTCTTCAGGTCCAACATCAAAGCAGGTCTTGCCATCACGTTCTACGGGCAAGCCTGCGTTGGGATTAAGAACGATGGGCAAGCTAGTAAATTTTAAAAGCTGAGGCAACAGCTTTTGCATTTGGGCAGGACCAAGTCCACAGTTAAAACCAATGGCGTCTGCACCCAAGCCTTCTACCATTAAAGCAGCAGCGGCAACGTCGCCACCAGTTAGAAGCTTGCCGTCAATATCAAAGGTCATAGTAACAACAACAGGCAGGTCACAGCTCTCCTTCACCGCCAAAATTGCTGCTTTCGTTTCGTAGGTATCGCTCATTGTTTCGATGAGCACTAAATCCGCGCCGGCAGCACTGCCCGCACGAACAATTTCTCCGTAAATATCAACAGCTTCCTCGAAGGGCAGGTCGCCATAGGGAGCAAGGAGTTTTCCGGTGGGTCCTAAATCCAACGCCACAAAGGCTTTCTCAAAATTAGCACAAGCTTCTTTGGCATTGCTTACCCCTGCGGCAACCACGTCTGCAGTTTTGATATCGGTGCCTGCAAATTTCAAACGGTTGGCACCGAAGGTATTAGTCTTGATTATGTTAACACCAGCTTCAAGATAAGCGGTGTGTACTTCTTTAATTATGTCAGCGTGAGTAAAGTTCCAAAGTTCCGGAAGCTCGCCCGGTTTTAAACCTCGAGCTTGCAGCATGGTACCCATTGCTCCGTCGAAAAACAGGAGCTCACTGCCAAGTAGATCTTTAAAATTCATTCTTCAACCTCCCTATAGGGACAATTTATATTATTACAACTCAGACACTTTTTCCAAACACAAGACTCTTCTTCCGACAAGCCAATCACTGCCGTCACCGACTTACTCGGCGCCATCATCAACCCATCCGTCAAAGTTAAGCCTAACTTTTTCTCACATTCTAAGATTGAGAACAGCTTGCGTTGCTCCGACAAATCCCAGTCGCCATAACCGGGAGAAAAACGTGGACGTTGGTGCAATTCCGTATCTACACGTTCCTGCACTTCATCACAATAGCCTTCGATAATCGTCGCCGCCACTGCCTGCGCTGCAGCACCTTCACTTACACTTTCAAGGGCAAGCCTGCGCACAGCAATATCCACCTTTGCACCCAAGGTCGCCGCCAAAAGCAGAACCTCTTTGCAACCAGCAAGATGCTTTGCCAAATCTTTAGAAGTAAATTTTACGCCACAGTCCAGCAGCACACCGTCTTCTAAAATTTCGCAAGAGTGCTTTTGTAGAACGTGTCGAGCCTGCACCTCGTTACGCAATTTCAAAAAAACTGTATCGACCAAAATTCCCGCCGCTTCATCATTAGTCTGCGCCCTTAAATAACGCAAGGCTTCGGCTCTTGCGTATCTCATTTTACAATCTCCGACAAATTATTCATGATGCCACCGATGATTTCTGGACGATTCATGGTATAAACGTGAATGTTCTTAAAGCCGTTGGCAATAAGGTCAATGATTTGTCCTGTAGCATAAGCAATACCGGCTTGCTTCAAGGCTTCCGGTTTATCCGCAAATTTTTCTACGATGGCACGGAACTGGGGTGGAAGTTTAGTCCCGCTCAGCTGGCAAATGCGATTAATCTGCCCCGCGTTGGTTACAGGCATAATACCGGGAACTACGGGCACATGAATACCTGCGGAAAGCAGGCGGAACATATAATTGTAGAGAACCGTGTTATCAAAAAACATTTGAGTTACTAAAAAATCTACGCCTGCATCGATTTTATATTTGGTGTTTTCAATATCTTTATCGAGAGTTCCAGCTTCAGGATGTCCTTCGGGATAAGCAGCACCGCCTACACAGAAGTCGCCATTCGCTTTGACAAACTTCGCCAAATCGCTGGCGTGAGCAAAATAACCATCATGTACCGCGTCGGGCAAATCCCCACGCAAAGCGAGTATGTTGCTAATTCCATTATCCTTTAATTGTTGGAGCACTTCTATAATTTTTGCTCCATCAGATTTCACGCAGGTCAAATGCGCCAACGCAGGTATGCCGTTATCCTGCACTCCTTTGGCAATAGCAACGGTGTGCCCGACGGAGGTTCCCCCTGCGCCATAGGTAACGCTCATATAGGAAGGCTTCACCAACGCAATCTTGCCAACAATGTCCAATGCGTTTTGCAGTTCCGCACCTTGTTTGGGCGGAAAAAGCTCGCAGGAAATATTTATTTTATCTTGATTTAACACATCTATAATTTTCATAAGCACGCCCCCTAAAACACAACATATTTAAAATATTGTATCAAAGGTTAGTTGCATTAGGCAAATTTGCCTACAACGCTTCTAATTTTTAAAGGAAGTATGATACGAATGTTACAGAAAAAGAAGAACCCACCAACCTTTCGGTTAGTGGGAATAATTTTCTTGGCGGAGATGGTGGGATTCGAACCCACGGTACCTTGCGGTACAACTGATTTCGAGTCAGGCGCGTTATGACCACTTCGCTACATCTCCAGTTTTTAAATTATAACCTAATTTTTTACTCATTACAACCGCAGTCACATTTCTGCTCCTGCTTCTTTATTTTGTTCTCCTTGCGTCTGCGTTTGAAAAACTCTTTCATTACGCCAGCGCACTCTTCTTCGCACACACCACTGACAACTTCGGCGCAATGGTTCAAATTAGGATTGGTGATGATATTAAAAATAGATTCTGCACCGCCAGCCTTTACATCGGGGCAACCATACACCACCCTATCAATCCTACTATTAACGATAGCACCACTGCACATGGGGCAGGGTTCCACCGTAACGTACAAAGTGCATCCACTTAAACGCCAGCGTGCCAATTTTTTGCAGGCTTCTTCTATTACAATAACTTCTGCGTGGGCAGTAGCGCTTTGCCAAGTTTCCCGCATATTATGGGCACGGCACACCACTTCTCCATCGTGGACAAGCACTGCGCCAATGGGAATCTCTCCCAGCTCCGCAGCCTTGCGAGCTTCATCAAGGGCAAGCTGCATATAATAACGGTCGTCCATCATCCTTCACTCGCCTCCATCAATTGCTCCCATTTTTCCATAAGCTCCATAATTTTATTTTCGTACTCGTCGTGCTCCGCCGCCATTGCAGCACTTTGGGCAGGGTCTGCGTGGTTAGCAGGGTCAGCCATCTTCATTTCTAAAATTTTCATCATAGCTTCCTGCTCACGAATGCTCAATTCAACTTTAGGTAAAAGCTTTTTAGCTTCGTCAGGACTATAACGACGTTGTTTATTTTTCGCTTCTACTTTTTCAGGAGAAGACTGCACTACATTTTTCTTAGCCTGCTGTTCCGCATAAGCCTTTTGTTTTTCCAGTTCAGCTTCTCGTTCTGCAAGAAGTGCTGCCTGTTTAGCACGTTCTTCTTGATAAAATTCGTAGTTGCCCTTGTAATCCTTAACTTGGCAATCTTCAATCTCCCAAATGCGGTTGGCAACTTCGTTTACAAAATAACGGTCATGGCTTACTACAAGCACAGTTCCATCAAAGGTAGTCAACGCAGCCTCAACAGTTTCGCGAGCCATAATGTCCAAATGGTTGGTAGGTTCGTCCAGTACCAAGCAGTTCGCCCCATCGAGGACAAGCTTCAGTAAAACCAAGCGAGCCTTCTGCCCTCCACTTAGAGTGCCAATTTCCTTGAACACATCGTCCCCGTGGAAAAGCATTCCACCCAGCATGGAGCGAGTGTGCTCTTCCGTGAAGCCATATTCAATGACGAAGTTTTCCAGCAAGGTCTGCTGGGGATTAAGTCTTTCATAGGTTTGGGAGAAATAACCGATCTGTACGCGACTACCAATCTTTGCCTTACCTTTTAACGGGTCAACCTCGCCTAAGATAGTTTTCAAAAGTGTGGTCTTACCCGTACCGTTGGCACCTAAAAGAGCAGCCTTCTCCCCTCGACGCAGGGTAAGGTTAATGCCCTTGGCAAGAACGTTGTCCCCGTAGCCAATAGTTAAATCTTCCATAATAAGTACCCTGTCAGCACATTCTGCCGCAGGAGGAAGCCTCAATTCAAATTCTTCATTATATACAGGCGCGTCAATGCGTTCCAATCTATCCAGTTGGGACTGGCGACCACGAGCCATTTTACTTTTTATACCAGCTTTGAAACGACGGATATAAGCTTCTGTTCTGGCAATATATTCTTGTTGAGCGTTGTAGGCAGCCTCCAAGGTTTGAGTTTGAATTGCCTTTTGCTCCAAATATTTAGTGTAATTACCCTTAAAGCTTTGCAGCTTGCCGCCTTCCATTTCTAAAATGCGAGTTGCCACGTTATCCAAAAAGGCACGGTCATGGCTGACAACAATCAAGCCGCCACGAAACTCTTTCAAATAACCTTCCAACCATTGGGTCATAAGAATATCCAAATGGTTAGTAGGTTCGTCAAGAATCATAAAGTCCGGATTGCGGACGAGGGCAGCCGCTAACATCAAGCGAGTTTTCTGACCACCGCTCAAGGTTGTAGCGTCCTTCTCCCACCAATCTTCTTTATAGCCTAAGCCAATCAGCACGCGTTTAATGCGAGCTTCCAAATTATAACCGTCAATATGCTCATAGCGTTTGGTAACACGAGCATATTCTTCCAACACTTCTTCAAGCTCTTCGCCGTCTAAATCGGCAGAGGCTTCTTCCAATTGTTGAAGCTTGTCTCGCAGATTTAAAACTTCCAGACAACTATTCATCATAAATTGCCAAATGGTTCCTGCAATATCAGTAAAGCCTTGTTGCACGTAGCCAACGCTGGTGCCAGGCTCAAACTTAATCACACCGCTATCCACATAATCGGGATTAAGCAGACAACGAAGCAAGGTAGTCTTGCCACTACCATTAACACCTACCAGTCCAAGATGCTCGCCCTGTTCAACCATGAAGCTGACATTTTTAAATATTTCGTTTATTCCAAAGGCTTTTGCCACATTATCTACGATTAGTTGCATTTTAACAAACTCTTTTCCAGTTTAATTATCATCATTCATTTTACCAAAAACTCTTAGCAAAATCAAAAGACCTCAAAAGTTAGCGCTTCATCTAACCTTCGAGGTCTTATTTTTTAATTTAGAACTTCCATTCCAAAGCACATTTAGCATACAGAGTGTTGCCACCGTGCCGGTAAATATCAGTACCTAAATTAAAGGTTACGTCTAATTTAGTGGGGTTCTTGAAGGTCATACCTGCCATCAAGCTAAGACTGTCCCTACCGTAGTTATCTACGTCACAACCAAAAGAGTTTCCGCCAAAATCACGGAAGGATGCACTAATGCTACCAGCATCGTCCAAAAGCTCATGATTCCAGGCAATGGCAGCATTTGCTTGCCAATAAGTGCGGTCTTCCAAAATTTTAGGAGTAGTTTGCATGCAATAACCCACTTGGGTACGCAAGGAATCATAGGTTCCGCTATCCAAACTTAATCTACCGGCACTATTACCTTCCTCATCAATGGAAGGATGATGTGCAAATGCGTAATCTATTGCGGCAAAAGGTCCAAACGTAATTGCTTTTGCTTCTTTTTCATAAGCACCGCCAACTCGCACATTACCGGAGAACGCTGTAAAATCACTATCAACTTTGCCAGTATAGCCGTTGAAATTAAACTTGCGTTGCATTTCCAAATCTTCCACACCAAGGCGGGCAATACCAAAAGTGCGCCAGCCATTCCAGCTTTCCGGTGCATATTTTACTTGTGCGCCAAGATAAATACCTTCTCCTGTTAAGCGACCGCTTTCCGCGCCAGTAGTAGATTGATGATTTAAAGCAGCGTGCCAACCAACGGTAACATCGCCCAATGTGCGTTCCATTGCACCAATCATACCGGTGTTATTACTCTTATAACCACTTCCGTTTTTGATATGGTCTGTTTCAGAAGCGTAGGGAATTACGATATTATGCCACTTGCCTTTTTCTTTGACATTGGTTGCAGGAGCAAAGGAGCCACCAACAGCAAAATCAGAAAGCATTCTGTGTAAGTCCATGGTAGCCATTGCGCCATAACCGTAAGTTGCAGGAAGCAGTTGACATAAAGCGTTGTTGATTTCCCTATCGGTTTTCATGAAGTCAATAGCAGAGAGCATATCTTTCCATTCAGTTTTCCTCTCACTCGAAAGATTGTTGATATTGCCATCTACATTTTCAATAGCTTGGCTAATAACAGCTTCGTCCTTGCCACGTTCAACATCTTTAAAGCTGCGTTCAGTTGTAATGGAAACGAAATTACTTTCACTTCCTGAACCTTGTTCTGCAGTCATCGTCAATGTTTTGGTAATCTTATAGCTGTCATTATCACTTTCAGCTACTTGGGCTTTCTCCCCATTCATATCCAC
>JAGAPX010000028.1 GCA_017623055.1 Phascolarctobacterium sp.
ATAGTGACGGGTTTCGGTTTCATATTCTACGTGAGCGGTGTTGATGGTAATGCCGCGTTCGCGTTCTTCAGGAGCTTTGTCGATCATGGAGTAGTCCATGAATTCTGCGCCGCCGCGTTGTGCCAAAACTTTGGTGATTGCTGCGGTGGTGGTGGTTTTACCATGGTCAACGTGACCGATGGTGCCGATATTAGCATGGGGTTTAGTTCTTTCGTATTTAGCTTTTGCCATTTTGAATTTCCTCCTTAAATGTATCTAGAAGATATTATGCATTAGTGCCTTTGTTTTTAGCAACAATTGCTTCAGCGATGTTTTTGGGAACATCTTCGTAGTGGTCAACTTCCATAGAGTAGTTGCCACGACCTTGGGTTTTGGAGCGAAGGTCGGTTGCATAACCGAACATTTCAGCCAGGGGAACGAAAGCTCTGATAACTTGTGCGCCATTGCGAGCTTCCATACCTTCGATGCGACCACGGCGAGAGTTGATGTCGCCGATTACATCGCCCATGTATTCTTCAGGTACAGTAACTTCAACTTTCATGTACGGTTCGAGAATTACCGGATTAGCTTTTTGAGCACCAGATTTGAAGCCCATGGAACCAGCAATTTTGAACGCCATTTCAGAGGAGTCAACTTCGTGGTAAGAACCATCATAAACAGTAACTGCTACGTCAACCATGGGGTAACCAGCAACTACGCCGTTTTCCATAGCTTCTTTAACACCTGCTTCGATGGGGCTGATGTATTCTTTAGGAATAGCGCCGCCAACAACTTTGTTTTCAAACTTGAAGCCTTGACCCGGTTCGAGCGGAGTGATTTCCAACCAGCAGTGACCATATTGGCCTTTACCACCGGATTGACGAACGAATTTACCTTCAGATTTAACGGATTTGCGGATGGTTTCACGATAAGCAACTTGCGGGTTACCTACGGTGCAGCCTACTTTGAATTCGCGGAGCAGACGGTCAACGATGATGTCCAAGTGAAGCTCGCCCATACCGGAGATGATGGTTTGGGAAGTTTCCGGATCAGTGTGAACGCGGAAGGTCGGATCTTCTTCAGCAAGTTTTGCAAGGGCAATGCCCATTTTTTCTTGGTCAGCTTTAGTTTTGGGTTCTACTGCTACGGAGATTACGGGATCAGGGAATACCATGGATTCCAGGATGATTTCGTTCTTTTCGTCGCAGAGGGTGTCACCAGTAGTGGTGTCTTTCAGACCTACAGCAGCAGCGATGTCGCCGGAGTAAACCATGTCGATTTCTTCACGGTGGTTAGCATGCATTTGCAGGATACGGCCGATACGTTCGCGTTTGCCTTTAGTAGAGTTGTAAACGTAGGAACCGGAGCCGAGGGTACCGGAGTACACACGGAGGAACGCGAGTTTACCAACGAACGGGTCGGTCATGATTTTGAATGCCAATGCGGAGAAGGGTTCTTCGTCGCTGGAAGGACGGCAGTCTTCTTCGCCGGTTTCAGGGTTAATGCCTTTGATAGGCGGAATATCGGTCGGAGCGGGCATGAATGCAACTACTGCGTCGAGCAGGGGTTGTACGCCTTTGTTCTTGTAAGAAGAACCGCAGCAAACCGGAGTCATTTTGCAAGCGATGGTTTGTTTACGGATACCAGCCATGATTTCTTCTTCGGTCAGTTCTTCACCTTCCAAATATTTCATCATGAGTTCGTCGTCGCTTTCAGCTACAGCTTCGAGAAGCATTGCACGGTATTCTTCTGCTTTTTCTTGCATGTCAGCAGGGATTTCAACGAATTGTTCGTCTTTGCCCATTTTATCGTTGTAAACGATAGCTTGCATTTTAATCAGGTCTACCATGCCTTCGAAGGTGTCTTCGAAACCGATGGGGAGTTGAATGGGAACTGCATTAGCGCCCAGACGATCTTTCATCATTTCAACTACGTTGTAGAAGTTAGCGCCGGTGATATCCATTTTATTTACATATGCCATGCGGGGAACGCCGTATTTGTCAGCTTGACGCCATACGGTTTCAGATTGAGGTTCTACGCCGCCTTTAGCACAGAATACTGCAACGGAGCCGTCCAGTACACGCAGGGAACGTTCTACTTCTACAGTGAAGTCAACGTGGCCCGGGGTGTCGATGATGTTCAGACGGTGGCCGTCCCATTGGCAGGTGGTTGCTGCAGAAGTGATGGTAATACCACGTTCTTGTTCTTGAACCATCCAGTCCATGGTAGCGCCGCCATCATGGGTTTCACCTACTTTATGTACTCTGCCGGTATAGAACAGAATACGTTCGGTGGTGGTAGTTTTACCAGCATCGATGTGAGCCATGATGCCGATGTTTCTAGTTTTCTCAAGCGGAAATTGTCTGCCCACTTCTTAATCCTCCTCAAACAAACTGAGTCAGGCCATTACCAGCGGTAATGAGCAAATGCTTTATTTGCTTCTGCCATTTTGTGGGTATCTTCACGTTTTTTAACAGCTGCACCAGTGGAGTTAGCTGCATCCATGATTTCGCCAGCTACACGTTCGCACATGGTTCTTTCACCACGCAGGCGAGAGTAGTTTACCAGCCAGCGAATACCCAGGGTGGTTTTACGGTCAGCGCGTACTTCAACCGGAACTTGGTAGTTAGCACCACCAACGCGGCGAGCACGTACTTCCAACAGGGGCATTACGTTTTGCATTGCGGCATCGAACACTTCCAAAGGATCTTTGCCAGTTTTTGCACGAACCAGGTCGAATGCATCGTATACAATACGTTCTGCAACGCCTTTTTTACCGTCGAGCATAATTTTATTGATGAATCTAGTTAAAAGTTTAGAACCGTACACCGGATCCGGCAATACGTCTCTTTTGGTTACAGGGCCTTTTCTCGGCATGTGTTTCCCTCCTTCAGGATGTTATCATTCTTAGTTTCTTAATGTTTTGTTCTCGCTACGTTGCTATTATTTTTTAGCTTTTGCTTTTTTAGCGCCGTATTTGGAGCGAGATTGGTTGCGGTTTGCAACGCCTGCAGTATCAAGAGCACCGCGAATGATGTGGTAACGCACGCCCGGAAGGTCTTTTACCCTTCCGCCTCTGATAAGAACAACACTGTGTTCTTGAAGATTGTGACCGATACCCGGGATATAAGCAGTAACTTCGATGCCGTTAGTCAAACGTACACGAGCTACTTTACGAAGTGCAGAGTTCGGTTTTTTCGGGGTGGTAGTGTAAACACGGGTGCACACGCCACGTTTTTGCGGGCATTCTTTCAATGCCGGAGCAGTAGATTTAGCTTTCAAAACCTCTCTGCCTTTACGTACCAATTGGTTAATTGTAGGCATATCGGCACCTCCTTTCCAAACAATTAGATTTTAATGATTATAAAAACTCAGCTTTCGCCAAGCCCTTATCAAGAATTAACTATTGCGGCTGCCGCAGCCTTAACGTGAATTCCGCAAGCCTTGCCAAGCTCGTGCATGGTTTCAACCATAACCACGCTTACAGCTTTTTCTTCGCAAAGCTCCACAAGTTTTTCGGTAACACGTTCATCAGCATCTTTCGCAACAAAAACCTTCAAAGCAACGCCTTTATTCACGGCTTTTTCGGTCTGTTTTACGCCAACGGTACGTTTCTCAGCTTGCATCAAATCATCAAGCGTCATCAAGTTACCTCCTTCACGAGAGCATAGTTAGCCCACAACGCTTTCATATTGTAACATCTCTAACAAACCCTGTCAACAATTTTTTACAATTTTTTTGAGCTCTTAAACAACGTATTTACGTGCGTCTTTCTTTCCACCAATCCGTGTGTTTCATTGGCGTATTTTCTAAGAAAGATTTATGCTACGTGGACACTCTTTGAAGCTGGTGGACACGTTATTTGGTGTCAAAAACCTAAAAAATACGGGTTTTTCTACAAAATATTTCAAAGTTATTTTAATTACTCGATTAAAAATAAAAGCTTCCCTCGTAAAGAAAGGAAGCTTTAAATAATTCTTTATTCTATTTTTTATTGGCTTTTACAAAATTCCAGCTGTCTCTGCACATATCGACAACATTTTTTTCTGCACGCCAGCCAAGTTCTTCTTTAGCCTTGCTGGCATCAGCATAGCAGGCTGCAATATCGCCATCCCTACGCGGACTGATAACATAAGGAACGTCAACACCATTTACTTCAATAAAAGTCTTTACCAGTTCCAAAACGCTAAAGCCATTGCCGGTACCAAGATTATAAATGTGCACACCATTTTCTTTGAGCAGCTTCTTCAACGCGCAAACATGACCCTTTGCCAAATCTACAACGTGAATGTAATCGCGCACGCCAGTACCATCCTTAGTGGGATAATCGTCACCAAAAACATTCAGCTTGGGCAACTCCCCTACTGCAACCTTCACAATATAAGGCATCAAATTATTGGGGATACCGTTAGGCTCTTCACCCAAAAGACCGCTGGCATGACCACCGATAGGATTAAAGTAGCGGAGCAAGCACACGCCCCATTCGTTATCAGAAACGTGTAAATCCTGCAAAATACGTTCGCACATCAGCTTAGTAGTACCATAGGGATTAGTAGTACCACCAACGGGGAATTTTTCAGTAATGGGCAAGCTTTGGGGATTGCCGTACACAGTAGCGGAAGAACTGAAGATAATATTCTTGCAACCAAATTCGTGCATCACTTCGCACAAAGTAATAGTGCTGCCCAAATTATTATGGTAGTATTCCAAAGGCTTCGCTACAGATTCCCCTACAGCCTTCAAACCTGCAAAGTGAATAGCTGCGCAAATATCATGCTCAGAAAAAATTTTCTTCAATATGATAGCATCATTAACGTCGCCTTCGTAAAAATCAATTTCCACACCGGTGATGGCTTTAATTTTATTAAGCACTTCCGGTTTAGAATTAGCAAAGTTATCAATACCAACTACCTTATAGCCAGCTTCGATAAGTTCTACGCAAGTGTGGGAAGCGATAAAGCCGGTAGCACCGGTTACGAGAATTTTTTTATTTTCCATTATAATCACCTTTTACATTTATTATTGAAAGAAACTTTTTAAAATAAACTGTTACATTTGATTATAACACAAAGCAAAATCAAGTGCCACTTCACGAAAAGAGAGGCTCCCCTCAAAATTGAGAGAAGCCTCTGGAAATTAGATTAATGTTTAACCTGTACTACCTTGGAACCATAATCATCACGGTCAATAGCAGTATTCACACGCACACGTTCAATTTTGTTGGGATCATTATCAGCGCCTTTAACACGGTCAACACGAACACGACCAAGTTCTTTTTCAAACTCTTGACGAATTTTTGAACTCCAAGTGAAACTTTTCAAAATAGACTTCTTTCTTTTTTGTAGTCTTGTAATCAGTACACTAACGTGCTATATTCTATATACATTTTTAAAACTAATTCTATATTTTTCCATTGTTAACTCCTTTCTGTTATGTAAAAACGAAAGGAACTTAATGCTAACAAAACTAAATAGTAAACTTCATCAAATTACCAACAGTAAAAAACTTACTGCAAATACCCTTCGTGCGGCTATTAAAGCTTATCAAGAAGGTAATTCCTACGCTGCAGAACGATTACGTCAAGCCTTTGCTCCTTTGGTTTACAAGCTTAGCCATCGCCACTGCGTGTATTCTATTTTAGGAGAAGATGCTGAAAATACAGTCTGGATGATTTTTTATGACTTCCTTTCTAAATACAAAGGCAATGATTTTAAGCATCTGCCTGGTCTTATACGTCGCTTTCTAATTTTTAGACTATTACGTACCATGCAAAAGGAAGGTAAACGTTGGGATATTGAACGTTGTCTAGACGAAGGTGACACTTTCTTAGAAACAGCTCATCAAGAAGATTTGCAGGATGTTTTGAACAATCTAGCGTTAGCGCAAGAAATCAACTTGTTGCCACCTACACAGGCACAAGTTTTAAAAGATGTTTATTTCAAAAAATATACCCAAGAACAAGTTGCCTGTTCCACCAACTATTCTGCTCGTCATATTCGTAGATATAAACGTAAAGCTTTGAATACGCTACGCACTAAACTTGCAAGTTAATATTTTTTCTGACACACAGTTTTATTTGCTGTGTGTCTTTTTCTTTTGTATGCTTAACCCTGAGCATCTAACATTAATTATAAATTGTTCTTTTTGCTCTTTTAGAAAAATCGCAAAAAGTTAGACTTCACCCAAAAAAGAAACTACCAAAGAAAAAAGGTACAAATTTAAAAATACTTCTCATTATATAAGTTGCCCACGACAAAGCAAAAGCGGACATCTTTTTCTAAAAAATTTTAAATTTTTCTCAACCAAACAAAAAAACAGGCACAAGCTTTACGCTCGTACCTGTCTAATTTTTATTTTTCTACCAGCTTACGCATTTCTTCTGCAGTAAGGGTAAAGTATTTTTTCTCTGTGTATAATGCGCCCCTACCACGGCATTCCACCAAAAGCGCCACGTCCACGTCGGGAACATTTGCCAGCGCTTCGGCAATGGTCTTACCATTTTTAGCATAAGCTTCAAAACGCAGCACCATGGTCTTGCCTGTACCCGCAGGTGCCAGCACAGCTTCAAAGTAATCGTCGTCACGCAGTACGCCTTTTAAATTAACCTTACCACGCAAAAGCACGTCGTCGTATTGCTCTTGGGGTAAGTAAATGCGCATATAAGCGTCAATCAAAGTAGCTTCCTGCTTGCCAACGTTTTTATAATCAAGCTCTACTTCAAAATCTAAACGCTCGTCAGTTTCGCTAACCTTCACTGCAGCAGTACGCTTTTTCATATCGAAGAACATCTTGGCATCGCCTTGCAGGCAAATATAAGCAGCAACCACCGCCACACCAAGCACCACTAAGGCGAGAATGATTTGAATTGCACAAATAAGCATCTTTCTTCCTCCTTACGCCTTGTAGTAATCTTTGATAATGCAAATGGGAGTTTTTTCACTGCCATTGCCAAAGGGGTTATCAATCAAAATTTCTGCAACCTTATCTGCGTCCACGCCTTTAGACACGCCAAGCACAGCACTACGTTTTAAATCGTTTACGTCAGCAATAGCAGCACCGTAGCTACCGGTAGCTTTAGTAATTTCTTCTGCAACCTTGGTAGGATTACTGGGACCATACACAATATGCTTATCATAAGGAGGCATGGTACCGGTAATATCATCAATCAAACGACCTTGCTCGCCAGCCAAACGATAGAACACACCACTAACGCCTACGCATTTTGCAGCAAAGCCTACGATTACCGCCCACAGTACACGAGCACCGCCTTCGGCGTCAATCAAAGCTTGCATGCTGTACCAGCTACTGATGCTTCCCTTGGACGGGAACAAACGGCACAAAACCTTTGCCAAAAGGCTGGGCTTAAATTCTTCACAGCGTTTTGCTCTGCCTTGGATAATAGCAACAACGCTTTCTGCGATACAAACAACATCATTAGGACCAATCTTATCCTTGCCGTATTCCAAGATTGCCTCGCACACATCATCGTGATGGGTCAAGATTCTTGTCGGCACAGGCACGATAGTATATTTCTCCATACCTTACTCCTTAGTATTATCTACTTCAGTAATTTGCTTCATACGTTCCAGCCAAACAACGTCAATGCGGGTAGGCTTGCCGTCTTTATCGGTAAACACGTTGCGCACCTTACCTTCCGCAGCCACAGCACCGTCACGCAGGCGGATAACCTTTTGCTCAAACTCCAGCTTAATTCTGGTAATAGCAGTACAAGTAGTTTGCACTTCGTACTCATCATCGTACTTACAGCTGTTTTTATATTTTACATCCACCTCTGCAATGGGAAACAAAATTCCTGCGTCCATCAAATCGTTAAGGCTGAGGCCTGCCGCACGCAAAAGTGCTGCCCTGCCCATCTCGAACCAATGCAAATATTTGGAATGATGTACTACGCCCATGGTATCAGTTTCCACAAAACGCACTCTATCGCGAATACAAATCATAATAAACTTACCTCTATTCTAAAAACTAACTACTAATTATATCACTCAAGCCACTTTTTTTATAGTGCCTATTCTATATCGCCCATATTTTTCTCTTCCAGCTGTTCTTCCACCTTTTCAGAAAGCAGAGTGTAAATTACAGAGCACAAGGGTACGCTCATCACCATACCGATAATTCCGGCAACGCTACCACCAATGGTAACTGCCACCAGCACCCACAGCTCACTCAAGCCAACTGCCTTGCCTACAATTTTCGGGTACAGAATATCGCCCTCAATACGTTGTAATACAATGAAGAAAACTAAAAAGACCCAAATCTTTTCGGGAGCAGCAACCAAAATTAAGAAGCAACCCACCGCCGCACTAATAATGGTACCCAAAATGGGAATCAGTCCCAAAACAGCAACTAGTACGGAAATTACCAAAGCATAAGGCAAGCCGATGATGAACATGCCTGCAAAGCACATACAGCCTAAAATCAAGGCTTCACTAAATTGACCAGCAACATAGCCGTGGAAAACTCTTTGGCTAATCTTGCCTGCTTTTACTAAATAATCAGCACGTTCCTTGGTATTGAAAGCGTAAATGGTACGCTTCAAGCTGCGAGCAAGCACGTCCTTTTCCAAAAGCAGATACACCGCCGCCACAATACCAATGGCAAAATTAGTAACCACATCCACCACAGTAGTGGTAGCAATCCAAGTACGGGACAGGAGCAAACTCTTATTATCCTGAATAAATTTGAAGATGGTTTCGTAAGCATTATTCCACTGCTTTTGCAGGTAGAGGAAATCATCCTCAAACATATTGAACTGAGTAGCCTTTTCCTGCAGGTAAACGTTCATCTTCTCCACAGCAGGAGGAATTAGTTTAATGAGGGTTTTAACGCTGCTGTTCAGTTCCGGCAAAACGAGAAGTACCGTAAAGGCAAAGAAGGCAGCGATTAAAGCAATGCTCAAGATTAAACAAGCAATGCGTTTCACCTTTTCCAACTTATCCAGCGGTCCCTTGCTAAAGAATTTATCCCAAACCACTTCCAACTTGGTCATCAATACATTGACGATAAAGGCAATAAAGCCACCAATCAAGAAGGGCAGGATGATTTTATAAAATTTATCCAACAGTTCCAAGCTCACGCTATAATTCCACAGCGCCCAGCACAGCACTATGGTAAAGGCGATAAGCCCGTAAGTATTTTTATTTTTCATAAGGAGTACCTCCTCAAAATATCTTCTTTTATTTTAACATAATAGTTATGGCAATACAAAGAACTATGCTATAATAGAAGCGTTACTAATGCGCCTGTAGCTCAGTGGATAGAGCAGTGGCCTCCGGAGCCATGTGCGGAGGTTCGATTCCTCTCAGGCGTACCACCAAAAATTAACCGTCCTCAAAATTCTGAGGACGGTTTTTCATTTTATACACTATGAATTTTTAACTTTTCCTACCATTAAGATACCTGTTGTTAGAACGTAATCTCTACCCCTGCACGCCACAGTCTGCCGTAGGCGTTAATGTTAGCATTCTCTTTGTCAAAGAGGTTATCAATGGCGATAAAGGCACGGTAGCCCTTACCCCAATTTTTGTTAACCGCTACGTTAAAGGTATTAATGCTATAAACTCCTTCATTACATTTATAGTCACTGTACCACCTGTTATAAAGGGCAACGCTCCACGGGTTCACTGCTTCCTCTGCCCACAACAGCTTTGCCGTATAGGTGTTACGTGCGCTGTAGTCAAGGCGTTCCTTTGTTACTTCGTTCTTGGCATCAAGGTATGCGTAGTCCAAAAGCAAGGCAAAGCCTGCACCCAAGTCCTGCTCGTAGGCAAACTCCACGCCTTTAGTAGAAGCTTCATCTATATTTACGAACTGCTTGTCAGGCAACATACCACCTACGCTCTGAATATCCTTGTAGGTTATAGCGTTATCCTTTTCGTTGGCAAAATATGTCAGCTTAACCTTCGTCTTATCGCGAAACTCCTGCTCATAGCTAAGCTCGTAGCCAGTAGTTTCTTCCGGTTTCAGATTGGGGTTGCCGTAAAAAGTAAACATGCCCATATGGTCAAAGGCGCCGTACAGTTCATCAACGGAGGGTGCTCTATACGCCTTGCCATAATTTGCTTTAATGCGAGAAGTTTCCGTCAAAAAGTAGGTTGCACCCACACTAGGCGAGGTTTGCCCACCAAAAGTATCATGGTGGTCGTAACGCAAAGAGGGAATTACTAAAAGCTTGTCACTCACATAAACTTCTTCCTGCAAATAGAAAGCGTACTGGTCAGTTTTATCCTTAGCATTTTCCACAAAGGCATCACCATCAAGGGTACGTACTTCCCCGCCCAATGTCAGCTTATTATTTTCAGCAAGGGTTATGGTATCGCGAGCTTCCACGTTCCACAGCTTATGCTTGCGTTGAAAAACCTTAGGTACTAGCATAGGTCGCATTCCCTGCAAAGAAAACTCCTTCTCGTTATGGTCAGATTCCAGCTCGCCGTAAGAAGCAGTTACGCTGTAAGCATGCTTCTTATTTTGTCCCTCGTAGGTTAAGCTGGCAAGCTTGCGCTCGTAGTCGCGATGGTTATCCCAAGTAAGCTTTCTTCCTCCAACTGGATAGATAGCTTCAAAATCATACTTCTGCTTTTGGTAATCAAGGTACAGGTTCAACTTATTGGCTTCATCAATTTCGTAATCCAAGTCCAAGCTGTAGCTTTGCCCCGGACCGTGGCTAAAGCCCTCTGCCTTACTGTCAAAGTTACGCAGCTTGCTAAAGTTCACGTCTAAAACCGCACTTACCTTCCCTTGCTTGCCACTATCCCAATGGTAGTAGTTATTCATCTGACGAGTACCGCTATTAAGCCCAAGTGTAAATCTTTCCTCTGCAGATTTTTTCGTGATAATATTTATAACCCCAGCCTGGGCATCGCTTCCGTACAAAGCACCTGCCTGTCCGCGCACAATCTCAATGCGCTCCACATTGCTTAAGTTAAATCTGTCCAGCACTCTTGCGTTACCGCTGTCACGCCCAATGGCGTAAAAGTTTTCTCCTGGAATGCGTCTGCCGTTGAGCAAGATTAGCACATCATCGGTGCCACTGCCTCGCAGGGAAAAATTATCCCCATGGGAGCCTGTACCATCTGCCAAATAAAAATTGCTAGCGTACTTGAGCACGTCACGCACGCTGGTTCCACCAATCTTTTTAATTGTTTCGCCAGTGATAACCTCCACGCTTTGGGGAACTTCCTTTTGAGTCAAGGTACTACGGGTGGCAGCAACAACGTATTCATCCAGTTGGAAGCTTGCCTGCTCCCCTGCGTAAGCGCTGTTTACCAACGCCAACATTATATTCATTACAAGTAAAGACTTTTTAAAATTCATCTTGCTTCTCCTAAAAATATCTTTCGTAATTATATCATAGCAAAATAAAATCTTTCCAGTCTTAGTAAACTCCTACTAATGGCAGGATTTTTTTGTTTCAGCAAGAAATATTCTATAAATGTTTTTTCAGGAGGGGAAATCATGCGTAGAAAAGATAGAGAAGTTACTGACCCTGCAAAAATTCAAGATATTATGGAGCGCTGTACCTGCTGTCGCGTAGGCTTTAACGATGGCGGTGAGGTTTACATCGTGCCCCTGAACTTTGGCTACAAAATTTCTGATGATAAATACACCCTTTACTTCCACGGAGCAGGCGCTGGTCGTAAGTTTGACCTTGCCCAAGCAAAACCCTACGTTGGTTTTGAAATGGATACCAACTATTTGCTTCACACCGCTGACGTTGCCTGCGAATTTTCCGCACGCTTCCAAAGCATTATTGGCAACGGCACCTTTAGCCTTGTAGAAGACCCTGCTGAAAAACTGGAAGGCTTACAGCTGGTAATGTTCCATGCCACCGGTAAAAAGGATTGGGAATTTAACCCAATGATGCTTAAAATGGTAGCAGTCTTTAAATTGGAAGTAAGTAAATTGAGCTGTAAGGAACACGCTTAAAGGAGAATTGTTATGACCACCAACGCATATACTCAAATTTTCTCCAGTCTTTTCCCATTTTGGGACAAGCTTCCTGCCCACGAGCAAGAGCTTCTGTATAAAAGCACCCTGCCCGTCAACTACAAGAAGGGGCAAATCATCCACGACGGAACGGAATGTACAGGCATGATTCTTGTACAAAAAGGTTGCCTGCGTGCCTATATGCTTTCTGACGAGGGCAAGGAAGTTACCCTGTACCGCTTACGTGACGGAAATATCTGTATGCTTTCTGCTTCCTGCGTACTGCAATCCATCACCTTTGACGTTTTCATCGAAGCGGAAGAAGCCAGCGAAGCACTGCTCATCAACGGCAAGGTCTTTGCTGACATGGCGGAGCGTAACGCTCCCATGAAGATTTATGCTTTGGAAACTGCGGTGGGAAGATTTTCCAACGTAATGTGGATTATGCAGCAGATTCTTTTTATGAGCCTTGATAAACGCTTGGCACTATACTTATTGGAAGAAAGTGCTGTAAATAATTCTGACACCATCAAAGCAACTCACGACCAAATCGCTCGCCACCTTGGTTCTGCCCGCGAGGTAATCTCCCGTATGCTCAAATACTTTACCGCGGAAGGCATTATTCAAAGTGCAAGAGGCGAAATCAAAATTTTAGACAAGTCCAGATTAGAACTGCTCTCCAAATAAACAAAGAAGCTGCTGTCACTAGACAGCAGCTCTTTTATTTTAGGAGTAATCTCATATTTTGACTTACTTGTATTTTAATCAAGATATTCGTGTTCTTCCTTATGACGCCAATGCTTGGGCATAAAGATTGCAGCGATCATCATCAGCACGCCAAGGAAGAAAATGCCACCGTACCCACAGCTCATTACCGAAGGAATAAACTCGCTAAGCTGGTACAGGGTAAAATGTCTGATGTTCCACAACTGGTAAATATCTGTTGCGTACCAAAAATCCGCGGTCAAACCGTACAACCAATAACCCAGGACACCACCAAGGATGATACCCACTGTTTTGCACTTGTGCTCGTAGGGTAGTGCAGCAAGGCTTGTACCGGGGCAGTTGCCAAGGACGCCTAAACCCAAGCCAAAAATCATACCACCAAGAACAACGGCAAAGCTCATACCTTTAATGATAATAGTAGCTTCCTCGTAGCCAACAACGTATTCGCAAATCGCTAAGAGGAACATGGCGTAACCCAAAGCATAGAGTAAAATTCTCGCAATGGTTAAGTTCTCCAAACGCAGGGAGGAGCGGGCACGTCTGCGGTGTGCAACGCCTGACCAATACAGGGTAAAACCTAAAAGGAGACCTGTAAAAATAACCATAAATGTGTTATACATACTACTTACCTCCCTCGCAATGTTCTTTCAATAAAATTGCCACGGGAATAGCGGTCAAAAGGGCAGCTATTACAAATGCGTAACTGCTAAGGCTGGTCAAAAGCAATCCGCTCATAATATTACCTTCACCACTACCTTCAGCAAGCATTGCACCGTAGCTCATTACCATTCCACCAACTAAGCCTGTCAAGAACAAACGAGTGTGACACATTTCCTCACGCCCTGGTTTAGGTTGGTACTCTTCCCTGTAACCGGGAAGCATCAAATAGGCAGCAAAAGCACCGAAGGGAATCATAGCGATAAATTCGCAGCTGTTTTCCGGCTCCACAAGTAATAATGCCATAAAGAAGACGAAGCCTAAGGTCATTGCCTTAGAAAACCATTTGATTGTTTTCATATTTTAACCTCCTTTACAATTAAGCATCCCATCTTCAGCTACAGTATACACCTATGGAAAATTTTATATGTGTCAGCCTGTCAAACACTTACGGCTCTTTGTGAACTCTTTATAAAATCAAGGCGTTTTTCACACAATCTTCTTGACTTAGACCAAAGTGTAACCCTTATAATATTTGTAGAAAGTTTTTGCAAGGAGTCCTTATGAAATTCATTTATTTTTTCATTGTCATTGATATTCTGCTAACTTCAATTACATATATTTACTACAGGCAAAACTTTGCCTTCGCTAAAACTTGGAGCTTTTTCTTCGTCTACTTAGCGCTAGCAGTTAACGCTGTAGGCTCCCGCCTTTTGCCGGAGACTGCTCCCCTATTTATCTTGAAGGCTTCCTCTTGGCTAAGCGGATTATGGATTGCCTTCATGTATTACTCCCTAATGTTGGCACTCCTCCACACCCTGCTGTGGCTTGGCAGCAATATACTCTCCTTTAGCCTGCCTAATTTTGAAATTGCCTGCGCAGGTCTGCTCCTCGTAGTAAGCTTGGTAGCTTGGGGAACCTTCCGCGCCTTTAATCCTGTGGTACGCACGGAAGAAATTGTTACTTCCAAACTGCCACCTAATAGTAGCTACAAGATTGTTCTCGTCAGCGACATACACCTTGGTAGAATCTTAGGCAACGATTATGCCAAAGACCTTGTTAAAAAAATAAACGCCCAAAATCCTGACCTTGTCCTTATGGCAGGCGATATATTGGACGAAAAAATTAGTTACGTTGTTGAGCAGGACTCCCTCTCCCAATTGGCAAAGCTTAATACTAAACTTGGAGTGTACGCTGCTTACGGCAACCATGATTATTTGGACAAGCCCTTGGTTTGGCAAGGCATGCTGGAAGCTAACAACATCAAAGTACTGCGTGATGCAAGCATTATTGTAGATAGTAAGCTAAAGATTAGCGGCTTGAACGACTTTAGCCGTAATAGAAGCAATGTTACTTTAGAAAAGCTTGCCTCTGGCAACGAAGATTACTACAGCATTTTGATTGATCACCAGCCTCGTAAGATAGAACCTGCCAGTGCCGCAGGCTACGACTTGTACGTTGCGGGGCATACCCATACGGGACAGCTCTTCCCCAATCGCTTGATTACCAAGAAAATGTACAAGCTTGACTACGGACGTAAAGAGTTTGGCAAAATGACAGCAATTACCAGCAATGGCTACGGCTTCTGGGGACCGCCAGTGCGAACTGAGCTTGCACCAGAGTTAGTGGTGATTACTGTAAAAGCGTTATAAGCTTTTTCCTTGCCTACTGGCACTTCTAACAATTTTAAACTTGAATATATAAAAACGCTCGCTATCTTTCGATAACGAGCGTTACTTTTTTCTCTTAAATTATTCAGCCATTACAACAACTGCGTCAGGAGCATTTTTTCTGATGGATTCAATGCCGTTTTTGCAGCCAGCCATTGCTTTGTAGCCTTCGCCAGTAGCGATTACTTGACCGTTGGTAGCTTTCAGACGGAAGCGGAATTCACCAGCTTTGTCTTTGTAAATTTCAAATTTAGGATGTTTAACAGGCGCATAGCCTTCCACGGTTTGGTCTTGGATACCAGCAACCGGAGCATTTTTCATAACACTTGCGATACCTTTACGGCAAGCATTTTCAGAGGAATAAACTTCGGAAGTAGCGATAACTTCGCCATTGCCAGCTTTCAAATCGAATTTAATACCAGTGTTGGTTTTACGGATAACAAATTTGCCCATAGGGAGCGCCTCCTTTGAAATCAAATGGGTTCTTGGGAATATTTTATTGTATATTTTTGAAAAAAGCAACAAAATCTACAATTCCAAGTGATTTTTTTTATTTTCTCGACAAAAGCAATGTTTTTATGTTAAATTGTTACATTCTTGCAAGGTTAATTTTCAATATGCCTACAAATAAAATACAACATTGCTTATACAAAAGAATTGCTACTAAATAAAATCACTCAACAGTGTTGATAAGCTTGCCAATTTTTTCTACTTCACAGATAATTGTATCTCCAGATTTTAAGAAGCAGGGAGGCTTCATACCCATACCAACGCCAGCAGGAGTACCAGTTGCGATAATGGTTCCAGCCTGCAAGGTCATACCTTGGGAAAGCTCTGCGATAGCACCGGCAACAGTTTGCATCATCAATTTAGTGTTACTACTTTGACGAACTTCACCGTTTACAGTACAGCTGATGTTAAGATTTTGCACATCATCGATTTCATCAGCAGTTACAATGCAGGGTCCCATAGGAGCAAAGCCGTCCAAGCTTTTGCCAAAGTACCATTGCTTGTGACGAGTTTGCAGATTACGTGCGCTCACGTCGTTGATAACGGTATAGCCAAAAACGTAATCAAGAGCTTCCTCTTTAGTTACATTCTTTGCATCCTTACCAAGTACCACGCCAAGTTCTACTTCGTAGTCCAAGCTATCTACCAAGCCTTCGTAAGCAGGGATATTTTCGCCAGTTGCAGTTGCCTTGTTCACACGTTTGGAAAAATAAATTGTGTAAGGACGTTCACCGCCAAAAGTTTCTTCAGAAAAATGACCAGCTTCTACGCCATGAGCAAAATAGTTAATGCCCAAGCAAATTACGTCTTGACGAGGATGCACGATGGGAGCGCACAGCTTAACTTCGTCAAGATTAACTTCTGCTCCACTCAAAACATCTTGGTTCGAAGCAAAGCGTGCCAGTTTTTCCTTATGCTCCGCAGTAATATTGCAGATTAAGTCATTCATATCTGCAAAGTTCAGAGCAGGCACCAGCTTTTGCAAACGGTTCATTCTGTAAGCAACGTTACCTTCCGCAAAGGCTACTAAAATTTCTTCCTTATTATTGATTTCCGCAGTATAAAAACGCATTGTAAATCCCTCCGCACTAAATTATTTATAGTACGCACCGTCCCACACGATGCTTCTGTAATTTGCCTTATCAGTATCGCCCTCAGTGGAGATGCACAAAATCTTAGACTCTGCATTCAAGCCAAGCTGGTCTTTGAGCCAGGCAAGCTCCTTATCCTGCAAAACTTCTACCACAAGACCGAAGCAGGAAGCGCCACTTTCACCGGAAACAATGGCTTCGTCACCGGGCAAGGGGTTGCCAAGTACGCGCATACCTTTTGCCGTAACGTAGTCAGGCATGGAAACGAAATGCTTTGCGTAGCTTTCCATAATTTCCCAGGCAATAGTGCAGGGTTCGCCACAGCACAAGCCTGCCATGATAGAATCCATCTTCTCCGTTACGAAGTGGAGCTTGCCGTCGTTAGCCTCCGCAGTACGATAAATACAGTCTGCCTTATTAGGCTCAACAATGGTAATAACGGGGCAATCTTCCTTGTAGTAATCTGCGAGGAAAGCAGCAATTGCTCCAGCCATGGAACCAACGCCTGCTTGCAAGAATACGTGAGTAGGCTTGTCATCCCCAATTTGCTGGATAATTTCGTAAGCAATGGTGGTGTAGCCTTGCATAATCCACTTGGGAATTTCTTCGTAGCCTTCCCAAGCTGTATCTTGGGTAATCACCCAACCGTATTCGTCAGCGCAAGCCTTCGCCTTACGCACGCAATCATCATAGCTCATATCCGTAATGGAAGCGTCACTGCCCAGCTTGCAGATATTTTCCAAACGCTCGGGAACAGTTCCCTCCGGCATAAAGACTACGCTTTTGTGACCCAAACGGTTAGCAGTCCAAGCTACGCCCCTGCCGTGGTTGCCATCCGTTGCCGTAACAAAGGTAAGCTCGCCCAGCTGCGCCTTTACTTCATCGCTAACAAGGGTTGTAAAATTAAACTTTTCTTCCGGCAAAGCTAAACGCTCTGCAATGTATTTGCCAATGCAGTAGCTTCCGCCCAAAACCTTAAAGGCGTTCAAGCCGAAGCGCTTGCTTTCGTCCTTAACCATAATCTTGCTCACGCCCAATGCACTTGCCAAATTGTCAAGCTTCACCAGTGGAGTCATGGAATATTCCGGATAACTTTGGTGGTAGGAGCAAACCTCTTTCGCCTTTGCCACACCATATTCACCAACAGGGTACTTGTCCTGTCTATTACTTTTATTAGAAACAGCTTTTATCATTTTTTGCTCCTTACTCGAACATCGCCCTCAGCGCCTGCTCAAGAGTTTTAACCTTTATAATCTGCACATTAGCATCTGTCTTTAACGGAATGTTACTATCCGGAACGATAAACTTGGTAAACCCAAGGTTAATGCCATCCATAATGCGACGCTCCGGTGCGCTTACACGACGCACTTCCCCTGTCAAACCAACTTCGCCAAAAGCAAGCACCCCTTTAGGCACAGGCTTATTGCGATAACTGGAAACAAGTGCCGTCGCCACAGCCAAATCTGCTGCAGGTTCCGTAACACGCATACCACCAACAATATTAATGTAGGCATCGTACACGCCAAAGTCAAAACCCATACGACGTTCCAAAATGGCAAGAAGCATATTCACGCGGTTATAGTCAAAGCCAACCGCAGTTCTACGTGGCATACCGTAAGGAGTTTTCGCCACAAGAGCTTGAAACTCTACCATAATCGGACGGTTACCTTCCATGCACGCGCCAATGACACTACCTGCTGCTTCACCGTCACGGTCTTCAAGAAACAAGCCTGCCGGATTGGCAACCTCTTGCAAGCCACCAGCTTCCATGGAAAAAATTCCGCTTTCATTCGTACTGCCAAAGCGATTCTTCAAAGCACGCAGTACACGGAAGGAATAGGAACGGTCGCCCTCAAACTGAAGTACCACGTCAACCATATGCTCCAACAAACGAGGACCAGCAATATTGCCATCCTTGGTTACGTGACCAATGAGCAGTACTGCAATGCCCGAAGTTTTAGCAAATTGCAAAAGCTTTGCCGTACACTCCCGCACTTGACCCACGCTACCAGCCGCAGTTTGCAGCTCTGGATTATACATGGTCTGAATGGAGTCGATGATTAAAAGCTTGGGCGCAACATTCTGCGCCTGCACTAAAATTGCATCTAAATCCGTAGCAGTCATAATGAGCAGATTATCATTAGCACCACCCAAACGGGTAGCACGCATGGCAGTTTGCTCCTCAGATTCCTCACCGCTAACGTACAAGGTCTTAATACCTTGCTGCCCAAAGCGCAAGCCTGCGTCCAGCAAGATTGTAGATTTGCCAATGCCGGGAGTTCCACCCAAAAGCACCAAGCTTCCGGGCACAACGCCACCACCAAGCACCCTATCAAATTCACGGATGCCTGTTGCCAAACGCTCCACTTTAGTTTGGGCAACGCTGGCAATGGTCTTAGGTTTTATTTTTTCAGCGTTGGTTGGCAAAAAGCTTTTGCTCCTTGCCGTAACCTCCGCTTCTTCACTAAAGGAATCCCAAGCGCCACACTCCGGGCAACGTCCTAACCATTTACTGGTAGTGTAGCCACAGCTTTGGCACACAAAATGATACTTAGTCTTCGCCATAAGCATCTCCCTTTGCTGCGCACACAGGCTCTGCAAAATTCACAGGCATTTCTAAAATGAAACGTTCTGCTTCCACAGCTTTATGGAATTGCAGTTCCTTATCCTTGCCCAGCTCTGCGATAATTTTATCGCCCTTGGTAAACTTACCTGCCAAGAATAAATCGCTGACAGGGTCTTCTATCAATTTGCGCAATGCCCTACGCAAAGGTCTTGCGCCGTACTTACTGTCACTGCCTTCTTTTAAGAGTAACTCTTTCGCAGAAGGTACCAGTTCAATTTCCAAACCATTGGCTTTCATTCTATTGTTCAGCTCAGCCAGCATATTATCTGCAATTTGCTCCAACTCTTTTGCACCCAAGGGGTCGAAAACCAAGATTTCGTCCACGCGGTTTAAAAATTCTGGACGGAACACATGCTTAATTTCAGAAAGCACTTGCTCCTTGCGATTTTTCAACTCGCTGGCGCTGTCAGAAGCAAAGCCCAAAGGCTTAGACATACTTAATTTTTGCGCACCTGCGTTACTGGTCATAATAATTACTGCGTTACGGAAGTCCACGGTTCTGCCTTGACCATCAGTCAGGCGACCATCTTCCATAATTTGCAGCAGTACGTTGAACACATCAGGATGCGCCTTTTCGATTTCGTCAAGCAACACCACGCTGTAAGGCTTACGGCGCACTGCGTCAGTCAGTTGACCGCCTTCTTCGTAGCCAACGTAACCCGGAGGCGCACCCAAAAATCGTGCGGTAGTGTGCTTTTCCATATATTCGCTCATGTCGAAGCGGAGCATAGCTCTTTCGTCACCAAACAAATCCTCTGCCAACGCTTTGGCAAGTTCTGTTTTGCCCACACCGGTAGGGCCAAGGAAGAGGAAGCTTCCCACAGGTCTGTTTTTATCTTTAAAGCCTGCACGAGCACGACGAATTGCTTTGCTCACTGCAACAACAGCTTCATTCTGACCGATGATACGTTGGTGAAGCTTAGCTTCCAATTTCAAGAGACGATTGCTTTCGCCTTCGGTTAATTTCTGTACGGGGATACCAGTCCAAGACGCTACAACTTCTGCTACGTCTTCTTCGCTAACAGAAAAATCCTGCGCCGCATCTACGAGAGCAGCAGCCAATTTTTCCTGCAACGCATTTTCCTTATCGCGAAGCTCTGCTGCCAATTCGTACTTTTGCTCTTCAACAGCCTCTTCTTTTTCCAGCTGTACATATTCCAGTTCCTCCTGCAATTTACGTGCAGGCAGGGAAAGCTTATACAATTTAATACGCACACGGGCACAAGCCTCGTCCATTAGG
Organism: Phascolarctobacterium sp.; assembly: GCA_017623055.1. Lineage (GTDB taxonomy): Bacteria > Bacillota > Negativicutes > Acidaminococcales > Acidaminococcaceae > JAHHUH01. The sequence continues at coordinate 20,446 of JAGAPX010000028.1, forward strand.
TCAATCGCCTTGTCAGGCAAATTTCTATCAGTAATATATCTATCGGAAAGCCCTACTGCCGCTTTGATGGCAGCTTCTTCAATGCGCAAGCCGTGGAATTTTTCGTAACGTTTACGCAAACCAAGAAGCATTTTTTCGCTAGCTTCCGCAGTAGGAGTGTTTACCAGTACAGGCTGGAAGCGACGTTCCAAAGCTGCGTCCTTTTCTACGTGCTTACGATATTCAGAAATAGTAGTTGCCCCGATAATTTGAAGTTCACCGCGAGCAAGGGCAGGCTTCACGATATTGGCAGCGTCAATACTGCCTTCTGCACTGCCTGCACCAATGATGGTGTGCAGTTCGTCGATGAAGAGGATAATGCGTTGGTCTTTACGGATAAGCTCCAAAATTTCTTTCAGACGGTCCTCAAATTCGCCACGGTACTTAGCGCCTGCAACCAACATACCCAATTCCAAGGAAAAGATAATTTTATTTTCCAAGAACTCAGGCACATCATTCTTAATAATCTTTTGGGCAAGTGCTTCTGCAATGGCGGTTTTGCCAACGCCAGCCTCACCGATGATGACCGGGTTATTCTTGGTACGACGGCACAAAATTTGAATCAAGCGTTCAACTTCGTCCTCACGTCCAATGACAGGGTCACTTTTACCAAGGCGCGCCGCCTCGTTCAGATTGCGACCAAAGCCACTCAAAACTTCCAGCACATCTTTAGTTTTTTCGCCCTCTTTGGCACGAGGTCCTTTGCCGGAAATTGCTTTATGGTGTTCATCTAATTGGCGAATAACCTCCGCCACATTTTCGTAGGTTACACCAAATTTATTCAATACCTTGCAAGCAATGCCTTCGCCTGCCGCAAGAAGTCCTAACAAAATTTGTTGGCTACCAACGAAGCCTTGACCAATCTCCTTGGCAGCTTCGCCAGCTTTTTCTAAAACCTTGGTTGCCATAGGGGTATAAGAGACAAAAACATTGCCTTCTTTCTTTTTACCATTGTCCATCCAGCCTTCCAACTCTTGCAGTAAATCGGAAGCCTTCAAATTAAAGCCTTCAATAATTTTCTTGGCAAGGTTTTTCTCCATGGTAAGCAAGCTCCATAAAAGATGCTCCGTCCCCATGTGCTCACAACCGCTATCCACTGCTTTGGCAATGGCGTCGCTTACAATCTTGGAAGCACGCAGGGAAAAACCGTCCTTGGAAGCTTCAAGCTTTTGAGTTCCCTTTAACATATCTTCAAAAAAGCTCTTTGCCAATTCGGGAGTTAAAGGCAGCTCACCACCGGCAAAGGGCATAAAATCCTTTGCGCAGTCTTCGCACAACCATTGGTCTACTTTATTTTCACCCATAAGGGCAACAACGTGCACTCTGGCAGGTTTCTTGCCACATTTTTCGCACATAATCTCGCTCATATTTTCACCCCTGGCTACTGCCAGTCATCTGCCCAATTGCTTGCTGCAGGATGACCTTCTTCTGTTCCTCGTCTGTGTCGATAATATTCAAAATAAATTGTAAAAGTTTTGCTTCACGAGCAGTAATCATTCTTTTTTGCGCCAAATGTTGTACCAGTTCCATAGCGGTAGGTTCTTTCTCAGGCACAACTTCTTTGGGAACAACGCGCACAATTCGCACGAAGCCACCACTGCCACGTCTAGATTCTACAATGAAGCCACGCTCGGGAGTGAAGCGGGTGCTTAAAACATAACTAATCTGAGACGGAGCGCAGGAAAGTTTTTCTGCCAGGTCACTTCTTTTAACTAGCAAAGCGTCGTCACGATCGCGCATAAATTCTTGAATGATAAAGTTTTCAATAGCGTCTGCTAAATTTCTCATAATATATACCACCTTAAATCGCCACGTAGGCTGAATAATGTATAGTGTTTTGATTTTATTATATTTGACTTTTCGACTTTCCGCAAGTGAAAAAATTTCAAATACTCTTTACCCAACCGACACTCTACTGACGTGAACAGGTTTTACAATTTAGGTGGGTAACAAATTTCCCAATGGAGGTACTTATTATGAAGAAAGTTTATGTAGCAATCATCGCCATCCTGATTTTGATTGCAGGCGTGGCTTATAACAGTTACAACCGCATGCAAGCATTGAACGAAAATATTGATAGCAAGCTTGCACAAATTGAAACCCAGCTCCACCAAAAGAGCGAACTTATCCCCGCTCTTACTGATTCCATCAAGGAGCACGCTGCCCATGAAGAAGCAGCCTTTGCCAAAGTAGCGGAAGCACGCGCGAAATTAGCAGAAGCCAAAACAGTTGCAGAGCTTAGTGCTGCAAATTACGATTTGGACTACGCAGTAGGACGCATCGTTCAACTGGCAGAAACCTATCCCGAGCTGAAAGCTGACGAAGCCTACAACGCAGTTAAAGCTGAATTGGAAAAGGCTAACGAAAAATTGGAAGCAAGCCGTATGGATTACAATGCTTACGTCCAAAAAATGAACACCCGCATTCAATCCATGCCGGACTCCATCTTTGCAGGACCTCTTGGCTACTACAACAAAGAGTATTTCAAGGAAGTTGCAGGCAGCCAAAACCTGCCGGAAATTAACTACTAATTTCCCGTTGCAGAGAGTATTAAATTGGTTACGGAGTACATCATGAAAAAATTTTTACTTACCATTTTATTGCTAATTCAGATTCTAGGCATAAGCATTTCGCACGCTTCCCCTGCAATTCCCCCGAAGCCTGCGGGCGCAGATATGTACGTGCAAGATTACGCAGAAGTAATTGCCCCAATTGATAAGGGCAGAATTTTAGACATTGGTTTAGAATTGCAGGATAAGACTTCGGCGCAGGTGGTTGTGCTGACGGTGAAAAACTTGGAGCAAGCACCTATCGAAGCCTATGCGGAAGATGTAATGCAAAACTGGGAGCTTGGCAGCCGTGAAAGTCACGCTGGTGTGCTAATGGTAGTTGCTACGGATAACAAACAAGCCTACATCGAAGTAGGCTCCGGTCTTGAAGGAGTACTGCCCCAACGTTTGGTAAACACCATTCAAAAAGAAAATGTGCAACCCTTTTTTGACCAAGGCAATTATAGCAAAGGTATTTTACAAGGCTACGCCGCCGTTGCAGGCACTATTGCTCAAGAAGCAGGTGTACAATTAAAAGACGCTACATATAATAATGAAGAAAGTTCTTTATTCAGCCTCTCCTCCACTGAAAAAATGCTCATTGGTGTTGGGGTGACCGTACTGCTTTTAATTGACAACTTCCTTTTAGGCGGTCTCTTCGCTGAAATGATACTGGGTATTTTTATGTGGGGACGCAAGCCTGAGAAGGACAAAGATAAAACCACTGACAACAACCAAAAACACATAGAACAGCATTAAAAAAAGGAACTCCAGTTACGGAGTTCCTTTACTTTTTATTTAGTTCTTACCTTCAAAGAGACCTTCGTTGTCGTCCCACAGCACAAGCTTATCTTCTTTCAAAGATTCTTGCACGCGGATAACACGTTGGTTTGCACTTCCACGGAAGCGCAAGTTGGGGTTCTTCAGTTCCAAAACGAACTCGCCGTCAACCAGCACGTCAATGTAGGAGAGCATTTCTTTAGTAACTTCCCAAGGACCAAGGCTACCGGTCAGCATATCTTTTTCAAAATCGTAACCGCTGTAGCACCACAAGGTTTTTTCTGGATACATTTCCTTAAAGCGACGAATGAGGGGCAACAGCGCTGCTTGGTTTGCAGGTTCAAAGGGTTCACCGCCCAAAAGGGACAAGCCTTTGATGTAAGCAGGCTTCAATGCTTCCAAAATTTCGTCCTCAACTTCCTTAGTAAAGGGGTTACCATAGTGGAAGTCCCAAGCTTCCGGATTAAAGCAGCCTTTGCAATGGTGGGTGCAACCGCTAACGAAAAGAGAAACACGGATGCCAGGGCCATTAGCTACATCTATTTTTTTAATGGTTGCATAATTCATTCAGCTCACCTCTTACAGATGCAGTACACGTGCTTTAATTTCTTTGGTTTTGCCTACGTTCCAGAAGTTTTCACCCAAGTAACCGCAAGTACGACGGGTAACGTTCATCAAAGCGTGGTCTTTGTTACCGCAAGCAGGGCATTCCCATTCGCCATCGTCATTGATGATGATTTCGCCATCAAAACCGCAAACATGGCAGTAGTCGGATTTGGTGTTGAACTCTGCGTATTGAATGTTATCGTAAATGAAGCGTACAACATCTTCCAAAGCTTCGGTGTTATGACGCATATTGGGAATTTCTACATAAGAGATTGCGCCACCGGAGGAAATTTTTTGGAATTGGCTTTCGAAAGCAAATTTTTGGAAAGCGTCGATGTTTTCTCGTACGTCAATATGGTAGGAGTTGGTGTAGTAACCTTTATCAGTAATGTTGGGTACGCTACCAAATTTTTCTTTATCGATACGAGCGAAGCGATAGCACAGGCTTTCTGCCGGAGTACCGTAGAGAGCAAAACCGATGTTGGTTTTTGCTTTCCATTTATCGCAAGCACCACGCAAGCGTTGCATTACGCGTACTGCGAAGTCTTCGCCTTCAGGTTCGGTGTGGCTGCAGCCTTTAACTGCCATGGTAACTTCGTACAAACCAATGTAGCCCAAGGAAATGGAGGAGTAACCACCATAGAGGAAATGTTCAATGGTTTCGCCTTTGCCCAAACGAGCAATTGCGCCATATTGCCAATGCACAGGACTTACATCACTACGAACTTTTTTCAACGCTTCATGTCTGCACATCAAAGCTTCGTAGCAAAGTTCCAGACGTTCATCCAACAATTCCCAGAATTTCTTTTCGTCTTGACCGGAAATCAAGCCGATTTGCGGTAAGTTGATAGAAACAACGCCTTGGTTGAAGCGACCTTCAAATTGGTATTTGCCTTCTTCATTTTTCCAGGGAGCCAAGAAGCTACGGCAACCCATGGGAGAGAATACGTTACCTTCGTAGTTTTCGCGCATTTTTTTAGCGCTGATATAGTCAGGATACATACGTTTTGCACTGCATTTTACAGCCAAGCGGGTAATGTAATCGTATTTGCCACCTTTCAGGCAGTTAATTTCGTCGAGAACATAAACCAGTTTGGGGAACGCAGGGGTAACGTATACGCCTTTGTCGTTTTTAATACCTTGCAAGCGTTGACGCAGAATTTCTTCTACGATCATAGCAGTTTCTTTCAGATACGGATCGTCCTCTTTCAAATGGAGGAACAGGGTAACGAAAGGAGATTGACCATTGGTGGTCATCAAAGTGTTGATTTGATATTGAATGGTTTGCACGCCACTTTGCAGTTCTGCGCGCAAACGTTCTTGTACCAAGCTTTCCAAGGTTTCTTCGTCAATTTTACCTTGGGATGCTTCCAAAATATTGCGTTTGAATTTATCGTAGCTACGACGCAGGTATTTACCCAAGTGGCAAATATCTACGGATTGACCGCCGTATTGGCTGGAAGCTACGGAAGCAATGATTTGGGTCATTACGGTGCAGGCAACTTGGAAGCTCTTGGGGCTTTCAATCATTTTGCCATTCATAACGGTGCCTTTGTCCAGCATATCACTGATGTTGATAAGGCAACAGTTAAAAATAGGTTGAATGAAATAGTCAGCGTCATGGAAGTGCAGTACGCCTTCGTCATGAGCAGCAGAGATTTTTTCCGGCAGAATGATACGTCTGGTTAAGTCTTTGGAAACTTCGCCAGCAATCAAGTCACGTTGGGTTGCTGCCATAACAGCGTTTTTATTGGAGTTTTCTTCCATTACATCTTTATTGCTATTGCGGATCAAGGACAGGATGGATTCGTCAGTGGTGTTGGCTTTACGAACCAAAGCACGTTTGTAGCGGTAAATGATGTATTGTTTTGCCAATTCAAATTTACCAGCGTCCATCAAGCTATGTTCCACGATGTCTTGGATATCTTCTACAAGCAAGCGCATTCTGTTGCGGGATTGTACGTTTTTAGCAATCTCCAAAATTTTATATTCTTCAATTCTATCTTGCGGTTCAACAACAGCATTTGCCTTTTGAATAGCGACAACAATTTTACTGCCGTCGAAATCAACGGTGGTACCATCGCGTTTAATAACTTTCATAATCCAAACTCCTCTTTCCTAAATATATCAAAACACACAAAAACAAAGCATCCTCTGTGCTTTTTACAAATAAAATTTTATCACAATATATCGTGTATATCAAGAAGTCAGACGACAATATATAGTAAAAATTTCCAAAAACTTTGCCTATGTCACTGTTGCAAAAATTCCTAAATTTTACAGGAAAATCACTCTTGACTTTACAATTCCGTCTTGCGTTGGAGCATAGTTCCAAAGCACATCGTCCTCAAAATCACAGAAACCCTTTGCACGAAGCGTGTCTTTCCTGTTTTCTGAAAAAAGCTTCTAATATTTCCACTTCTCCCAAAAAATGGTACAATGTTATTCGTTAATTCACTTAGTCTGGAGAATGCTTATGTATAATTTTCGTGGCGTCTTTATGCTTACACTCTGTTCCCTTATTTGGGGTACTGCCTTTATCGCTCAAAGTGTTGGCGCTGAATATTTAGAACCCCTTAGCTTTAACTGCGCCCGCAGTATTTTGGCAACTATCTTTTTGTTTCCCTGCTTCTTGTTCTTTGACAAGCTTGCCGGTAAAAAGCCAAGCCTTTGGGGAACGGAAGATCCTTCTGCTCGTAAGAAGCTTTTGCGTGGCGGTATCATCTGTGGTTTGGCGCTGACCATTGCCAGCTTGTTTCAGCAATTGGGCATGGCTTACACCACTGTTGGCAAAGCTGGATTTATTACTTCATTATATATAGTTATTGTACCAATTTTAGGCAGTCTTGCTTTTAAGAGCAAAGTAAATATTTTACAATGGGTCAGCGTGCTAATCGCTACCGTTGGTATGTACTTCATCTGTATCAACGAAGCCTTCACCATTAACAAGGGCGATATGTATATTTTAATCTGCGCCTTTTGCTTTTCAATACATATCCTGTGCATCGAAAGTGTTATCCAAGGCTTGGATGGTGTACGACTTTCTTTCATTCAATTTGCAGTATGCTCCCTTGTTAACGGCATCCTGATGTTTATTTTTGAAGATCCCTCTTGGGAAAACCTTTCCTTAGCGTGGGAAGCAGTTGCCTACGCAGGCATCATGAGTAGCGGTGTTGCCTATACCTTGCAGATTGTAGGACAAAAGCACGTCAGCTCTGTCCTCGCTTCCATGCTCATGAGTTTGGAAAGTGTCTTTGCCATGCTCAGTGGTTGGCTGCTCTTAGGGCAAGTGCTGACTAGTCGTGAGTTTATTGGTTGCCTGCTCGTATTCGCTGCAATCATTTTGGCGCAATTGCCACCAAAAATTTTAGGTTTAAAAGAATAAAGCTCTAAACACAAAAATGCTGTACTGCATTTCGCAGTACAGCGTTTATTTTTTATCTTATTTATTTCTTACAAGCTCGCCTTCCCAGCGTTTAACACCGCCGAAGTCAACAACCTTTTGATAGCCCAAGTCTAACAAAGATTTTTTAGCAATGGCACTGCGTCTACCGCTACGGCAGTACAGTACGATTTCCTTTTCTTTGTCGGGAAGAACGATAGTAGCTTTTGCGTTAATTTCGTCATAAGGAAGCAGGATCGCCCCGGCAATATAGCCTGCGTTATATTCTTCTTGGGTACGCACATCAAGGAGTACGAATTTTTCCTTAGCGTTCAATTTGTTTTGCAGTTCTTGAGTAGTCATGGTTTGGTTAGCGCTAACGCTTTGTCCTAACATAAGCAGACCTCCGATTACTAATGCCATCAATTTATTTCTCATAAGCTCACCTCATTCCTTTCTTTGACTATAATATATCATACCTTTATTGTAAGCTCCGTAACTTAGTCACATTACAAAAATAATTACATAAAAATAGCGTGCTACGATTTTTACTCATAGCACGCTAAAATTTTCTTCCTATTTTATTTACCGCTTTCCAAATTCAGCAGATATTCTTTTTTGTCAATGCCTGCTGCGTAACCGGTAAGCTTGTTGTTCTTGCCAACAACGCGATGACAGGGAACAACGATGCAGATAGGGTTACGGTTATTTGCCATACCAACTGCACGTACAGCCTTGGGATTGCCTAAAGCAGTAGCAATGTCTTGATAAGTACGCACTTCGCCGTAAGGAATTTTTTGCAGTTCGTTCCAAACACTTACTTGATAGTCAGTACCTTCCACATCCAAGGGAAGGTCAAAGCTGGTACGTTCTTTAGCAAAATATTCTTGCAGCTGCTTACAAGCTTCTGCCAAATGTTTATTTTCACTTGCATAAAAGGCAGTTACTTCTTCGTCAGTGAAGGCAACTTCCACAATGCCTTTCTCACTTGCGCTAATACGCAAATTGCCAACAGGAGTTTCCATCAGGCAGGAAGCGATGTCTTCAAAACTTTCTTCCAGAACTGCTTCTACTTCTTGAGCTACTTCCTCAAGTTTTGCCATAGAAGTTTTTTCCAGCCATTCCATTACCAAAGGAGCAGCGTATTTGCCCATGGTTTTATAAGTGGTAGCCTTGGGGTGCACGCCATCTAAATAAGCAAGTCTGCGTTCAAGAGAGCTCATGCCTACAGCGGGCTGCAAGTTCATCAGGCAAACTTTGTCAGCATATTTTTCTTCAACCGCTCTGCCAATGGCTTGCAATTGTACGTTAAGCATAGGCTCTGCACTAATCAAAGGCAGAACGATGCACAGTTCGTAATGGTTTTCTTCGCACCATTTAACTAATTTAGCAATGTCTTCTAAAATATATTTTTCCGGTTTGCCCTGGATAATGTCGTTAGCACCACCCAAGAACAAAATATGACGTACATATTCAGGCAACTTGGTCATTTTCAAACGAGCAAGAATGTCATCACAGCATTCGCCACATACACCGTAGTTCAGCATTTTTACTTCAGCATATTTTTCTACTTCTGCAATCCAAGAATTTTGATTACTATAAGGATAGCCTTGAATCAAGGAATCACCAAAACAAGCAACGTAATTCATTACACACCCTACCTCTTCATAAACGATATCCGCTATATTATAACAAATTAGTAGTGCTGTTTACAAGGTTAGTCTTGCAATGATAAAATAAATTTATCAAACCAACTAAAATAAAATTTTCTAAGGAGTTAAATTTATGGATAATTTTAATTTTCAGGCTCCCACCCGTGTAATCTTCGGTAAAAACACCGAATCCCAAGCAGGCGCTCTGTGCAAACAGTACGGCGCTCATAAAGTATTAGTACACTTTGGCGGTAACAGCGCTAAAAAATCCGGTCTTTTGGACAGAGTATGTGCAAGCCTTCAAGAAGCAGGCTTAGAATACGTACTTCTTGGTGGCGTTGTGCCTAACCCGCGCCTTTCCAAAGTTTACGAAGGCATCGAGCTGTGCAAGGCAGAAGGCGTAGACTTCATCCTGGCAGTTGGTGGCGGCAGCACTATCGACAGCTCCAAGGCTATTGCTTATGGCCTTGCCAACGAAGGCGACGTTTGGGAATATTATGAAGGCAAACGTACTGTCACAGGTAGCATTCCTACCGCAGCAGTTCTTACCATTGCGGCAGCAGGTAGCGAAATGAGTACTTCTTCTGTAATCACTAACGAAGAAGGCTGGTTGAAACGTGGGTTGACCTCCACCTACGCTTACTGCAAATTCTGCATTCTTAATCCGGAACTGACCTACACTCTTCCTGCATACCAAACTGCTAGCGGTTGCGTTGATATTATGATGCACACCTTGGAACGTTTCTTCACCGCTCCTGAAACCAAGCAATTGGACATCATCGACAGAATCAGCGAAAATATTTTGAGGAACACCATGCGCAACGCTAAGATTGCTTTAGCTGACCCCACCAACTACGATGCTCGTGCAGAAATTATGTGGTGCGGTTCCCTTTCTCACAATGACACCACTGGTGAACGTAGCTTTGGCGATTGGGCTTGCCACCAAATTGAACATGAATTGAGCGGCATTTGGGACATTGCTCACGGCGCAGGCTTGGCAGCAATTTGGGGCAGCTGGGCTCGCTATGTTTATAAGTACAGTCTCCCCCGCTTCGTACAATTGGCAGTAAATGTTATGGGCGTTCCTAACGACTTCCGTAATCCGGAAGCTACTGCTCTCGAAGGTATCGCTAAAATGGAAGAGTTCTTCCGTAGCATTGATATGCCTACCAAAATCAGTGACATAGGCATTGACCTGACCGAAGAAAATATTAAAGAGCTGGCTTACAAATGCAGCTTTATGGGCAAGCGCACTGTCGGCAAAGTGAAAGCACTGGATATTGCTGACATGGAAGCAATTTACAGAGCAGCTAAATAAAAACAAAAACTCCGCATCTTACGATGCGGAGTTAATTTTTTGCGTAAGCGTTAATTACATAGCTGCTTCTTCAACGGGGTATACGCTGATTTGGCGTTTGTCACGGCCTTTGCGTTCAAATTTTACACGACCTTCTACTTTAGCATAGATGGTGTAATCTTTGCCCATACCTACATTGTTACCGGGATGGAATTTGGTACCACGTTGACGAACGATGATGGAGCCAGCGGTTACCAATTGGGTGTCATGAGCTTTGGTGCCCAAACGTTGAGCGTTAGAGTCACGACCGTTTTTGGAGCTACCGGTACCAACTTTATGTGCGTGCAATTGCAGAATAAGTTTAAACATTACTTTCACCTCCTATGTTCTTTGATGCGAACATATTGCGGAAACTGTTGCGCTAATTCTTCCACACCATAGTACATGGTCATAAAAAGAAGTTGCGACAATTCGTCCGGTGCACTGTTCAGTGCTACTTCTAAAATACCGTCCTCTTCATCCACACGATAGAACGGTTTACGTTTCAAGTGTCTTTCGAGTCCAAGAAGCGGAGCCTGCGTAAACATGGAAACTGAATTACAAATCAAATCAATTTCTCCTGCTTTTACAGAACCTGAATGACCACTCACCTTGTAGCTGGTAATCATTCCATTCTTGTCCTTGTATAAATCAAGCGTAATCATAAAAATTAAGCTTCGATTTTAACGATTTCAACCGCAGTGAACGGTTGACGATGACCTTGACGGATACGGTAGTTGGATTTTGCTTTGTATTTGAAAACGAAGATTTTGTCAGCTTTGCCTTGTTCTACAACTTTAGCAACAACTTTTGCGCCTTCAACAACGGGTTTGCCGATTTTAACGTCAGCGTCGTTTACTACGGTCAAAACTTCTTCAAAAACAACTTCAGCGCCAACTTCTACGTTCAATTTTTCAACTTTCAAAGTTTCGCCTTCGCTAACGCGGTATTGTTTGCCGCCGGTTTTGATAATTGCGTACATCTATTGCACCTCCCTTATGATAGACTCGCTAAATACGGTACTCTTATTGAGTTTACGGAACCTCTCTACGCGGTTGGGGACGAACTGATAGCAGTCCATACTGGAATATTTTACCTAATATAATTTTATTTGTCAATACTGCTGTTGTCCAAAATCATAAAAGATTCGTGGTGCAACCCAGTATCGGCTTCAATTTTAATGGAGCAGGCAAGCTCACGCTCCCATTGGCGCATATCCTTTTGCTTCAGCCAATCAGCCAGCCACGGATTTGCGGCAACCAAAACATTTTTAGAGCTTCCTCTTTGTCCAAGCAGGCTACGCAAACGACGCTTAATCTCCAGCGCCAAGGTTTCCCTGCTTTGTACCCTGCCACTACCACTACAAACGGGGCAAGGAGAATATAATACGGAAGATAAATTTTGACGGGACTTTTTGCGGGTAATCTCTACCAAATTCAAAACGGTAATGTCCTGAACCTTAGGATGCATCTTATCACCGCTCAAAGCATTTTGCAGAACGCTTAAAATTTCTGCCTTGTGTTCTTCCGTGTGCATATCTATGAAATCCACCACGATGATACCGCCAATATCGCGCAGGCGCAGTTGACGAGCAATCTCTGCCGCCGCCTGACGGTTGATCTCCATAATGGTTTCTTCTAAATTTTCACGACCACTGAACTTGCCACTGTTAACGTCAATGACGGTCATCGCTTCTGTGTAGTCAAAGACGATGTAGCCACCATTGGGCAAATCCACCTGCCTATCGGAGATGGAAGCAATAGCTTCCGTTTGTCCGCAATAGGCGAAGATATCTTCCAAACCTTGGTACATCTTCAGCTTAATCTTGCTGGCTTGAGGAAGATTTTTCATCAGCTCTTCCACACGTTTGTAGATGGCAAGGTCGTCAATCATAATCTCTGTTAAATCAGGACGCAGGTAGTCACGGGCAATGCGAATCGCCAAATCCAGCTCACGTCTTAAAAGTGCAGGAGCCTTTGCCAATTTTTCGCGTGCAATCAGCACACGCCAAGCTGCAACCAGCTCCATGATATCCGCAGCCAAAAGTTCTTCGCTGACGCCAATCGCCGCAGTACGAATAACAATGCCTACGTTTTCAGGCTTCACTGCCTCGCAGGCTTTCACCAAGCGCTCACGCTCTGCCTTATCCGTAATTTTGCGGGACACGCCAATGTAAGAAGCGTAGGGCAAAAGCACCACGTACTTACCGGGCAAAGTTACCTCGCGGGTAGCAGTAGGGCCTTTGGTACCACGAGCATCTTTAGAAATTTGCACCAGTACGCTTTGACCTTCTGTTACGTCCATTTTATCACCCAAGTACAAGAAGGCATTTTGTTCCAGCCCAATATCAATGAATGCTGCTTGGATGCCACGCACCACGTTGCACACGCGTCCCTTGAAAATACTGCCAACCAAATGGTTTTCTTCCGCGCGCTCTACCAAGTATTCCATTAAGCGTCCGTCTTCCACCAAGCCCATACGAGTTTCGTCTTCCGTTGCGCCAATAATAATCTTCGCTGTCATCACTGCCTCCTTTCTGCACCTGTGTCGTAAATTTTGAGAACACTTTATTTTAACATATAAACCCTTTTCTGGCAAAAGAGTACAGTAAAAATACCGACCTCGATTTTCAACGAAGTCGGTATCAAAAAGTTTTTACATTTTAAAAGCATCCTTGTTCAACATAGGAAGTTTTTTACCGTACTTATTTACCTTGTAAAGAGTATGACGTTCAATATCAGCCATTTCCACAGGTAAATTCAAAGCGTAAGCTTCGTTCAAAGCGTTAAGCAAATCAACAGCCTTCATACTGCCAGTAGGAGTAATCTTGCATTCAAAGGCGAAGCTGGTCTTGCCGTCCTTTTGTTCCACAGCAATCTTCGGAATGTAGAACTTAACGTCAATTTCTTTGAACTTCTCTTTACGTTTGGGGGCAGCCTTTTTAAAGAGCAGTTCTTCTGCTTCGTTGTAGCTTGCCACAGCTTCGGAAATATCTTCTGCAAAAGGCAGGGTAACAACGTAGCTTGCACCAGCAGCTTCTGCCATTAAGGCTGCAGTGTTATTGGCAACTGCATCAGCAGCAAGCACGCGAATGCCACGAGGAAGTGCTTTGTCCAAAGCTTTTGCTGCCAATTCAACTTCCATAGGCTCAGCCAGTTCGATTTCCACAAATTCAGTGTAGCTAACCACACCAACGCCCAATGCAGAAGCAAGAGAGAATTTCAGGTGGGGGTTGAAGCCTTCAGAATAAGCAGCAGGCAACTTCGCACGACGGATGGCACGCTCAATAGTACGAACATATTCCAAGTGAGAGATAAAGCGGATATCACGGTCTTTAGTAATTTGCATGCGTAATTTCATTATGCTTCACCTCTTTTGTAGTCAATAATTTCTACGCCAAGTTTTTGGCACACGCCACAACCGGTACAGGTACTGCGGCGGCAATCGTGGGTAAGCTCTTGCGCTTGAGCTTTTTCCCATTCGCGCCACAGGAACTTTCTGGAAACAGCAGGCTGTACATGTTCCCAAGGGAACACTTCGTTTTCACCACGGGTGCGAGCTGCGTAGAAGTCTTTATCCAAGCCAACTTCTGCCAAAGCTTCCAGCCAACGGTCGTAGGAGAAGCAATCGCTCCAGCCATCGAAGCGAGCGCCCATCTTCCACGCCGCAAGGAGTGCTTTGCCTAAACGTCTGTCGCCGCGAGCGAAGATTGCTTCTACAACGCTGGTCTTAGCATCGTGGTATTGGAAGGTAATGTTTTTAACCTTGAGTGCGTCTTTCAGAAGGAATTGTTTACGACGCAGGGTTTCAATGTCGTTTTGGGCAAACCATTGGAAAGCGGTGTAGGGCTTCGGTACAAAACCGGAAGCACTTACAGTTACCTTACAGCCACGTTTGCCGGTGATTTCAAAATATTTATATTGAACTTTCTTAGCCAAATCTGCAATGGCAAGAATGTCCTCATCAGTTTCAAAGGGCAAGCCAATCATAAAGTACAGCTTCACACTGTTCCAACCCGATTTGAAGGCTGCGCTCACAGCGTTCATCAAATCTTCTTCGGTTACGCCTTTGTTAATAACGTCGCGCATTTTTTGACTGCCTGCTTCGGGAGCGAAGGTCAAACCGCTCTTACGCACTGCTTGTACTTCTTTAGCAATGTCAACAGAGAAGCTGTCGATACGCAGGGAAGGAAGGCTTACACTGACACGCTTTTCTTTGAACTCTGCAATCAAGTCATGCACTAAGGGAGCAAGGCAGGAATAATCCGCACTGCTCAAGGAAACGAGGGACATTTCGTTATAACCGGTGTTATCTACCAATTGACGAGCCAACTCCTTCAAAACTTCCGGCTTACGTTCACGAACGGGGCGATACACCATACCTGCGTGACAGAAACGGCAACCACGGCTACAGCCACGGAAAACTTCCAACATAATTCTATCGTGAACAATATCGTTGAAGGGTACAATGGGTGCGTTGGGGAAATCAATGGAGTTCATATCTTTTACAACGCGTTTTTCAATAACAGCAGGCACATCATCACGAAGGGGTTTAACTTCTTTTACAGTATTGTCATCGTTATACATAGCTTCATAGAAGCTGGGCACGTAGATGCCTTTAATTTTTACAACTTCATTCAAGAAGCCTTTACGACCGCCAACTTTGCCAGCTTTCTTCCAAGCTTTGTAAGAGTCCATCAGCTCAATCATAACTTCTTCGCCCTCGCCGATGATGGCAAAGTCAAAGAAATCAGCCAAGGGTTCCGGATTGTAAACGCAGGGACCACCTACGATAACAAAGGGGTCTTCTTCCCCACGTTCTGCTGCGAGAACAGGCACGCCACCCAATTCCAACATATTCAAAATGTTGGTGTAGGAAAGCTCGTATTGCAGGGTAAAGCCAACGATGTCACATTCAGCCAAGGTCTTTTCAGTTTCCAAAGTACGCAGGGGAATGTTACGTTCACGCATTTTGGTTTCCATATCAATCCAAGGAGCGTAAACGCGTTCAGCTTGTACACCTGCTTCCTTGTTCAAAAGGTGGTACAAAATCTTAAAGCCCAAATAGCTCATGCCCACTTCATACAAGTCGGGGAAAGCAAGGGCAATGGTTACTTCAGTTTCTTCCGCAGGCTTAATAATGCTGCCGAACTCGCCGCCAGTATAACGGGCAGGCTTTTGCACACTGCTTAATATATCAATGGTCAATTCTTTTTCCATCATATCCTCCTTAAAATTGCAGTTTTTGGTCACGTACCCTGATGTTCAACAGCAAGGCAATGAGCATGGTGTTGGTCAGAAGCGAACTGACACCGTAGCTCAAAAATGGCAAGGGCACCCCCGTTACAGGAGCAATACCAATGGTCATGCCAATATTTACCATAATGTGGAACATAAACATGGAGGTTACGCCAACCGCCAACAAAGTACCAAAATCATCTTCAGCGTTCAAAGCAATGGTAATGCCACGCCAAACGATGATGAAATACATTAATATAATGAAGGCTGCACCAATAAAACCAAACTCCTCACCAACCACTGCAAAGATAAAGTCCGTGTGGTTTTCAGGCAAAAAGTTCAGCTGACTTTGCGTTCCCTCTAACCAGCCTTTACCAAACAAGCCACCGCTACCAATGGCAATCTTGGACTGAATTACATGATACCCGCTACCGTAGGGATCAAGTTCCGGATTTAAGAATACCCGGATACGATTCTTTTGGTAATCCTTTAAAACAAATTGCCAAATTAGGGGCATAAACGCTACAAAAAGTGCGCTACAATAAGCAAACCATCTATATTTAAAACCGCTGACAAAAATCATTCCCAGCAAAATGGCAATGAAGGTTAGGGAAGTTCCCAAGTCCGGTTGCTTTAAAACTAAGACAAAAGGAACGAATATATAAAGGAATACAGGAATATAATCCTTAAAATCTTCCAACCATTCAATACGCTTTTCCATAAAGGCAGCCAAGCAAATTATTAAGAACACCTTGGCAAATTCTGACGGTTGAACAGTAAAGCCACCAATCTGAATCCAACGCTGTGCCCCCAGCTGGGTATGGCCAAAAAGCATTACGGCAACCAAGAGCAACACATTAAAAATATAAAAAGGTGTTGCGTAATTCTTTAGGATGCGATAATCGAAGCGCAAGGTAAAGATTGCGAAGCCGATGGCAATGAGCATAAAGGTACTTTGACGATTAAAATGCCAAGATTTACCAGTGCTTACGGCAAAAGAATGGGTCGCACTATCAATCAAGCCCAAACCACAGCCCATTAAAACCAGTACAGCAAAAATAAGCCACCAGTCCAGATTACGTAAAATACGCTTCAAAACCATCCACTCCTTTCTTCAAAATTAATCTTCGTTATCCTTATCTTTTTTCTTTTTAGACTTCTTCTTTTCTGACTTGGACTTTTTCTTTGTGTCCTTGCCAGACTTTTTATCGCCTAATTCTTTTTTCAGTTCTTCTTCAGCTTCGGCTTTCGCCTTCGCTAAAGCTTCCTGTGCTTTCTTGTCAGCAAGAGCTTCCTGCTTCATACGTTCAGTTTTTTCTGCTAAGGCTTTTTGCGCAGCAGCAACACGAGCCATAGCTTCAAGCTCTTCCTTGGTAGGTTCAGGAGGCATCCAGCCCTTAAGACGATAATATTCCTCAAAGGCTTCATATACGATGGGGCCAGCAGATGAACTGCCATAACCACCTTGTTCAACAATAGCAACCACTACCAGTTCCGGGTCTTCCACAGGGCCGTAAGCAACAAACAAACCATGGTCACGACCGTGGGGGTTTTCTGCGGTACCAGTTTTACCAGCTACCTTGCGAGGCAAGGAAGCAAAATAGGATGCGGTGCCGCCTGCTTCCGTAGTTGCACTCATACCATCGCGCATATAGTCGATAGTACGTTGGGAAACATCAATGTGCTTACTTTCGTTACGCTCCGGCTTGCCAGCAACAGAGCCATCAGGATTAAGGAAGCTATCCACCAAATATGGTTGATGCTTGATGCCACCATTAGCAACGCAGCTAAGCATTACAGCCAGCTGCAAGGGAGTGGAAAGGTTAAACCCTTGTCCGATGGCAGCGTTAAAGGTATCACCCAAGCGCCAGCCTTCGTTCCAAATATCCAGCTTAACCTGCTTAGAAGCAACAAGCCCTCCGCTTTCACCTTCTAAGTCAATGCCAGTAGGTTCTCCAAAGCCGTAGATGCGGGCATATTTGGCAATGGCGTCAATACCAACACGATAACCCAGCTCGTAGAAATATACGTTATCACTCATTGCCAAGCCTTTGATAAAGCTTAACCAGCCAAGCACTTCACCGCCTGCGTTACCCATTGTGGGAACAAGTGGATGATAACCACCGTCATAGATAAGCTCGTTCAAAGTAACCTTGTTTAATTCAAAGGCAGCACTACCGGTTACAATCTTAAAGGTAGAACCAGGAGGATACTCACCGTTAATAGCTTTATTATTCAACGGGTAGTTAGGGTCATTATTGATGGCGTTCCAATCCCTGGTAGAAATACCACCAACGAACAGATTAGGATTATAATCGGGACGGCTAATCATTGCCTTAACTGCACCAGTACGCGGGTCGAGGGCAACAACTGCTGCAGCTCTTGCCTTAGGTGCCAGTTTTGTTTTACGTAAATATTCAAGATGTTGGTCGATAAATTGTTCCAGCTTATGCTGCAAGGTATAATCAATGGTCAGCTTTAAGCCTTTACCTTGGATGGGGTCAACAGTATCGTAATGCTTCACTACATTGCCAGCAACGTCTACTTCTTCCATCAAGGTTCCATCTTCGCCACGCAAAACCTTATCGTAGGTTTTTTCCAAGCCGGATTTACCGACAATACTACCCTGGCTAGCGCCCTTGAACAAACCATTTTCAATTTCGTAGGAGCTTACTTCACCTACATAACCCAAGGCGTGTACTGCCAAATCATTATGCAGATAATTGCGGATAGGCTGTACTTGCAAGATAACGTCGGGTAAATCACGACGTTGCTCTTCTATTTTGGTAATCAGCTCCGCAGATATATTCGTCTTTAAAACAACAGGTTCAGAATAGTACTCGTTGTCCTTAATTTTCTTTTCTATTTTTTCTAAGGGAATGTCAATCAAAAGGCTTAAGCGCTTTAACATTTCCTTATCATATTCGCTTTGCTTTTGCAGTGCTACTGCATAACCGGGAACATTATTTACCAGTTCCTTGCCGTTACAGTCATAAATGATGCCACGGGGAGCAAGAATTCTGGACTGACGTAAGCGATTACCATCTGCCTGCTTGGCATAGTAATCCACACGCCACAACTGCATATAAGCAATGCGTCCCAAAAGCACTAAAAAAAGAAAAACGCACAGCCAAAACATTGTATATAGACGTGCCATATTATGTTTATTAAGCATGTGCATCCTCCTTCTTCACTTTAAAACTAATAAGAAATATCTTCCTCGCGTACCCAACCATAGATTTTTTTAACTAATTGCACCATGGGTACCACTAAAATAATATTACCTATGCAATAACCAATAGTATCCCACGCAAAATGGGGGAACATACTCCACAAGCCACCGCTACGGATAAGTTCAATCCACCACAGTAGGAAACGTAAAAGTAAGCTAAAAACACCAATGGCAAACATATGATAGCTAGGGTTATCCTTAAAAACCTTTTCACGGGTAATGCCAATCAAGTAACCCATCAAGCCACGAGTCATCATATGAAAGCCAAAAATCCCCGGCGTCAAGGCATCCTGTAAAAGACCAATGCCTAAACCTGCCAAAGTACCGGAGCCTTCCTTGCGCAACATGGAATAACCATACAAAGCCAAAAGCGGCAAATCAAACGCCACCCAGCTTGTGTAAAAAACAGTAAGAGCGCCCTGTAACATCACTAAGAACAGAAACAGGACGGGCCAAATCAGTCTCCTCATTTTGCCTGTCCTCCCTGTAATTTTCTATCAACTTTTGGTTCCGGAGTAAATTGTGTAATTACAAGCACATGCTCTACGTCCGCAACGTCAGCAGCAGGAACAATATCAGCTTCCTGCAACAAACCTACATTACTTAAACGTACATCGGCAACAGTACCGATTAAAATATTTTCCGGGTGACTACCGCTGTAACCGCTTGTTACAACAACATCCCCTTTTTTCACGTTAGCCTCACGGAAGATGTGTTCCATGATCAGAGTATCCCTAATGCCACTACGACCATTAACTACGCCAATGGCACGGGAATCTACACGTAAAACTCTTGCACCCACCTTGCAACGGGCAGAAGTTATGAGCAGAACTTTGGCATAATCATCATAGACCTCATCGATAACACCAATGAGACCACTGCCGTTAAGCACTGCCATCTCGCGTTTCAAGCCAGCGTCCTTGCCAATGTTGATGTACATACTGTCGCGCAAATCACCAAAATTACGAGCAATTACCTTGGCAGCACGAGTAGTCTGAGTTCTGTGCTGTTCCTTATAGTTGAGCAACTCACGTAATTGTTTGTTTTCTGCATAAATTGCCGCCATCGCCACGTTGGCATTGCGCAAATCAACATTTTCTTTTTTTAATTCTTTGTTCTCGCTTTGCAAAACTGTCAATGCACGCCAATAACCACGAATGTTGTCACCGGTGTTACCAATTGCAACAAGTGCATTTTCTATCGGCATCACTACGGTTGCCACTACCTTATTAATTAAAGGAAAGCGGCTTTTACCGGAAATAGCCAAGGCCAACATCGAGCAAAGAACCAACACGAACAGTGCGCAGAGCATTCCTTTTTTACTCATAGCACTACCTAATCAACAATTATTTAGAAGTCATGAAGCCTTTTTTGTAAACGTCAACGTTTTCAACGGCAATACCAGTACCCAACGCTACACAGTTAAGTGCTTCGTCAGAAACAAACACGGGCATACCAGTTTCTTGGGAAAGCAATCTATCCAAATTGCGGAGCATGGAGCTACCGCCAGTCATTACGATACCTCTATCAATAATATCAGCAGAAAGTTCAGGCGGAGTACGTTCCAAAGTATTGCGAACCGCATCAACAATAATGCTTACAGGTTCATCAACCGCTTCGCAAACATGGTTAGCGTTTACGGTAATATTCTTAGGCAAACCGCTTACCAGGTCACGACCACGCACTTCCATGGTGGGCGGGTTATCTACACGCATAGCAGTACCGATTTCAATCTTAATGCTTTCAGCAGTACGCTCACCAATGAGCAGATTAAACATTTTACGAATATAACGTACGATGGCAGCATCAATTGCGTCACCGCCAGTACGAACACTTTTACTTACAACAATGCCACCCAAGGAGATAACTGCTACTTCGCAGGTGCCACCGCCAATATCTACAACCATGCTGCCAGTTGCTTCTTGCACAGGAAGTCCTGCGCCGATTGCTGCAGCCATAGGTTCCTCAATCAAATATGCTTCACGTGCACCAGCTTCGATGGTAGCATCGATAACTGCACGTTTTTCAACTTCGGTTACGCCAGAAGGCACACCTACCAAAATACGGGGACGTACGAAAGAACGGCTACCCATTGCTTTTTTAATAAAGTGCTTCAGCATGGATTGAGTAATTTCGTAATCAGCAATAACACCATCCTTCATAGGACGGATAGCAACGATATTACCAGGAGTACGACCAATCATACGCTTTGCTTCCGCACCGATAGCAAGCACTTCGTTAGTATCAACTTCTACTGCCACAACGGAAGGCTCACGAATGATGATGCCTTTTTCCTTGCAATGCACCAAGGTATTAGCAGTACCCAAATCTATACCCATATCATCAGACATATTGTTGAAAAAACTAATGTTAGGAAACTTAAATTTCATTTTGTTTTCCTCCATAACTATAATGCTTCATTCTCAAGAAAACTATAATAGGTACCATCACCGATGATAAGATGATCTATCAGCGGTATGTTCAGCACCTTGCCGGAACGTTCCAACATTTTTGTAATCTCCCTATCCTCATCGCTTGGAGCAGGGTCACCAGACGGATGATTATGAGCTACCATAATTGCAGCTGCATGTTGTAAAAGCGCAGGTGCATATACCTCACGAGGATGTACCAGAGAATTACTCAACGTTCCTTCGGAGATAACCTCCGTACCAATAACCTTGTTCTTTCCGTTGAGCAAAATAACGACAAATTGCTCCTTAGCTGCGTAACGCAAGCGTGGCATCAAAAACGATGCTGCATCCAGCGGACAGCCAAAATGTATTTTCTCAATGGGTTTGGCAGAAGCAATGCGTCTGCCAATTTCCAGAGCCGCCAAAACAGTAGCTGCCTTAGCCTGCCCCAACCCCTTTATATTCGTAAGCTCATGTAAATGTGTGATTCCTGCCAGGCGCTTATACAAGCCACCATCAGCAGTCATCTCACTAGCGATGTCAATCGCAGATTTTTCGGTAGTACCAGTACGCAACAAAATGGCAATCAGTTCAGCATCCGTTAAGGCTGCTGCCCCATTATTTGCCATTTTTTCACGTGGTCTGTCATTAAGCGGAATTTCCTTAATGGTTTTGATGTGCAATCAGCACACTCCTAATTTTGCCAGAATCAACTGCAGACGGGTAAGCGGCAGACCTACCACGTTATTGTAGCAGCCGTTAATCTTTTCGACTAAAACGGCGCCCATTCCTTGAATACCATATGCTCCGGCTTTATCAAGCGGTTCACCGGTAGCAACGTATTTTTTTATTTCTTCATCAGTCAGCTCGCGGAACACTACTTCCGTTTCGCAAACCTCTGCAAGCATTTCGCCTGCATAACTCACAGCAATCCCGGTCATAACCTTGTGAGTTTTACCGGAAAGCTGCTTTAACATTTCAACGGCATCCTCTTCATTTTGAGGCTTGCCTAAAATCATACCTTCTGCGACTACCACCGTATCAGCAGCAATCACAGGTAAAGAATCACCCTTAATTTTTACTACAGCCTTGCATTTACCAATAGCATTGGCAAGCACAACATCTTCTGCCTGCACCGCGCTACCACTTACCTCGTCAAAATCTGCGGGGCAAACCTTAGCTTCAATGCCAATTTGCTGTAATAACGCCAAACGGCGGGGAGAAGCAGATGCTAAAATTACCTGCATATTCTTCTCCTATTCCTCCTTAGCGGGTTCGCTAGGTTTATCGTTTAAATCAATGGTCATTTCCGCAGCTTCGATTTCTACGACTACGGGTTGCACACCTTCGCGAACTGCGTCACGTTTAAAAGTGCGAACATAGGTCATTGCCATAAACAGCCACAACGCTACACCGCCAACCATGAACCACAGGGGGTCCATATAAAAGAAAGTAGCCAAGCTTCTACCAAATGCTAAGCCAGCCAGCACACCCAAAACAGGGAAGCCATAAATAATCAGTTGGCTTTTGCTTTTTTCTAATTCTTGGTACTCAACGCCTACCACATCGCCCACTTTAGCGTTAATGGGGCACCAGCAGTCCAAATATTTAGGAATACCGGTAACGGTAGTTTTAGTTCTATCAACTTTAACTTCAGCACGTTCACCATGCTTTTTTATCAAAAGACCTTTAATCTCAGCAGCCATCAATAAACCTCTTTCTTAATACGCTTTCATAAAAACATACCAGTAGCCTAAGCCAAAGATTACACCATAAATTGCCAAAAACACAACGCAGCCTTGCCAGCAAACGGGATAACCAAAGTTAATATATTCGCCCAAAATACCACGTTTATTAAAGAAGGTGTATTTAGCACGACGTTTGAACCAGCAAGCCTTGTTTACGGGGCCAATAAGTTTAGCAACAGCAAAAATATAAAAGAACGCAGCAATAAAAACATGAATTACTCTTGCACCTACAAGGGCAGGCGCTACGTGTTCAATAGCTTCCATCTTGTGAAATTCTCTCCTTTAATTTATTACAGTTGGATATATTTATCAGGTAATTGTTTGCGAAGCACTTTAATAAATTGGTCACTGGATTTGAAAAGTAAACCAGCCAATTTATTCTTTTTGCCTTCGGTGAATACTAACAAACGTTGAGGATTGGGGTCCAAAGAATTGTAGCGATGAATGTAGTGACGGATTTTAGTTTTGCGGAAGAAGCTTTTTACATATTTTTGAGTAAAGCTTTCAGTACGGGTCAAATCCACAAAATAGCTACGTCTTAAACCCAAGCCGTGGGTAATAACTTCCAAACGCATATCTTTGTAAAGAATCAAAGTATAGCCGTAAGACACGCGCCAAACCCACAAGCTAAGTAAGCAAAGGTCGATACCCCAGCCAAGATAATTAATTCTTCCTGTATCCAAATAACCGGTTACTTCGTAACCAAACAGAGCTAAAATTGCCAGCAGTGCCAAGCCTGCGAAAACTTTTCTGTCGTTAGCAGTAGTAGATGTTTCACGATATAATTCTTCCAAAATGTTCCCTCCAAGATTAACGATATATTGCGGAAATTCGTTTCCTTCTAAATCTTATTTATTATATCAAAAAAAAGATGGAAAGCATATAGTTTTTTCGCCACCTATTGGTAAAAAAAGTTACATATTGCAACTTCCCTTTTCGTATGTAAAAAGGCTCCGCAATTTTGCGGAGCCTTTTTAATTATAAGAATCACTTTATCAAATTTTAGAAGCTGTAGCGTACGCCCAAGTTCCATTGCCAGTTGGTATCTACTTCGCCACCAAAGGTTTTTTCGATATCAGCATAGATATAGGTTGCTTTGGACAGGTTGATGTTAGCACCTACGCCAACTTCCCACCAGCCGCCACCAAGGTCGTTTTCAAGAACAGCATCATTGTTCAAGGTTGCTTTGGTTTCGCCGTCGAAGTCATACAAGTAGGAAGCACGTGCATATACGTTGCCCTTTTCGATATCTTTACCCAAGGAGAATCCAATGCGACCAACCAAGGATTCCATACCGTCTTGTGCTACCTTAACATCATTTTTGGTAACATAGTCAACTGCAGAAACTTTACCATAGGTCAATTCAACTTGAGGTTCAATCCACAAGCCTTTGCCTTGTTGGATGCGTTTACCAGCTTCTGCACTGAAGCTGTAAGCATTGGTATCGTAATCAGCATCGCCTTGACCACCTTGAACGGTGAAGTCATTTTCCAAACGAGCATATTTAGCAATCAAATCAATGAAAGTACCGTCATCATTCAGCTTGCTACCATAAACGGACAATGCTTTGTTAGTGCTTTCGCCAGTACCTTGTGCAAAGTTGTTTTCTGCATCAGTGTAGCTAAGTGCAACACCAACAGTCCAACGTTTGTCAACGCTGAGTTTTTCGTCATAACCTAATTGATATTGGTTGTATTGATTTTTAACGCTGTTGTATTCGCTTTCGCCGCGAACCATACGAACCCAAACGCCGTGCTCACCATTCGCATTACGCAATTCACCCATACGTTTATTCATATCGTTCATTTCTGCACGCCAGCTCATTAAGCCGATAGCAGCCATGTCGTTTACGCTTACGTTAGCAGCAGCAACTTCTTTACTACCTTCATTTACAGTAACATCACCCAAACCATTTACATCAGCAGTTACATTATCATAAATAGCGTTTTTAAGTTGAACTTTATCTGCTACAACAGAACCATCATTAGTTGTTACTACTTTAGATAATGCACTTAATGTTTCATCTGTATTACTGTCTTCTGTAACAGTAGCAACTGTTAAACTACCAATACTATCAGTACCAATTGTCACCAATCCAGGTGTGATATCACTTACAACTAATTTACCACTATTACCAGAAAGAGTAGTGACATTACTTTCGCCAGTTACAGTCCAAGTGGAACCAGTACCAAGATCTAATTTAACACCAAAATCTTCGGTATTGCCATACTCATTAACAACCGCACCTTTTAAACTACCATCATTACCCAAAGCCACATCAATCTTCGGAGTATTATTCGGATAATAATTGTCAACCAAAATATCACCAATAATATTAGCAGAACCACCTGCATTAGGAGTAATTACTGTTTCGCCATTCATAGCTATAACTGCACATCCGCCATCAGCACCAGAAGGAGTAGCAGTAATATTAATTTTATCAGCATTAGCATTTATGCTTCCGCCTTCATTCACCAAACCATTCACACCACCAATAGTCAGTTCGTTTTTAGCAATGAATTTAGTTTCACCAGCTCCATTATACAATGCATTATGACCATTAGTAGTATTAATAGTAACATTATTACCTACTATTCTGAGACCTTCAGTTCTGCCAGTAGCTTCACTACCTTTTGCAAAAAGTACACCAACACCATCTTTAATAACAACATCATTTTTCGCTTCAATGCTTACATATGCTGTGTCTTCAGCACCTTCACCACCTGTAGCATTTACAGCACCAGTTACAGTTACATTATTATCAGCATAAATATCTACCTCGCCTTTTTTAACTGTAACATTACCATTAATTGTGACAATATCAGTAGCTTCAATATCGACAATTGCTTTTCCAGTATTTAATGTGTCAACATCACCATTAAAAGTTGCATTACCAACATTAATATCAATCTTACCATCGCCATTGGCAGTAATAGCATTATTAGCTTTCCCTTCAGCAGAACGATCAGAAATTATGGTAAGTGTAGAAGCAGTAATAGTTGTTTCACCAGCACCATTTAATACTGTTCTTCCATTGGAAGAAAGTAATATTTCATTAGCAATAAGGGTATGTGCATCGTTAGATTGTGTACTATAAATGGCATATCCACCACTAGAAGCTACTGATATGTAACTTGCTGTAATACTATCTACTGATTTATGACCAAGACCTACTGCATTTTCACTATCTGAATCAGTTCTAACTTCAACGCGAGTATTACCATTCAATTCACCAATAATATTAGTGTTTGCAACAACACCGTGCAAATCACCGCCCTCATCAGTATCAGTAACTATGGTTAAAGTTTTATTATTAGCTAAAGTAATATTAACCCTTTCAGCATCACTCAAACTGGAATAACTTGCTTTACCAATCATTGTTTCTTTGCTTCCACTAATAATAACATCACTATTAACTTCATAATCACCAGCAACCACAACATTATCACCAGATGACAATTCTGCCGCCATAGCACTACCAGTAATAACAAACGCCATCAAAGCGCCCAGTGCCAAGCTTCTTCTCATCATTTTCTTACTCATAAAAATTCGCCTTCTTTCATAATATTTTTTAGTTCAAAGCTAAGTAAGAAATAAAAATTTATTATAAGCTACACATCGTAGCTATATAACCTAAACTCCTTTAATCTCAACCGCTTTAAGCAGTCTCAAAATTTGCACAGCATCTTCCAGCTCAATGGCTTGCTTCCCAGTACCCTCGCCTTTCGCATTGGTAGCTTCCTCTGCTTCAGCGTCAAAGTCTACGAAAAAGTCCGCCATCTTGCATTCCAAAATCTCTTTCATTTTGAAAAGGTTTTGCGTGGTAATGGTTGTCCTGCCACTTTCCATGTTACTTAAGTTCGTTTGGGAAAGCCCCAACATTTCTGCCATCTTCGTTTGAGAAATGCCTTTATCCATTCGCATAAACTTTACCCTACGACCTAGCAGTTTAAAATTTTCTTCCATCCCTACTCACCTCAATCAAAACTTTTCAAACAATGTC
>JAGAPX010000029.1 GCA_017623055.1 Phascolarctobacterium sp.
CTCAGATATTCATTGTCATAAGTTTTCCTTTTAAATTCCTTACCATCGTTAGGTACAAGGATAAAGGTGTAGGAACCATCTTCGCGCCAGAACTTACGAATTCGTTCTACATAGTTTGAAATTTTATTCCACATCGTATCCCCTTTAAAATTACGCCTATGGCTATGTCGTTTAGCCTTTTAAAGACAAAAGGACACACCCCTGCCTTATACAGACTATAACGCAGTTTTTATTGTATCATATAAAAATTGGAAAATCAAAAAACTTTTCCCATAACTTAGGATGATTTATGAAAAGAAAATAAAAAAACAGGGTACAACCTAGGTGTACCCTGCTAAACATCAGTAACAAATATTATTTTTCTTCGTTGCCCCAGCAGTAAATACCTTTTTGGTCAGGCATTACGGACGGGTCAAATTCAGGTTCAACGATACCAGCACGTTTTTGTGCGAAGTAATCGTTCAAAGCAACGTAAGCGTATTTGCTCAGTTGAGCGATTGCTACCAAGTTAACGATAGCCATCAGCGCCATGAAAAGGTCAGCCAAGTTCCAAACCAAAGGAACTTCTGCCACGCTACCAAACATTACCATACCAACTACCATTACACGGTAAATGTTCAAAGCGTTTTTGTTTTTGCTGATGAAAGGCATATTAACGTCACCATAGTAGTAGTTACCTACGATGGAGCTAAATGCAAAGAGGATAATCATCAATGCCAAGAAAGTGCCTGCCCAGTTACCAATGTGTTGGGACAAAGCAAATTGTGCCAATTCAATACCAGTTTTGCCACTTGCAGCATAGTCCTTGGTCAAGAGCACGATGAAAGCAGAAGCAGTACATACCAAAAGGGTATCTACAAATACGCCGAAGGCTTGAATCAAACCTTGTTTTACCGGATGGCTAGTGGTCGCAGTAGCTGCCGCGTTAGGAACAGCACCCATACCAGCTTCGTTAGAGAACAAACCACGTTTGATACCTTGCATCATTGCAGCACCAATACCGCCACCAAGAGCAGCATCCATACCGAAAGCAGAGCTTACGATATCAGCAAGCATTTGCGGAACAAGGGAAATGTTGGAAACCACAACATAGAAAGCTACCAAAAGGTAAATGCCTGCCATAAAGGGAACCATCATTTCAGCAACCTTTGCGATACGAGTAATACCACCAAAGATTACCAACGCAGTCAAAGCAGTAACAACGCCACCAACAACAGCTCGATCCACGCCAAAAGCAGTGGAGAAGGAGATTGCAATGGTGTTGGATTGTACGGAGTTGAAAATCAAACCGTAGGTTACGGAAATCAAAATTGCAAAGAGCACAGCCATAGCATTGTTGCCCAATACATTTTTAATGTAGTAAGCAGGACCGCCCAAGAAGCCGCCGCCTTCACGAGGCACTTTGTAAATTTGACCCAAGGTACTTTCTACAAAACCGGAAGCACTACCGATGAGGGCAATAAGCCACATCCAGAAAACTGCACCAGGACCACCGGCAACAACTGCAATTGCTACGCCTGCAATGTTACCAACGCCTACACGAGATGCAGTAGAAATACAAAATGCTTGGAAAGAAGAAATATTACCTTCGCCAACGTCAGAGCCAGCAGTTTGAGTAATCAAACGCAACATTTCTTTTACGCAACGGATTTGTACGAAGCCGCTGCCAATGGTGAACCATACACCCAAACCAATCAACATTACGATTAGAATGTAGGACCACAGCCAACCATTAAGAGTGTCAACAATGTTAGAAATAAATTCCATGTTTCCTATTCCTCCCCTAAAAAACTCGGACTAGCGTCACAGCGGAACCTCGATAAATTCGCTGCCCTCACGTTCTAACTGCACAACCTTGTTCAAGCTTTCTGTAAGCCAAGCCTCCGCAGTCTCTTTGTCGCTGTCCTTCATCTTTAAAATAACTTTCGCTTGAAGACCGTATTCCACATCAGCAATTTCAAAAAGCTGTTGCTGATAAAGAATGTTCAAGATTTTGCCAACATCGTTCAAATCATACATAAAGCTAAAGCGACTTACCAAAACCTTTTGAGCAATGCCTGTCGCCCTTACAGCTTCAGCAACACTGTTGGTATAAGCACGAACCAAACCACCAGCGCCCAGTTTGATACCGCCAAAATATCTGGTAACAACAGCAGCAGTATTGGTAAGCTTATTCTTACGCAACACTTCTAACATAGGCAATCCTGCCGTACCGGAAGGTTCCCCATCGTCACTGGAGCGTTGCGCCATTTCATCTACGATATAAGCAGAACAGTTATGGGTTGCGTCCCAAAACTCCTTCTTAATCGCCTTGATAAACTCTTGGGCTTCTGCTTCGCTGTTAACCTTTTTTAGCGTGCAAATGAAACGAGATTTTTCGATGACGATTTCCTGACGAAAATCTTTGACAATAGTGAACAAAACACAGTCCTCCAAAAAATTATGTAATTATTATAACATAGTTGCATAGCATTTAAAAATATTTTATGAACATAGCCAAAAATAAAAAGAGGGAGCATCGCTCCCTCAAAGTAAATTCTTTATTCAGCTTCGCGTGCCTTACGCACAGCAACCAGTACGGGGAAGGCATCATCAGGTTTGCCTTCTACGCTACCAATTTTTTCAGCGTACTGTTCTTTAGTAAGTTGGTCAAAGTCCAAAAGCTCGTCATCGCTGAAATAATCTTCCGTACGTCTAACAGCGTCGGGCTTAATGCCTTGCCAATCTTCTTCAGCAACAAGGGGTTCAAAAACTTCGATGGTAGAAGAACTTCTGTGGTAAATTTGGATTGCATCTTCAAAAGAATAGGTAATCTTTGCCATGGTGAATTCCTCCGTTCTATTCGTTGCCTTTATTATATCATACTTTTGGATAATTATTGTTAATTATTTGCAAAATCTTTTACGATTTTCTATATTTTTATGAGTTCATACTCACGAGTACCCAAGCCAATTTTTTCTGCGTGTTCGAGACACATCTTCCATTCAGAATCAGAGCTGATGTTGTGGAAATGGTCATGACCTTGACAGCCTTCTGCGTCTTTAGCAACAGCTTCACCCAAAACAGAGTTAGGCATGGGAGGAGCAGCGCATACTAAATCAACACAAGCTTGGTCAAGGGCAACCGGGTCAAAGGAAGCCAGCATACCGATGTCTGCTACAACGGGCGCATCGTTTTCGCCGTGGCAATCGCAATAAGGAGATACATCCACAATCAAGCTAATGTGGAAGTGAGGTCTACCGTGACAAATAGCTTGCGCATATTCTGCCATTTTCTTGTTAAGATTATCAAGGCTTGCATCGTAAATGGTGTGGATTGCATCCATGGGGCAAATACCCAGGCAACGACCACAGCCTACACACTTAGTAACATCAATAGAAGCCTTACGGTCAGTAACAGAAGGCGCACCGTGAGCGCAAATATTTACGCAACGACCACAACCGATACATTTTTTTGCATTAACCTTGGGATGACCGTCGTTGTGCATTTCCATTTTGCCTGCACGGGAACCGCCGCCCATACCAATATTTTTAATGGCACCGCCAAAGCCTGCCATTTCGTGACCTTTGAAGTGAGTGAGAGAGATAAATACATCCGCATCCATAATGGCGCGACCAATCTTCGCTTCTTTTACCAGTTCGCCATTATGTACGGGCACATAAGCTTCATCAGTACCTTTCAAGCCGTCCGCAATGATTACGTGGCAACCGGTGCTGAACGGAGTGAAGCCATTTTCATAAGCACTGTCGATATGTTCCAACGCTTCTTTACGACGACCAACATACAAGGTGTTGCAATCGGTAAGGAAGGGCTTGCCACCCAGTTCTTTAATTACATCAACTACTGCTTTAGCAAAATTAGGACGCAGGTAAGAAATGTTACCGGGTTCGCCAAAATGAATTTTAATGGCGGCAAATTGCTTTTCAAAATTGATATCGCCAATGCCAGCCTTTTTAATCAGCTTTTGTAATTTTTGCGGAATGCTCATACCGCTGTGGGGAGTACGAAAATCAGTAAAGTAAACTTTGGATTTTTCCACAACTATCCCTCCAACCAAATAATTTATACTTTATTCTAACATTTTTATAATAAACCGGGCAAATATAATTGTTCTATATGCACTTCCGGCTCGCCAAGGTAACGTCCCGGAGCAAAGGTTCCGTGGCAATCGCTACCACCGCTAATCAAAAGCTTATGCTCATTACAATATTGGAGCAAAGCTTTTGTCGCAGCTTCATCGTGTCCGGAATGAAAGCATTCGTAGCCATCGAAGGCTTCTTCCCTGAGCATCGCCAAAACTTTTTCTAAACCAGGTCCGTGAAAGCCACTGGCTGCGTGAGCACAAAGGGCAACACCGCCAGCCCCGTGAATTGTTTTGATAACTTCGGGAATGGACGGAAACTCTGGAAAGGCAAGGTCGTGCTCTTTCGTAAAAATGCGTTTAAAGAAATCTACCACGTCCACGCACAAGCCTTTGTCAATTAAGTAGGCAAGACTACGCCAGCCCCCGCGTCTTCTGTCATAGGTGTAATGCTCAAATTCTGCAACGCTTACGTCCCAACCATCACGTTCGAGCATAGCGATACTGTCCACATCCTTTTGGTCTAAGAGCGCTTCGTTGTGATTAAGCAGTTCTAAAAGAGGCTTGTTGGTAATGTCTATACCATAGCCTAAAATATGAAAAGATATATCATTTTTAGTAGAACAAATCTCTGCGGCAGGAATAAATTTTAACCCTGCTTCTTTCGCCAAGCGTTGAGTTTCTGCCACATTGGCAACACTGTCGTGGTCGGTAACGGCAAGGGCACCCAGCCCAACCTTTTGTGCCTCGAGAATAAGCTCTGCTGGAGTCCAGTTCCCATCGGAAGCAGTGGTATGAATATGTAAATCAGCCTTCATTCTTAGCCTCCTCTTCGCACACCTTGCAATGGGCACAAGGAGTAGGCGCAGGTTTATTACCAGTTTTCTTTTTGCCAAGCAGGGTGCTCACCATAAAGAGCGCAGTACAAGTCAAGACAATGGTACCACCGGGAGCAAGGTTAGCGTAATAGGAAGTGGTCAACCCCAAGGCTACGGCGATAATTCCGTAAGCCATGCTTTGCAAAATAGTTTGAGCAAAGCTTTTAGCAGTTTGCAGGGCACACGCCACAGGAATAACCATCATGGCAGAAACCAAGAGCAAACCAACAATACGCATAGAAAGCGCCACGGTCAAAGCAGTAAGCACTGCCAAAAGCATATTCAATTTATCTACGGGCAACCCTGCCACTTTGGCAGAGGTTTCATCAAAGGTTAAATATTGCAGGGGACGATAGTACAAAATCACAAAGAGTACGGTACACAAACCCAAAGCTGCTACAATCAACAAGTCCCTACTGCTAACTGTCATCAGGCTACCAAAAAGGATGCTTCCTAAATTAAAGCCACCCTCTTTGTTCATGCTGGTAAAGATTACCGCCAAGCCCATACCACTGTAGAAGAATATCGCCAGCACCATATCCGCGGCATCGGACAGCTTAACTCTTACCCTTTCGATGGCAAGAGCACCTAAAATTGTAGCAACTGCTGCGCTAAGCACAGGACTATAACCAAAAAGGGCACCGCCTGCTACACCGGCAAAGGCAATATGTCCTAAGCCGTCGCCAATGAGGGACTGCCTGCGCAAAACAAGGAAGCTGCCAATCAAGGGGCAGATTACTGCCATGATTAAGCCTGCCAGCCAAGCCCTTTGCATAAATTCCATTTCGAACATTTCTATCATAAATGTTACCTCTATCTATAAAAATAACCGTGCTTATGATGATGCTTCAAGGCTGCGTGCACCTCGCCCCAGAAGCAAATTCCGTGGTCAAGGCACAAAGCATTCTGCGCTGCATCAGCCGCCAACTCCAAATCGTGACTAACCATAATGATGGTAACACCTTGCTCGCGGTTAATCTTTTTCAGCATGGCATATAGGTCTGCCTTCGCCGCAGTGTCGATACCGGTAGCAGGCTCGTCAAGAAGTAAAATCTTAGGCTGCTTCACCATTGCTCTCGCAAGAAAAACCCTTTGCTGCTGACCGCCACTAAGCTCACCAATCTTACGGTAACGCAAATCCGTCAAGTCAAAGCGTTCCATGATTTCGTTGATGGCTTTTTTATCCTCCTCATTGAAGCGGTGGATTAAGCTGTTACCCTTGAGCAAGCCTAAGCCCACAACCTCACGGACGCTTATAGGGAAATTCTTTTGAGCACGTCCCGGATTTTGCGGAACATAGCCAATACGCTCCCAATTTTCAAACTCACTGATGGGTGTGCCGTAATAAATAATCTCACCAATGGTAGGTTCAATAACATTGGCAAGCATTTTCAAAAGGGTACTCTTGCCTGCGCCGTTGGCACCAATCACCGCAACGAAGTCCCCTTCTGTAATTTCCAAATTCAGTTTATGAAAGACCCAGCCTTCACCATAATCAAAGCCCAAGTCTTTAATTTCGATAATTTTCTTCATTATAATACCTTATTTCGCATTCAAAGCAATTTGCAAATTATGAATGTTCTGCTGCATAATTTGCAAGTAATCTAATTTTTTCTTGCGACCTTCCTCGTTCAAGCCCTCCAAAGGATCAAGAACGGAAACTTGCGCACCAGTTTCGTCAGCCACAAGTTGCGCCAGTTTAGGATCAGTCAAAGTTTCAAAGAACACATAACGCACGTTCTCACTTTTTACAACTTTAATCAAACGCTGTAAATCAGCAGGAGTAGGTTCTGCGTGAGGGCTAAGACCATTAACAGCCAATTGCTCCAAGCCGTAATCATCTGCCAAATGACCAAAGGCAGCGTGAGCAGTTACAAAAACTTTTTTAGGAGCGTTCTTCGCCAAATTGGTAAGCTGTGCATCTAAAGCTTTAAGCTGTTCCACGTACTTATCGCAATTATCTTGGTAATATTTAGCGTTCTTGGAGTCTGCCTCACACAGAGCAAAGGTTATGCGTTCAACCTGCACTATTGCTTTTTTAGGACTAATCCAAATATGAGGGTCTTCTTTCCCGTGGTGGCAATGATGTCCGTGCTCGTGATGTTCTTCCTCGTGAACTTCACCTGCTCGCTCGTACAAACCTAAGCCAGTTTGCACTGCCAAAATTTTACGCTCACTTAACGCAGTCAAAGCTTGCTTTGCCCAAGGCTCCACAATGCCATTGTAAACAAAAACCTGCGCTTTACCAAGACGAGTCAAATCCGCAGGAGACGGTTCCCAATCGTGGGCTTCTGCCCCATCAGGGACGAGGGCATAGACTTCTACCTTGTCACCACCAACATTACGCGCAAACTCTGCCATGGGGTAAAAGCTTGCAGCAACCTGTAATTTATTGGAAGCACTTTGCTTTTCACCACCGCAACCAGCAATAAGCAAGGCTATCATTAATATGTAAAGAACTAATTTTTTCATAAGTCCTCCAAATTTATAATTATCCACATTTATTCTATCGTTTACGTTGGGCATAGTCAATTATGTCACTCTGAATAAATGTAAATTAAATTTGATAAATTCACCAAATGGTACTACAATAAAGGCACCACCTATTTATCATAAAAGGAAGTGTCAAAATGCAATTACCTGACAAGAAATATATCGCGTCCTTTGACATTGACGCGCAAAACACATTTACCCCCGTTTGCCCTAACGAACTCCCCGTAGTTGAAGGCGACCAAATCGCTGACGAGCTGAACGCTCAAGCAAAATTTGCCAGCCTGCGCGTTGCTTCCCGCGACGCACATACTAACGACGCTTTGTGGCTTAGCGACGAAGAACATCCGCCTCTTTCCCCCATCGAAGGTCATGCTGATTTAGACATACGTTGGCCGGCACACGCCATCATCGGCACCAAAGGCTTTGACTTTATTGCAGGTCTTGACCCTGCGGCTTACGACTTCCAAGTTTACAAAGGTATTGAAATTGATAAGCACCCCTATGGCGCTTGCTACCATGATTTAGGCAACAAGCTTTCCACCGGCGTTATCGAGTACCTGCGTTGCCAAGGTATCACCACCGTAATTTGCGGTGGCTTAGCTACAGATTACTGCGTAAAAAATACTGTGCTCCAATTACGTGACGCAGGCTTTGAAGTTATCCTCAATAAAGCTGCCTGCCGTGGTATCGCTCCTGAAACCATCGCTGTTGCCATGCAGGAAATGGAAGCTGCTGGCGTGAAGTTCATTGAAAATGCCGGCGAACTTGCTTAAAAGAAAATTTGCAATTTAAAACACTGCTCCATAAATTAACAAAGGCTCCGCGAAATTGCGGAGCCTAATTTTTTATATGACCTTTATCCTAAACCATTA
The DNA here is from genome assembly GCA_017623055.1 of Phascolarctobacterium sp. Taxonomy (GTDB): domain Bacteria; phylum Bacillota; class Negativicutes; order Acidaminococcales; family Acidaminococcaceae; genus JAHHUH01. The sequence continues at coordinate 8,325 of JAGAPX010000029.1, forward strand.
CATCTTGCCAAATCATCGTAGACCAAGGTTGCCAGCTTCTCAATGAGCGGTGCGTTGCCTGCAAAAACTTGGGTAGCACCAAGAACTTCCTGCAAGCGAGCTTTGTTGCTCATCATACAACAACAGGGAAGCATAATCTCACTAATGAGATACGCCGCACTACGCAGCTGCATTTCGTCAGTAAGCAAGCTGCCATCCCGTACCTTACCTGTAAAAACTGCCAAACGTCTATCAATGGCAAGTGCCAATTGTTTTTCCAAAACGCCCATCTTAGCGCATGTTTTCGATAAAGTCTTCGAAGGTGTTGATTACAACGTAGTGACCGGTTACTTTCAAGTCACGAAGCACGGTACCATAGGATTCGTACCATTCGTCAGCCAAATCCATTTTCAAACCATCTTTTTCATATTCTTCCATCATTTTGAGGATGAATTTGTTTACTTCGCCGGTATCTTTTTTAACGTTCAAAGGAATGATGCGTTCTTCGGGTTCGTATTTTTCAACAACAACTTTCCAACCACCGGGGATGGGCGGCAAACGATTAGCTTTAATATAATAGCCTTCAGGAGAGAAGCCTACATAAGAATCCATTTTATTGTACAATTTAGCTTTTTGCAGAGGGAAGCCATTAGCGTTACCCCATTTAACGATTTCATCGCAAACTTCATTTTTCTGAACTACGCTGGTAAAAGTAGTTTCAGCCAAAATTTCGGACATTTTTCATTCCTCCTTAAAACATTCATTAGAACTATTTTACTCTAATGACAAAAGAAATTCAACGAAAAATACAAAAAGAAACGGCTCCTTTTAGAAGAAGCCGTTAGATTTCTAGATTTGACCAAGGGATTTCAAAATTGCTTGAGCGATAATCGCACTGCCAATGTAAGTACCAATAAATACCACACAAGCAACTACAACGATACGCCAACCACTTTTAGCAAAATCGTCAAGGTCTTTACCGATTGCTACGCCTGCATATGCAAGAAGCGGAGTGCACAGGGACACAAAACCAACCTTCGCAACATAAGCACTGATAATTGCACTACCGGGAACTGCAGGATAAGTAAGAATACAACCCAAGGTTACAACGTATGCAACGGAGGGAATGTTGCCGGGCAAATATTTTGCCATCAGGATACCAGCCAGTGCAATGACAGTAAGAATCAACAAACCGGGAATGGATTCTAAAATGGTAGCTTTAGTACCCAAAATGTTGGAAACCAAGCTCATAAAGCAAACTATGAATAAAACGTATAAAGTATCTTTAATGCTCATTATGCTTCCTCCTTCTTGGGTTCTTCGCCGTATTTAATTTTGTAGCATTTTTTGTAGAGCCATTCTGCCATGGGCAATGCCAGCCAGATGGACATATACAAACCGTCAAGACCGGAAAGCATATTACTTGCTGCACCAAAAGCTGCCAATTGTTCTGCCATTTCGGGGAACATTGCGCACAAGGAACCAACAGCCGCGGTCATCATACTTGCAGAGCCAACGCCTGCTGCCATTGCCAAAGCATAAGGATGGAAGGGCAAAGTGGAAGCTGCAACAGAAGCCATCAAGCCGAAGAAAATGGTACCAAAAACAGTACCTGCAATGTAAACGCCCATTACGCCACGACCTTCACTGCTGTCCAAGCCATAACGTTCGCCGATTAAAGCAACGTTAGGTTCGCGGGCAACAGAGTGAGCAGCGCCAATAGCTTCGCGTTTCAAACCAAGGAATACTGCAATGGGGATACCAATGAAGATAGTACCAAGGTTACCAAATTCTTGGAGCAACAGTGCGGGGGAAGCCGCAATAATTTTCGGCAGGGTAGGACCAACCAGGGTGCCATAACGAGCCATCAAAAGCATTAAGGTCAAGCCCAAAAGGGAGCTTGCATCAAGCATTTCTGCCTTGCCGGAGATTTTCAAAAATTTAGGTGTAGTAAGTACGCCTAAAAGCAGAGCGAAAAGCATAGGCAACAACACGATAGTGCCAACGCCTACCTTAAAGGTGTGCACGCCAATCATTTCTGCGATAACGATAAGACCTAAAACGATGGCATGTAATTTAAAATTTTTCATCAGTTAACCTCTCCTTCCCAACTATTTCAATTGCTAAAATAGCTTTCAGCCTTCTTTATATATTCCTCTTTTGTGAGGATAGGCTCAAAATTATCAAGGATTGCCTTTGCCTCCTGCGCATCATCATAAAGCAAATCAATCAAGGTCATGGCAAAAGCCTTCGCCGGCAACAGCACTGCCGCTTTAAAATCTACAGCATGGAAATCTGCAGTGTGCAGTAAACCATTGGTTCCTCCGATAAAGGGATGAATTACCGGAATAATGTGGGACACATCCCCCATATCAGTAGACGCGCTAAAATGACCAGCGTCTTTAATGGCGATTCCCGGCCAAGCAAGCTTAGAATTTTCTACGAAAAGCTCATTCATACGAGCGTTACAGCTAAGGGGCATCATACCGGGCAAGGTTTCTACAATTGTTTGAGCACCAACTGCATCACCGCCAGCCTTCAAGGCAGCGTCAACTTTCAAATGAGTTTTCTCAATTGCGTCCATAGTCTTAGCACGCACGTAAAGCTCCATACGCACATCAGCAGGTACAGAATTTACAAAATCCCCGCCCTTGGTGATGATGGGATGGACACGTACCACGTCATCTTCACGGAAGGTTTCTCTCAGGGCGTTGATACCCATCAAGCCAATCATCGCTGCGTTCAGGGCGTTAATTCCTTCGTCAGGAGCATCTGCCGCATGAGCAGTCTTGCCCACGTAACGAACGGTTTTCCCTAAAAAGCCATTACTGCTTTCACCAACGGAAACCGTAGGCTCCGGCATATTTTTATCAGAATGCATTTGCATTGCCATATCAATATCGTCAAAGGCACCCTCGTAAATCAACTGCCCTTTGCCACTTAAAAAGTGTAGCTTGCCCTGCTCACGCAGTTTTTTGCGATAAGCAATCTCAATATATTCTTCCGCAGGAACGGCAAAGAACACTGCGTCGCCGGCAAGGTGTTCCATGACGCCACTTTTCATAATGCCGCAAGCTGCGCCAAGCATGGAGGCAATCTGCAGATTATGACCACACGCGTGGGCAGCACCTGTCATAGGGTCTGCCTTACAGCTATCAGGACAACCAACTGCATCAAGCTCACCAATAACTGCAGCTGTCGGACCAGCTTTACAACCTTTGGCACGAGCCTTTACACCGTTGATGGCAAGTCCCATTTGCGGGTCGAGTCCCAAGTTACGCATAAACTCCGCCACTTTGGCAGAAGTTTTTACTTCCTTGAAGCCCAGCTCTGGCTCATCAGCAATGCTATTGGCAAGAGCTTCTATTTCTGCAGCGCTATCGTCGATAGCAGCGCAAACCTTTACTTTCAATAAATCTTTGTCCACAATTACACCTCCTATTTGAAATTCAATGTAACAGTTTCATCACAAAATCTTTTCTTTCCGAAAATTATATCACTCTCAACGAAAATTTACAAATCATATCTGATTTACAAGTACTCCACTCTAACTTCCCACAAATTTTTATTTTCACAAGCTCCGTGCTGTGCTAAAATAGAGTTACCATTTTATAAAGAAAGGAGCCTGCTCATGTTTGCTCAGATAAAAGAAGACTTGAACGCCATTATGCTGCGTGATCCCGCTGCAAAATCAAGGCTGGAGGCAGCAATGTGTTATCCGGGTTTGCATGCCATTTGGCTCCATCGCATAGCCCATCATTTTTACAAAAAGGGTTGGGTAGTGTTCCCCCGTTTAGTAAACACCTTCTCTCGCTTTTTGACAGGCATTGATATTCACCCCGGTGCAAAGCTAGGCCCCGGTCTTTTCATTGACCACGGTATGGGACTTGTCATTGGTGAAACTGCCGAACTCGGCAGTAACGTTACCCTGTACCAAGGCGTTACCCTTGGCGGTACTGGTAAAGAAAAAGGTAAGCGCCACCCCACTATTGGCAACAACGTGGTAATTTCCAGTGGTGCTAAAGTTTTAGGCTCCTTCAAAGTTGGCGACAACTCTAAGATTGGTAGCGGTAGTGTTGTTTTAAAAGAGGTTCCGCCCAATTCCGTAGTAGTTGGCGTTCCCGGACGTGTAGTTGCCCTCGACGGTAAGCGTGTTCACCCTGATGACATCGACCTTGACCACGACGTACTTCCTGACCCGGTTGCAGAATACGAAGAACGTTTGGCTCGTCACATGGACGAAATCAACAAGCGCCTGAAAGAATTGGAAGCTTCCATTTACGTTAACAGTCGTCATCCTAAAGACTACGATTAAAAATTGCAAAGTGTTCCTAAAATAAAACTCCCCTCTCAAAAATGAGAGGGGAGTTTTTATGTGCATTTTACATTATATTTTTAAGGTTACGCTGAGAGATTATTCTTCTTTTTTGCTAAGTGCATTATACGCTTCGCGGAGCAACAGTACAGTAAGTACCAAGAGTACAATGTCAAAGGTAAATACTACCATATTAGTTTTGGGATTGAGGAGCATTTGTACCAAAGCCACGATGGTGGTAATGAGCATAAAGCCCATGGGGTACATAATGAATGCTGCACTCTTTTTAAGAGCACGGATAACCCAAACACCCAAAGCCATAAGACCGATAGCAGCAACCAATTGGTTGGAAGCACCGAAGATGGGCCAAATAAGGGTCCAAGCCGGAACGTTGCCAGCTTTGTAGAAAATAAGTGCCAAAGCAACGCCTACGGAAATACCGGTTGCCAAGTATTTGTTAAGGCTCATACCGGTAAATTCTTGCAATTGATAACGTGCCAAGCGGGTAGCAGTATCAAGAGAGGTCAAGATGAAGGAGTTCAAAGCCAAGAGACCGATAGCAGTACCCAAACGCGGGGAGATGCCAATCAAAGTAGCAAATTGACCTAAACCATGACCATATACAACGGTGGGGCCGCCTTTAAGCATTTCGCCACTCATCATAATGGTACCCAATGCGATTACGCCAACAACGCCTTCAAGAAGCATTGCGCCGTAGCCTACGGGAACAGCGTCAGTTTCGCGGGTCAATTGCTTGGAGGTAGTACCGGAAGCAACCAAGGAGTGGAAGCCGGAGATTGCACCGCAAGCAACGGTAATAAAGAGCAAGGGCCACAAGTATTCGCCGTTTGCAGTTACAAAGCCTTTGAATGCAGGCAATTTTACTTCGTAGCTTGCACCGCCAAAAATCATACCTACGCCACCCAGGAATACGCTAAAGTACAACATATAGGAAGCCAAGTAGTCACGAGGTTGCAGGAGCAGCCATACAGGAAGAATGGAAGCTGCGAAAATGTAGCCAATCAAAAGAATGCGCCAGAAGGAAACATCAGCTGCAAAGGTGGATTGTACCCAAGCGCTGTCCAAGCCAAATATCAAGGAACCAAACAGAATGGGCAACATTACAACGGTACTTACTTTCAAGGAAATACCAAAGCGATAGATTGCTACGCCAAATACCATTGCCATCATGATATACAAGGAAGCAGTGAAAGCAACAGCAGGGTCAGCAGCGAAGGTTTGTGCTGCCAATTCCAAGAATACAGCAACAACCAAGGTCAAGCTGAGCCAGGTAAATGCCAAGAACAGCTTTTGACCGCGAGCGCCAATCCATTGACGTACAACTTCGCCGATGGACAACCCTTTATGACGAATGGAAGCAACCAATGCGCCCATGTCATGTACGCCGCCAAAGAAAATACAACCAACGATAATCCAGCAGAAAGTAGGCAACCAGCCAAGCATTGCTGCAGCTGCGATAGGACCAACTACAGGACCTGCACCTGCGATGGAAGCAAAGTGGTGACCCATAAGTACTGCGGGATGCGCCGGGCAATAGTCGATATTATCCTGCAGTTCGGTAGCAGGAGTAGTACGTTCAGGATCCAGACCGTAGTAACGGCTTTGGAATCCGCCATAGAATTTGTATGCTAAGGCAAAGCATACGATGGTAATAACGAATAAGGTTAATAACATTTAATTCCCTTCCTTCAAATATTTTTGCCTTCGTCAAGCAATGCACGTTGCTCAACAAGAAAAATCAAATCCTCAAAGCGCTTAACCTTTTCCCCTCCCTTATAATGTAAAATTTCTAGCCATCCTCTAATGCCCAACCAGTAGGACTTAATCACTACGTCTGAAAATTCACTGTCCAGTAAAACAAAGCGATGCTTCATAACATCTTCCTTAGACTGCCAGTTTTCTTTCAGCCAGTTTTCCGAAGCCTTGCCGTTGTGCTTTAAGATTATAAAATCATCTGCGGCATAACGGGCAATTTCCCCAGCCAAGCAGTCTTTGACAAAATCAGTATGGCGATGCCAACCTATCATGCCTCCACCCTGCCAAGGAACAAAGCCGTAATCTCGCAGTAATTCTTCCCACTTATTCAAAGTTTCCTCCATTATAAATGCTCGTCCTGCCATTCACCCAGCTGTGCCGTAAAGTTATCCCACAAGCTGGGCAAACTTGCCAAGGCAGCCTCTGCCTTCGCTCGTTCCCACCCGCAGAACATAGCACCCTCGTATTGCAGGACAGCATCATCAGGATATTGCTTCATAATTTCGCCAACCAACATATCGTTTACATAATCGTCGTGCAAAAAGCCTAACATATCCTGCAATGACTTCAAGCTACGCAAAAGACTGGTAGGAAAGTAAATTTCTGGTACGCCCTGCAAGGCATAACGGAAGCGTTTCACTTTAATCCTAATCTTGTGCAGCTGCTCCATATCATCAAAAGCAGGATATTTATCCTGCAGTAACATCAGCTTACCACACCAGGTATTAAGTCGCAAGCGAATAAATTGTTTTAAACGCATTTCTTGATATTCTTCCGGTAAAACAGCGTTTTGCATAGTCAAAAGCATCTCTGCAAGCTGAAAAGTTACTTCATTTAATTTGTTGGCATTCAAAACTTTCTTGGAAGCTTTGGCACGGTAATCCTGTAAAATTTCTTCCAAGCGACTAACCTGCTCCACAGTTTCCTCGCCACGTTGAGCGTGCCTAATCTTCATGCATGTAAGAAGCGCCACATCGTACTCACGTGCATCACCCAAAATATTTGCCCAACGCTTGATGAGCATTTTGTATTGCTCAAAAGTGGTCATAGGAAGCAAATCCTTGAAGAAAGTTAAACTGGAACGCAAACGACGCAGCTTTACCCGTAGTTGACGGACAAGGTTACGCTCGTTAGTACAGGTCAGCAAATCACCCCACGCCTTGCTGGCAGCATAAAGATGCCAAGGCAAGTGGCAACACAACGCGGTAAGAGCGGTATCCTCGTCATAAAGCGCCATATCTTCCATACTAGTACGTCCACGCAATTGCTTCGCCCTCAAAACTAAATCAGGCTCATCTAATACAAACTTAATCTTGCTGGCAAGCAATTTTTGCAGCAGCTTGCGCACCTCATTGACAGCCTTTACTTCGTATTCAATGATTACTTCATTCAGCGGCTGAATGTTATCGCAGATAACCATTACCCCGCTGATGCAGGTTACTTTGTAGCCAACCTCACTAACAGGTACAAACTTAGTCCGTTTGTACTTGAGCAAATCATCATTCGCAAGATACTTTTCTTTTATTTTGTTCTTCACCGTTGACTGCGGCAGAAGTTTTTGCACCACCGTCAACAGTTGTCCTTTATTTTTCAAACCAAGCCCATGCAGGCAAATTTTTTGCTTCATTAATATCCTCTAATTATTTAGCCTTAACTTGAGCAGGCATAGGCTTGCCTTCCAAACCAGCTAAAATATTATCAACAGTTAAGAGTGCCATGGCATCCCTTGTTTCAGTAGTAGCGGAAGCCATATGAGGAGTAACAGTTACGTTAGGCAAGCTTAAAAGCTTGTGGTCACCGGGCAAAGGTTCCGGATCAGTAACGTCCATGGCAGCATGGGCAAGCTTACCACTTAGCAAAGCTTCGTACATAGCCTCGGTATCAATGACCGCACCACGAGAAATGTTGACAATGCGGGCACCGTCCTTCATTTTGGCAAAAGCTTCCTTATTAAACATACCCTTGGTAGTCGGGTTCAAAGTTACGGCAATAACGATGAAATCTGCTTGAGCAAGCAGTTCGTCAAAGGTAACGTAGGTTGCACCCAAAGCTTCGTCATCAGCACGACGATTACGATTGTGATAAACAATCTTCATTTTGCTTGCCTTAGCACGCTCCGCAATGGCGCTACCAATATCGCCCATACCAACTACGCCCAAGGTTTTGTGCGCTAAATCTGTCGCCAAACCGAAGGGTTTGTTCTCGCCCCATTTGCCACTTTTCACGTGGTCATAAGCAAGAACAATTTTACGAGCGCTATCTAAAATCAAAGCGTAAGCCAAATCCGCAACAGCATCTACCAAAACACCAGGAGTATTACCTACGGGAATGTTACGAGCGTTGCAGGCAGCAATGTCAATATTGTCATAACCAACAGAAGCTTGAGCGATAACTTTCAAGTTGGGAGCCTTCGCCAAAAGCTCCTCGTTAATTTTAATATTGCCTGTGGAAAAAAGAGCGTCTGCCTTTGCCAACCATTCGTCAAATTGTTCCGCAGGAACCCTGCCACCTTTTTGCCAGCCCAGCAAATTTACAGCAGCATCTAATTTTTCAAAAGCAACATCGCGCATTTTACCGCTAGCGATTACGGTATATTGTTTTAAGTTAGTCATAAAGCTCACGCTCCTTACAATAAATAAATCTGTTTAACCAAAAGAATAGCCAACGCTATCCCCGCACACATCTTGCCAATAAGAGCAAGAAATCTCATCTTCGCAGTTTCCCACGCAAGATGCCAGGCATCCTGTCGCATACCGCTACGCAAGTATTCGTAAATAAAGGCTGTTACGAAAGCGCCACACACGCCGCCAACGAAAGAGCCTAAAATTGGAAAGAACCCAGTACCAATCAAAGTACCAAAGAAACCGCCAACGCCAATGAACAGCACAGCAACCCAAGGCACCTTATACCTTTTTATGCCAAACAGGGACACGCAAAACTCCCAAGCTTCCCCCAGTACATAAATAAGAACCATAGCTGAAAGCAATCGCATATCAAAATATTTGGCTTCATCATAAAAAGCAAACCCTAAGCTGGTCAACATCATCAAGCTGTTGCCAGGCAAATCGAAAATAGTCAGCAGTGGTCCCAATACCACGATGATACCGGCAACCAACCATTCTAAGAATAATTGCATACGCTACCTCCTAGGGTTTTATTAGGATAATTATAACACAGAACAGAGTAAGCTAATTTAAATAAATTGAAAAATATGTAAACTGATTGTTTTAGCCATACTAAGATGATAGAATATAGTCAGATATTGAGTTTATGGAGGATTTTATGGAAGAAATCACAACGATTTTAGCACCTTGGTACAATTCCATCGTAGCACTCATCGGTTTTGCCATCGTGCGCTATTTATATAAGAAGGTTATTTTAAGAATTCTGCGCAAGGTGACAGAGCTTAGCCCCTTTTCTTATGACGAAGATATTTTGAACGCCTTTGAACAACCTATTAACGTGATGCTCTACATCGGAGGCATTTACACTGCCATTAATTTGGCACCCATCGCCACAGATTACTGGGCAGCTTTTTTGGACAAAGTTTTGCGTAGCGCCATCGTACTGTGCTTCTTCTGGGGTTGCTACAATATGAGCGATACTACTCATGGCGTTTTGCTGAAAGTTTTAGAACGTGCAGGAATCCGCTCTGAAGAAGCTGTGTCCAATATTTTCTCTACTATCTTGCGTGTACTTATCGTTGTTTTGTGCTTCGTTACTGTTGCTAAAGAATGGAACTACGACATCAGCGCCTTTATCGCTTCCTTGGGTATTGGCTCCTTAGCAGTAGCCTTTGCTGCAAAAGATGCCCTCGCCAATGTTTTCGGCAGCTTGATTATTATTTTGGACAAACCCTTCCAAGTTGGCGAATGGGTTTTGGCAAACGGCTATGAAGGCATCGTAGAAAAGGTTACCTTCCGTAGCACCTGCTTGCGCACTTTCCCCCACGAACTAGTTTACATTCCCAACTCTCTTTTGAGTAACACTCCCATCATTAACTACAGTCGTCGTGAAAAACGTCGCATCGATTTTATCTTGGGCTTAACTTACAGTACGACTCATGACCAAATGCTGCAAGTAATCGATAGAATCCAAAACTACTTGTCTGCGCAGGAAGATTTGCATACTGACGACATCCGTGTACACTTCTTCCAATATGGCGCCAGCAGCTTGGACATTCGTGTAACCTGTCACGCAAAGACCGGTGAAAGCTTAAGATATTTGGACATCGTGCAACGCATCAACTTGGATTTAATGAAAATTATGGAAGAAATTGGCGTAAGCTGCGCATTCCCCAGCACCAGCCTTTATTTTGAAACCCCGCTCAAAAATGAGCTTGTAAATGCAAAAGATTTAGTTGCCACCGAACAAAAAGCTTAGAAAGGAAGATGACTATGGCTTTAGAAATTAATATGAACAATTTTAAAGAAGAAGTTTTGGAAGCTAAAGAAACTGTTTTGGCAGACTTCTGGGCTCCGTGGTGCGGTCCTTGTCGTATGCAAGGCCCCGTCTTAGAAAAATTTGCAGAAGCAAATCCTGACGTAAAGGTTGTTAAGATTAACGTAGACGATAATCAAGAGTTAGCAATGCAATTTAAAATTATGAGCATTCCCTCCATGATTGTCTTTAAAAATGGCGAAGCAGTAAACTGCGCAGTTGGCTTGCAATCTAAAGCTGCCTTGGAAGAATTGGTTAAGTAAAAATCAATCGCACTTACAAAGAGCGTTCAGTTAAAAACTGGACGCTCTTTTTTATTTAGAAACTAGCATATTTCACCTCTGTCGATTAAGCATTTAATTGAGATTTATGCAAAAAAGCCTGTGCAAAAAGCACAGGCCTTGTTTTTAAAATGGTGATCCCGGCCAGAGTCGAACTGGCGACCTACTGCTTAGGAGGCAGTTGCTCTATCCTACTGAGCTACGGAACCGCAATATTTAGTTTAAGATTAAAGAGTTTCCGCCATTCCCGGAGGCATGCTCCATTCAACGCGAACTTTGGTATAAACCCACAGACGAGTCAGGCAGGTTTTGAAATTTCCCAGGCTGGACAGCGGGTCCAAGGTTACTTCCACGAAGGTTCTGATGTCGTCGCCATCGGGAACTTCCAAGGTCAAAGGTTTCGCCAAGAAATCTTCTACCAATTTTTTCGCTTCTTCAGAGGCGATAGTTACTTCTGCGCTTTTGGTCTCTTCATTATAGGTTACGAAGCCATAAGTGCAATTGTAATTAAGGGTAACAGCAAATTTTTCCATATTTAACCCCTCCTAAACTAACCTACATTATAACAATTTTGATTAGTTAGAGCAATATATATTTACCTACGACTATGCATAGGCTGTAAACGTGCTTGCATGGGGAGTTTGTCAGCAGTGGCAGCAATCTGCGCCAATTCGTACAAATGACTTTGCGCACTCACAACTTCTGCCTTATTACGCACTCTGCGGTACGCACCGTTGGATTGCATCATATGAGCACCCACGTTATCACGCAGGTACAAATCAAGCAAACCCTTTACGCGGGCAAGATGGTCTTCGCTTTCCACAGGGAAGAAAAGTTCCACGCGGTCATTAAGGTTACGGGGCATCCAGTCTGCGCTGGAAAGATACAACTGCTCGTTGCCGCCATTAGCAAACCAGAAGATGCGGCTGTGTTCCAGCTGACGACCTACAATACTACGCACCGTAATATTTTCGCTAATACCTTCGATACCGGTACGCAAACCGCAAATACCACGCACGATAAGTTCAATTTGCACACCATTGGCAGAAGCCTCGTAAAGTTTTTGAATAACAGGGTAATCTATCAAGCTGTTCATCTTAGCAATGATATGACCACCCTTGCCTGACTTCGCCAAGGCAATTTCGTTATCAATAAGGGCGTAAATTTTTTCACGCAAACCTAAAGGCGCCATAACCAGCTTGTTCCAAACGGGAGGTTCAGAATAGCCGGAAAGCAAGTTAAAGAATGCCGAAGCGTCACTACCAAACTGATCGTTAGCAGTCATAAGACCTAAATCCGTGTAAAGCTTCGCAGTGTTATCGTTGTAGTTACCGGTGCCAAGATGCAGGTAACGTTTAATACCATTTGCTTCCTTGCGCACAATCAAAATAATTTTGGCGTGGGTCTTTAAGCCCACCAAGCCGTAAATTACGTGGCACCCTGCCTGTTCCAAACGTCTTGCCCAAATAATATTGTTTTCTTCATCAAAGCGAGCCTTCAGTTCCACCAGAACCGTTACTTGCTTGCCGTTCTCCGCTGCTTTCGCCAAAGCTGCTACGATGGGAGAGTTACCGCTAACACGGTACAAGGTCTGTTTAATCGCCAAAACCTTGGGGTCGTTGGCAGCATCATTTACCAATTTTACAACGGGGTCAAAGCTTTCATAAGGATGGTGCAGTAAAATATCCTTTTGCCTGATGGCAGCAAAGATGTCCTCGCCTTCCAAAAGTTCTGCCGGCTGTTGGGGCTTAAAGGGTTCGTAAAGCCAAGGCCACATTCCTTTAAGACCTGTAAATTTAAAGAAACAGGTAGCGTCAAGAGGTGCATTTATTTCGTAAACCTCCATATCGCTAACGTCTAAGTTTTCTTCCAAGAATTTCTTAATGCGGTTGTTATTGGTTTTGTAAATTTCCAAGCGAACAGGAGCGCCACGCTTACGCTTACGCAGAGATTTTTCTACCTCTTTCAGCAAATCGTCAATATCGTCCTCGTCCACGTCAAGGTCAGAATCACGAGTTACCCTAAAGGGAACCATATCTAAAATTTGGCAGCCATTAAATAAATCAGCACAATGGCTGGCAATAATATCTTCCAAGAAAACGAAGGTACGCTTCGCCTCGCAGGGAACTTCTGTAATACGGTCAAGCACGGAAGGAACCTGTACCAACCCCATGCTGTGCTCGCCTTCACCGTTGATAAGTTCCACTGCCAAGTTCAAGGTTTTATTCGCCAAGAAGGGGAAGGGTCTGGAAGCATCTACCGCCATGGGAGTAAGCACGGGGTAAACAACCTCGCGATAATATTCTTCCAACCAGTCCTTGCCCAAATCCGTAAGGTTCGCCGCACGTCTAAAGTGCAAGCCTACACCGTCCATTTCTTTCATTAAAGCCAAAAGGTATTTGCTTTGAGTCTTTACTTGCTCGTGAGCAGCTTCAGAAATCGCATCAAGCTGTTCCTTAACGCTCATACCGGAAGCATCACGTTTTTCCACACCATTATCGAAATTATCCCACAAGCCTGCCACGCGCACCATAAAGAACTCGTCAAGATTGGACGCAGTAATGGCGATAAACTTTAAACGCTCCAAGAGAGGTGTATCCTTAACGGAAGCCTCCTTCAAAACACGCAGGTTAAACTTTAACCAGCTTAACTCGCGATTGTAAAAATATTCAGGTTTAGTCAAATCTAAAGCTTTCATTAATCATCAATCCTCTAAACGCTGTAAAACTGCTTCCAAGCCATAAACTTCTTCAAAGAAGCTTGCCTTAGCCGCAAAGGTCCATTCTTCTAGCGCCAAATCATTTTTGCTGGTAGCCTGCACCACCATTGCATTATCCTTAATATTTACGCTGCATTGTCTAATTTTTTGCAAATAACTGCGGTCAAGAGCATCTGCCAGACGAAGAATTGCCGCCAGCTTCGCCACTACTGCCACCATATCCTTATCAATGGCAGGAGCCTTGGTGTTTGTTCTGTCAAAAAGTTTGTTGGCGTGGTAATAAGCAGCAAGAGCAATAATCTTTTTGTCCCTATCGCTGAAGCCAATAATATCCGTCGCCATAATCAATTCATAAGTATGGGAAGAATGGCTGCGCATGCAAATATATTTGCCCAAATCATGCACAATGGCAGCGCCACGCAAAAGCAAGCGTTCACGCTCGCCCATACCGTAATGCTTCGCCAGCTTGTCAAACATCAAAAGAGAAAGGCGCTCCACTTGGGTAACGTGTTTTTTATCGTATAAATAACGCTTGCCAATACAATGGAACAAGCTAATAAGCTCTTGCTCCCAATATTTGCACAAGGCTTCGCTAGTCTTGGTGCCAATATGCAAAAGCTGCATACCATCAATAAAGCGGTCGCCGGTAACAATAATTTCTTTGGCGGGAACAAGGTCAAGCAGCTGCTCGTACAAAAGCACTGTGGGAAGCACCAGCTCTGCCACGCTTTCCGGAATATTATAAACCTTGATAAGCTGGGGCAGGTTCAGCTTACGCATCTTGCTAAAGAAGTTTTGAAAATCTTCCGCAGCAATGCGATGCACCTTTTGGGCAACGTCCAAACCCAGCATTTTTAAAACAAGCTCAGTTTCCGTACCGCTCAGAACCAAGTAACGCACATGATCCTGTTGCAGTTCACGACGTACGGAGCCAATGGTACTGGAAAGAAATTCCGTCAACGCCCTGTTAAAGTGCATACTTTCACGCTTATTACGCTCGAAACTTTCTTTAATACGAATAATGCCTACGTGCAAATTTTGTTGGTATTTAATCTCCTCGTCTTGCACGAAGGTAATACCCAAGCCACCGGAAGAAATATCCATCATCAGCATACCTTCACGGTCGCTGGTAATCTTGCTTTCTTTCAAAGTATTGCGGATGGCAACAAACTTAGTGTAAATTTCGCGAGGCATATCCACAACGTCAACTACCAAACCTGTTTTGCTATAAATTTGGTCCAGCAAAAAGATTTGGTTGCGTGCTTCACGAACTGCAGTAGTCGCCTGTATCTTATATTCTTCCACACCATATTCTTCCATCAACGCCTTAAAACCTAGAAGAATATCACAAATCTCGTTCACAAGACTAAAGGGAATAATATTATTCTTAAAAGTTTCTTCGCCTAAACGCACACGCTTGTTACAGCATTCAACAATTTTATATTTATCAATACCACGGTATTCGGTAATCTGCATGCTAATCATCTCAGAGCCTAAATGAATGGCAGCAAAGGTTGTGTAAGATTTACGCTTCATGGCACAATCCTCCTTGATTCATACTGTATACTTTTCTCTACCATCAAACAAAATCCTGCGCTTTCACATTCTTTTAACAATGTATACTTTGCTAGGAAGAATCTTGCTTCACTGATGTTTCGCGTGAAACATTTTTAAAAGTCAAAGTATAAGACGACTTAAAGAAAATTTTAGCAGGATTTTTGCAAAACAGAGAAAATATATACAGTAATACTCTCTTGACCGCGAGGTAGTAAATATGCAAAGAATCGCAATCATCGACATAGGCTCCAACTCTGCGCGCCTTGTCATCAGTCATATTTATAAAAACGGTGCTTACAACATGGTTTATAACCAAAAGGAAGCCTTGCGCCTTAGCCAAAAGGTAGATAGCAAGAACATGCTTACGGAAGCAGCCTTTGCTTCCACCTTGGAAACCATGAAGAGCTTTGCCTATATGTGTAAAATTTACAAGGTAGATAAAACCATCGCCGTTGCTACTGCTGCAATCCGCAATGCCTACAATGGTGTGGACCTTGTTTCCAGAGTTATGGAAGAAACAGGCATCCAGCTGCACATCATCTCCGGCAACACGGAAGCTTACATCAGTTACCTTGGGGTAATCAACACCTTGGACGTAAAGAACGGAATTATCTTTGACCTTGGTGGTGGCAGTACGGAGCTTATCCTTTTCCAAAACCGCCAGATTGTAGAATCCGTTTCCCTGCCCCTTGGCGCAGTAAACACGACGGCAATGTTCAATACCCGTAATGAAATGCCTCCCAATGTTTTCAGCGACGTAAACTTTTTTATTAAAAGTCATTTGGAACGCTATCCTTGGTTGAAACAACAAGGCCTGCCCTTGATTGGTGTTGGTGGTACGGCGCGTACCGTTGCAAAAATCGTACAACGCAGCAAAAAATATCCTGCAACTAAATTGCATAACTACGCTCTTACCGCCCAAACCTTCCGCACCTATTTTAATAACCTGCGGGCAACCAACCTTGAACAACGTAAAAAAATTTCCGGTCTTAGCAGTGAACGTTCTGATATTATTCTCGCAGGCTGTAGCATTATAAATTGTCTCTTTGATATTTGTGGTAGCAGGAAACTTATCGTTTCCGGTTGCGGCTTGCGTGAAGGTCTTTTCTTTGATTACTACTACAAAGCTCACGACTTGCCCGTCGTAGCAGATAACATTTTAGAGCGTAGCCGTGAAAATATTTTGAAGCTGTATACCGCTGACACTTCTCACAGCAGGCACATCACCGCTTTGGCGCTTAATATGTTTGACAGCTGGCCTAAACTTCACGGCGTAGCTAAAAATAACCGCAAGCTTTTAGAAACTGCGGCACTTTTACACGATATCGGTATCGTTATTAACTTTTACAGCCACGCCCGCCATAGTGCTTACATGATTCAAAACGCACAGCTCTTTGGCTTAACCCATAAGGAGCAGGTCATTACAGCAGCCATCGCAGGCTGGCACAATGGCGTTTCCAAAAACTACTTCCGCGACAAATTCTATAAGGAACTGCTCACTGATGAAGATTGGGATCTTGTAAATAAGCTAGCGCTGCTCCTCGCCTTGGCAGAAAGCCTTGACTATTCTCAAACCAATCAAATTAACAACATCGCTCCCTACCTAGATAAACGTGGCGCAGTCATTAAAATTTTTGCTGATGATATTCCCAGCATTGAAATGCATCAAATTAAAAGCCACCAATCCTGGTTCCGCAAAATCTTTGGTGCGGAATTAAGTATAGAGTTGGCGAGCGAAAAGAACAATTAAAAATTAAAACTAAAGCTGTAGCTAATCATCGTGATTAGCTACAGCTTTTTATTGCATTCCATTCAGTTTTAAATTAAGTGATGTGAAAATTTCTTTGTTTTCCGCAACGAACTTCTCGCTCATATCAGAGAAGATATCAACGCTGAACTTAGCGTTATGCTTAACCTCTGCCAAATTCAAAATAATATGAGGTAAATCGTAATAGGCAAGTTCATCAGCCTTGTCAAAATCCGCAATAGGCTTATTCGTCAAGAGAGCTACCCTGCGAGGCTTGTTATCAAACTTTTTGATAATGGGAGTGTGACGGAAGTCCCCCATCAGCAAATGATCCCCTAAAATTACCACAACAGTTTCTTTACCATTGGGCTGGCTTTCTATAAATTTAACAAAGTCTCCCAATAGATAATCAAGGCTCGCTAAGGCAAATTCATGAGTTCCGTCGGAAATATTTTTGCTCACGTAAAGACGCATTCTTTTATCCGGCACGCCTTTAGGGAAATGGGTATCTACCGTCAAAAGCGTAAGGTTAAAGGGCTTATTACCCTGCGCCAATTTTTTATATTCTTCCTTCGCCATACTGAAAAGGTCGTAATCATGAACACCCCACACAGTTTTTACTGCGTCTTGGCAAAACTCGTGCCCTTTTACTTCGTAACCAAAACAATTCATAATATTACCAGTTCCGGCAAAATTCATATCTCCATTGGAAAGAAGCAGGTTCTTGTAGCCAGCCTGCTTGAGCACGCCAGCGTAAGAGACTGCGCCAGTTTGACGGACACCGCTAAAAAGTGTATCGCTATTGGCACCAAGATAAGCAGGCAAACCAGTTTGGGTTGCATACAGCGCACCAACAGTCCAATCTGCTCCGTCAAAGCATTTATAATTGGTGTAATTGCTCCAGCCGTTGTCTAGCAAATTATTTAAGTGAGGCACTTCATTCGCAAAGTTTTTATTTTGCAGAAAATTGCTTTCCAAAGACTCGCAATAAATTACGACAATGTTCTTGCCAGCTTGGGCAGTTACCATTTCAGGAGCAAGGTATTTTTCTTTTGCGCCAAGCTTTTCTAAAATTTGCTCACTACTCATAGAAAAGCTTTGTTTCAGCTCCTTAGCAGAAAGCAAGATATTTTTATAGGCAGTTCCCGTTGCAGAAAAGAAGAAGCAGCCCAAAGCAAGCACGCTCAAAATTGCCATACCCTGCTTGCTACGTAAAAAGCTTTTTTGTAAAGCACCTTCTTCATCCGTTGCGTTGCTATTCAGACGTTTATAGGCAAACCAATGGAACGCAACAACGAGGAACAAGGCAAAAACGCCACCATAAAAATATGTAGGCGTAACTTGAGGCGCCATGGCAAGCATAGTTCCGTCAATACGGGTAAGGGTGGTGTAATCAATGTGCTGTCCCATAATCTCAAGACACAGGAAATCTATGGAAGCAAGCACATAGCCAGCAAAGGAAATCAACGCGCCAAACTTTTTATTTTTTAGAACGCCAAAGCCTAAAACGGCAAAGGCAATGTAGAACAAAAAGACGTCAAACATAAAAGTCTCCTACAAATTTTATAAGACCATTATAACACAAAAGCACTGTACCTAAAATTTAGATACAGTGCTTAAATTTTTATCACGCGTTTTTACAAGCAGCTTGCAAAATTCCATAAACCATAAGTGCAGAATTGTAAAGGTCTTCCTCTTTAAGAAACTCCTCAACAGTGTGCACGTTTTGCATACCGGTTCCTAAGATTACACAGGGAACACCATAAGCATTTAAGAAGTTGGCATCACTGCCACCGCCGGTTTGAGTAATATCCGGAGCGAAGCCATACATTGAGCAAGCGCTCTTTGCTAATTTTACAACAGTGCTTTCGGTATCGATAAGGAAGCTGCTGTACTTATGTTCCACTTCTGCAGTAACCTTTGCTCCGTATTTTTCTACAGCGTTGCAAATGGTAGAAACTACTTCTTCACGGATAGCTTCCAGCTTATCGTTATTACGGCTACGCACGTCGCCCTCAATTTCTACAAGGTCAGGTACCACGTTCGTAGCTACCCCACCGCCGATGATACCAATGTTACAAGTGGTTTCTTCATCAATGCGACCATAGCGTTTTACTTCTGCCAAAGCCTTCGCCGCAATCATAATTGCGTTAATGCCTTTTTCCGGTTCCAAACCACCATGAGCTTTTCTGCCATGAACGCTAATCTTATATCTATATTGACCAGGCGCACCAATAACTATTTCGCCGGGAGCACCTTCGCCATCCAAAGCATAGGCAACTTGCGCTTTCAGCTTGGAGCGATCCATACAACGGGAACCATTTACGCCACCTTCTTCTGCAATGGTAAAGAGAATTTGGATGTCGCCGTGTTCAGCATTTTCTTCTACCAGCATGCGTACGCCCTCTAAAATTGCTACCACACCGGACTTATCATCACCGCCCAAAATGGTAGTGCCATCGCTATAAAGTACGCCGTCTTTTTGTACGACAGTAGTACCACTGCAAGGCTCCACCCCGTCCATATGAGCAGAAAGCAGTACGCTCACCGCACCTACTTTGTTACCGGGCAAAAACGCCCAAAGATTACCGCAGTTACCGCCCAACTTTTCGCCAGCGTCATCTTCTTCCACGGTAAATCCCAAAGCTTCCAATTTAGTACGCAGCATTTCAAAAACAGGACGTTCCTGCAAGGTGTGACAAGGCACCGCCACCACTTCTTTAAATTCCGCTAACATTCTTTCTTTATTAACAAGTTTCATCATCTTACCTCACAATCATAAAAATCCTGTATGTTCTAGCAAAATCTTCACGCCAATGCAAATTAACACTACACCGCCAAAGATATTTGCCTTCTTACCCACAGTTGCCCCAAGCTTAAAGCCCATTAAGCCACCAAAAGCAGATATGCCAAAGGTTACAACACCAATCAACGTAATTGCCAACCAAATGTTAGTCTGCAAAAAGGCAAAGCTTACGCCAATAGCCAAGGCGTCAATACTGGTAGCCAGCGCCAGCACAAACATTTCCTTGGTGGAATAACTTTTCCTTATGTCGCATGCATCCTTGGCTTCGGAAATCATATTCCAACCCAAGTACGCCAACAGGGCGAAAGCTATCCAATGGTCGTAATCTACAATATATGTTTGAAAAGACACCGCACCCAAGTAGCCAAGCAAAGGCATTAAAGCTTGGAATGCTCCAAACCAAATACCAAAGCGCATTGCTCCCTGAAAACGATTTTCAGGAGAAAGCACCATACTTCCACAGACGGATACGGCAAAGGCATCCATGGCTAAGCCCACGGACACCAAAAGCAATTCAAATAATCCCATAGGTTCTCCAAAAATTATTTAGTCCAAAAGTTTTTAGTAGCGCTAATCTTAATCACGCGGAAAATGCTGGCAATAACCATAATTCCAAGGGCAATCGCCGCAGAATCCGTACCCGCAGTGAGCAGGGTAGTTACGCCGTTATCGTAGCTTTTCTCAATAATCTGCTTCATACCTTGGTACATACCAAGTCCCGGAACAAGAGGAATAATGCCCGGGATGAGGAATACCGTCGCAGGCTGTTTAAACATTCTCGCAGAAAGCTCGCTAATCAGCGCCAACGCTACAGTAGCAAGGAAGTTGGCGTGGAAGGAATTGTATTCCAAATACTGACGCAGGTATACGAAAACCACCCAGCCAATGGCACCAATGACACCGCTAATAATAAGAGTGCGCTTAGGAGCTTGGAAGAGCACCGCAAAAGCAATGGTTGCCAGGAAGGAGTACAGGAAGGATTCATAAAGACCCATTACCATAAATCCCACCCCCATTTATGCCAAGCCTGCAAAACGAAAGCCAAGCCTACAGCAATAGAAGAAGCAAAAAGTATCGCTTCCGCCACGCGGGAGTTACCAGAAACCAAGTCCCCCGCCATATAGTCACGCAAGCCGTTAGTAAAGGCAACCCCCGGAACAAATGGCATTACTGCGCCAACGATAATTTTATCCATAGTGCATTGCACGCTTACCGCACAACACATAATTGCTACGATGGCAATGGTAGCACCAGCCAAAGCGTTCTCCCAAAATGCACTGGGGCGATAACCGCTAAGAAGCTTTAACACCAGCATCGCAATCAATCCCGTTACAAACGCTGCTATAAAATCGTGACTATTGCCACCCAGCATGGCAGAAAAGCCTGCGGAAGCAAGACCACTCGCCAAGCAAATAAGCTTATCATTATAAGGAGGAGTCTCCTTGAGCTTATTATTAAAATAATCCATGGTACCTTCGTAATCTAAAGGCCACTTGTCCAAATTATAAAGGAAGTCGTTAATTTCGCTAACAGTTCGCAAATTAGTACTGCGGGAGCGAATACGACAAACACAGCTGTAACCGTCGGGTTGCTCGTCACCTAAAACGATAACCGTAGGCGTAACGAAAACGTTAACGTCCGGATAGTGGTTTTTAGCACAAAAACGCTCGATGGTGTCTTCCACACGGGAGGTTTCTGCACCACTTTTCAAAAGCACTTTGCCCAAAGCCATGGCAATATCTAAAGTTTGTTTACGATTTAATTGACCTAAAATCATTTTACCTATTTCTCATTTGCAAAAATTTCTGCTACCGCTGCTTTAAAGCGATTAGCACCACCCATGGATGGGTGAGGAACAGCAACGCAGTCCACGCCGTAACGTGCTAAAGTAGTTGCCGCCTTTTGACCGATGGCAACAACCTTCATATCAGGTACAAGTTCCATCAACATTTTAGCGTATTCAATGCCCTCGTCCAGTTCTGTGTTAGATGGAGTTCTGTTGGAAAGCAGGTTGCCTTCCTTGTAAGGGTGGAAGGGAAAAATATTCCACAAAATTACGTCGAAGGCAGTAAGCCCGTGACGGTTAAGCGCATTCCAAACAGCAGTATCTGTGGGCTCGTTAAAGCCTTTTTGTTTTTGGCTATTGTTAAGTAGCGGGCTAGCAGGGTCACTAGTACGAGTTTTGGCGTAATCCCACTCACCAAGCACACTCTTTTGGTCTACGTCAGGGTGGTGACCCAGTAAAATTCTTTCAGAAGTGATGGCGATACCGCTAAAGTGACCACCTTGATAACCCAAGCCTTCCGCAATAAAAAGATACTTAGCCTTAGTGCGAAGCTCTAAATAGCGTTTGAAAGTTGTACTGCGAATAACAGGCGCTTCTTCGCCAATATCACAGCTTGTATTAAACTCACTCCAAGGGTTAAACACCAAGGGCGCGTGGTACGCTTGCAGTTTATCTAAAAAAGTCTTGATATCCATTTATTTTTTCCTCATATAAAACCAATATCCGGCAAGAGCAGCAACTGCAGCAGCTCCCAGCCATTGTCCATAAGCAATTAAGGCAAAGGCTACAATAATCGCCGCAAACTTTCTCATGCTCGGATCAAAATATGCAACTGCAACGACGATGGCACACATCACTGCTGCCGCAAGCATCGGCGGTAAGAGAGAGAATGCTACCATGACAATGCAAACAGCTAAAACTATTCCCATAATAAGGCTCCTATTGTTTATCACATAGTAAAAAAGAGAGCCAAGTAAGCTCTCCATCAAATTTAAAATTGGTGCGAGTGACAGGAATCGAACCTGCACGCCTCACGGCGCTAGATCCTAAGTCTAGTGCGTCTGCCAGTTCCGCCACACTCGCATTCCATTGGTTATTATAACATATATAAACAAAAAAATAAACCGCCTACTTTCGTAGACGGTCTTTGTCGAGTTGGTGATCCACCCGCGACTCGAACGCGGGACACCCTGATTAAAAGTCAGGTGCTCTACCGACTGAGCTAGTGGATCACTTGGCTGGGGCGGCTGGACTCGAACCAACGCATGCGGGAGTCAAAGTCCCGTGCCTTACCGACTTGGCTACGCCCCAATCATTGTCGCGTGCTAACAGGTGGGGTGGCTAGAGGGATTCGAACCCTCGAGTAACGGAGCCACAATCCGCCGTGTTGACCGCTTCACCATAGCCACCAAATCTTTCCAAACTCAATAGCTTGGCGACAGGTGTTATTATACTATAAGAAAATTACTGCGTCAATACTTTTTCTAAAAAATTTTAGAAATTTATTTTACAGCAACAACTTCAATCTCAACGTGCACGCCTTTGGGCAATGCAGCCACTTGCACGAAGGAACGAGCAGGCGGATTTACTTGGAAATATTTACCATACACACCATTAACTGCTGCAAAATCGTTGATGTCAGTTGCGAAGATAGTAGTTTTTACAACATTTGCATAAGTGCAGCCTGCTGCTTCCAAAACTGCGCCAATGTTATGCATTACTTGTTCAGCTTCTGCTTCGATGTTTTCTAAAACTAATTCGCCGGTTGCCGGATTAATTGCAATCTGACCAGAGCAATACACAGTGTTGCCTGCTACGATTGCTTGGGAATAAGGTCCCAAAGCTTGAGGTGCTTTATCAGTAGAAATTACTTGCATTTTAAAATCTCCTTTGTCTTTTTATTTTGCAAAATATGTTTTAGCCCAAGCTAATGCCGTTGGCGTAGTTGCCATACCCCCGCCCGCAGTTTCCTTCAAAGCACAAGGTAGACTGTCGCCAACGCTCTTCATTGCGTCAATGGCCTCGTCCGCAGGAATAAAGCTTTCAATTCCTGCCAGTGCAAGCTCTGCCGCCGCAAGTGCCTGCAAAGCACACGAACCATTACGTTTGATGCAGGGTACTTCAACTAACCCAGCCACAGGGTCGCATACAAGACCCAAAACATTTTTAAACACAATGGATACAGCGTGTCCAATTTGAGCAGGATTTCCTCCAAGCATTGCCACCGCTGCACCTGCAGCCATCGCCGCCGCACTGCCACATTCCGCCTGGCAACCACCTGTTGCTCCTGCCAAAGAAGCTCTATCTGCAATTACAAGGCCGATGCCTCCGGCAACAACAAGACCTTCTGCTAAAACTTGATCGCTTAAATTATAATGTTTTTTCAACGCAAAGAACACTCCCGGCAGCACGCCGCTTGCCCCTGCTGTAGGTGCAGCTACGATTCTGCCCATTGCCGCATTGGCTTCCGCGACCGCCATGGCATAGACCATTGCATCCTTTGCCTTATCACCTAAAATATTGTTGAACTGTTTTTGCTCGGAAGCTTCCAAAAGACGTTTTGCAGCTCCACCAGTCAAACCACTATGGGAGCGTACGCCTGTAAGTCCAAAATCAATGGATTCCTTAATAACCACAAGCATTGATTCCATTTTAGCAAGCAGTTCTTCTTTAGAGCATTCCAGCTCCTTGGCATTATATTCAATTAAAAATTCCTGCATGGATTTTCCGGAAGCTTCTGCCTCGGAAATCCAGCTGTTTAAAGAAAGTTTATCTTTTTTCATAGCTTAACCTCACGCAACACTGGCGATAAATCGCACAGAGTGAATTTGCTGCAAGGCAGCAATCAGATTGATGATTCCTTGCGGAACATCTTCGTCACACTCGATGACCATAGAAGCCAAGCCACCTTTATTGCTACGGAACACGCGCATAGTCGCCACGTTCACTCCCGCACTGGCAAGAGTGCTGGTAACCAGGGCGATAATACCCTTTCTATCTTCATGGACTGTCAAGATGGCAGGTAATTTACCTGTCAGCTCCACAGGGAAACCATCAATGCTATTTACAAGCACCTGCCCGCCTCCCACAGAAGCGCCAATAATCTCACACTTGCTACCGTCTGCCGCCGTAAGCTTGAACATAGCAGTGTTGGGATGGGTCAAGCTTCCCAAATCAACCTTGTCAAAGCTATAATCTAAGCCTGCTTCCTTGGCAAACTTATCTGCTTCAGGAATGCGCGCATCATCAGGCAACCAACCCATCAAGCCAGCCAAAAGCGCCATATCCGTACCATGTCCCTTGTGAGTTTCAGCAAAGGAACCGTGCAGATAAATTTCTGCCTTTACGGGAGAACTACCTAAAATTCCGGCAGCTAACAAACCAAGACGAACAGCACCAGCAGTATGGGAACTGGAAGGTCCAATCATCACAGGACCAATAATATCAATAATATTCATTACTTTTCTCCAATTAAAAGTCTATACCTCAGTAGGAACAGAACGATGAGCAACGCCCACACATAGTTCGTTAAGATTAAGTACGCCTACGCCCATAAAGATTGCCACACAAAGATGTTCTCCATAGCGAGCTATCCCAATCTTGCCACCAACACTAAAGCCGATTGCCTTATTCTTTACTTGCTCTAAGGCAGCATGAGTAGCACCTGCTACAGCACCAGCTCCCACATGGCTTTCATTTACCAAGCCTTGTTTTTGAGCAACAACAACGGCACGCTCCATAATTTTACGGATGGAAGGAACAAACTCTCCGCCAAAATCAACAGCAGCACTACGAATATTTTGTTTGAGCAAAGATTCTTTGATGAATTGTTCTTCTGTACGAGAAGAGCTTAATGCCAAGCGTAATGCGGCACGGCCTACATCAATACTTTTTAACGAACCAGTTTCTAACATTTATATCAGTCCTCTTCTATCATTTCCACTTCCTTAATCTTCTCTTTGTCAAACAAGGGAATGAGCAAGAAAGTAAGAATGCAAATTACCCATTCAAAGTAAACAACTTCTTTGAAGATGGGTTTAATACAAGCTAAAGGATTGCCCGGCATGTACCACAGCACGATGCCTGCGATACCAACCAAGGTGGTCCAAAACGCACTACTGCGGCGACAAGCGCCAGGAGCAAACACAGTAAAGAAAAAGATACAGGTCAAAGCAGTAGTCATGGACAGACCAGCAATCATAGTTTTCAAAATACCTGCGGCGTTGAAAGCAAACCACAGAGTAACGATACCAATTACAAAAACAGTAAGACGATTTATGGTAACAAATTTTTCATCACTAACACTAGGATTAATGAAACGTTTATAAATATCTTGGGAGAACAAGGTGCTTGCGCCCAAAAGAATAGTACAAGCCGTAGAAACGTCTGCTGCCCACAGCGCCGCCAAAGTTGCACCGGAAGCGATGGGGTTAAGGCTCATAACAACTTTAGGCATGGCAATGGCAGCTTTTTCCACAGGAATTTCCGGGAACATAACTTTCGCTACCAAACCAAGCACTGCGCACAAAAAGCCTACGGGGAAAATCAAAAGACCACCCAAAAGGAAACCATTACGTGCAGATTTTACACTGCTTGCACCACAGGCAATTTGCACAGGACCTTGAGCAGTAATTGCTTGGGTAATCATAACCACAAACCAGCTGATGATTACTACCAGAGGAATGCCTGCCAGAGGATCAACCATAACTTCTGCATTGGGAAGCTTGGAAACTAAAGCATCCCAACCACCAACATTATCAACCGCGCTAACGCAGGAATACAAAACGCCAAAATAAATCAAGGTAACGCTGATGATATTGGACAAACCGCTGGACCACAAACCGCCAATCAAAGTAATGCCAATGAACACCACTGCACTCATCAGCATACCGCCTTGGAAGCTGAAAACTTCCGGAAGCAGGGAAGAAAGAATCGCACCGCCTGCCAAATATTGCAAAGCAGTAATTACACACATAATAATTACTAAACCAACCGCACTGATTACGCGACCCTTGGTGTCGTAATATTTTTCAAAGAATTCCGGAATGGTGGAAACTTTCATGGCACGCAATCTTCCTGCGGCAAAAAGGCCCATCACTACAGCACCAGCTGCCCAAGCCGCGTTATACCAGCCAGCAGCCATACCAATAGAAAAAGCTCTTTCAGCTACGCCAACAGTTGAAGCAGCGCCAACTGCCAAACCAGTAATGTTAACTGCGATCAAAGCACTACCAAGCTTGCGTCCTGCCAAAAGGTACGCAGTAGATCCTTTAGAAGCTCTGTTCTTCACCCAAAAGCTTATGCCGAAGAGCATTGCGATGTACAGACACACGATAATTAATTGAATAGACATACCTACACTACCTTTCTACCATACTACAATTCGTAGGTTCAAAAAATTTAGGTTCCTTCCTACAAAGCTACAATCCTACAACGCAAGGAAACCACTAACATTATAGCAATTTTCTTCTATAAATAAAAGCTTCCTTTCGTAAAAAGGCTTGTGATTGACATCTTCGGGAAAATTTTGTTAAAATCGGTACATATAAGAGGATTTTGCCAATTTATGTCGAATTTTAATTTATTCAACGTGAAAAAATAGTTTTGTTAAGGAGGCAAGAACATGATTTCTTACACCACTAGCGGAACCTGTTCTAAAATTATAAATTTTGAAATCACCGACGGCAAATTGCACAATGTTTCTTTCGTTGGCGGTTGCCCCGGTAACTTACAAGCCATCAGCAAATTAGTAGAAGGCATGGATGCAAAGGAAGCTGCTTCAAAACTTCAAGGCATTCGTTGCGGAATGCGCCCGACCAGTTGTGGGGACCAGTTCGCAAAGGCAATCTTGGCAAACATTTAATTCAACTATTAAGAATTAACGAGGAAGGAGGGTTAGCCAATGTACAAAGTAGTTAAGAGTACCGACGCAGGTTTAGACGAATTAGAAATTGATAGACTTGAAAAGGGCTGCTGGATTGATGTTGTGGCGCCCTCTGAAGAAGAACTGCAGGAAATTGCGGCGGCAACCAAAATCCAAATGGATTTCCTCACCGCCCCCCTCGATGAAGAAGAAAAATCTCGTATCGAAATTGAAGACGACCAAATCCTCATCTTGGTGGACATTCCTTTCCTGCGCAGTAATAAAGATTATGACACCCTCCCCTTGGGCATTATCATCACTGAAAACTGCATCACCACAGTTTGCTTGGAACCCAACGCTGTTACCGCAGAGTTCGGCGCTCATAATACAAAGATGTGGTCCACTTTCAAAAAGACCCGTTTCTTATTCCAAATCCTTTTTAAATCTGCAACCTTATACCTGAAATACATTCGTATCATCATCCGCAGGACTGACGAATTGGAAAAACACTTGCGTCAATCCATGCAAAACTCCGAGCTGTTCAACCTTTTGGACTTGCAAAAATCCTTGACCTACTTCTCCACTTCTCTCCGTAGCAACTACATTGTTATGGAAAAATTGCTCCGTCTGCGTAGCGCAACCCAGTCCCGTCATCTTATCAAGCTTTACGAAGAAGACGAAGACCTTTTGGAAGACGTTATCATCGAGTACAAGCAAGCGGTAGAAATGGTTGAAATGTACAGCCACATTCTTAACAGCATGATGGAAGTATTCGCCAGCATCATCAGCAACAACTTGAACTTAGTCATGAAATTCTTGGCGACCATGACCATCGTTTTGGCGATACCCACCTTGGTTTCCAGTATGTGGGGTATGAACGTACCCGTTCCTTTCGCCAACAACCCTTGGGGCTTTGCCATCGTGCTTACATTCGCGTTGGGAGTTTCTGGTGCGGCAGCTTACCTTTTGTGGAAGCGTAGAATGTTCTAAAATTAAAAAGCGTTTTAAAAATTTAGAGGCTATCTCAAAAGAGATAGCCTCATTTTTATTTTACTTTGAAATTGTCTAAACCGGCAAAGATAAATTCTTTAATAAGTTTTGTTTGGCGAGCAGCGTTGCCAATGTGAGGTGCAATTTCTTCCATATTATTTCTACGGATGAAGACCCCCATCATTAAAGGCGACATAGCTGAAAAATAACAAGTGTACAGCTTGGGGTCATCTTCTGCCAAGCCGGTGTACTCACTAAAAATTTTCATAACAACGCTAATCTTGGGCAAGGCTTGTTCCGAAAGAACTTGTTTCACAAATGATGAAGGTGCCAAAACTTCACGAGCCCACACCTTCACGTGCCAACTTTTTTCATCCAGCACGCTTTCCAAGAAAAAATCAAAGAACCTCTCTATCTTTTCCTTAGATGTGCAATCGCTGGCATACAAGCGTTGCAGGGCATCTAAACTGATAAAATAATTATGTACTTCCTCCAGCACCGCTAAATACAAACCGTCACGACTACCAAAATGATAGTTTACCGCCGCCATGTTCACCTTTGCCATTTGGCAGATGGCTTTACTGGTAACTTTCTCGTAGCCAAGATTACCAATCAAATTGCCAGCACATTCTATGATTAGCGCCCGTGTTTCTTTTCCATCCTCACGTTTAGGAATCGTAGTGCGCACTTTTATATTTTGCATAAACATCCTCTTTCATCACAATTTATTACGGAAAAACCAACCTGCCGTTGGTAAGGTTATCGCTGCAATTATCAGCATCGGTACAAAAGCATAAGCTATGGTTCCTATGCTACTACCTTCTAAAACAATGCGTCTTACCGCTTCCGTGGCAAAGCGCAAAGGATTAACCAAGGTAAAATATTGGAGCAGCTCCGGCATATTGCGCACGGGAGTTGTTGCACCTGAAAGCAATGACATGGGCATCATAGTCATAAAGCAGTACACCATTACCTGTTGCATATTAGCTGACACGGCAGAAATAGATAAGCCAATCCCTACACAGCTAAGCAAGAATACAAAGAGCAATAAGTAGAGCGTAAACAATGAACCTACAACTTTTATATTAAACCAAAAACAAATTATCAGCAAGGCAAAGGTTGCCTGCCCTAAGCCAATCAAAATTGGTGGAATAGCCTTACCAATCAAGATTATACTAGGAGAAATAGGTGTAACTAAAAGCTGGTCAAAGGTTCCCTGCTCCCTTTCCCTCGCTACGGAAAGTCCTGCTAACATCAAAACTTGGGACAATGCCATCATGGGCATTAACGCAGGCAAGAACATCCAGCGTGTAATCAGATTAGGATTGTACCAGGAAATAGTTTCCATTTCCAAAATGCTTCCACCATTTCGCATAGCATTGTATTCAGCAACGATACTATTAACATATCCTGCAGCTATCCCCGAAGTTGATGAATTTCTACCATCAGTGATTACCTGCACTTCAGCATTCTCACCTGCAGCCAGCTTATCAGCAAAATCAGGAGGTATATTTATAACCAGCATCGCCGCATCAGAATCTATTGCCTGAGAAATTTCGTTGGTACTATTTAGTGTTTGTGCCCTTTGGAATACACCACTTCCTTCAAGCTTGCCAATAAGTTCCGTGGAATACGCGCTACGACTTTGGTCAAGGCAAGCATATTGCACCTCGTCCAAATTAAAGGTTGCTCCGTAACCAAAAAGCAAAGTCTGCATAATGACAGGCAAAAACAAAATAGTACGGGTGCGTGGATCCTTAATGGTAGTGCGCAATTCTTTAATTATCATAAATTTTAGCTTGCGTAAGAACGCTTTAAATCCATCCATCTATTCCACCCTCTTTTGTGTAACTCTAAAAGCCATGCTGATAAAAAAGATTGCGTACAGAACCAAGATAGTACAATTTTTAAAAATCAATGACCAATTGTTCCCTGCCAAAAACAAAGTCTTTAGCAGCTGCATATAATAAGTAGGCGGTAAGGCGTAGCCTACCATTTTTACTACCAAAGGTACGCTACGCAAGTCAAACAAAAAACCTGAAAGCATCATGGTAGGCATCATGCTTAAAACAAGTGCCATCTGACTAGCAAGAAACTGGTTTTTTGTAATGGAAGAAATCATCAGTCCCACGCCAAGAGCTACAAAAAGATACAGCATAGTACAAAGCAATATTATAATGAAGGAACCATGCATTGGTACGTCAAAAAGCAGTTGCGATGCAGCAACGCACAAGCTAAAGCCAACCATTGCCACACAAAAATAGGGAATCATTTTAGAAAGAAGAATCTCTAAAACTTTCACAGGCGTTACGAAAAGAGCTTCAAGCGTACCGCGCTCCCACTCTTTCGCCATAACCATAGAAGTTAAAAATACGCCCGAAATTGTTATAACTAAAACAATCAGCCCCGGAATGAAATACCAAGTGCTGGTGTTGGCATCGTTAAACCACATTCTATTGACAACGGTAATTGCACCAACCCTTTGCCCGCTTCCCATAAACTTTTGTTGGTTACGAGCAAGCCAGCCATTTATGGCGCCTTCAATATAGCCTTTCATTACATTGGCATTGGAAGCATCTACCCCGTACAAAATAATCTGTACGTTGGCACGATGTTGATAAAGGCTTTCTGTAAAATCTGAAGGAATACGCACAATGGCATCAACAGTCCTGCTATCCATCAAAGCAACTGCATCCTTCATGGAGGGAGGGTAGTAGGGGGAAAAATACTCCGAACCCTCCATAAAGCTCAGCATATCTTCCACCGTTGGTGACGGGTCATCAATTACGACAGCAGTGGGAACACGCTTTACGTCCATTGAAATACCGTAGCCCATCAAGAAAATAAGAAGAATGGGTACAGCTATGCCAATCATCAAACTACTGTTGTCACGCAACAGCTGTTTGAACTCTTTGCCGACCAAAGCTTTTAGCCGCCTTAAAAATCCTGTCATAGCTTACACCTCCTTATCACGAGCATTTTCCACAATGGCAATGAAGGCTTCGTTCATATCTACTACATCAATGCCAGCTTGAGCACGAATTTCTGACGGAGTACCAATAGCAAGCATCTTACCTTGGTCCTGAATCATAATTCTATCGCAGTACTCCGCCTCTTCCATAAAGTGAGTGGTAACAATAATAGTCTTGCCCTCTGCTGCCAACTCAGTAATCTGTTGCCAAAAGTTACGACGCGCCAAAGGGTCAATGCCACTTGTTGGTTCGTCCAAGAAAATGATACGCGGTTCGTGAAGCAAGGCTGCCGCCATAGAAAGACGTTGCTTGTAACCGCCGGGAAGCTCTCCTGCCTCATTGTCGCTCATTTCTAACAAGTCAAATTGTTCTTTTACCTCTATCATTCGCTCAGCTAATCGCTTGTCACTTAAACCATAAGCACCGC
The DNA here is from genome assembly GCA_017623055.1 of Phascolarctobacterium sp. Lineage (GTDB taxonomy): Bacteria > Bacillota > Negativicutes > Acidaminococcales > Acidaminococcaceae > JAHHUH01. The sequence continues at coordinate 39,983 of JAGAPX010000029.1, forward strand.
CATAAAACTCCAGGTTCTCATCCACGGTCAAGGTGCCGTACAGAGAAAACTTTTGTGCCACGTAGCCAATGTTTGCTCTAGCTTGAGTACGGGCAGTACGCAGATTCACTCCCGCTACGGAAAGTACACCGCTACTAGCAGGCAACAAACCGCACAACATTTTAAAGGTAGTGGTCTTGCCTGCGCCATTGGGTCCAAGCAAACCAAAAATTTCGCCCTCGTGCACTTGAAAGGACACATCATTAACAGCGACAAAATCACCAAACTTCCGCACCAAGTTCTTTACTTCTATGATAACCTTGTCAGAAATAGTCCTTTCCTTCTTAAAAATCTCCTCATTAGGCGGGTGCATATACTCCTGTAAGTTTTCAGGAGCATTGTCATATAGCACCTTACCTTCTTCAACAACGATAACTTTGCTACACAGCTCTGCCTCATCCATATAAGCAGTGCTGACTAAAACGGTCAATCCTTCGTCAGCAACAAGCTGCTGTAAAATTTCCCAAAGCTCTCGACGGGACAAAGGGTCAACGCCAACAGTAGGCTCATCTAAAATTAACAGCTCCGGCGAACGCACGAGGGTACACGCCAAGCCAAGCTTCTGCTTCATACCACCACTAAGCTTACCAGCCAAACGCTCCGTAAATTTTGCCAAGCCTGTCATTTCTAACAGTCTGGCAAAACGTTCCTTGCGTTCTTCCAAAGGAACACTGTGTAAATCGGCATATAAATTCATATTTTCGCTAACGCTCAAATCCTCATACAAGCCAAATTTTTGAGGCATATAGCTAATTCTATCCTGTACCTCTTGCGAATTGACGGTCACATCAATTCCCAAAACATTAAGAGAACCAGAGCTAGGCACCAGCAAACCACAAACCATTCGTAAAAACGTAGTCTTGCCTGCACCGTCAGGACCGATGAGCGCTGTAAGCTTACCGTGAGGAATGGTGATATTTATATTTTCCAAAGCTACGATTTCTTTTTTGCTAGCTTTGTCATAAAAGCTTTTAGAGATATTCGTCGCGGTTATTACGTTTCGTTCACACATACAGCTCACCTACATTTCTAGAGTAAAATTGTTAGAAGTATCGGAAGGCGCGAAACAGCGAAGCTTACGAAGTGATAGCGTACTTGACGTACGTTGAACGAGTAAGCAAGCTGTGACAAAGCATAACGATGTTTATAGCAATTTTACAGTTGCAGGCATGCCCATGCGAAGAACATTGTCTTTATCCTCCACATACACTCTAACCTCATAAACAAGAGAGCTTCTAAGTTCTTCTGTTTGCACGGTTTTAGGTGTAAACTCCGCAACGTTGGAAATATAGCCAACTTGTCCGTTAATGGGTTTGTCAGGAAAGCTATCAATAATTACCTGCGCCGCCATACCCGGTTTGATTTCGCCTAAACGCTTTTCACTAATGTAGGCACGCACCCATTTAGTATCTTCCACTGCAATTAAGTACACAGGTTTTTGAGGAGAAGCCATATCGCCGGGTTCCTGCAAGCGTGAACGAACCACGCCATCAATGGGGGAAAGAAGCTTAGTCTGACTAAGATTGTATTTTTGCAAAAGGAGATCAGCACGCAAACCTTTCAGTTGTGCTTCAGCTTCAGCAATATCTTCCGCGCGGGGACCAATCTCACTTAAACGATAAGTTTCGCGGGCATTGTCAAGGTCTGCAGCCGCAGCCTTGAATCTTGCTGAAGCGTTATCCATCTCTTGCTTGCTGATTGCAGAAGATTTATACAGCTCTGCCATACGATTTTTATAAAGAAGTGCATTTTCATAATCTGCTTCTGCAGCACGCATCTTGGCAGCACTTTGCTCAATTTCTTCCGGGCGGGAACCATTCTTCAAGCGTTGAACAACAGCTTCCTGTTTTTCAATGGCAGCTTCGCTTTTGGCAATGCTCAATTCCAAAGGCTTGCTCTCTAACGTAGCCAACAAATCATTCTTCTTAACTCTGTCCCCTTCTTCTACCAGCATTTTTTCGATACGCTCGCTGGAGTTAAACGCCAAGGACACCTGACGAATATCTACATTACCGTACAAAACAAATTCATCATTTTGCCGGGAGAAATAATAATAACCAGCACTAACAGCTACGGCAACCACTGCTGCCAAACCAATAATTCTCTTTTTGTGTTCTTTCAGGTTAAGCATAACCCTTCCTCCTTTATTTTATTTCAAATCTAAATTTGAAATTTGTGTTAAAAATTTTGCTGCGCTCATTTTAGGGAACGCAGCATTTTCTTTTTAGTGAATTCATTATATCAAATCCAAATTTGAGAAACAATATACACTCCTTAAATTTGTTGCAAAAATCACATCTGCTTTTATTTTACAACAACCAAAACATTTTCACCCGTCTTTAAAAAATGCTTGGGATCTTTCACATCAACCCTAACCTCGTAGCCTTTAACCGCACCAGTCAATTCGGAAAAACTCCCCGGCAAAGGCTCTGCCACTGTGGAAACGTATTCAATATTTCCCTCTACGGTCATAGCAGGCATAATCTCTGTCATAACTTTTACGTACATACCTTTGTTAAGTTTTTTAGCATAAGCTTCGTCAGCATAAGCATGTACCCATTTGCTATTAGGAGCTTCCAAATAAAAGACAGGCTTCATTGCCACCGCCATTTCGCCGGGATTTTGCAAACGCACGCTAATAACACCGTCGGCAGGCGCGACAATTCTCCCTTGACGCAAAAACTTTTCTTTGAGGAGAAGGTCTGCCCGTAAACCGCTAAGCTTGCTGTAAGCAAGTTTCTTTTCGTCTGCATCTACGTTGGGGTCTTTCATCTCTTCTTCGTAATGAGCAATGCTGTTTTTGGCAGCCTCCGCTTGGGAAGTTAAATCGTCCATTTGCAAAACACCAAGCACGTCCCCGCGATGAACCTCATCGCCAACATTGGCATACATTGCGCCAATAGGGTACTCCATATTAAAGGAAAGGTACATTCTTCTTGGTTCTACCTTTCCACGCATGGCAACTTCTTCCTCTTCCGCACCACCAAAGAATGTAAATAAAACTAAAATCAGTACACTCAAAATTGCTAATACAGCCCATACTCCTTGATTTCTTCTAATAAATTCCATGCTATCACTTCCTTACATAAAAAGAGAGCTGCTCCCAACAATGTTGGTTACAACTCTCCTAAGGTCAGTATAGCATTTAAAATTCCAAATACAAGGACTTCACTGTAATTTCAGAAAGCCCCTAATTTCAACATAGTTTTTTCACAAGCCTACAACAATTTTAGAATGTACCTTGTACCAGCTGGCTGATGTTTTTGGAATGGTCAGCAACACGCTTCATATTAATAAGAAGTTCCAGCATCATAAAGCCTGCCAC
>JAGAPX010000030.1 GCA_017623055.1 Phascolarctobacterium sp.
GGCTCGCGGGTGAGAGAAGATAAAACCAACCTTTCAGCTTGCACCAACCGCTGAATCTCTAAGACGTGCTTTTATTTCATTCCCGTTCATCGCTTCTACAATGTTACATTTTTGTTTCAAAAATTAAACATAGTATAACAACGAGTCTGCCATCTGTCAACCCAAATCAAGTAAAATTTTAGGTTTTACGGAAAACGCTTCCATTTTGTATTATTGTTTACAAATTCTTGTAGCGTATTTAGTAGACACCTTACAGGTCACTGAAAAGGTCATCCATATATTTACGCAGCTTCTCCAGCTTCTTGCGGATAAGCTTCACCTTTGCGTCGTCGCGAGTAACAATTTGCTCTATCTTGGTGCGTTGACGCAGGTATTCTTTTTCCATACCACGCAGGTAAGCACGCAGCTCCAAAGCTTCGGGAACAGCTTCCACCAGTTGAGAAGCTTCCACTCGCCAATCGGTACCATTAATTTCTACACAGTCACCAAATTGGGGAATGTAGGTTGCGGTGCCAAGCTTTCGTTGCAATTCATCAGAGAATGCCAAAGAAGCATCGTACTCACCGTGAGTAACAAAGTATGCTTTGGGCTGAACAGTCATCTTGCCAAACCAAGCTAGGAGCTGCTCTTTATCTGCGTGAGCAGAGAAGCCCTTCATATTATAAATCTTAGCGTTGACACGAATGTCTTCGCCTAAAATCTTAACTTTCTTTTCGCCGTCCAAAAGTCTACGACCAATGGTGCCTTCCGCCTGGAACCCTGCGAAAACTACGATGGTGTTTTCTTTCCAAAGGTTATGCTTCAAATGGTGAAGAATACGTCCGGCATCTGCCATACCACTTGCAGAAATGATTATCTTCGCGCCGTCCATATCATTGATGGCACGAGACTCTTCCGCTGTAGCAGTGAAGTGCAGGTTTTTCATATCCACCAAGCGGCGACCTTGCATCACGTACAAAGCTTGAGCTTCTTCGTCATACTCAGCAGGGTTGGTCATAGTGATATGAGTTGCCTTATTTGCCATGGGGCTGTCCACGTAAATAGGAATCTCCGGAATTTTACCTTCACTCAACAATTTTTGGAAGTAGTACAGCAAAACTTGGGTGCGCCCAACTGCGAAGGCAGGGATGACGACATTGCCACCGCTTTCCGCAACTTCATTAACAATACGCGCCAACTCACCCTCTTTGTCATAAACCTCGTGGGTTCTGTCACCATAGGTAGATTCTGTAATCACAAAATCAGAGCAGGTCAGATTAGCAGGGTCTTCGATAATAGGCTGGTTAGGCTGTCCGATATCACCGGTGAAAATGAGTTTGGTTTGCTTACCACTTTCTTCCACACACATTTCTACGATAGCAGAGCCCAAAATATGACCTGCCACCTTAAATTTAACGGTTATTCCCGGGATAACGGCAAACGCTTCGTTGAAATCGTGAATTTTAAACATGGTCAAGGCTTTGTAGGCATCGTCCAAAGTAAAAAGAGGCTCTACCAATTTTTTGCCAGCGCGCATACCCTTGCGGTTAGCAAATTCCGCATCGCTTTCCTGAATGTGAGCACTGTCCGGCAAAAGTATGGAGCAAAGTTCTTGAGTAGATTTAGTGCAGTGAATCTTACCTTTAAAGCCATGCTTCACCAGCTTAGGCAAAAGACCACTGTGGTCAACGTGGGCATGAGTAAGCACAACAGCTTCAATATCCGCAGGGTTAAAGAGAAACTCCTTCTCATTAAACGCCTTCACCAGCTTGGAGCCTTGGAACATACCACAATCAACAAGAATTTTTCTATTGTTAGTTTCAACCAAATAACAGGAACCGGTTACAACACGAGCAGCACCTAAAAAAGTAATCTTCATAGTCAAACCTCCCTACATCTCCAAATATCTACATTTATATAATTCGCTGTAACAAAAGTTTTTCCCTGCTCACTAAAACTCAACACAAACTTATCACAATTTTAAGAAGCGTCGCCAGGTTGCCTCTTTATTTTGAGAACAGTTACCACAGTTGTTGCAATTACTTGCAACCCGCTCACCAAAATATTCCAGCAAAAATTTTCGTAAGCACCCTGACGTATTACAATAGGTAACAATTTTGTCGAGAAGCTTTAGCTCCCTATCCTTCCACTCCAGGTCAGGCTGATCGTGTCCAATAAGGTAAGTGTTAATGGCAACGTCACCCTTATCATATAGCAAGAGACATTCCGCAGGCTTGCCATCTCGTCCGGCACGCCCTGCTTCTTGGTAATAACTCTCCACGTCTTTTGGCATATTGTAATGCACAACGAAGCGCACGTCCGCTTTATCAATACCCATACCAAAAGCATTAGTCGCTACAATAATATGTACTTGCCCACGGACAAAATAGTCTTGATTTGCTTGTCTCTCATCTGGCGTAAGACCAGCATGATAACGCAGGGCAAGATACCCTTGCTTCACCAAAAACTGGGTAACAAGCTCCACCTTATTACGGGTAGCGCAGTAGATTATTCCGCACTCATTTTTATGCTTGGCAAGAAAATCTAAAAGTGAACGCTCCTTGTCAGCAGTACGCTGCACCTTAAAATAAAGGTTAGGTCTATCAAAGCCGGATACCACTACTTTAGCACTTATAATCTGCAAACGACTAAGAATGTCCCTACGCACTTCCTCTGTAGCTGTTGCGGTAAAAGCAGCCACAAGAGGACGCTTAGGTAAAAATTCAATGAAGTTGGGAATATTATAGTAGTCTTTGCGGAAACTGTGCCCCCATTGAGAAACGCAGTGAGCTTCATCAACGGCAACTAAGGTTATGTTGGCACGTTTGGCAAAGGCAATAAACTGCGGATTGGCGAGACGCTCAGGTGCAACATATAGAAACTTTACCTTACCATTCAAGGTATCATACAAAATTCTACCGTATTCATTACTGTTCAAGCTACTATCAAGATAAGCGGCACCTATTCCACGTGCTTTCAAAGCCTCTGCCTGATCCTTCATCAATGAAATTAAAGGAGAGATTACCAAAGTAATCCCCTCCATTAATAAAGAAGGCAGCTGAAAACAAAGGCTTTTCCCTGCACCCGTAGGTAAAACTGCTAAAACAGGACGTCGATTTATAATTTCAGTTATAATTTCTTCTTGCCCCTTACGAAATTTCTCATAGCCAAAATAATGACGCAAAGCATTTCTAAGAGCAGAACTAATCTCAGTTTTCATAAAGCACCTTAAAATTAAATGTTCTTACCCATATTATACCAAAACATATTATACCAAAACTAGAAAAATAAATTGTATTGCTTCAAAAAGAAAAGAACATACTAAATTGCAAAAAGAAAAACAGCACTGCATCTGCAGTGCTGTTTCCTAACCGGCAGCTATCTATCCTCCCAGGCCGCTTCCAGCCAAGTACTTTCGACGTTTAAGGGCTTAACTACTGTGTTCGGGATGGGAACAGGTGGATCCCCTTA
>JAGAPX010000031.1 GCA_017623055.1 Phascolarctobacterium sp.
AATACTTCCCATTGCTAAGAAATACAACTTGCTAGTGCTTGAAGATGGTGCACAAGGATTTGGTGGTAGTATTAATGGTAAAATGGCATGTAGTTTTGGTGATGCTGCAACTACATCTTTCTTCCCTGCCAAACCTTTAGGTTGCTATGGTGATGGTGGTGCAATCTTCACTGATAATGATGAATTAGCTGATCTGTTAAAGTCCATTAGAATTCATGGTAAAGGAATCGAGAAATACGATAATGTACGTATTGGCTTGAACTCTCGCCTTGATACTTTGCAAGCTGCTATTCTGTTGCCTAAACTTAAAGCTTTTAAAGATTATGAATTACAAAAGCGTAATGAGGTTGCTCAAAAATATACTGATGCATTAAAAGAAAAGTATCAAGTTCCTGTCATTCCTGAAGATATGAATAGTAGCTGGGCTCAATATACGTTGTTAATTGAAAATGAAGAAGAACGCAATGCATTGCAAGCTAAATTACAAGAAGCTGGTATTCCTAGTATGGTTTATTACCCAAAACCGCTTCATCAACAAACTTGTTATAAATGTTTAGGTTATAGCGAAGGCTGTTTGCCTAATTCTGAAAAGGCAAGTAAATGTGTCTTGAGTTTGCCGATGAGTCCCTGGATTACAAATGAAGATCAAGAAAAGGTTATTAAAGCAATAATTTAATATATGTTATATAGAATAAAACAAAATAAATTTTTAAAATCCATTTCAATATTGGTTACTGGTTCATTATTGGCGCAGTTAATTACAGTTTTAACTGCACCAATAATGACTCGTTTATTTTCAGTAGAGAGTATAGGTGTATATACATATATTACTACTGTTGCCTTTTTATGGTTGCCTGTTGTTAATGGTAGGTATGAACTTGCAATAGTTACAGAAAATGATAAAAGTAAAGTTTTCGCTCTTGTTAAGTTGTGTATGTATATATGCTTGTTTTTGGTGTCGATATTTACAGTTGGATTAGGTGCATATGCTTTTATTTTTGATAAGTTTTTAGGGTATAGAGAATATTTTATTTTTGTTCCGTTCTTACTATTGATTAGTGGATATATAAATATTGTTACTTCATATAATAATCGTTTTGCGAAGTATAAACTTATGAGCAAAGTAGCAATAGTGCGGGCAGGTGCTATGTGTGTACTTGTGATTGCTTTTGGTTTGTTGGAATATGATGTGTGGGGATTGTTATTTGCTGCTCTTATAAGTAATCTTGCTTCTTTAAAGAAACAATCTGAAGATTTACTGGAAGATATAAATGAAATTCTAAAGACTAGTTTTACAAAAATTAAGCAAGTTGCTATTGAGTTTAAGAGTTTCTTATTTTTTTCTGTTCCCGCTGCGTTTATGAATAGTTTTGCTTTTTCTGCAGTAAATTTTTGTATTGAAGATTTGTATGGGTTGGCGGCATTAGGATATTATTCTTTATCGTTTAGAATATTGGGAGTGCCACTATCTTTAATTAGTACTAATGTATCTAAGGTGTTTTTTGAACAAGCGTCAAAAGAATACAATGAGACGGGTTGTTTTATATTTGCATTAAAGAAGTGTACTAGATATCTTGTTTTAATGGCTATTCCTATCACTATGGCTATTTATTATCTTAGTCCATGGGCTTGTAAAGTTTTTTTTGGTGAGGAATGGATTATAGCAGGGGAATATATACAATTATTGGCAATAATGTTTGGCGTAAGGTTTATTGTCAGTCCGTTAAGTGTTGGTGTGTTGGTTACAAGGAAGAATTATTTAGAGGTTATTGGACAGGCAATGCTATTTCTTTGTCTAGTCATAGTGTATCTGTATTGTTATATAAATAATTGTACTATGAATCAATTTTTATGGTATTATTCTTTAGCAAATATGAGTATCTATTTTTCTTGGTTAATATGCTTTTTTGTTATTGCTAGAAAATGAGAGAATTTTAGGGAGTGGATGATTTATGAAGAATATTCTTATTGTAACGTCAAAGTATTATCCTGTTAGGCATATTGCAGTCAATAGAATAATGGCGTTCTCCAAGTATTTTATTGAAGCTGGTTATGCTGTTACAGTAATAACTAAGGGTGACAAAGATGCTAAGGATATTATTGATGGAGCCAATGTATATTATATAAAAGATAGAGGGATTCTTCATAGAGCAAATACACAAAAAAAAGATAATATTGTTTATCATTATATTAAATGTGCTTGGAATAAAGTATATATGAGTATGTTTATTGATGAGGAAAGGTCTTGGGTTGATAGCGTATTAGAAAATCTTGAATCTATAGTTGAATTAAAAAAATTTAATTATGTATTATCAAGTGCACCACCAATATCTGCTCATAGAATAGCAAGGGAAATTAAAAAAAGAGTGCCTAAAATTAAATGGATTATTGATATGCGTGATGCTATGTGGTCTTCCAATTATCCTTTGAGGACAAGAGATAAACTGGTAAAGTTTGTGCGACTGATTAGCCGAGAGGGAGATATTTTACTTTCAGTATCTAAACCACAATTAGAAAAATATAAAGAGATAACAAACAATAAATTACAGTATTTGGAAGTGCGTAATGGCTATGATTTTGATGCAGATAACAAGGATTCTGGTAAAAGAAACCAAAAGTTTACTATAATTTTTGCGGGCAATTTTTATGCAAATTTAAATCCTAAAAACTTTTTTAAGGGATTAGAGTTGTTTATAAGTAACTATAAAAATATTGAAATTAGTGTTGAGATTATTGGTAATAATGCTCCGATAAATATACCTTCTTCTATTGGTGAATACGTAATAACGCGGAATGCAATGTCTTATTTAGATGTAATAAATTATTTGAAGACAAAAGCAGATTTGCTTTTGGTTATTATACCTAGAGCGAGGGAAAGAGGTATTTATAGTGGAAAACTGTTCGATTATATAGGAGTCGGAAAACCAATAATAGGTTTAGTACCAACTGATGATGTTGCTGCTGAGTTGATAAATTCTACTGGAATTGGATATGTCACAACCAATGAGGATGTTGAAGGAATTTATGAGGCATTAAAAAAATCATATGATGACTGGTGTAATAACAAGGTGATGATTGCTGATAAAAATGTTATTAGAGATTCTCACAGAAGTGTACAAGTTAAAAAATTGATTGATTTTATTGAAGTTTATGAGGAATGTTAGATGAGAGTGCTTTTATTATCTGATGCCTATTCAATACATACCATCAAGTGGGCGAAAAGTTTAAGTGAACGTAATATTGCAATATGTATTTTTTCTTTAAGTATTAACGAAAATGATTATCCATATGAAGATAATTGTAATATAAGTGTTTTCAGTTATGAAGATAACAACACTAAGAGCAGAGAAAGTAATTTTTCTAAACTTAGTTATTTAAAGTCATTATCATATTTGAAGAAAGTTGTTGAAGATTTTAAACCTGATATCGTCCATGCGCATTATGCATCAAGTTATGGTATGCTTGGAGCGTTATTAGATTTTCATCCCTACATTATTTCTGTGTGGGGAAGTGATGTGTTTGATTTTCCGAATATAACTTTCTTGCATAATTTAGCTTTGAAATATAATTTATCAAAGGCAGATAAGATACTGTCAACCAGTAATGTAATGGCGATAGAAACAAAAAAATATACCAATAAGGATGTAGTGGTAACTCCATTTGGAATTGATTTGGAAAAATTCAAGCCATTAGAAGTTGATAGCTTGTTTTCTGAAGATGATATTGTGATTGGTACGATAAAAACACTGGAAGAAAAGTATGGCATAGAATATTTAATCCGTGCGTTTGCAATTGTCAAACGAAGACATCGGGAGTTACCGTTAAAGCTATTAATAGTAGGTGATGGTAGCTTGCGAAATAAATTAGAAGAGTTGACCATAAATTTGGGAATTGCAGAAGATGCTATATTTACTGGTAAAATTAAGCATGATTTAGTACCAAAGTATGCTAATATGTTGTCTGTGTCTGTGTCTGTGTCTAATAGTGAAAGTTTTGGAGTAGCAATAATAGAAGCAAGTGCTTGCGGTATACCAGTAGTGGTATCTAATGTGGGAGGATTGCCAGAGGTTGTCGAAGACACGGTAACTGGTTATGTAGTACCTGTAAGAAATCCAGAAGAAACAGCTGATGCGATAGAAAAACTTATATTAGATGATGAATTGAAAGCTAGAATGGGAAAGGCTGGCAGAGAGCGTGTTAAACAACTTTATGATTGGAATAAAAATGTAGATCAAATGATAAGTATTTATAAAGAGATTGTGAGGAAATGAAAGTCACAACTGTAGTAGGAGCAAGACCGCAGTTTGTTAAGGCTGCTGTTGTATCTCGTGCAATTAAAGAACACAATAAAGTTAATGTTGAGCATCAAATTGAAGAATAAATTATACATACCAATCAGCATTACGACGCAAATATGTCTGATATTTTCTTTGATGAAATGTGTATTCCTAAGCCACATTATAATTTATATGTTGGTGGTGGCACCCAAGGCGCCATGACTGGACGCATGTTGGAGAAAATAGAGGCAATTTTGCTGGAAGAAAAGCCAGACTATGTTTTAATTTATGGTGACACTAATTCCACTTTAGCTGGAGCGTTGGCTGCAATAAAATTGCATATTCCTGTTGTACATGTAGAAGCAGGTTTACGCTCTTTTAATATGCGGATGCCTGAAGAAGTGAACCGTATTTTGTCTGACAGGGTTTCTAAATTATTGTTGTGTCCTACCAATACTGCTGTTAAGCATTTAGCAAATGAAAATATTACTGCTGGTGTTATCAATGTTGGCGATGTTATGTATGATGCTGTAAAGTTTTATGGAGAAATAGCAGTGCCTTCAAAAGAGGTTAAAGAATTAGCACAAGGTGAGTATTATTTATCCACTGTGCATAGAGCTGAAAATACTGACGATATAAATCGCTTAAAAGGCATTATGAATGCATTGAATGATATAGCATTAAAAACAAAAGTAATTCTGCCGTTGCATCCTAGAACTAAAAAGGTTCTAGCTGCAAATGATATTAAAATAGACAATGTTATTGTAATTGATCCCGTTGGTTATTTTGATATTTTGTACTTGCTTAAAAATTCTATTGGTGCTCTTACTGACAGTGGTGGTATGCAAAAAGAAGCATATTTCTTAAATAAACCGTGTTTCACTCTTCGTGATGAAACAGAATGGACTGAATTAGTTGACTGTGGTGCAAATATTCTTGTAGGTGCTGATTACGAAAAGATAATGAGTGCAGTGAATGCAATGAATTTTGATAAAGAAGTTTTTGAGCAACAACTTTTCGGTAATGGTGAAGCTGGTAAGAAGATTGTTGAAGTGTTGGTGAAGAATCAAGCTTAATGTTTTAGTTTAGATATGGAGTAAGATAATGAATGACAATATTATACGTGAATTATTAGAAAATCTTGGTAACTTTGAGAATTTAAATCTAAGGCTTACGTTTTTTCAGAAAAGAAAGAATGACTATTTGGCGTATAATCCAAATGTTGATAGGAATATATGTGGTCGATTAATCGGCTTGATTACAGATTACTTGAGAGAAAAAATTGACTTAAGGATAGTGAACTATAATCCAGTACGTCCATGCGCAGATGGCGAACTTGAAAGTTGCGAAGTTACATATGTAGGTAATTATAATGAAGTTATTGAAAGTGTCGAGAGAGCAGATTGTGTAAATACTAATATTGATGCTAATAAACTGACATTTTATTGTATCGATATAATAAACAATACTACTGACTTTAGGTGTTCTGTCTTTAGGAGAGTAACTAAGTTTAAAAGGCTTTCAGCACAGGGGATTCTGGCAAGATTTAATGGTAATACTTTGAATACTATTGATGAGCAGTTATTAGGTATTGATGGGTGTATTGATTTGTTATGTATAAACAATAGGCTTTTTATTTTTAATCATATCGCTTTGGAAAGAATATTTCGCATAAATGTTGAGTTTGAACAACGTGCACGTCGTGCGTTGGAATGTATTGCAAGGACTAATAAAATAATGAACTTTCAGCAATTTGAGACTGAGTGTGTTAGAAATACGCGCTATCATAAAGCGTTGAGCAGATTAGTGGAGAATGAAATAGATCCTAATGTAGTTTTTAATAATTTTGATGAAGTGGAGTCTGTTATTAATACATTTAATCTTGATATTGAATGTAGTGGACTTGGTAATGAAAGACAAATTGTCTATTCAGATGCTTCTCAAATAATGGATATTATTAGAATTATTAATGACGCTTATTGTAGAAGTATAATTTGTTCTCGAAATTTAGTATATGATAGTTAAGTGAAGTAAAGATTATGAAAGACATATTAGTAAGATCTTTAATGTTCATATCATCTTATTTCCCTCTATATATTTTTATGTTGGTAAAAATATACATGAACACAGAAACTATTTTTTCCACAGATTTAAATAATTGGTACAATTATAAATTGTGGGTGGTAGTTATTTTGTATTTTTTTGTCTTGGTTTCATTTCTTAGTTTAGTTTGCTTTTTAAAGAATAATTCTATTAATATGAAAGGTATAGACGGTATAGAAAGAGCCGATGATATAGTACTCAATTATATTTACACATATATGCTGCCTATACTAAGTTTTGAATTGGAGAAAATTGATACATTAATTATTAATGGACTTCTATTTTTATTAGTTTGGTTTTTGTATATCAAACTTCAGTTGGTTTATCTTAATCCTTTGTGGGCAGCTTTTGGTTATATTCCATATCCTTATAAAGATGGTTATATTTTAACTAATATAGAGTATGAAGTACTTAAGCGAAATCAGGGTGTGGAAATAGTGGGACATTATTTAACAAATGGTGTATTTGTTGCTAATAAAAGGGACAATAAATTTGAGTGCTGATAAAATAATTTATCAGTGCTTAGCGAGCATTGGTTAGAGGGAGAACATCATAAACGATAAGTACCGAAATTATTATGAAAAGATGTATGGTAATAGGTAAAAAGTTCCCCCTATATAATAAGTGACATAAAAAAATCAAAGTGGCTCACAAAATACTAAAATTTTTTCAAAAAAGAAGTTTTTATGTGTTTTTAAAAATTTTTTAGGAAAAAGTGAGCCACTTGCCCTTAAACGAAGTCACTTATATAGTGAGATTTTCTTTTTTGCTCTCCTTATTCCTCTTTTTTACTAGGTTTTCTTCTCCTTGTTCCTCTCGTTTTTTCTTTTGCCATAATCTAGCAAAGCGGAAGCTTTGCTTCATTGTTCTAAAGTTAGTACTAACTTATAGTTATAAATGTTTTATACGAAACATTTGCAAAAGTAAAAGCCTTACTCCAAAGTAATGTGGAGCAAGGCTTGGTAATGCTAAGTATTTAGTTTTTCTTTGATGCGTTTAAGGGCATCTAGTTTCTGTCGTTTGGTAGTACTAAGGCTACAAAAAAGTTGTGCTGCTATTTGCTTGTTGCTTTTTCCTTGACCGTAATACATTTTCAAAATTTTGAATTGCTTTCTTGGTGGGGCGTTTAATTGCTAAGGTTTTTGACAAGGGCTTTTAGTTCAGTAGCAGAAAGCTTGGTAAAACGAGGTAAAGCATTGGATGTGGTACTGCTTTTTTCGTTTTGGAAGATTAATTACCTTCTTTCGTTTTAGAATGTAAATCATTCATTTCTGGGGAGATACTATAAAATCGTTTCCAGAAATTTATGAGTTAATAATATTTTATTTCCTCGGTGTTTATAAATCAAAATTTATTTCGCGAAGTTGTGAAATCTACGTGAACTTATAAAAGTTTTTAGGAGTATTGTATGTCTTTTTCATTAGCAAACATTTTTTTGATAGCCATATGTCTTTTTGCTGTTACATCTTTTTTGTCCATTGCAGCAACTAATGTTTTCTTAGGGATAAGCACATTGCTGTTTTTAATAAATTTATATAGAGATAAAAGGGTTAATTTAAATGAAGATAAAGTGCCTTATTTGAAAGCTATAGGTGTATTTGCTAGCACGTTACTTATTTCTGCATTATGTAGTGGAGATATCGTACAAGGCTTAAAAACTTGGGCAGATTTTTTCCTATGGAGATTTATGCCTTTCTTGATTTTGCTATTTGTATTTGACAATAAGGAAGATGCTAAGAAAGTTTATTGTGCTATTCTAGGTGCCTTCTTGGTAGATGCACTGTATGTAATTTATCAAGGTGTCTTTGTTTATAAGTTAAACATAAATTGGGCAAGACCTTATGGCTTTACAGGTCATCCTATGACATTTGCAGGGTTCTTATGCATTATTGTACCAGTTCTTTTGGTGTTGGTATTTGAATCTAAAGTGCTTGGTAAGTATGGTAAGCTTGCGTTGCCTGCTTTTATTGTTGGAGTAGGTGCGTTAGTGCTTAACTCTACACGTGGTGCTTGGCTTGCAGTTGGAATTGTTGTTAGTTTAATTTGCTTAAACTATATGTTCCGTAGCAAAAGGATTTTTATTGGTTGTGTAGCGTTGATGCTTGTTGGTGGATTATTACTTGTAAATAACCAAGCATTTATGAAACGTGTAAATACATTTAGTAGCGTAAAGAGCGCTACACAAGACCCACGTTTTAAAATTTGGGATGTCTCTGTTGTATTGTTTAAGGAGCATCCAGTTCTAGGTGTTGGCTTAGGGCAGTTCAAAGACGAATATCGTGAGAGGCATTCTAAAGTATATCCAGTTAATGAAAAACAGAAAAAGTTAGCTACTGAGTACAAAAAGTATTTGGATAATAGGAAGAAGAAAAAGCTAACACCTGCTCAAAAGAAAATGACAAAGGCAAAACGTCTTGAGTTACAAAAGGCATACGTTGCTCAAAGAAAGTATGAGGTTATTGGAAGACTAACTCATGCTCACAATAACTTTCTACAAATGCTTGGTGAGAATGGTTTAGTGGGATTTGCTGGATATGTTTTTGCTTTTGGTTATATTTTATGGCGTAATATAAAGAATTATTTTGTCAACAAGAATCCTTACGCTTTAATGATTGCTGGCTCTACAGGTGCTTTAGTTTTACAAGGCTTAACGGAGTATAACTTTGGTAATGGTGCAGTTATGAAGTTGTATTGGTTAGTCTTGGGGTGCTTGGTTGTATTGGCAAGGTACTACAACAAAGAAAATGATGAAAAAGAAACTAAATAAAGACTTAAAGGCTACAGTTCATTTGGACTGTAGCCTTTCGTATAGGTTGAGTTGTATAGAATCAGATTAGATATAATCCTATAAATGACTAATTGTAGTAAGTTGGATTAAATTTATTTTTCTAAATCAATCATCAATTCGTCAAATTTAGAGTATAAGTAGTCAGCTGGTAGTTCGTTGTTTAATTTCATGTCCATCATTTTAATCATATCTTCATTGCTAATGCTTAAAATAAGCTTTCCATTTTCTCTAAGGGTTCCTCTAATTGCTTTTTCAGCATTTGGTGATGCACTTTTACAAGAGATTATTATAGCGACGCTTCTCAACGCTTTCTTATAAAGATATTTGTCAGTAGTATAGATTTCTCTTTGAGTAATTTGTTCATTATAATTCTTAAATTCAAAAATTATGTATTTACTATTGAAAAATTGTATTAACGTTGTCCAAAATCCACTGATGTTACCGTCTTTTATTTTGCAAATTAAATCAAATCTATACAGATTATCGTTGGATTTTTCTTGTGTGTGCCATAATGTTAGTTCGTTGTCAAATAGATAATTTAATATTTCTGTGCAAAGATTTTCATAGGCATAATTTCCGTAGCTTGTTGACCAATTTATGATACTAGTTTTCAATGATGCTTCTTTTGAAGGAAGGTGTTCCGAAATAGAATTTTGAGGAAATATAATTTTGTTATCTGGTTCTTTAGGAATAATATCTACAACAGAAAAATCTAATAAAGATAATAATTGGCTTTTTAAATCAGGATTATTATGCACTAAGAACAGAAGGTTTTGAATATCTATGACTAACAGATTGCGATTTTTGCATAATTTAGATTTAAGGTCATCATTGATTATTGAGTTCACAACTAAAATATAAGTAAAATTTTTATTACCATGTTCAAATAGTTGATTTGTCACGCGAAGTAGTAATTGTGGATTGGATTTAAGAGTTCTAAAATACTTAGTTTCTACTAAGTAATTTTTATTGTTCTTCTGAACTTCAAAATCATAACGATAATTTTGAAGACGTTGGTTGATTTCTATATTAAAGCCATAAAATACAAAAATTTCTTTAATGACTTTTTCATAATTTATAACTGTGTCTAAAAATGGATTTTGACTCATAAAGCATCTCCTCATAAAAGGTTATTGAATGATTACCTTAGTTTATTATATTTTACTCACATCTCAACCCTTGAGTAATAGCCTTAAAAAAATTGGCACTCCAGATGTCAATGCTTTTAGTATCTTTGATGAACGGTATTACGTCTTTCTTTGCTTGGTCGTAATCAATGGCGTCAAATTTTTCTATGAGCATATTCTTCACGTCGTCAATAGTCAAATTTTTTTCTGGAGCTATTGCCTCGGTTTGAACAAGTCTTTCTTTAAGATGAGGAAGATTGAATTGGGTGCCTTTGCTTAAGTAAAAGACATAGTCATATAAATCTCTACCTTTGATTCTGTTTTTCCAAGAACGACAAATTACGGCATGAAGCTTTCCTGCGAAAAGAGAAGGTGCATCGTAAAGATTAACCTCGTAAGGAGCAGGAAGAAGTTTAAATTGTGGGTCGAAGTTTGCATACTTAGGTGGATTTATATCGACTTCGAATTTTATTTTAATAAGCTCGTTACTGGTAATACCAAGAAGAGGACTGTTGGGATAAAAGAGTAGCATATGCTCGCGAGTGTTACCTTTTAGAAATGCTGATTTAATATCTGAGTCTGCAGTCTTTTCTTTTTCAGTTATCTCTACATTGAGACCGAAGGATTTAACTTCCTTCTCTAAGATGGGAAAGTATTTTGAGAGGTTAAAGTTTTGATTTTCTTTCAATAGGGAAAAGTCTAAGTCTTCGGAGAAACGGTCTAAGCCATAGAAAATTCTTAAAGCAGTACCGCCATAAAAAGCTGCTTCTTTAAAGAAGCCTGCTCTGCTGAGGCCACATAAGATAATTTCTTGAATAACTTCTTTAAGAGCGTTCTTTTTATTATAAATTGTTGTTATATCATGTTGTTTTAACATTTCTTGAATTATGGTGCTCATAGATTTCACCTCAACAATTTTTTTAGGAGCTTTAAGTTTGTTGCTTTATAGAGGTCAGCTAAGCTACATAAGGCTTCTTTGTCTAGTTGCTGGAATTCTGTTCCATCAATGCGCAAATCAGTAAATAAAAGCTCAATTAATTCCTTTTTATTTCTCACTGTACTTTCTATATAAAGCTTGTCGCACAAAGCTTTTTCAGGAGTAGCAATGGCGAAGGAGTATTGGCCTTCTGAAATTAAGCGAATGCCGTAAGGATAGGCTGAGGATGGTACGTCTCTATATGTAAACGTACCAAAGTGATTGTTGTAAATCTTTTCTTTTTTCTTCTCGAAGGTTGCGGACGTAAATGTATAGACAGCTTCTGGAATTAAACCATAGTAGGAAAGTGCAAAGTCAAAGGATAAATATGATGGACCATAAATAATATTTGCTAAGAGATAACCGGGAATGGTTTTGTCAGTTTCGTATAAGCCTTTGGTAATTGGAATGACACTTCCTGTTCTAACCATACGGGAGATTTTATTATTAGGAGCACGATAATTGTGTAGTTCTTTTAGTAATGCATTATAGGTTTTTATCATATTCTCACCTCATACTCACATTATATTACATTATCTGGTGAAAATAAAGCGATTTATCTAAGGGAAATAAGTGTTTGAACATAATCGTATAATGTTAAAGGCTACAGTTCATTTGAACTGTAGCCTTTCGTATATCTATGATATCTAGGACAATTTTTACTTATAATTCTTCTCTTTCACGTGGTCAGAATGGAGCAATTCTTCTGCCAAGTTGCTGAGCGGTTTTTCTAAGAAGTTAGCGTAAACTGCTTGTACATCAGGGTTGTTGTGGGATTGACGCAAGGTGCGTTTTTCGTCAAGGTCGTAAAGTTTCGCACCACGACTGCACGCCAGTTCTTGTCCGTCATGGATAGGTTGTCCGCCGCCACCCACGCAACCGCCAGGACATGCCATAACTTCCACGAAGTCATACTCGACTTTGCCTGCCTTGATGTCATCCATCAATCGACCTGCATTGCCCAATCCACTTACGGTACAGGTGCGTACAACGGTGTCGCCAAGTTTGAAGTTAGCTTCGCGACGAGCTGCATTGCCACGTACATCTACGAAAGCATCAAGCGGAGCTTCTTTGCCTTCAACAACTGCATAAGCAGTACGAAGTGCTGCTTCCATTACGCCACCAGTTACACCGAAGATTACTGCTGCACCGGTGCTGCTACCTAACGGGCTGTCAAATTCGGCAGGTTCCAGGGAAGCAATGTTGATATGTTCAGCTTTAATCAAGCGTGCCAGCTCGCGAGTGGTGAGGACGATGTCAACGTCAGGTACGCCACTGCTACGCATGGAGAACAGTGCTGCTTCGCGCTTTTTAGATACGCAGGGCATAATGGAGATGGAGCAGATGTCCTTAGTATCAATGCCTTTTTGTTGGGCGAAGTAAGTTTTAGTCAAGGCACCAAAGATTTGTTGAGGACTCTTGGTGCTGGAAAGGTTGGGGAGGAACGCAGGATATTTTTTGCTTACGTAGCTTACCCAGCCCGGACAGCAGGAGGTGAACATAGGCCAAGGATGTTTGTCACGTTCAGCCAAGCGTTCTAAAAGTTCGCTGCCTTCTTCCATAATGGTAACGTCTGCTGCGAAGTTGGTATCGAAAACGTAATCGAAGCCAATCTTTTTGAGGGCAGCAACCATTTTTCCTTCGGTAAACTGTTCAGGAGCAAGACCAAGTGCTTCGCCCCAAGCAGTACGAACTGCAGGAGCAACTTGCACAACGGTAACTTTCTCCGGATTTGCCAGCACTTCGAAAATTTTAGGAACATCGTCACGTTCTTTAAGTGCGCCAACGGGGCAATGGGTAATGCATTGACCGCATAAGCTACAATCGGATTGAGCGATGTTAGGGAATTTTTGGGCAACATCTACGGTAGTACGTCCACCGGTGTTAACCAAGTCCCAAATGTTCAAGCCTTGCACTTTGTCACAGATTTGGATGCAACGCATACACTTGATGCATTTTTTGGAATCTCTAATTAAGGGGAACTCTTTGTCCCAAGGAATATCTACAACGTCTTTTTCGTAGGGGAGTTCAAAAATTCCAAGGTCATTTGCCAAGGTTTGCAGAGCGCAGTTACCGCTTCTTACGCAGGTTGCGCACAGGCAATCGTGTTGGGAAAGAATCAGCTCCACATTGGTACGGCGGATAGCACGTACTTTGGGAGAGTTAGTGTAAACAACGAGGCCTTCTTGTACGGGAGTGCTGCAGGCAGTTACCAGTCTAACTTTGCCTTGCACTTCTACTACGCACACTTTGCAAGCGCTAATTTCGTTAATGCCTTCCAAATAGCAAAGGCGAGGGATGCGGATACCAACGGAGTCCGCTGCTTGCATGATGGTTGCACCTTTGGGGGCAGTTACTTTTTGTCCGTCAATTGTTAAGTTTACCATTTAAAAGTACGGCCTCCTTTCAATGCGCTTAAACCGAATTTGTCGCAGCGCAGGCAACGGCCTGCTTCTTGACAGGCTTCTTGCACTGTCATACCACATTCAAATTCTTCAAAGTTATTTTTACGTTCGCCTGCTTCTTTTTCTTTCATTTGAATACGTCCGCAGGGGCGTTTGTCAGACAAATCAGCAGGGGGAATTTCTACATCGCAGCTAATTTCGTGTTCGTAGCCTAAGTATTCGTCAATATTTGCTGCTGCTACTTTGCCTGCTGCAATGGCACGGATTACAGTAGCAGGACCGGTTACGCAGTCGCCACCAGCAAAAACACCATTAGCATTGGCAAGCTCGCCAGTATCCATAGCAGCGATGCTACCACGTTTAACTTTTACGCCAGCTTCTTCAAAGGGGCGAAGCTCTACGCCTTGACCGATTGCTACAACGATGATGTCGCAGGGGATACGATCCAAGGGAAGTTCTGCGCGAATGGGGCGAGCACGTCCCCAAGCGTCGATGGGGCCGATGATTTGAGGCTCTGCCCAGAGAGCAACAACGTTGCCGTTTTCATCAGCTTCGATTTTATGAGGAGCCTTCAGTTCGTAAAGCTCTGCGCCTTCAGCAACAGCGCCTTCAATTTCTTCAGGAAGAGCAGTCATATCACTTTTGCGACGACGGTACGCGATGGTAACTTTTTTTGCACCAAGACGAATTGCACTGCGGGTGCAGTCCATGGCTACGTTACCGCCACCGATTACGACAACGGTTTTATCTTTAAAATCAGGCATAACTTCTTCGCCAATAGAGCCAAGCATTTCAACAGCAGAGATTACGCCTTTGGAATCTTCGCCTTCAATGCCAACCTTTTTATCTTCGTGAGCACCGATGGCAATGTAAACTGCATCGTATTCTTCACGAAGTTTATTGAAGGGAACTTCGCCTTCACCGCTGCCAATCTTGGTGTTGAGATGAACTTCTACACCAGTAGAAAGGATTGCTTCAATATCTTGGTCAAGTCTTTCACGGGGGAAGCGATAGCTGGGAATACCATAGCGGAGCATACCACCCAGTTTGCTCTTAGCTTCAAATACAACTGCGTGATGACCCATTAATTCTAAATAGTAAGCTGCTGCCAAGCCACTGGGCCCACCGCCGATAATGGCGATGCGTTTGCCGGTGGTTTCCGCTTTTTCGGGAACAGGAACAGTATTGGCAGGAGCGTTATCTACTGCCATACGTTTTAAGCCACGGATGTTGATGGCAGCGTCAATCATATTACGACGGCAACGTGCTTCACAGGGATGCTCGCAAATGAGAGCACAAGCTGTGGGGAAGGGATTGTCTTTACGGATGAGCTTGATGGCATCAGCATAACGACCTTCGCCAACCAAAGCGATGTAACCGGGGATGTCAACTTGTGCCGGGCACAGAGCAACGCAAGGAACGGAATGGTTTACGGTGCTATTGCATTTACCGGTCTTGATGTGGTGAATATAGTCTTCTTTGAAGCCAACCAAGCCAGCCAAAACCATGTGAGCTGCTTCGTAGCCAATAGCGCAGTCCGCAGAATCCATAATATTGTTGGCAGTGTCTTCGATAAGCTGCAAGGTTTTCATGGTAGCCTTGCCTTCTAAAACACTTTCCATCAATTTTTGTAATTGTCCTAAACCAATACGGCAGGGAGTACACTTGCCGCAAGTTTGAGCATGACAAACTTTCAAGAAGGACAGCTGCAAATCAACGGGGCACAGTCCGGGAGGGCTGGCGATGATGTGACGTTCAAGGTCTTTGTAAAGACGTTCAACGGTGAGCTGCGCTTGATCAGGTGTTTCAACTTTTAAACGACTCATAATTTCCTCCAAAAAATTTATCTATAAAATAGTGTATACACAAAGTGTAGTAGGTACATAAATTGCGTACCACTAATTATACTACCCTTGCAATGTTTTGGCAAATCCAAAAGTGTTAAGGTTGTTACGCTTTAAGTGTGTAGTTAAAGATATTCTTGCTTTTCTTTCTTAAAAAATATCTTAGCTGATTTAGAGAAAGTCTTTTGTGATGTGGTATACTTATAATAATGAAGAAATTTTTGCTGAAGCTGGTGAATTTTGATGAAATTATCTTTAATACATATAGTAAGTTTGATTTTGACCTTGGCAGTAACAATTTTGCCGGGGGTTTACGCTGCTCGAAAAATTAAATCTGCTGACGATTATAATGTAGGTGGAAGAAGCGCTGGTGTTGGTATGGTTGCCGGAAGTATCATCGGAACTATTGTTGGCGGCGCTGCTACCGTAGGTACTGCTCAGCTTGGCTACAAGCTTGGACTTACTGCCTGGTGGTTTACCTTGGGCAGTGGCATTGCGTTAATCATTATGGCGATTTTTTACGCAGTGCCTTTGCGTCGCAGTAGCTTGACTACTGTTAGTGAGTTCCTTGTTGGCAACTACGGCAAGGTGGCTGGACCATTTACCAGTATTTCTGCCTCCGCAGGCATTTTCTTTAGTATTGTTGCCAGTACTTTGACTGCTTTAAGCTTGGTGTCCGGTCTTTTTAACGTAAGCATGGAAACAAGCGGTATGATTGTCTTAGGCTTGACCGTTGCCATCGTTTTCTTTGGAGGCATTAGTGGTGCAGGCATGGCTGGCCTTTTAAAGATACTTTTGATTTTTGCGACCATCTTCGTTGGTGGCGTGCTTTGTTATTTTGATTTAGGACAATGGCAAGGTTTGCAGGCAGCTTTCCCAGCGCACCCGTGGTTCAGTCTTTTTGGACGTGGGGTAGAGGACGGACTTTTTAGCTTGGCGTCTATGATTGTAGGTGTAATCTCTACTCAAAGCTACATTCAGTCCATTTTTTCTGCCAAGGATAGCAAGACAGCTGCGGCTGGTTGCATTGCTGCTGCGTTGGTAGTTATCCCCGTAGGCTTGCCTTCTGTAATGATTGGTATGTTTATGAGCGTGCAGCATCCGGAAATAAATTCTATTGACGCTCTGCCTATGTACCTTGCAACTTACTTGCCTGATTGGTTGGGCGGTATTGGCCTTGGTGCTATTATGATTTCCGCCCTTGGCTCTTTGTCCGGCTTGGCATTGGGCGTAGGCACTATGATTTCTCGTGACCTTGTTAAAAATTTGTGGAAGAACGCCAGCTCCGTAAACCTTTTGTGGGCTAGCCGTATTAGCGTGCTTTTGGTAAGTGCCTGCGCAATTATTTTTGTTTTCTTCCATTTAGATAGCTCTGTTCTGGAATGGAACTACCTTTCCATGGCGTTACGTGGTAGTGGTATCTTCCTGCCCTTGACCTTTGCAGTGTTCTTCCCTGGTAAGGTGAACCGCAAGTTTGGCATTATGGCAATTATCGGCGGTATTGCGGTGGCGTGCCTGTGGAAGTACGTTGCGCCTTGGAAGATTAACGGATTGTTCCCTGCCTTAGCATGCAATCTGCTGTTCTTGATTCCTGGATTATTGGTGAAAAATGATGACTAATTTTACACATCTACATGTTCATACTCAATATAGCCTTTTAGATGGTGCAGCGAAGATTACTGATTTGGTTGGCTATGCTAAGGAACTAGGTATGACCAGCCTTGCCATAACTGACCACGGCGTTATGTATGGTGCCATTGAATTTTACGAAGAGTGCAAGAAGCAGGGTATCAAACCTATTTTGGGCTGTGAAGTTTACGTTACTACAGGTTCTCACTTGGAGCGTAATAACCGTGGCTTGTACCATTTGATTCTCTTGGCAGAAAATTTAGAAGGCTACCATAATATAATGAAGATGGTTTCCTTGGCGCAGCTGGAAGGTTTCTATTATAAGCCTCGTGTGGACAAGGATATTCTGCGTGCTCACAGCAAGGGCGTAATCTGCCTTAGTGCTTGCATCGCCGGCGAATTGCCTGTATTTATTTTGCAGGACAATCTTGATGGTGCACGTCGTTGCTTGGAAGAGTATCTAGAAATTTTTGGGAAGGATAATTACTTCCTCGAAATCCAAAACCACGATTTAGATGAAGAACATAAAGTTAATAAAGTTTTGAAGCAACTGGCTAAGGAATATGGTTTAGGCTTGGTTGCTACTAACGATTTGCATTATGTGCGTCGTCAGGATGCGGAAGCTCAGGACGTACTCTTGTGCCTACAAACAGGTAGCACTGTTGATGAACCGAATCGTATGCGGTTCCCTAATGACCAGTTTTATTTGAAAAGCTATAAGGAAATGGCAGAAAAGTTCCCTGATTGCCCAGAGGCTCTTGCTAATACCAACCTTATTGCTGAACGCTGCAATGTGGAGCTTGAATTTGGCAAGCTGCTTTTGCCGGAGTTTGCTGTTCCGGAAGGTTTCGACGCTGTTAGCTACCTGCGTCATTTGTGCGAGGAAAGCTTAGTGAAAAAATATCCCCAAGCAAATCAAGAAGTTTGGGACAGGCTTGATTTTGAGCTTAAAATCATTAACCAGATGGGTTACGCCTGCTACTTTTTGATTGTGTGGGATTTTATAAAATACTGTCGTGAAAACGAAATCTTAGTTGGTCCCGGGCGTGGCAGTGCGGCGGGGAGCATTGTTGCCTACCTTTTAGGCATTACCAATATTGAACCCATACGTTACGCATTGCTTTTTGAACGCTTCCTTAATCCGGAGCGTGTAAGCATGCCTGATATTGATACGGACTTCTGCTATGTGAACCGCGATAAGGTTTTGGATTACGTTGTTCGTCGCTATGGTCAGGAACGTGTGGCGCAAATTGTTACCTATGGAACCTTACAGGCGAGAGCTGCCATCCGTGACGTGGGTAGAGCTTTAGGCATGAGCTACGGTAGTGTGGACAGGGTTGCTAAGATGATGCCCAAGGAATTAGGCATTACCTTGGATAAAGCGTTGCGTATCAGCAATGATTTGCGTGCCCTTTATGATAACGACGAAGAAGTTCGCCGCCTTATCGACCTTGCTAAAAGCGTGGAAGGTATGCCCCGTAACGTAGGTACCCACGCTGCTGGTGTAATCATTGCTCCTGCAGATTTGAAAGATTACGTGCCCCTGCAGTTTGGCGCAGAAGGTTCCGTCATCACCCAATACGATAAGGATAAGCTGGAAGGTCTTGGCCTTTTGAAGATGGACTTCTTGGGCTTGCGCACCTTAACCGTAATTGGTGATGCCATTCGTAATATTAAAGAAACTACCGGTGAAGTTATCGATATTGATAATATTCCCCTTGATGATAAAAAGACTTGTAAAATGCTTTGCGCAGGCGATACCTACGGCGTGTTCCAGCTGGAATCCAAGGGTATCACCAAGCTGGTGGTGGATTTGGCTCCCGAAAGCTTTGAGGACTTAATTCCTCTTGTTGCTCTCTATCGCCCTGGTCCCTTAGGCACTGGTATGGCAGAAGACTTTATCGCAGGTCGTCATGGTCATCGTACCGCAGAAATTCTCCATCCGCTTATGGAGCCAATCTTAAAAGATACCTATGGTGTAATTCTGTACCAAGAACAGGTTATGCAAATTACTTCTGCCTTGGCTGGCTTTAGCCTTGGTCAGGCAGATATCTTACGTCGCGCCATGGGTAAGAAAAAGGCGAAAGAGCTGGATTCCATGCGTGCAGAATTTATTAGAGGTGCGAAAAAGCTGCACGATATTCCCGAAGAACTTAGTAATAGGATTTTCTCACTCTTGCAACACTTTGCTGGCTATGGCTTTAATAAGTCTCACTCCGTAGCATATGCCTTGGTTGCTTACCAAACAGCTTATTTGAAAGCGCACTGGCCTGCTCAGTATATGGCAGCCTTTTTAGATAGCGTCATCACCGATGCTGATAAGATTAGCTGGTACATTTCTAAATGTCGTAATTCCGGCATCAAGATTTTACCGCCCGATGTTAACGAAAGTGGTTCCACCTTCACCGTTATGAAGGACGGTTCCGTACGCTTTGGTTTGGCTGGCATTAAGAGCGTAGGTGAGGCTGCCGTAAGCACTATTATTGAAAATCGAAAAACAGATGGCGAATTTACTAGCTTAGTTGATTTTTGCCGTCGCGTAAATATGCGTGTTGTCAATAAGCGCGTGTTAGAAGGCTTGATTAAATGTGGTGCCATGGATTCCTTTGGGGTCAAACGTTCCCAGCTGATGGCAATCTTAGACAAGGCTGTGGATTTGGGTACTGCATACCAAAAGGATAATGCCAGCGGGCAAATGGGGCTTTTTAGTGATGGAAATGATTTTAGCGATATTGACGAAATCATTTTGCCCAATCTTGATGAAATGCCCAAGGAAACCATCTTGCAAAATGAAAAGGAACTGATTGGTTTTTACGTAACTGGTCATCCTCTTGATGAATATAGTAACGTTCTTAAAAAGTTTACTCCGTTGTATCTATTGCAGGATGAAGAAGTTGTAAGTGATGGTAAATACTTAACTGTTGCAGGCATCATTACCAATTGCACTATTAGAAACACCAAGCAAGGGGATACTATGGCAATTCTTTCTTTGGAAGACCATTCCGGTAGAGTTGACGTAGTTGTTTTCCCGAAGGCGTTCCGTGCTAACGCAAGGGAAATCTTCCAAGACAATATCGTTTCTGTAGAAGGTCGCTACAGCATCGACGAGCGAGAAAGCAAAATTGTTGCCGGTACCGTGC
The DNA here is from genome assembly GCA_017623055.1 of Phascolarctobacterium sp. GTDB lineage: Bacteria > Bacillota > Negativicutes > Acidaminococcales > Acidaminococcaceae > JAHHUH01. The sequence goes on from JAGAPX010000031.1 coordinate 20,290, forward strand.
GTAAACTGCCTAAGGCAATTACAGAAGTGCGGATTGGAATCGCTGCTCATTTAGAAAATGCCTTGGTACAAAAAGAATTGAAGCGTCTTTTTGAAAAGTATAAGGGTGATGACGAAGTCTACCTTCACTTGCTTGGCTCTAAAAAAATAGTCAAAACTGATAAGAGCTTTTGGGTGGATTCCTCTAAGGCTGGATTTAAAGAAGAAATTATAAAAGTTTTAGGCCCTGACTGCTTTATTTGAGCTGTTAAATGGCTTATAGACTTGCAAGTCAGCATTAAAAGATGGTAAAATATACTCCGAATGATTTTTGTTTATATAGCACAAGGAGGCTACACATGAATATTTTAGTTTGTATTAAACAAGTTCCGGATGTTGAAAAAGTTAAATTCTGTCCGGAAACCAGAACTTTGCTGCGTGAAGGCGTAGAAAACATTATGAACCCCTTTGACCGTCACGCATTGGAAGTTGCTTTGATGATGAAAGATAAAGTTGGTGCAAAAGTTACCTGCCTTTCCATGGGCTTGCCTATGGCTACTGATGTTCTGAAAGAAGCAATCGCGATGGGTGCTGATGACGCTGCCCTGATTAGTGACCGTGCTCTCGCAGGCTCTGATACCTTGGCAACCAGCGTTACCTTGGCTGCTGGCATTAAACATTTGGGTGAATTTGACCTTATCCTCTGCGGCAAACAAGCTGTTGACGGCGACACCGCACAAGTAGGTCCTGAAATTGCAGAACATCTTGGCATTCCCCAAATCACCGGCGCATTGAAACTTGATTATGTAGAAGATAAATTCATTGTGGAACGTGAAAACGAAAGCAGCATCCAAACCTTGGCTTGCGCTGCTCCTCTTCTGGTAACTGTTACCAAAGCTGAAAAAGAACCGCGCTTTGCAAGCATCAAAGGCAAAATGAAAGCTCGTAAAGCTAACGTTCCCATCTTGACTGCTGCTGATTTGAACCTTGACCCTGCTGATGTTGGTCTGCCCGGTTCCCCGACCCAAGTTAAGAAGTCCTTTACTCCGGAAGCTCCCGTAATCAACAGTGAAATCATCAACGAAGAAGATATTGATGTTGCAGTAGATATGCTGTTCAACAAATTAGTTGAAGCTAAAATTATTACTCGCTGAGGTGAAGATAGATGGCAATGATCGTAGATAAAGAAACTTGTGTAGGCTGCGGTGCTTGCGTAGCCGTTTGCCCCGTTGGTGCAATTTCCTTAGAAGATAAGGCTCACATCGATGCAGATGCTTGCATTGGTTGCGGTGCTTGTGTAAACGCTTGCCCCGTAGGCGCTATTTCTGCTGAAGGCGCAGTGGCTAAAAAAGAAGTTGAAAACAACCATGGTACTGACCTGTGGGTAGTTACCGAACTTGAAAACGGTGAACCCGTTGGTGTAACCTATGAACTTATTGGCGTTGCTTCCGACCTTGCTGCTAAAGCTGGCGAAAAATGCTGTGCAGTTCTCGTTGCTGCTGAAGCTGGCGACGTTCCTCAAAAACTTATCGCTGCTGGTGCAGACAAAGTTTATGTAATCGCTGATGCTAAATTTGCAGATTACAACACTGACCTTTACACTGACGCAATCTGCCAATTGATTGATGCTTACAAACCTAGCGCTCTCCTCATTGGTGCAACTGCTGACGGTCGCGACCTTGCTCCCCGTATTGCAGCTCGCAAAATGACCGGTCTTTGCGCTGACTGCACTGAACTTGACATTGATGTTGACAACCAAGTAGTTGAATGGACTCGTCCTGCGTTGGGCGGTAACATTTTGGCTACCATTCTTTGCAAAGAAACCCGTCCCCAAATGGGTACCGTTCGTCCTAAAGTTTTCAAAGCAAAACCCATGGACGCAACCCGTACTGGCGAAGTAATCAACTTCACCTGCGAAAACTTGGTAACCTCTCCTGTTGAACTTCTGAAAAAAGAAGCAGTTGGCGGCACCAGCTCCATCAAAATCGAAGACGCAGAAGTAATCTGCTCCGGTGGTCGTGGTATGGGTAGCGCTGACAACTTCAAAATTTTGGAAGAAATGGCAGCTCTCTTTGAAAACGGTACCGTTGCAGGCTCCCGTGCTGTTGTTGACGAAGGCTGGATTGGTCATTCCTGCCAAGTAGGTCAATCCGGTAAAACTGTTACCCCGAAAATTTACTTTGCTTGCGGTATCTCCGGTGCTATCCAACATTTGGCTGGTATGACTGGTTCCGATACTGTTATCGCAATCAATAAAGATGCTAACGCTCCCATCTTCAATACCGCCCAATATGGTATCGTTGGCGACGTTAACGTAATTCTTCCCAAGCTGATTGCTAAAATCAAAGCTTACAAAGAAAACTAATCTTTACGGAGGCGCTTCCCTATGTGGAAAGTAGTTTATATTGCTCATAGTGAAGATAGTGCTAAGAAAATTAAAGATATGCTTACCGCCAATGGCTTTCTCGTTCAGCTGAAAGGTGTTGGTGGTAAGAACAAAAAGGCATACGAGATTTGTGTGCCTTTTTCTGAAGCTGAAGATGCCTGCGAAGTGTTGCGCGAGCATCAATTTCACGGCTAAGGAACGGTGACTGACAATGAAAAAGACGAAAATTATTTGTACTGTTGGTCCTAGCACTGATAATGTAGAGCTTTTAGGAAATATGATGCGTGCAGGTATGGACTTGGCTCGCTTTAACTTTTCCCATGGCTCCCACGAAGATCATGGCAAACGTTTGGCAATGGTAAGAGAAGCCGCTGCCAAGGTAGGCAAGATTGTTGCTACCATTGCGGATACCAAAGGACCTGAAATGCGCCTTGGTATGTTTGCCAATAACAAAGTAACCTTGCACGAGGGCGACGAGTTCGTACTTACTACGGAAGAAGTAGTGGGCGACATGCATAAGGCTCACGTAAATTATGTTGGCTTACCTCAAGAGGTGCACGTTGGCAGTATGATTTTGCTGGCTGATGGTTTGCTCTCTTTGGAAGTAACTGCCATTGAAGGCGTAGAGATTCATACTAAGGTTGTTCACGGCGGCGAAGTAAGTAACCGTAAACGTGTGGCTTGCCCCGGTATTGAATTAAAATTGCCCTTCTTATCCGAGCAGGACAAAGCAGATATTCTCTTTGCCGTAAAAAATGATATGGATTACATCGCTGCTTCCTTCGTACAAAAGGCAGACGATGTGCTTGCCATCCGCAAGATTTTGGAGGATGCAGGCTCTTCCATTGGTATTATCTCTAAGATTGAAAACGAAGCGGGCGTACACCACATTGACGAGATTATTAACGTATCTGATGGCGTAATGGTTGCCCGTGGCGATTTGGGTGTGGAGATTCCTTCCGAGGTTGTACCCTTGGTACAAAAGGATATCATCGCTCGTTGCAATAAGGCAGGCAAGCCTGTCATCACTGCTACCCAAATGTTGGAAAGCATGATGCACAGCTACCGTGCGACCCGTGCGGAAGCAAGCGATATTGCTAACTCCATCTTTGATGGTACGGACGTAATCATGCTCTCCGGTGAAACTGCTTCCGGTGATTTCCCCTTGGAAGCTGTGGAAACCATGGCGAAAATTGCAGAACGTACTGAAGAATCCTTGGACTACGTTGCCATCTTCCAAAAGAAAGGCATTAGCGAGCGCTTGAACTCTACGGACGCAATTAGTCATGCTACCGTACAAATCGCTCAAGAAATTAATGCAGACGCCATCTTGACCATGACTGCTTCCGGCTTTACAGCAAGGATGATTTCCAAATATAAACCTCATGCCAAGGTCATTGCTGCTTCTCATTTAGAAAAGAGCGTACGTATGATGCAGTATTATTGGGGTGTTAAACCTATTCTTGGTCCTTACTCCGAAAATACTGACGAAATGATTGAGCAATCCTTGGAACGTGCTATGGATGAAGGCTATATCAAAGAGGGTGACTGCGTAGTCATCACTGCAGGTGTGCCTGTAGGTAAGGTTGGCAGTACAAACTTAATCAAGGTGGTTAATGTGGGAACTAAATTATTATGTGGTGTAGGCATTGGCAAAAAATCTGTAACAGGTAAAGTGTGCAAAACTAGAACCACTGCTGATTTCATAGACAAGTTGCAAAAAGGTGACATTCTCGTCGTTGACGTACTCAACGATGAAAACGTACCCTTGGCTGCCCAAAAGGCTGCAGCGATTATCTCCGAAGAAGGCGGTTTGACTTCTTCAACTGCAATTGTAGGCGTAACCTGTGGTATTCCTGTATTGGTTGGTGCTATGAGGGCAACTTCCGTTTTGCAGAATGGTCAACTGATAACTCTTGATACTGCTGGCGGTATCGTTTACGACGGTAATATTAATTTGTAATTTTAAAAGGTGGTGTAATAATGGAAGAAGTAATTGCTGATAAAAGCGCTGAATGGCAGCAAATTTTAGAGCAGGCTTTTTCTATGTTGCACTGCGCCAAAGAAGCAGAAGCTGACCAGGCGTTGCAACAATTAAGCTTGTTGGGATGCATTGGGCTAAAAACAGGAATGGTGCAGGAAGCACAGGCGTGCTTTACTGAACTGCTTGCTGTGGATAGCGCCAAGGGTTCAGCTTTTTGTTATTTAGTCTGCCTAAAAAATATGCTGATGATGGCAAGCAGAATGCGCAAGGGAGAACTGTTTACTGAATGGCTCCTTGCTGCGGAAGAAAGGTTAAGCCTTACCTTGCAAAAGGTGGAGCAGCAACAAGCAATGGATTTTATCGTTGCCCTTACCTTTACCGTATGCGACAGACGTTATGCTGCTTCCTTGCCCGTTGTTGGTAAGCTGGCAAGACTTGTGATTAAAACAACTAATGATACTAAATTACTGCAAGCATTGTTTAGCGAATGGACAAGCCTCATCGCCCAGATGGCACGTAGAAACTGGCGCGAAGCTAATAAATTTCTGCTTGCTATTTTGCTCAAGGCTTTGCTTAAAAAACAAGACCTCCAGCTTTTGAAGCTGACCTTATTACAGCTCAATATGCATTTGCAAATGTATAGTCGTTGGGATGGTTTTGAAAATGCCTTCGTCGCTTACAAGGAGTTGCAATATTTTTATCTGCTCCTGTTAAAAAGGGTGGGCAAGCTTAATTTGCCGGAGGATTTGCGCAAGCAGTACTTGGTTATTACCCTGCGTGCCATCCGTGAATGGATTGCTAATGTTGCCCGCGTAGGTATGCAAGATGATTTGGACATCATCCGCCAATGGCAGGAGCTTTTGAAAGAACAACTTTCCCAAAGCGTACAGCCTTGGGTTGACGTGCTTGTGCAATTAGAAATTAACTACTGGCATTTAACCAAGCCTAAGACCAGTCGCAAACAGCTGGAATATTTGGCAGATTTACTGGAGCCTGACGTAGTACCGATAGAATATCGTAGCTTGCTGGCAATGCTGGCGTAGAATCTTATTAGACCTCGTTCACCTTTGTGGACGGGGTTTTTCTCTTCGTGCTTCTTTTTAAAATTCACTTGGATTTCACAAAATCGCAAAATAAATATAGGAGTTTTGATTTTTAAGACGAACTGTTAGAATGAAAAGCATTATGTGTTAAAATAAAATAAAATAAAAAGCTTATGGAGGAACGCTATGGCTAAATTATACTGCGTACCTTTGGGGCACAGTTCCCGCAGTTTGTTTTACGATAAATTACAAAGTGTTGGTTACGACAAGGGTGTACTGGTTTTGCCCAGCCGCCTTTTGATGCATCAGGCACAGCGTGAAGCCAACATCAGAACTATTGATATAGATTTTTTAGCAACGACAATTTTAAATGACAACGGCTATTTGAATTTGAAACCTATTAATAGTCGTAGCCAAGAGCTTGTCATCAAGGACTTGGTTAAATTTTTAGCGCAACGAGATAAGCTGGAATACTTTGAAGCATTGGCTGAAAAGCAAGGATTCATTAAGGCACTTGCTTCTTTGGTAAGGCAGCTTTCTCGTAGCGGTGTGACAGAAGTGCAAATTATGAATGCCTTGGAAAATTGGGGCAGAACCGGTAACCAAGGACAAAAGGATTGGGAAATTAGCCAGCTTTACGCTTTGTACCGTAAGTATTTAAAGGATAACGACTGGTTCGATTTGGAAGGCAAGTACCGTCTTGCCATTAAGGTTTTGCAGGAAGAAAAGGTTAGGCTGCGCTGGCAAGAGGTTTGCATTAGCGATTTCTACACCTTTGACGCTTTGCAGCTGGAATTTATCAAGGCTTTGAGCAAACGCACCAATGTTAGCGTTGGCTTGATGTACGAGGCTCAAAATTCAGAGGTGTTCAAGGCTGTGGAGAATACCTACGGCGCGTTGATGAACTTTTGCGATTTGGAAAAGGTGAGCCTGCTCACAAGTAAAGCTTCTGAAAACGTACGCCTTTGCCAATTCCCGGATAGAGAACTGGAAATGGCATGGGTGCTTACGGAAGTGAAAGGCTTGCTCCGAAATGGAGTAAACGCTAAGGAAATCTTAGTGACCTTCCGCAAATTTGATAATTACAATGGCTTACGTAGATTGGCTGACCAATACGGTATACCTGTGTCCATTCCGCAAAGCTCTGGTTTGAATTTGCAACCTTTAGCAGAATTTATATTGCTTTTTTTGGAAGCGAAGCCTGACAACCGTTTGGGAGCAGAGGCTTATTTTAAACTTTTGTCCAATGGTATTGGCAAGTTGTTTTTGAATGTGGATGGCGAGGCTGCTCATTTTTGGCGCCAAGGAAAATACTTCACTACCCGTTCCCAAGTGCAAGCTAAATGTGGTGAAAGCTTTATCGCAGAAGATGGCAGGTTAGCAATAATAGATACTGCTTTAGAAAATTTGCGGGCTACTGCCACCGTTTCTGAATATGGTGCAGTACTGGAAGCCCTTTTAGAAGCTTTAGATTTGGAGCGTACTTTAGGCGCTATGCATAAGCGAGGCGCTTTACAATATCAAGATGTTAAAGGCTGCTTACAAAGCAAGCAGCTTATTCTGCAATGCTTGCAAAGCTTGGGAGAAGATTATAAGAACTGCAATTTGTATGAAGAAAAGCTTACCTTGCAGGACTTTGCCCTTACTTTGAGTGAAGCAATGGCAGATTACCAAGTAACTTTGGTAGATGGCAGAAACGATGGCGTGCTGATTACAGAAGTCATTAACGCACAAGGCTTGGAGCATAAATACGTGTTCCTAATGGGCTTGCGTGAAGGTGAGTTCCCAACAGGCAGTAATGAAAATTGGATTTATAGTGATAAAGAACGCAGTGAATTAGCTGGGCTTGGTATTGATATGCCTACTAGCACCTTGGCTTATGGTGAGGATGCGTACTTTTTCGCTTCGACCGTAGCGTTGGCAAATGAGAGCTTGGTTTTAACTTATCACGTTGATGATAAGGCAGGTGCTTCTGCTTACGTTGATGAAGCCAAGAAAAAATATAATGTAAATGTAGAAAATATTTTGTCCAAGGAGCCTGCTTCTTTGGGAGAAGCTTGTATTGACGGCAGAAAGATAAGCTTTGCATGGATAACTGCTAATTTAGGACCATTTGTTTTTGCCGGTTCAACGGTGGATTCTACCAGAGAAAACTTTGGCGTTTATCGAGGTGTGTTTAAGTCTGAAGAATTAAGCAAGGAAGTAGAAGCTTTTGTCGGCAATGTCTTTAGCCCTTCGTCTTTAGAGGTTTATGCTCAATGTCCTTTTAGATTTTTGGGTGAGCGTGTTTGGAAACAAAAAGAGTTTGTGGAAAAAGAAGAGCTTGCTGCGCCTGCTGATGAGGGTAGCTTGCTCCACGCTACATTGGCAAAATTTTTAGGCAAGCATTTGCAGGAGAAACTTTTGAAATATGAATTTTCATTACTGTGGGAAGAACTGCAGAAGGATTTTCAAGAAGTGTGTGCAGAGTTCGTGGCTAATGGCACCTTAGAAGAAAACGAATTGTGGGAGGCAGAGCGTAATCGCCTGCTGAACGTTTTGCGTAGATGGTTAAGTTATGAGTATGAACTGCAAGGACAGTGGGATTTTGTACCCTGCGCCGTGGAATGGGACTTTAGCAGTAAAAATGGTAAACCCTTGCGTCTAAACTTGCCGGATGGTAGAAGCTTTGCCATTATGGGACGCTTGGACCGTATTGATAAAAATGGTGACAAGGTTTTTGTTACAGATTACAAGCTTTCTACCACTCCTGCTGGAAGTGATTTGCCTGCAGGCATTGATTTGCAGTTGCCAGTTTACCTGTTGGCAGCAAGCGAGCTGTACGGCAAGAAAGTTGCCGGTGGCGGTTACTTGTCCTTGAAAAATACAGAAAGAAAATCTACCGTCAAATTAGACGATATAGAATTACCCTTCAATAAAAGGAGTACTGACTATTTTGCAGATGCGGAGGATAAATGGCAAGCCTTTAGCCAATTTAGCCAACAGCTTTTGCAAAACTACGTGCAAGAAATTTACGAAGGCAATTTTGATGTACTGCCTAAGAAAAATTGCAGTCCCTATTGTCCGTTGAAAGATATCTGCCGTGTGAATTTGCTTGAGCAGGGAGGTGAAGCTGATGAGTAATTTTACACCCCAACAATTACAAGCCATTACTACCATTAATAATAATGTTTCTGTTTCTGCTGGTGCTGGTAGTGGCAAGACGCGTGTCTTGGTAGAACGTTTCTTGCATATTTTGGAAGCGGGTAAGAAGGCAAAGAAACCCATCAGCGCCAAAGAAATTTTGGCAATCACCTTTACCCGCAAGGCAGCAGGGGAAATGAAGGAACGTGTACGTTCTTCTATGGAAGCTAAGCTTGCTGGCGATATGGATGGCTTTTGGAAAGAACAGCTTGTGGAGCTGGAGCGAGGGCAGATTACTACCATTCATGGTTTTTGCAATAGATTGTTAAAGGAAAACCCGGTAGAGTTAGGGCTTGACCCTGCTTTCACCTTGGCAGAAGAGTTCGAAGCAGAAGAGTATTTGCAAAATTGCTTGCTAGATTTTGTACGACAAGGTTTGAAGCAGCAAAGGACGGAGCTTTCGCTTTTGACTAATGCCTACGGAATTAACGGAACCATTAGCCAACTGCAAAGCTTGGTTGGGCAAATGGATGAAGTGCTTGCCTTTGGTGATTTGACCAAGAGCTATCAAAAGATTTTGCAAGATGAGCCTGCGGCGAAGGCAAGGTTGTGTAGTTTGGTAGCAGCCTTTGCTCATCGTGATGACTTAGGTAAAAATAAAACTGCGGAAGCCGTAGCCCTGCTAAAGGAAAATTTACAGGATGTTGTAAGTGGTATTCAAAAGGAGCCTAGCGACTTTACTGCCTACGATACATATTTAGGTAAACTGCGCAGTACAACTAAAATTAAAGCGCAGCTGGAAGAAATTAGAAGTTTAAAGGATAGCCTGCTGAATTTGGACGTGGACAGGGCAGCGTTTCCCCTTGTCGAAGCTTGGCAAAAAGTATTGCAGGATTTCGCAATTTATTATCGTACTTGTAAGGAGCAGGATGATTTCTTAACCTACGATGATTTGGAAGAACTTGCCGTTAAATTATTGCAAGATAACGAACAAGTACGTCATAAGTATCAAGAACGATATGCTTATATAATGGTGGACGAGTTCCAGGATACCAACGATAGGCAAAGGCAGCTCATCTATTTGTTATGCGGAGACGATGCTGCAAAATTGCAAGGACACAAGCTTTTCGTAGTAGGTGACCCTAAGCAGTCCATCTACCGTTTTCGTGGGGCAGATGTAAGCGTTTTTGCAGAAGTGCGTCAGGCGATTAGGGAGCAAGGCGGTGTGGACATTACCTTGCCAGATAACTTCCGTACGGTGGATAGCATACTTAACGCTTGCAACGAGGTCTTTGAAAATTTACTTGGTACTGACCAAAAGCAGGACGTTTTCTTTGAACCATTGGTTCCGCATAATCAAAGCGAAGTGAAGCCTGTCTTATTACAGGTTCCCTACGATAAAGAAACTAAACCTTTAGCAAGGGAACTGGAAGCTGCAGCCGTTGCCCGTCATATTAAAAATTTACATGCTCAAGGTGAAGCTTATGGCGGTATGGCGATTTTGCTCAGTGCCATGACTGCTTGTCACATTATGACGAAAGCTTTGGAAGTTGCCAAGATTCCTTATCAAGTGGTGGATGGCAAAGGCTTTTATGAGCGACAAGAGGTACTGGACTTCATTAATTTGTTGAAAGTACTGCAAAATAAATATCGTAGTATAGAATTGGCAGGTGTATTGCGTTCGCCTTACGTTGGTTTAGATGACGAGATGATTACCAAAATCTTCCTTGATGCCAATGCCAAGCAAGCTTCTTTGTGGGATGTGATGATGGCAATGGAAACTACTGCTTTGTCTAAGGAGCGACGTATGCTCTTAAGCAATTGTAAGAAAGTTTTGCAGGAACTGCGTAATGCTGCAGAACTGGAAGCTTTACCTGATTTACTGGAACACATTGCACAAGCTTTTGATATAGAGGCATTACATTATCTGCAGGAAAATGGTGCGGCGAAGCTTGCCAATGTGAAAAAGTTTATCCGTTTGGCAAACGAGTATTGTAGTGCTAAGCAAGGAACGTTGACTACTTGGTTAGAATATGTAGATGCTTTGCGTAAGGCACAAGCAAGGGAAACAGCAGCTAATCTTTACGCAGAAGATGCTGTAACCATAATGACCATTCATAAATCTAAGGGCTTGGAATTTTCGACCGTATACCTGCCTATGTTAGATAGACGTAATGCTTTTGACAGGGACGTTGTGAAATTCCACAAGCAGCTTGGTTTGGGAGTTAAAGCGGTACTGGATAATGGCAAAACAGAAGAAAGCAGCGTGCTGAAGCAAATTAAGGACGAAGATAAAAATTTACAGAAGGCAGAAAAACAACGTCAGCTGTACGTTGCCATGACCAGAGCAAAAAATAGATTGATAATGTCCGGTGCCTTTAACGAGGAGCGGGAAAGCACTGGTGACAATTGGTTTAATGACCTGCGTGGCATTTTAGCGCAAAGCCCTAATGTAGAAAACGTTGTTGAAGATATGCGCGGTGAGAGCAATGAGGAGAAACGCATCATTGATATAGTTGAGGGTATTATGCCTGACGATGATGCTATCGCTCCGCTGGAAAGCTATGGTGCAAGTGGTAGGCAAAATTTTACACCTACTTCCTTGCAAACTTACATGCATTGTCAACGTCAATACTTTTATCAGCAGGAAGGTTTGCCTGTGTTAGAAGCGGAAAGTGGCGATGGCAGTGGTGACTTGCCTCCTCATATTGTTGGTAGCATCATTCATAAAGCCTTGGAGCTTTACGATGGTAAGGATTTAGAAGTAGCCTTTGCCAAGGCTGTAGAAGATTACGCTCCCGGTAATACGCAAGGCACTACAAAAGCAAAGGCAATTCTTGAGCAATACGTGGCAAGCGATTTGTATAAATCCTTGTCCAATAATAAGCTGAAGGAATTACGTTTTGCCCTGCCTATGGGCGACTTATTCATAAGCGGTGTTATTGACTGTTTGGTAGAAACTGCTGACGGATTGACCATTATAGACTACAAAACAGGTCGCCCTCCCCAAGTGGGAGAGGTGCCTTTGGGCTACGCTTATCAATTGGCTATCTATAAGGCTGCTGCTGAAAAGCTCTTGGGCAAAAAAGTTGTGGAAGCAAAACTCCACTTTCTGCAAAATTTAATTGAGTGGAATTTGCCAATGGATAGAGACCATTTGGCTGTGGCTATTGCTTTGTGTAAGCAGATTAGTTCTCAAGGTGGGGAAGAAGATTTTGCCTGCAACCTTGCCAGCTGCAAATATTGCCCTTATAATTATTTGTGTCCGCAAAAATAAAGTGAGGGGTAACGTATGGAAAAATTAGAAATGTGGGATTACATCTGCATGGGCACAATGCTTTTGTGCTTGTGGATGGGAACCTATGGATTAAAGATGTGCCGCGATGCCAACAAAGACGGCTTTGACGAAAAGAGCTTGCGTAACAAGATTTGGGGCGCAGGGGTTGCGGCGGCGCTATATTTAATAATTCGTTTTGTGAGTTAATTGTGACGACGAGCTTCGGCTCGTCGTTTTTTCTTGACTGGTATATTCAACGTGTTATAATTAAGTGTAGCTGAATATGATAACCTTTGGGGCGGGGTGCAATTCCCCACCGGCAGTATAGTCTGCGAGCCTACGGGCATGAACTGGTGAGATTCCAGTACCGACAGTATAGTCTGGATGTGAAAAGGGGTAGTTACGTTTTTACGCGCAAGTATGACCTGAAGGTATACTTGCGCTTTTTTAGTGGGACGCACCATAAGAGCCATCTAACTTTGTTGGAACTGCGATTGCTTGCTCGACGTACTTCAAGTACGACTTCGCTTCACAATCTTGTTCCGCCTCGTTATATAGCACTTCTGATGCGTCTGAAGGAGTAGTTAAGATATGGAAAATACTCAACACGAAATATATATGCAACGCGCTTTGGAGCTTGCTCAAATGGCAGAGGGCAACACCAGCCCTAACCCTATGGTGGGCTGTGTGATTGTTGATGACGAGGGCGAAATTGTTGGCGAAGGCTATCACCACAAAGCAGGGGAGCCTCACGCAGAGGTGAATGCCTTGAAAGATGCAGGCACTGCGGCGAAGGGCTGTACTGCCTACGTTACCTTGGAACCTTGCTCTCACTATGGCAGAACTGGCCCCTGCTGTGTGGCTTTGGCAAAGGCAGGCATCAAAAAGGTTGTAGTTGCCTGCACTGACCCTAACCCCAAGGTGGCAGGTAGGGGCTTAGAATATTTGCGCCTGCAAAATATCGAGGTTGTTACTGGCGTGTGTGAGGAAGAAGCATTGCGCTTAAACGAAAAGTTCTTCTGTTGGATTACTAAGCAGCGTCCGTTCATTAGTCTTAAATATGCAATGACCTTGGACGGCAAGATTGCTTCTCACACTCGCGACAGCAAGTGGATTACCGGGGAAGAAGCTCGCACTTATGCGCATCTTTTGCGTAAACAGTACGATGCTATTTTGGTTGGCATTGGTACAGTTCTGGAAGATGACCCGGAGCTGACTACCCGTATGGTAAAGGGAAAGAACCCCATCCGCATTGTACTGGACAGCCATTTGAAAATGTCTTTGATGTCCAGCGTGCTGAACGCTGCGGCGGAAACTATTGTTGTTACTAGCCTTGAGGCTGACGAGGTAAAGGCAGAAGCTATTAGCGCTCTGCCCAATGTTGAAGTTATCCGTTTGCCCTTGGAAGATGGCAAGATTCCTTTAGATTTATTGATTATCCAGCTGGCAAACCGCAATATTACCAGCCTTCTTGTAGAAGGTGGTAGTGAGATTCACGGTGCCTTTAAGGATGCTGGCTTGGCAGATAGGGTGTACGCCTTTATTGCACCAAAGGTTGTAGGTGGTAAGAACGCTCTTACTCCCATTGGAGGAACTGGTAGTGCAACTATTGACGAGGGCTGGCAACTGGACGAGGTGGAATACCAAGTCCTTGGCAAAGACCTTTTGATTACAGGTAAAATTAAGGAGGCTTAAAATGTTTACAGGCCTTGTGGCAGAACTGGGAACGGTACAGAATTTAGTTCGTCAGGGCGAGTCCTACCATTTAACAGTTGCTGCTAAAAAAGTTATGAACAATTTAAAGATAGGTGATAGCGTGGCAGTGAATGGTGCTTGCCTTACCGTTGTGGAAATGACGGAAGGCAGCTTCACAGCAGACGTAATGCCCGAAACGGTGCGCCTTACTAACATTGGCGACTTGCGTGGCGGCGATAGGGTGAACCTTGAAAGAACATTGCGTTTGTGTGACGGTTTGGACGGTCACATCGTAAGTGGTCACGTGGAGGGCTTGGGTACAATCCTTAGCCAACGGTCAGAAGGCATTGCCGTTGTGGTTACCGTTAGCGCTGAACCCAAGCTGTTAAAATATATTTTGCCCAAAGGTAGCATTGCTATCGACGGCATTAGCTTAACCGTTACCCAAGTGACGGATAGTAGCTTTTCAGTTTCACTTATACCTCACACCGCTAAGGAGACTACCTTGGGCTTTAAGGCAGTGGGGGACAAGGTTAATTTGGAAACAGATATCATTGGTAAATACGTTGAGCGTATGCTTGGCTTCCATACCAAGGAAAACCAAGAGCTTACCCTCGACAAGAATATATTGATGGAAAATGGTTTTATCTGAGGAGGATAAGATAATATGGAAGAAAAATTCAAGTACAATACTATTGAAGAAGCCATTGCTGCCATTAAAGCAGGCAAAATGGTATTGGTTACTGATGACGAAGATCGCGAAAACGAAGGCGATTTGATTATGGCGGCAGAGCTGTGCACTCCCGAAGCCATTAACTTTATGGCAAGGGAAGCACGTGGCTTAATCTGTATGCCTGCTGCTGGTGAGGTTATGGATAAGCTGCAATTTGGTGCAATGGTTAGCAAGAATACTGATAACCACGAAACAGCTTTCTCCGTATCCATTGACCACGTGGATACCACTACTGGTATTTCTGCTTACGAGCGTGCTTACACCATGCAAAAATGCTGTGAGGAAGGTGCGCAACCTAACGACTTCCGTCGTCCTGGTCACGTGTTCCCCCTGCGTGCTCGCGAAGGTGGCGTGCTGGTTCGCACCGGTCATACGGAAGCAACCGTTGACCTTTGCAAGCTGGCTGGCTTGAAGCCCGTAGGCATTTGCGTAGAAATTATGGACGAGGATGGTCAAATGATGCGCACTCCTCACCTAATGGAGTTCGCTCACAAGCACGATATTGTGTTCATCACCATTGCAGACCTTGTTGCTTACCGTAAGAACCACGAAAAAATGGTGCACCGTGTTGCGGAAGCTGATTTGCCCAGTAAATACGGTAAGTTCAGAATCATTGCTTACGAAAATGACTTGGACGATTTGTGCCATGTTGCCATTGTTAAAGGCGAAATCGCAGGCAAGGAAAATGTCCTTGTTCGCGTGCACTCTGAATGTTTGACTGGTGATGCGTTAGGTAGCCTGCGTTGTGATTGTGGCGACCAATTGGGTAACGCTTTGCGTATGATTGAAAAGGAAGGCTGCGGTGCTGTAATCTATATGCGCCAAGAAGGTCGTGGCATTGGTCTTGCCAACAAGATTAGAGCCTATGCCCTGCAGGATAAAGGCTTGGACACCGTTGAAGCTAATGTACAGCTTGGTTTTGCTCCTGACCTGCGTGACTACGGTATGGGTGCGCAAATCCTTGGAGACTTGGGCTTGTCCAGTATTCGCCTGATTACCAACAACCCTGCTAAACGCATTGGTCTTTCTGGTTACGGTATTACCATTACTGAGCGTGTGCCTATCGTAATCGAAGCCAACGAATATAATGAGTTCTATCTTGATATTAAGGAAGAAAAAATGGGTCACCAATTGCATTGCGATTGCGGTTGCCACAAATAAGGAGGATATATAGATGAACGTATTAGAAGGTAAACTTACTGCAAAAGGTATGAAAGTAGCTATCGTTGTAGCTCGTTTTAATGAATTTATCACCAGCAAATTGATGGGTGGCGCAGTTGACTGCTTGGTTCGTCATGAATGTGCTGATGAAGACATCACCGTAGTTTGGGTTCCCGGTGCTTTTGAAGTTCCTATTGCTGCGAAAAAATTGGCTGCTACCGGCAAGTATGATGCTATTATCTGCCTCGGTGCAGTAATCCGTGGTGCTACTCCCCACTTTGACTATGTTTGCGCAGAAGCTTCCAAAGGCATTGCACACGTTAGCATGGAATACGGTTTGCCCGTTGCCTTCGGCATCCTGACCACTGAAAATATTCAACAAGCTGTGGAACGTGCAGGAACGAAAGCAGGTAATAAAGGCGTTGACGCAGCTATGACTGTCATCGAGATGCACAATTTGTTTAAAAACATCTAAAAATTTGCCATAAGCACCGTTATGCTTTGTCACAGCTTGCTTATTTGCTCGACGTACGTTTAGTACGCCATCGCTGCATAAGCTTCGCTGTTCCTCGCCTTCCGGTACTTCTAACAAATTTTTGAAGTTTTTACTTCGTTGAATATAGGAGAATTATATATGGAACAAGACATTTTGACAAAAGGTACAGTTCCTGGCGTGCGCATTTACGCTCTGCGTACTACCAATTTGGTACGCGAGGCTGCAAAGCAACACAACTGCTCTCACTTGGCAAGTGCTGCTTTGGGTAGAGCAATGAACGGCGCCCTGCTTTTGGCTGCTACTATGAAAGATAATGAACGTATTACCCTGCGTTTTAAAGGTGATGGTCCCATTGGTGAGGTTGTTGCCGACGCAGAAGGTACCAACGTGCGTGGCTATGTAGAAAATCCTGACGTTTTTCTTCCTTTGAAAAATGGCAAGTTGGATATTGGCGGTGCCATCGGTGAAGGCAATGTTATCGTTACTCGTTACTTGCAAAACTCCGAACCCTTTACCGGTTACTGCGAGCTTGAAGATGGCGAAATCGCTAGCGATCTGACCAAATACCTTTACGTTTCCGAACAAACTCCTGCTTCCGTAGCATTAGGTGTGCTCGTTGATAAGGATGGTGAGGTTACTGCTTCCGGTGGTTACTTTATTCAAGCTATGCCCGGTTGTGAGGATGAAGTTCTTGAAAAGCTGGAACACAATGTAAACTTTATGCCCTACGTTACCCAGCTTCTGGAAATTGGCTTCAGCACCGAAAAGATGATTGAGATTATCGGTAGGGACTTAGACGTTGACATTAAAGAAAGCGTTCCCGTAGAGTTCAAGTGCCGTTGCAGTCGTGAACGTATTGAAAGCGCACTGCTCTCTTTGGACAAGGCTTCCCTCGAAGAAATGAGTCATGACGAAGTAACAGAAGCTCACTGCCAATTCTGTAACACTACTTATAAATTTACTGCTGACGAAATTAAAAACTTGCTTGCTGGCAAATAAACGATTGACAGAACGAACTATCGTTTGTATAATAAATATAAGCAGTAAGAATAAACGAGTCAGGAGGACTTATGATGGATACAGATAAAACTAGAGCGTTAGATGCGGCGTTACGCCAAATTGAAAGAGATTTTGGTAAAGGTTCCATTATGCGTTTGGGTGAAGCCAGCGCTAAAATGAATATTGAAGTTATTCCCACAGGTGCTTTGTCCTTGGACATTGCTCTTGGCGTTGGCGGTATTCCTCGTGGACGTGTTATTGAAATTTACGGTCCTGAATCTTCCGGTAAAACCACCGTTGCCCTGCATATGATTGCAGAAGCACAAAAAATGGGTGGCTACGCAGCGTTCATCGACGCAGAGCATGCTCTTGACCCGGAATATGCACGTAAGCTTGGTGTTGACGTAGATAACCTTTTGATTTCTCAACCGGATAACGGCGAGCAAGCGTTGGAAATTGCTGATGCCCTCGTGCGTAGCGGTGCTATTGATATTATCGTTATCGACTCTGTTGCAGCATTGGTTCCCCGTGCTGAAATCGAAGGTGAAATGGGTGATTCCCACGTTGGTTTGCAAGCTCGCTTGATGAGCCAAGCACTTCGTAAATTGACTGGCTTGATTGCAAAATCTAAATGTGCTACCGTTTTCATCAACCAAATTCGTGAAAAGGTTGGCGTTATGTTCGGTAATCCGGAAACTACTACCGGTGGTCGTGCGTTGAAGTTCTATTCTACTATTCGTATTGACGTGCGTAGAGTGGATACTTTGAAAAACGGCAACGATATGATTGGTAGCCGTACCCGCGTTAAAATTGTTAAGAATAAAATCGCTCCTCCCTTCAAACAAGCAGAGTTTGACATTATGTACGGCGAAGGCATTTCTCACGAAGGTTGCCTCGTTGACTTGGGTGCAGAGCTGGATATCATTAACAAGAGCGGTGCGTGGTATTCCTACGGCGATGTTCGTTTAGGTCAAGGCAAGGAAAAGGTTAAAGACTTCCTCCGTGAAAACTCTGAAATCGCTAAAGAAATTGAAACTAAAATTCGTAACGTAACCATTGCTAAGCTTGGTGCTGATGCGAATGAAGATGCTTTGAACGATGCAGACTAAAACTCCAAGAAATAAATTGGATACATTAGAGCAGGTTTATGGTTATGCCATGAACCTGCTTAATTATCGTGATTATAGTAGCAAGGATATGTTTCTAAAGCTTACAAATAAGGGAGCAAATCCTGATGATGCTAAAAAGGCTATTGCTAAATTGATTAGCAATGGTTTTATCAATGAACTGCACTATGCCAAGCAGGTTTATCGTGCTTGGCTAAGCAAGAAAACTTACGGTAGATTACATCTTTTGATGGAGCTGCGCCGTAAAAATGTCAGTGAAGAACAAGTTCCTGTTATTATGGAAGAGTTTACTGATGAACTGGAACTGGAAAATGCTTTGCACGCAGCAAAACATTTTATCCAACGTAATGAGAAAAAAATAAAAGGCAACGATGAAAAATTATTTTCCGCAGCGGCAAGATATATGGGTAATCGTGGCTTTACAAGTAGATATATACAAGTTCTATTGGAACAGATACGAACGGAGAACGACATGTAGTAGTAAGCTTGACTTTTTTGTCAATTTTATTTAAAATGTAACTATCCAATCGTGTTAAATTCTCAAGTTATTCTGAGGCAACACTTTTGAAGATGTTGCCTTATTTTTTGCCCTTATTAGAATTTTATAATACGTATTCAGATTAAATATAGATTAGAGAATTCAATGGAATAAGGACATTTGAGACAGGCGCAATTTTTGAGCCTGTTATTGTTGTGTAAAAAACCTTTTGAAACCATCACTAAATTAGGAGGTGAAGATCATTTTAGCAATTATTGGCACTGCTGTTGTTGTTGGTTTGGCTGGTGGCGCAATTGGCTACTTGGTTCGCAAAAATGTAGCTGAAAGCAAGATTGCTACTGCTGAAGAAACTGCAATCCGTATCATAGCAGAAGCAGAACAAACTGGCGAAACTAAACGCAAAGAAGCCCTTATGGAGGCAAAAGAAGAAATCCATCGTATGCGTTCTGAAATGGAACGTGAAAATAAAGAAAGACGTGCTGATTTGCAACGTCACGAACGTCGTTTAGTTCAAAAGGAAGAAAACTTGGACAAAAAGATTGATTCCTTTGAACGTAAAGAAGAAAAACTTGCTCATAAAGAAGCTCGTTTAGTTGCAACTCAAGAAAAAGTAGATGCTTTGTACCAAAAACAATTGGACGAATTGGAACGTCTTTCCGGTTTGACCAGTGAAGAAGCAAAACAAGAATTGTTAGATTCTCTTGCTGATGAAGTTAAACATGAATCTGCAATGCTTATTAAAGATTTGGAACAACAAGCTAAAGACGAAGCTGATAAAAAGGCTCGTGAAATTATTTCCTTGGCTATTCAACGTTGTGCTGCAGACCACGTTGCAGAAACCACTGTTTCTGTAGTTGGCTTGCCTAACGACGAAATGAAAGGCCGTATTATCGGTCGCGAAGGTAGAAACATCCGTACTTTGGAAACCTTAACCGGTATTGATTTGATTATTGACGATACTCCGGAAGCAGTAATTATTTCCGGTTTTGATCCCGTGCGCCGTGAAGTTGCACGTATCGCATTGGAAAAATTAATCAATGACGGACGTATTCACCCGTCCCGCATTGAAGAAATGGTCGAAAAAGCTCAAAAAGAAGTTGAGCAAAAAATTAAGGAAGCAGGCGAACAAGCTACTTTCGCAGTTGGCGTGCATGGCTTGCATCCTGAACTGATCAAATTGCTGGGTCGTTTAAGATATCGTACCAGCTATGGTCAAAACGTACTGAACCATTCTGTAGAAGTTGCTAATTTGGCAGGCATTATGGCATCCGAATTGGGTGTTGATGTAATGTTGGCTAAACGTGCTGGCTTGCTTCACGATATTGGTAAGGCAATCGACCATGAAATGGAAGGCTCTCACGTAGAAATTGGCGGCGAAATCGCTAAAAAATTCCGTGAATCCGAACTGGTTACTAACGCAATCGTTGCTCACCATGGCGATGTAGAGCCTAAGAGCATTGAAGCTGTACTCGTATCCGCAGCTGACGCTGTTTCCGCAGCTCGCCCCGGTGCAAGACGCGAAACCCTCGAAAGCTATCTGAAACGTTTAACTCGATTGGAAGAGATTTCTGAATCTTTTGATGGCGTAGAAAAATGCTTTGCAGTACAAGCAGGTCGTGAAATCCGTATTATGGTTAAACCGGAAGTTATTGACGATGCTTCTGCAATCTTGCTTGCTCGTGATATCTCCAAGAAGATTGAAGCTGAAATGGAATATCCCGGTCAAATCAAGGTTGTCATCATTCGCGAAACCCGCGCTGTTGACTATGCAAAATAATTATGTTTCTTTTTGAAAGAGTGGGTTTCTTACCCGCTCTTTCCGCTTATACAAGCAAAATAAAAATTGAATAGTGGAGGTGAAAACGATGCAGGCTAAAGAAATAGAAGCACTGATCACCGATTTGGTAATGCCCGTACTTGAAGGTACTGATTTGACATTGGTAGATGTTGAATATGTGCGTGAAAAGGACTGGTACTTACGCATTTTTATTGATAAGCAAGGTGGCGTAGAAATTGACGACTGCCAGCTGGTCAGTGAAAAATTGACAACCATACTGGATGAAAAGGATCCCATCAAAGACAAGTATTTCTTGGAGGTTTCTTCCCCCGGTATTGACCGCCCGCTGAAAAAAGATAAGGATTTTGAAGCGGCGTATGGCACAAAAGTGGATATTATGTTCTATGCTCCTTGGGAAAATATGAAAACCTTGGTTGGCGTACTGGTATCCCATGGCGCAGACTGCATTGAAGTTAAGAAAATTATTAAGGGTAAGGAGTTCAAAAATCCTGTAAAGATTGAAAGAAAACTCATTGCCAATGTTAGACCGCATATAGATTTTTAAAAATTGAAAGGTAGGAGGCGTAAGAATTGAACGCAGATTTTATCTTGGCAATCCAAGAATTGGGAAAGGAGAAAGGCATTGAGCCTGAACTTCTGTTCCAAGCTGTTGAAGAAGCTTTGGTAACTGCTTATAAGAAAAATTTTGGTGCTACCCAAAATGTTAGAGTAGATATGAATAAGCAAAGCGGTGAGATTCACGTATATGCTCAACGCACTGTTGTAGAAGGCGAAGCTGCAGAAGCTAATGAAATTTCTTTGGCTGATGCTAGAGAAATTGATGCACGTTATGAAGTGGACGACATTGTTGAAATCGAGGTTACTCCGAAAAACTTTGGTCGTATCGCTGCTCAAAACGCTAAGCAAGTTGTAGTACAACGTATTCGCGAAGCAGAACGTGGAATGGTTTACGAACGCTTCCAAAGCCGTGAACAAGATATCGTTACCGGTATCATCCAACGTATGGAAAAAGGTAATGTATATATTGACTTGGGCAAGGTCGAAGCAGTGTTGACTGTTAACGAACAAATCCCCGGTGAAATTTATCAATATCACGAAAGAATGAAAACCTATATCATCGAAGTTAAACGTACCAATAAGGGACCGCAAATCATGGTTTCCAGAACTCATCCCGGTCTTTTGAAAAGACTCTTTGAACTGGAAGTGCCTGAAATCCACGATGGCGTTGTAGAAATCAAATCTGTTGCTCGTGAACCTGGTATGCGTTCCAAAATTTCCGTTTATACCCAAGATGAAAATATCGATCCTGTAGGCGCTTGCGTTGGTCACAAAGGTATGCGTGTGCAAACCATTGTAAACGAGCTGCGTGGTGAAAAGATTGATATTGTTAAATACAGCGAGGATCCGGCACAATACGTTGCTAACGCTTTGAGCCCGGCAAAAGTTGTAAGCACTGAAGTTAATCTGGACGAAAAAATCTGCCGCGTTGTTGTTCCTGATTATCAATTGTCCCTGGCAATCGGTAAAGAAGGTCAAAACGCTCGCTTGGCTGCTAAACTGACTGGTTGGAAAATCGATATTAAGAGTGAAAGCCAAGCTGCCGAAGAGGCTTATGCAGAAGGCGAAGAATAATCATGAAAGTTAAAAAGATTCCGCAGCGCAAATGTGTGGGCTGCAATGAAATGAAGGATAAAAAAACTTTGCTACGTATCGTTCGTTCTCCGGAAGGGGAAATCAGCCTAGATTTGACTGGTAAGAAGAACGGTCGTGGGGCGTATGTGTGCCCTTGTGAGGCGTGCATTACCAAGGCGGTTAAAGAAAAACGCTTAGAGCGTGCTTTGGAAAAGCCTGTTAGCGAAGAAGTTTATCAGAAGCTGCTGGAGGATTTTAAAGATGGCAAGTAATAATATTGCCTTTGCTTTAGGATTGGCTCAAAAGGCTGGCAAGGTAGCTTCCGGTGATTTTGCCGTACGTAGCGCGCTTAAGAGTGGTAAGGCTAAGCTGCTCGTTGTGGCGACTGACGCAGCACCTAATTCCAAAAAGGATATGTACTATTTGGCAGAAGTTGCAGGCGTTGAAGTGGTTGAACTCTTAACCCGCGACGAATTAGGTTTTGCCATTGGCAAGGCGAAAAGAACTGCGCTGGCGATTACCGATTTGAATTTTGCTAAGATGATAAAGAAATAAATACCCCATGAAACTTTTTTAGGAGGTGGATGAATGGGTAGTAAACGAATCTATGAAATAGCTAAAGAGATTGGCAAAAGCAGCAATGAAATCATTGATGTTTTGAAGAAAAACAATATCGAAAAAACCAACTTTAGTGGCGTAGACGCTAAGGAAATGGAAATTATTACTAAAGCATTTGCGAAAAAACAGGAGGCGCCTGTGAAGAAAGAACAACCGAAGCAAGCTGCTCCTGTTCAAAAGCAGGAGCAACCCAAACAAGCTGCACAACCCGTAGCAAACAGAAACAATCAACCCCAACAAAATGGCGGTAACAAAAATAACCAACCGCAACAAAATCGTAACAACGATAACCGTCAAGGACAAAACCGTCCCCAAGGTCAAGGTGGTTTCCGTAACGACAACCGTCAAGGTGGTCAAGGCGGTTTCCGCAACAACGACAATCGCCAAGGCGGTCAAAACCGTCCTCAAGGTCAAGGTGGTTTCCGCAATAACGACAATCGTCAAGGTGGTCAAACCCGTCCCCAAGGTCAAGGTGGTTTCCGCAACAATGATAATCGCCAAGGTGGTCAAGGTGGCTTCCGCAATAACGACAATCGTCAAGGTGGTCAAAATCGTCCCCAACAAAATCGTCAAGGCGGTATCTTCATTGGTCCTAAAGGTCAACAACCTGGCGGTCAACGTCCTAACGAAAATCGTGGCGGTGATGCACGTCCGCAACAAAGCCGTCCCCAACAACCTCGTCGTGAAAGCCGTCCGGAACCTGCATTCGATATGCTCAGCGTAAAACCCAGCAAGGCTACTAACCGCGACCGCGATAAAAACCGCAATAAGGATAAACAACAAGTGAAGGGCTCCTACGCTACTAAGGAAAGCCGTCCTAACCGTAGCGCAGGTCATCAAATGAACATGAAAAAACGTCCTACTAATAATCCGCAACCTAAAAACGCACAACCGGCAGTAGAAATAGTTAGACCTACCTTCGTAGAAATCGGCGAAACTATTAACGTAAAAGAATTTGCAACCTTGATTAAACGCGAGGTTAGCGAGGTTATTAAAGCTCTCTTCATGCTTGGTATGATGGTTACCATTAACCAAGACATTGACTTCGAAACCGCACAACTTATCGGTGAAGAATTTGGCGTAGAAATCGGTCAAAAAGCTCCTGATGAAGATCCCACTGAAGTTCCCGAAGTTGAAGATGATCCGGAAAAACGCGTACTGCGTCCGCCTGTAATTACCGTTATGGGTCACGTTGACCACGGTAAAACCTCTTTGCTGGACGCTATCCGTAAAACCAACGTTACTGCACGCGAAGCTGGCGGTATTACCCAACACATCGGTGCGTACAAAATTAACTACCAAGGCAAACAAATCGTATTCCTTGACACCCCCGGTCACGAAGCGTTCACCGCAATGCGTGCTCGTGGTGCGCAAGTAACTGACGTTGCTATCCTCGTTGTTGCAGCAGATGACGGCGTAATGCCCCAAACTATCGAAGCAATTAACCACGCTAAAGCAGCGAAGGTACCCATCATTGTTGCTATTAACAAAATGGACCGCGAAGGTGCAAACCCGGACCACGTTAAACAACAACTTGCTGAACACGAATTGATTCCTGAAGATTGGGGCGGCGAAACCATTATGGTTCCCGTTTCCGCACATAAAAAGACCGGTATCAGTGATTTGCTGGAAATGATTCTTTTGGTAGCCGAAATGCAAGAATTGAAAGCTAACCCGAACCTTCCTGCTCGTGGTACCATCATCGAAGCACAATTGGATAAAGGCCGTGGCCCTGTTGCTACCGTATTGGTACAACGTGGTACCCTTCACATTGGCGACACCATCGTAGCTGGCACTGCTTATGGTAAAGTACGTGCAATGGTTAACGACCGTGGCGAAAAAGTTAAAAAGGCTGGCCCGTCCACTCCTGTCGAAGTGCTTGGTCTTAACGACGTTCCCGGCGCTGGTGACGTTCTTGACTCCACTGATGAAAGAACTGCACGTAGCGTTGCTGAAAAACGTATCGCTAAACGTAAAGAAGACGAAATCAAACTCAATTCCAAAGTTTCCTTGGACGACTTGTTCCAACGTATCCAAGAAGGCGAGCTGAAAGAATTGAACATCGTTGTTAAAGCTGACGTTCAAGGTACCATCGAAGCGCTTAAAGCTTCCCTTGAAAAAATTAAGAATGATGAAGTTAAAGTTGTTGTTGTTCACGCAGGCGTTGGTGCAATCGCTGAATCCGACATTATGCTTGCTTCCGCAGCAAACGCTCTCATCATCGGCTTTAACGTTCGTCCTGACGCTAACGCTCGTAAAGCAGCAGAAGCTGAAAAAGTTGACGTACGCACCTACCGCGTAATCTATGACGCTTTGAACGACGTAGAAGCAGCTATCAAAGGTATGCTTGCTCCGAAATTCGAAGAAGTTATCCAAGGCCGCGTAGAAGTTCGTCAATTGATTACCATTTCCAAGCTCCTCATTGCAGGTTGCTATGTAACCGAAGGTAAAGTTACCAACCACTCCAAAGTTCGCGTAATTCGTGACGGTATCGTAGTTCACGAAGGCGAAATCGAATCCTTGCGCCGCTTCAAAGACGACGTTAAAGAAGTTAACCAAGGCTACGAATGTGGTATTACCTTGGAAAAATTCCGTGACCTTAAAGAAGGCGACCAGTTCGAAATCTTTAACATGGAAGAAGTTAAAATCGACTAAAGTCAAGCAGGTGAATTATGGCTAGACTAAGAGTAGAAAAAGTACAAGAGGCTATTCAACACGAAATCAGCAATATGCTTTTATTTGATGTGAAGGATTCTCGTATCCAGTTCGTAACCATTACCGGTGTAGAACTGACCGACGACATGAGCATTGCTAAAATTTTCGTAAGCTTGTATGGTCCCGAAGATAAACACGAAGAATGCTGGAAGGCGCTGAACAAAGCCCTGGGCTATATGCGTAGCGAAATTGCTAAACGTATTCGCCTGCGCTTTGCTCCCAACCTTGTTTTGGTGAAGGATACTTCCATGGAATACAGCGCTCACATTCAAAGCATTCTTGACAAGATTAAAAAAGAAGAAGAAGGCAAAAGCCATGAGCAAGAAGATTAATCTGCTCGAAACAGGTAATATGCTGCTGGCAGCGCAAAAGATTGTTTTGTGCTGCCACGTTAGCCCTGACGGTGATACATTGGGCTCTGCTTTAGGGCTTGCACGTTTGCTGGAGCAAAAGGGTAAAGAGGTAACCGTTTTTGTTGATGATGACATTAACAAGAGCTTGAACTTTATCCCCGGTATCGAGAAGGTGCAAAGGCCGGAAGCGGGCGTAATCGTAGAAGCTGACCTGTTCGTAGTTGTAGATGCCAGCTCCTTTGATAGAGTGGGCATTTGTAACGAAGTGGTTAAGGCGCCTGTGCTGCTTAACATTGACCACCACATCTCCAACACTGAATTTGCAGACTATCTGTATTTAGATGCAGAAGCTGCGGCAGCAGGGGAGATTATGTGCGATTTGTTCGAGGCTATGGGCTGGGAGTATGACGAAGCTATTGCAATTGATTTTTACACTGCAATCACCACCGACTGTGGTTCCTTCCGTTACTCCAACACCACCTCTAAAACCATGCAACGTGCGGCAAAGCTTTTGGACTATGGCGTAAAGCCCAACGAAATTTCCGATATGCTGGACATTCGTAGCCGTAAAACTACGGAGCTTCTGGCAAAGGTGCTTCCTTCCCTGACCTTTGATTACGAAGGCAAGGTTGCACATCTTACCATTACCAATGATTTATATGATAAAGAAGCCCAAACAGATAGCTTCGTTAATTATCCCCGCTACATTGAGGGAGTAGAAGTTGCTATTATGTTTAAGGCTGTGGAGCCTGAAGTTACCCGTGTTAGCATGCGTTCCAGCAATGTGGACGTTGCTAAGATTGCCCTCAGCTTTGGTGGAGGCGGTCACATTAGGGCAGCAGGCTGCACTATTTACGCACCGGTAGAAGAAGCAAAGGCACAGCTTATTGCTGAAATAGGTAAGGCATTATGATTGACGGAATTTTTAATGTGTTAAAACCTCCGGGAATGACTTCCCACGATGTAATTGCTTTTCTGCGTCGTGCGCTTAATACTAAAAAAGTTGGACATGGGGGAACTCTTGACCCTGATGCGGCAGGAGTTCTTCCTGTTTTTACCGGTACTGCTACCCGCCTTTTAGAATTTGCAGTAGAAGGCAAGAAGCAGTACTTAGTAGAAGTAACCTTGGGTAAGCAAACCGATACGGGCGATGACAGCGGTAACGTTGTTAAGGAAATGCCTGTGCCTGCTTTTACTGAAGAAACGTTGCAGAAAGTTTTGCAGGGCTTCTTGGGCAAGCAAAAGCAGCTGCCCCCTATGTATTCTGCTATCAAGATTAACGGGCAAAAGCTTTACCAACTGGCTCGCAAGGGCGTGGAGGTAGAGCGCGAGCTTCGTGATATTGAGGTTTATAAATTAGAGCTGCTTCATTTTACAGAAAGCACCCTAACCTTGGCAGTGGATTGCTCTAAAGGCACCTATATTCGCGTGCTTGGTGAAGACATTGCCACCGCTCTTGGTACCTGCGGTACTATGAGCTTCCTGCTACGCACCCAAGTGGGTAGCTACACTTTGAACGCTTCTCATACTTTACAAGAAATTGCCGCTGACCCTACAGCTTGTGCAGACCAGCCTGTAACTGCAGTGGCGCATTTGCCTAAGCTGGTGCTTACTGACAATCAGGCGGCACGCATTACCAATGGTGTGCGTACTACTGTTGCAGGAACTGAAGAAGGGCAATATGCATTGCTTGCTTCTGATGGTGAGTTTCTTGGGATAGGAACTTGTAAAGAGGAACGCGTTAAAGCAGATAAAGTATTTGTAAGAAAATCTTTAGAAAAATAAGCTAAGGATTTTTGATTTCGTGTTGAAAGGATAAATATGAAGATTATTCGTTCTTTAGAACAACTTCATACTTTTACTGAACCCTGTGCCATAGCTTTGGGAACCTTTGATGGTCTCCATTTAGGTCATAAGGATGTTATCGGTAGCGCTAAGGAATATGCACAACAGCATGGTGAGAGGCTGGCAGTGTTTACCTTTAGCAATCACCCCTTGTCTTTAATCAAGCCGGAGCTTGTGCCCGTTGCCCTGCTTAGTCAAGAGCAAAAGCACGCCTGCTTTGAAGCTATGGGTGTAGATTTACTACTGGACATTCCCTTTAACGAGGCTTTGGCTAACTTGTCTCCGCAAGAGTTTTTACAAAAACTTGGCGTTCTGAAATTCAGCTGCCTAGTTGTTGGCGAAAACTTTAGCTTTGGCAAGGGTGGGGCTGGTAATATCCAAACACTTACAGCTTTTGCGCAGGAAAACAACTGCAAGCTTATTGTGAGACCCTTAGTCAGTGATGACGCGACCGTTATCAGCAGCACTGCAATCCGCCATTTGATTGCAGCAGGCGAAGTGGCTAAGGCTCGTTATATGCTGGGACGAGCATATTCTTTAAGTGGAACTGTAGTGCGCGGTGCTCAACGCGGAAATAAAATAGGCTTTCCGACAGCAAACTTGGCGTTGGAAGCTGCTAAGATTGCTGTGCCCTCCATTGGTGTTTATGCGGTTAAGGTTTACTTTGACGGTAAATGCTATAAGGGCATGGGCAATATTGGTAAGAACCCTACCTTCGGTGAGCTAAAAGAAGCACGCCTAGAGGTAAATATCTTTGACTTTGACGGTGACCTTTACGATAAGGAAATCACTATTGCTTTTTACGAACGCATCCGTGGCGAAGTAAAATTTAACGGCGTTGATGAGCTTGTGAAGCAAATTAAAAAAGACAAAGTAACAGTGCTAAACTGTTTGGCAAAAGAAGCTTCTCTTTGAGTGAAGTTCTGTAAATTTTTTAACAAAAACTCTTGCTTGAACACTAATTGATATGATATACTTACAGAGTATGTGAACCGAGGCTTGGATGTACGCAACTCCGACGGCGTCTATGCTTTGGGAATTTTAAAATTTTAGGAGGCAACTAACAATGTTGACTAGCGAAGCAAAACAATCTATTATCGTTGACAACGCTCGCCACGAAGGCGACACTGGTTCTCCGGAAGTACAAATCGCTGTATTGACCGGCCGTATCAAATACTTGACCGAACACTTGAAAGAACACAAAAAAGACCATCATTCCCGTCGTGGCCTGCTGAAAATGGTAGGTAAACGTCGTGGTTTGTTGAACTACCTGATGAAAAAAGATATCGAACGTTATCGTGCAATCATTGCTAAACTCGGTATCCGTAAATAATTACCGAAATCATAAGGACTTATCCGCAAGGGTAAGTCCTTTTTTCAAATGGTGATGAAAATGCAAAAAGAATTTATTATAAATGAATTGCCTACGGATTTCTGTCACGCTTCAACCGTAATCCAAACTCCTGATGGCTTGCTGAGCTGTTGGTTTGGTGGTACCCACGAGGGCAATGCAGATGTTGCCATCTGGAGTAGCCATAAGGTTAACGGCGAATGGACTGCTCCTGTCAAATTGGCAGATGGTGTTGAAGCTAACTGGAACCCTGTGCTTTTTTACAATAGCGCTGGCAAGCTGAACCTCTTTTACAAAGAAGGAGAGAAGATTTCCGATTGGAAAACCTACCTGCGAATTTCCGAAGACCATGGTAAAACTTGGAGCGAGCCTTGCGAAATGGTAGCAGGCGACGTAAGCGGTGGTAGAGGTCCCGTACGCAACAAGCCTATTGCTTTAACTAATGGTACTGTGCTTGCAGGTGGTTCCATTGAAAAAGGGGAGTGGACTGCTTTCATAGATGTTAGCAGTGACGACTGCAACACTTGGGAAAAAACTGCACCTATCAAAATTGCAGGCTTGGTGTACGAAGCAGGAGAGAAAACTGCCGAAAGTAATATTGCCGTAAGTGAACAGTCCTTTTACGGGCGCGGGGTTATTCAGCCCAGCTTGTGGGAAGGTGAAGCGGGTAGGGTACACATGCTGCTCCGTAGCAGTGAAGGCTACGTTTACCGTGCGGATAGCAAAGACTACGGCAAAACTTGGAGCGATGCTTATAAAACAGAGTTGCCCAACAATAACAGTGGTCTTGATTTGGTAAAGGCTCCCTTTGATGGCAAGCTTTACCTTGTGTGCAACCCAGTTCAGGCAAATTGGGGCATGCGTTCTCCGTTAAGCTTGTTCAAATCTGCTGATGATGGAGCGAATTGGCAAAAGCTTTGCGATTTGGAAAGCGAACCGGGAGAATTTTCCTATCCTGCCATTATTGCAAATGCTGAAGGCTTAACTATTACCTACACTTGGAACAGGAAGAACATCGCCTGCGTGCAAGTAGCAAAGGAAGAGTTACGCTAAATGGTTGCCTTTTTTGACTAAGGCATATATAATTTTATGTGGCTATAAAAATTTAAGGAGTGTACTAAGATGAAAAAGATTCTTGTAGTTCTGATGGCATTGCTGGCTATGGCAGTAATGGTTGCAGGCTGCGGCGGCGACGCTAAAAAAGCTGCTTATCCTGCTGACGGCGACATCACCGTAATTATTCCTAAAGCTCCCGGTGGCGGTACTGATACCTCTGCTCGTGGCGTTATTCAATTCATTCAAAAAGAATTGGCTGGCAGCAAATTTGTTCCCGTAAACAAACCCGATGGTGGCGGTGTAACCGGTATGGTTGAAACTGCTAATGCTAAACCCAATGGTCATACCCTCGGCATGGTAACCGTTGAATTGGCAATGTTCCCCCATCAAGGCAAATGCAAAAACACCTACGCTGACTACTCTGCAATTTGCGCACCTATCGCTGCACCCGCAGCTTTGATTGTAGCTAAAGAAGCTCCGTTCAACAGTGTTGACGAATTTGTAGCTCATGCAAAAGCTAACCCTGGCAAAGTTCAAATGGGTAACTCCGGTATCGGCGCTATCTGGCACATCGCTGCATTGAACTTCGAAGAAAAATTCGGCGTTAAATTTAAACACGTTCCCTATCCGAAAGGAACTGCTGACATTGCTGCTGCATTGGCAGGCAAACATATTGACGCTACCTTGGCTGACCCCTCCGTATTCAAAAGCCAAGTTGACGCTGGCAACCTGAAAATTTTGGCTGTGATGGCAGCTAGCCGTAGCGAAATTTATCCTAATGTTCCGACCTTCAAAGAACTCGGTCACGATATGACCATTCGTGCTTGGGCAGCTCTCGTTGCTCCTAAAGGCACCCCGAAAGACAAACTTGATATCCTGCGCAACGCAGCTAAAAAAGTTTGCGAATCCAAAGAATTCAAAGAATATTTCATGAAACAAGGTATCGACCCCACTTGCATCATTGGTGAAGAAGTTAACAAAATGATGAAAGATGACCATGAAATGTATGGTAAATTCTTGAAAAAAGCGAAATAAGAAAAAATTAAAGGACTGGTGTAATGCCAGTCCTTTTTTTGTGTATTTACTCAGTCAAGTACGGAATTTATCAGAAGTATATGTTATGCTATAAATGTTTGCATTGGTTGTTATACAAAATTCAGTTGTTTCTTACATTAAAGAATATTTAAGATGATGTTCTTTTTCCAAATAAAATCTTTTGTGTTATAGTATTTAATTCGTAAAAAATAAAAGTGAAGTATAGTTCTTTCGTTTTATTTTTTTATAAATACACTATAGTTCTTTCGTTTTATTTTTTTTTATAAATACACTATAGTTCTTTCGTTTTATTTTTTTTTTTATAAATACACTATAGTTCTTTCGTTTTATTTTTTTATAAATATACTATACTTCTTTGAGAAAAGAAAATAAATTTTTAGGTATATTGCATTAATGGAATTTGAAAGGTTATAATGGCAACAAACAATATAGGGGGTATGTTTTATGCCAAAAGATTCAACTTTAGAAATACAAAATATGGTAAGATTGCTAGGAGAAAAATTAGGATTTACGGCAGTAATGGAAGAGAGATTACATAGCAATAATATATATGCTCCTATTTATGATGTTGTATGGTATTTAGAATTAGATAAATTTTTTAATTTGGAGTCTTTAAGACCATTATTTTCCCATAGACTGGATTTATTTAAACACTTACAGAAATTACCGATTGCTGGATTTGAAATTGAGGGTTCGACAACATCAAGTAAAAATCAGATAAGTAATTTTGCAAATTTATATAGTGGAAATTTCTTTTACAATTTTGTAATAGTAAATAATGATGCAGCTACTAGTGAAAATGACACTTATCGAAGAGGTGTTAAGATTAATAATTATTTCAAACTAATGGCTGGATTTAGAAATGTTTTCTTTTTAGACAAGAAGCATTTAGATATTGCTATTGATAAATGTAAATTTGGAACAAATGAATTGAGTTTTGCTGACTGCAAAATTGGTGATAGAAAAGGGTTTGGTGGTGAGAATAGGTCTATTAATGTGTTTAATGAATTACTAGAAAATTTATCGAATACTGGTTTGTTGGTGAAACAAAATTGGAGTCCGGAATTGAGCAAAATTTTATATAGAATTAATAGCAAATGTTCTAGTGATGATTATACTGATTTTGTTTTACATAAAAAATACTATAATCAACCGTTAGACGAATTTCCTATAACATCTAAAAATGCTACAGCTAGTTACTACATTCCGAAGCTTGATGTAGTATTGGGATTTAATCTTCCTGAAAGTTTTAAAGATTTTCTTTTTCGTTTAAGCATTGCATTGGGTGAGCAGTATGTAGATTATCCTATTTTATTTGGACTGAGAGAAAAAATGATAACTGATTTGTTTGTGCCATTGGTAAGCATTGAGATAGAAACTAGCATTAATAAACATTTAAATGGCGGTATTTTCAATATGTCTAAAAATAGTTATTGTGGAATTTTAGTAACAGAAGATGATGCACACTCACATCTTCAATTTTTTATGAAAGAACTAGGTATCAATAATATTACCTCATATTGTATGGAAAGGTGATTTGTTATGAGGATAGGATTGTTTTTACAGGATTTGGCGAATGTAAATTGGGAGAAAAGATATAATGAAGTAATCAAGCTTTGTAAAAAGGCAGAACTTGATTTGTTGGTGTTTCCTGAAAATACTTATTGCCCTAAAATGGACGAATTAGAAGAATGTTATTATTTCGACGATAATGATGAAGGATATGGAATTATTAAAGATTTTGTGTGTGATTTAAGTAAAAATGCGGGATGTGCAGTTTTGTTTTGTCATTTTTCAAAAGAAGATTACATATATTCTTTTTATGCTAATGAATTTTCTGAAGATGGAGAAACATATAATAATGATTATTGCAAACATACTGCTACTTGGAATTCACCGTTAGATGGAAGAATAGAGATTGATGATCCGTTTTTTGGGTATGATTTTAACATAATTAATTTGAAGAATTTTAAAATAGGGCAAACTATTTGTTATGATTCAACATTTCCGTTATTTAGTAGGATGTATGGATTAAACAATGTGGATATCTTAATAAATTCTACAGGAGGTCATGTAGATTATAAAAAATGGTCTTATTATCAAAAAGTTAGAGCTATTGAGAATAATTGTTTTAACCTTTGCATAATGGCAAATATGGATAATTCAAGGAAAAACGAGTCGTATGTTTTTGCGTATAATAAGTATGGTCGCAAACTGCCACTCGCGATAGTGGATAGTAACGGAAGTATTAAGAAAGTTACTGATAATTCTATTAAAGATGCATTATATGTTTTTGATATTGAAAAAAACGAATTTAATTGGTTTTGGGAGAATAAATATGAGGATGATGAGTTTCTGAACCAAAAGGCGACAAAGAATAAAAATGTACATGCATACATCAGCGTTAAAAGAATAACAGAAATGATATCAAGCTCAAATAAATTAGCACCAAATTTGTATTGTGTTCCTAAGTGGAATTATAATTTGATTTTATGTTTAGTACATGGTAAAGATATTTTAATACCTGAAAAAGTTGCTGAATTAGAATACAATGATGATTTAAAGAAAATAGATAATAAAAGGTATCTAATTGTTAACATGTGGGATGAGCCTGTAAAAAGCGATTTTTACAATGGTGTTTTATCTAATATATTAAAGGTGAGGACTGTGGAAAATTATAGTGCACTGTTCTTTTATGACGGAGCGAAAGAGCTGTGTCTTCAAACTGGAAAAAATAAAAATGTACAGGTTGTTGCTAAAGAGTTTGATGGTAGCTATAGTCTGGATTTTGATAGAATGACTGGACCTGAAGCTATTTGGAGAACTAGCGTACAGACACAAATGAGAGCAGAGTGGAGAGAGGGATATGAAGATATATTGAAATACATTTTGAAGAATAAAAAGTGAGGAAGTTTCTAATTGGAGAATGGCTTTGAATATCTATCCTAAAATACTAACAATACCGCTTGCTGTTAAAAATATGATAAGTAATACCCATTGATTTTCACAAATAAAATTACTTATGCAAAAAATAAAGGCGTAGCCCTCGTGGACTACGCCTTCTGTAATTCTAAACGATATGTATATTAGTAGGTGTTACCAGGATAAGCTTTCAACGCTTCGCCTAAGATGTAAATTGCTTTTTCAAGGTCTTCGGATTTGAGAACGTAAGCCAAGCGTGCTTCGTTTACGCCGCGGGTGGGGTCATTGTAGAAGCCATTGCCTGGAGCGAACATTACGGTTTCGCCGTCGATATCGAAGTTTTCCAAAGTCCAGATGGCAAATTTTTCTGCGTCATCAACGGGCAGGGAAACCATAACATAGAATGCGCCTTTGGGGTCGCTCGCTGCTACGCCGGGAAGTTTTGCCAAAGCAGCTGCGATGGTGTCACGACGTTTTTTGTATTCTTGGTTTACTTCTTCCAAATAGCTTGCCGGAGTATCGTACAGGGCAGCAGCGCCAACTTGTTCCAAGGTGGGGCAGCACAGACGAGCTTGGCAGCATTTGATGATTTCTTTGCTGAAAGCTTTGTTTTTGCAGATTACGCAACCAATGCGCGCACCGCAAGCACTAAAGCGTTTGGAAACGGAGTCTACCATAATTACGTGGTTGTCCAGTTCAGGCATGGTACCGAAGCTGCGATAAGCACCGTCGTAAACAAATTCACGATAAACTTCGTCAGCGATGAGAGCGAGGTCATGTTTAATAACAAGGCGAGCAATCATTTCCATTTCTTCTTCGGTGTAAACAACGCCAGTGGGGTTACCGGGGTTGGTGAGCAGGATTGCTTTAGTTTTCGGAGTGATGTGTGCTTCGATTTCTGCTTCGCTGGGCAGATGGTAGCCGTTTTCTACACTGGTTTGTACTGCATTGATAACAGCTCCAAATTCTTTAGCGAAGGTGGTGTAGTTAGCGTAATAGGGTTCAAACACCATGATTTCGTCGCCAGGGTCGCACAGCGCCATAGCTGCGAAGATAAGCGCTTCACTACCACCGTTGGTAACGAAGATGTCTTCCAAATCATAGTTAATGCCTTTTTCTGCATAGTATTTTTGAATTGCTTTAATCAAAACGGTATCGCCTTTGGAGTCGCCATAAGCGATAACTTCTGCTTGGTAGTTACGGATGCTTTCCATAAATTGAGCAGGAGTTGCGATGTCAGGTTGACCAATATTCAGATGATAAACTTTTTTACCTGCTGCCTTTGCCGCGTTTGCATAGGGAGCCAGCTTTCTAATAGGAGATGTAGATAAATTTTGTACGCGTTGAGACAGTTTCATTGTGGATTACCCCTCACATTTTATAATTTCATCAAGCCCTGAGGCTACAATATGGATATTATAGCTTGCTGGACGGAGATATGCAAATTTTTTTGAAAACTTTATTTCAGGTTCGAAAAAGTGTAATGTTTTTACCATATCTTGACTTATATTTGACTTTTGCATTGTGTGGGTATAAAATATTTAGGATAGTTTTTATTAAAAATTTTTAACAGATTTGAGGTTATAAATATGTTGGAAGAAAAATATGCTCCCCATGCCATAGAAGAAAAATGGCAAAAATATTGGGAAGAAAACAAATCCTACAAAGTAGAAATGGACGAAAATAAACCTAAGTCCTATGTGTTGGAAATGTTCCCGTATCCTTCCGGTAACTTGCACATGGGTCACGTTCGTAACTACTCCATCGGCGACGTGCTTTCTCGTTTCCGTACCATGAAAGGCTTTAACGTGCTGCATCCCATGGGCTGGGACTCTTTTGGTATGCCCGCAGAAAACGCTGCAATTAAACATGGTGTTGCTCCCAAAAACTGGACTTTGGAAAACATCGCTAACATGACCCGTCAACTTAAAGCTCTTGGTCTTGCTTATGACTGGGATCGTGAAGTAGCAACCTGCAAAGAAGATTACTACAAATGGACCCAATGGTTCTTTGAATTGTTCTATAAAAAAGGTTTGGCTGTTAAGAAAAAATCTGCAGTTAACTGGTGCAATAAATGCAATACCGTACTTGCTAACGAACAAGTTATCGACGGCAAATGCTGGCGTTGCGATAGCGTAGTAGAAAAGAAAGATTTGGAACAATGGTTCTTCAAAATCACTGACTATGCTGACGAACTGCTGAAAGATTTGGACTTGCTGGAAGGCTGGCCGGAACGCGTTAAAACCATGCAACGCAACTGGATTGGCCGCAGTGAAGGTTTGGAAATGACCTTTGCTATTCCTGAACTCAACGACGAAGTTGCAGTTTACACCACCCGTCCGGATACTTCCTACGGCGTAACCTTTATGGCTTTGGCTGCTGAACATCCGCTGATTGAAAAAATCTGCGAAAACAACCCCAAAGCTGCTGAAATCAAAGCATTCTGCGACAGAGTTCGCAACCAATCCGATATTGAACGTACCTCCAGTGAATCTGAAAAAGAAGGTATCTTCACTGGCGTTCACTGCATCAACCCCTACACTGGCAAAACCGTTGAAATTTGGGTAACCAACTACGTTCTGTACGATTATGGTACCGGCGCTGTTATGGGCGTACCTACCGGTGACCAACGTGACTGGATGTTTGCAGATAAATACGGCATCGACAAAATCGTTGTTGTTCAACCTAAAGGCGTAAACCTGAAACTGGAAGAAATGACCTGCGCTTACGAAGAAAAAGAAGGCGAACTGGTTAACTCCGGTGAATTTGACGGTATGGAAATGCACGAAGCTATGGCTGCTATCATGGACAAAGCTGAAGCTGAAGGCTTCGGCAAACGTCGTGTAAACTATCGCTTGCGCGATTGGCTCATTAGCCGTCAACGTTATTGGGGCGCTCCCATTCCTGTTATTTATTGCCCCACCTGCGGTGAAGTACTTGTTCCGGAAGAAGAACTGCCTGTTCGTCTCCCTGAAGACGTTAAATTTGACGCTGGCGCTAAATCTCCGCTGGCAACTTCTGAAGCTTTCTTGAATTGCACCTGCCCCAAATGCGGTGGTCCTGCAACTCGCGAAACCGATACCATGGACACCTTCTTGTGCTCCTCTTGGTACTACCTGCGTTATACTGACCCGAAAAACGACAAGCTCCCCTTCGCTAAAGAAATCAATGGCTACTGGGGTCCTGTTGACCAATACATTGGCGGTATCGAACACGCAATCCTCCACTTGCTGTACTCTCGCTTCTTCTTGAAAGTATTGCGTGATGCTGGCTTGGTTGATTACGCTGAACCGTTCTCCAACCTTTTGACCCAAGGCATGGTTATTAAAGACGGTGCTAAAATGAGTAAATCTTTGGGCAACGTAGTTTCTCCGGAAGAAATTTTGGAAAAATACGGTGCAGACACCGCTCGTCTCTTCATTCTCTTCGCTGCTCCGCCTGAAAGAGAACTTGATTGGAGCGACCAAGGCGTTGAAGGTTCCTTCCGCTTCTTGAACCGCGTATGGCGCATCATCTACACTTATCTGCCTCAAATCGAGCAAAAAGTTACCGAATATGACGTAACTGCTCTTAACGAAGCTGATAAAGAATTGCGTCGCATCTTGCACAACACCATTAAGAAAGTTACCAGCGACATTGAAACCCGTTTCAACTTCAATACTGCTATCTCTTCCTTGATGGAATTGGTAAACGCATTGTATGCTTACAAAGAAAACGCACAAGAAATCAATGCAGGTTTGGTTTACGAAGCAACCTCCGCACTGGTTCGTATGCTTGCACCCTTCGTTCCGCACATGACCGAAGAACTGTGGAAAGATGCATTTGGTGCAGCTGCGAGCGTACACGCAGAACAATGGCCTGAATACGACGAAGCTGCTTTGAAAGTAGATAACGTGGAAATCGTTCTCCAAGTAAATGGCAAAGTTCGTGGTCGTTTGGTAGTTCCTGCTGAAGCAACTGCTGCTGAACTGGAAAAAATCGCTTTGGCTGATGCTAACGTACAAAGCCATATTGGTGGCGCTACCGTTCGCAAAGTAATTTGCGTTCCTGGTCGTTTGGTTAACATCGTAGCAAAATAAAACCTTTTAAAATTAAATATGGCAGTACAATTTGGTACTGAATTATTCGAGCTGTATGGAATAACTTTCTATACAGCTCTCTTTTTTTAGAAAGCGTGATAAGTGTATGGATAACTACAAACAAAAATTATTTTTACTATGTGCTTTGCTATTTGGTTGCTTGCTTACTAGCGTAGGGGTGGAGTACTTCGAAGCTCAAGACGAGCCGATTCACATACAAGCTCCCCAATTTGCAGAGCAGCAATCAAAAACGAAAAGTAACCTGCAATTTTCAGCGGAACAATCCAAATTTACAAGTAACCTAAAATTTTTAGAAGAACAACATAAAATGAAAGATAACAAGCAATTTTCGACACCCGTTAACATCAACACTGCAACGATTGAAGAATTGGACACCTTGCCCGGAGTGGGGCCTGCCATTGCCAAAAGAATTGTGGAGTTTAGAAGCACGCAACCTTTTACCAAACCGGAAGACATTATGCTTGTGAAAGGTATTGGTAAGAAAAAGTTTGCCAAGTTGAGGGAAAGGATTACCGTAGAATGAACGCTGAGAAAATGAATTATGTTTATGTTGGAGCGGTACTGTTTCTTTTAGGGTGTTACTATACTTTAGAATGGTGGAACGTTAGAGATTATAGGTTCTTATTTTTAGGACTAAGCTTTTTAACTTTACTTGCCTTAAAGTTGAGAGTCTTCCGTAAATTTTGGAAGCAAGGTTTGTGTGTTGCCTTTCTGCTTTTAGGAATGTGGGCAGGGAGCAATGCGCACCCTAACCCATCAGAGCAGCTACAACCTTATTTTGGAAAAGAGATGCTTGCTTACGGAAGCATTGTTCCCGAAAGCGTGAAGCGTTACCCCTATGGAACGTCTTTTATATTAAGGTGTGAACAACTGGAAAATACAGCTTACCAGCAAAACTTAAGGGTGTTCACTAAGGAAAAATTGCTTCCTCAAATGGGGAAGGTGTGGTGCCAAGGTGAACTGCTCCCCTTGAACATATTGCGTAACCCTGGTGGATTTGATGGCGAGGGTTGGAACTATCTGCAAAATTTGGGAGGGCGATTGCGTAAAGCGAGGGTGGAAGTAGTTAGTGAGGATGGTAGTTTGCTAGACAGGCTTGCAGTTTTAAACATAAAGCTGCGTGAAAAAATAACAAGCATTGTTCCTGATGAGCGTGGTGCTTTACTGTGTGGTATGCTCCTTGGTGGGAGCGTAGGTTTGAGTGATGAAGTACGTGATACTTTCGCTGCCAATGGACTTGCCCACTTACTTTCCGTTTCAGGGACGCACTTTGCCTTACTGACAGGCTTCTTACTTTTGCTGTTACGCCCTTTGCCAACGAAGGCACGCAAGCTTTGCGTGGTCGCACTGCTGTGTGCTTACGCAGTTTTGTGTGGGATGAAGCCTCCCATAATGCGTGGGTTGTGTATGAGTGGCGTGCTGCTTTTTGGTGGGAGCGGTGGAGC
Organism: Phascolarctobacterium sp.; assembly: GCA_017623055.1. Lineage (GTDB taxonomy): Bacteria > Bacillota > Negativicutes > Acidaminococcales > Acidaminococcaceae > JAHHUH01. Next base: position 59,682 of record JAGAPX010000031.1, read on the forward strand.
CCGTGGCAATTTACTTTGCTTAACTGCCATGGTGCTTTTGTGCTTTAATCCTGCGTGGCTTCTTGATGTGGGTTTTCAGCTTTCCTTCGGGGCGGTGGCAGGATTAATTTGGCTTTACCCTAAGCTAAAAAATTATTTTTGCAATTATTTGCCTGTAATTTTAGGTGAGGCTATGGCGTTGACAACTGCGGCACAGCTTGCAGTACTGCCATTATTAGTTGGCTATTTTCATCAGCTGACTTTGATTTCGCTGGTAAGCAATATTTTATTGGTACTTGTTTTGGAATTGGCAACTCTATTGACGATTTTAGGATTAGCTTTACAGTCACTAATATTGTTACCGTTTTTAGAATCAAGATTAGGTTTTGTACTCCTTTGTGGTGATTACTTAATTGGCTTTTCTGCTTGGCTTGTGGAGCAAGTCTTGGTGCAGGCAAAATTTTTGGCAAGCCTTCCTTTTAGCACGGTGGTTGTGGGAAGCTTACCCTTGTGGTGCACAGTGGTTTATTATTTTTGTTTGCTCCTTTGGGCGGATGTACCTTGCCTGCAATTTTTACGAAACCGCGAGCGTAGGGTGATGCTTGTTTTAACGAGTGTGGTGCTTTTGGGAACGCTCCTTTGGAAAAGCTTTGCTCCCGTTCCTTTTACCGCTTATTTCTTAGATGTGGAGCAGGGGGATTGTGCTGTGGTACGCACTCCTTCACGCAAGATTATCGTCGTTGATGCAGGAGGTCTTAAAAATTTTGATACTGGTAGTCGTGTACTTGTACCTTTTTTGCGTAACCTTGGGGTTAGCAAGGTAGATGCGTTGCTTTTAAGTCACGGTGACTACGACCATGCAGGCGGAGCAGGAGCTTTAGCACGCAATATGAAGATTGAACGGATAATTTTGCCGGCAACGAATACTTTGAGCGAAGCGGAGGCAACCTTGTTGCGTAATGTACGTTCAAGTTTGGTGGAGCATGCGAGCGTGGGCAGGCAGTACAATTTTGACGGAGCTATCTTAGAAATTGTAGACGTGCCTCGTTTTGAAAATATTTATGCTCCAGATGGCAATGAGGCGAGTACCATAGCTTCCATTAAATATGGGGAGCACAGCATGCTTTTTACAGGTGATGTTGATGCTTCGAGGGAACGCTTGCTGAAAAACTTAGGGCGTTACGATGTACTTAAGGTTGCTCATCATGGGTCGAGGCGTAGTAGTAGCGCAAGATTTTTACAACAGGTGCGTCCGAAGGTAGCAGTAATCTCCGTTGGGGCGGGGAATGGCTACGGGCATCCTCATCAGGAAACTCTTGCACGTTTGGCGAGTGTAGGAAGCAAGGTGCTACGGACGGATGAACTTGGGGCGATAAAGGTTGTTTTTGACGATGCTGGTATAAAATGTTATAGTTATGTATATAATCAGAAGAATTTTTAGGTGCGTGTATGCTTTTAAAACCAAACGATTTACTTAAAAAACTTCATAGCGCAGAACCTTTACCCAATCTATTTATGCTTATGGGTAATGAAGCCTACTACCGTAGCCAACTGCTGGCGGCGATTCCGGAATACGTTTTCGTAGGAGTGGATGTTGCTGATAGGGAAATCAAGGTTTTTGATAAAGACACTAATCTGAATGAGTTTGAGGGCGTGATTAACAGCTATCCCTTTTTCTGTGGCAAGTCCTTGGTAATTTTACGTGACGATAAGCTGTGGGGCGGTAAGCAGGATAGCAATGCCAAAAAGCAGCAGATGGAAAAGCTTTTGACAATACTTTCTGATATTCCGGAATACTGTACTGTAATTTTAAGTGCGACGGAGCTGAAGAAAACTACCAGATTATACAAAAACTTGGCGATTAAGGCAGCAGTGTGCGAATGTGAAAGCATTAAACCCAAAGACCTTGTGCCTTGGTTAAAGGAGCAAGCCCAAGAATTGGGTGGTTCCTTTGAGGGCGAAGCCATTGCCGTAATTATGGAATACCTTGCTGCTGTGGATAGCGTGCCTCTGCAGCTTTTAAGGCAGGAAATAGAAAAGCTTGCCATTTACGCAGGTGAGCGCAAGCATTGGACTAGGCAGGACGTTGAAGAAACCTTTGCCGCTTTGCCGGAGGTTGGCAATTTTGCGCTGAATAATGCCATAACCGCACGTAATATGCTCCAAGTTTTAGAACTTCTGGCAGATAAGCGTAAGCGTGGGGAAAATATTATGCCTGTTTGCGGTATGGTTATGAACAATATTCGTACCTTGCTCAAGATTAAAGAGATGGCAAGCGAGGGTTATGGAGAATCCAGAATCATTGCGGAAAGTGGTATCAATCCTTACGTGGTGAAGAAGAACTTTCAAGCGTGCCGCAAATTTTCTTTGATGAGCCTACGTGTTGCTCTTGATGAGCTAGCGCAGATGAACATTGCCATTCGCCAAGGTGGCAGGCAGTATGAGCGCTTAGAAGAAATTTTGGTTAAGCTTTTGACAACAAAAGACTTCCTATAAAAATGCTGGACAAAGCTTTAAAAAGCTTGTATAATAACCCTGTCAATGGAGACTTTTTCAATAAGGGGTAAGTGCCCCCATTTGGGAAAGTCTTTTTGTTTTATGTGATGTTAGTTAATGAAAGGAGAGCAGATTTTTCTGCGCTACTACTATGAACAAAAAGGATTTACTGTATTATATTAAGCCTGAACAACAAAATGAACAAGATTTGCATACTATTTTGGCAATGCACCCGGAGGTACAATTTGTTTCCTTAATGGGTGTGGATTTTGCCGGTAATGATACTGACGAAAAAATTCCCATGAAAATTTTCTTGGAAGATACTGCTGACTTTTTGGAAGGCAGTGCTGCCCAAACTGACGGTTCTTCCGTAGTTTTGCCGGGTATTGCTACCTTGAACAACGCTCGTGTAGATTTGACCGTAGATAAATCTGTAAACTGGTATGTGGACTACAACTACGAGCATTTTGACGCAGAAAGCGGTAAAATGGTTGGTACCCTGCGTATTCCCTGCTACCTTATTCATAACGACAACCACGTTTGCTCCCGTTCTATTTTGAAGGACACCCTTGACCACGTAGAAAAAGAACTGCTTGCCATGTTCAAGGAGTATCCTGTAATCGCAGGCTTGGAGCACGTAAACCTTGCTGATATTGAAAAGATTATCTTCACCTGCGCAACTGAACTGGAATTTTGGGTAAAATCTCCTGCGGAAGATGCTCCTGTTGAAGCATTGCACTCTTCCCAAATTATGCAAGAGCAATATTGGCAACGTACTCGTGGCAATGTACGTACTGCTTTGGAACAAACCATCCAAACCTTAGAGCTCTACGGCTTGGAACCGGAAATGGGTCACAAGGAATGTGGCGGTGTTAAAGGACAAATCGACGGTAGCGGTCATATGACCCACGTTATGGAACAACTGGAAGTGGACTGGAAGTTTAATGTTGGCGTACAAACTGCGGATAACGAACTTTTGGCGCGCATTATTGTTAAAGAAGTGTTCCGCATGAACGGTCTGGAAGTTTCCTTCCAAGCTAAACCCATTCCCGGTGTAGCTGGTAATGGCGAGCACGTTCACGTAGGCATTGCTGCTAAAATGAAGAACGGTAAGATAATTAACTTGTTCTCTCCCAAAGATATGCATGAGGATTTCCTTTCTGCCATTGGCTACGGCAGTATGATGGGTCTCTTGAAAAACTACGAAGTAATCAACCCCTTCATTTCCTGCACCATTGACTCCTTCAATCGTCTGAAACCGGGCTTTGAAGCTCCTATCTGCGTTGTAACCTCCTTGGGTATGAGCCCCGATAACCCGTCCCGTAACAGAACTATTCTTGCAGGGTTGATTCGTGACCTTGATAATGACAAGGCTACCCGTATTGAAATGCGTTCTCCCAATCCGTACACCAATACCTACATTGCCATCGCTGCATTCTACTTGGCAATGCTGGACGGCATCAAGGCTTGCGTAACCTCCGGTAAAGATTTGAAAGCTTTGGAAGCAGAAATTTCCAAAGAAGCTGGCGTGGAAGGCTTCTATCTGGAAAAAGACCGTCAATACCGTACAGAAGAAGACGTTTTTGAAGACTTCACTGCGGAAGAACGCGACCACCTTTTTGGCAAACCGCCTGCTACCGTTTGGGAAAACATGTGCGCTTTTGAAGCTTATCCTGAAAAATTGGCAGTGCTTACCGGCAGCGGCATCTTGAAAAAAGAATACGCTGAATCCTTTAAGCAAGGTGCTCTCATCCGTTGGCAAACCGAGCTTCTGACCCGCATCATTCCCGAAAATTACCAAGTGGTTATTGATTGCAAACGTTTGCACAGCCAAGATTTCAGTACTGACCTTGACTTGGCGCTGTGGAATAAAATTCAAAACCTGCGCACCAAACTTGCGAAAGACTCCTTTGATACTGCTAGCATCTTTACCTGCATCCGCAAGGCAATCGCAGAAGGGGACTACGATACCGCTTCTGAAAAACAAGTTGAGATGGCAGAGATTATGTTGAAACTGAAGAAACTTTATAACCAATACAAGCAAAATATCATCGATTAATCACGACATAAGCACTTAATAAAATCAATAGAAAAGGACTTCAACTTGTGTTGAAGTCCTTTTTGTGTTAAAATAACGAGTATAAAATGAGCATACTATCGTGTGCTTGCATAAAGAAGGCGAATGATATGGTGGAGCAAGTTAAAGACGTTCCGGCGTATATCCGAGAAATGTACAAAAATAATTGCTTTATGAATCAGTTTGGCGTGGAAATCGGCGAGATTACCTGTGGTAGCGCCGTTGTAAGCATCAAGCTTGATCCGTCAAAGCATTTTAATCACCGTGGAATTTGTCATGGTGGTGTACTTACTGCGTTGGCAGATTCTGTGCTTGGGGTAACCGGTGCCAGTGTTGGCGCGGCAGTTGCAACCTTAAACTTCAGTATGAACTTCATTAAGAACGTTCATAGTGAAGAAAGAATTTACGTTAAGAGCACCATTCGTCATCATGGACGTACAACTATGGTTATTGAGGCAGAGATGTACGACGAAGAACACCACACCTTGATGGCAACTATTTTAACCACCATGTTTATTGTAGGGAGATTTAAGGAAATACCTGAAAAATGGTAAATCCTTGACTATATAAAGCAGCGGAAGACCGCAAAAAATTTAGGAGGAAAATATGAATTTTGAACTGAACGAAGAGCAACTTGAGTTGCAAGAGATGGTAAGGGAGTTTGTAGAAAAAGAAGTTACCCCTTATGTTCATGAAATGGATGAACAAAATCACATGCGCGAAGGCTTGATTGAACGCGCAGACGAAATGGGACTTTTGAATTTGATTGTTCCCGAAGAATTTGATGGTCCTGGCTTGGATAGCATTTCCATCGCAACCATCTACGAAGAATTGGGCAAAGGCTGTGCAGGTGTAGCAACCTCTTTGGCTGCTAATGCTTTGGCAACTTTACCTGTACTTATTGCTGGTACTGAAGAACAAAAACAAATGTACTGCGACGTTCTCAACAACGGCGGCTTGGCTGCTTTTGCTTTGACCGAACCCGGTGCAGGCTCTGACGCTGGTGGCGTATCCACCCGCGCTGTAAAAAATAAAGAAGATGGTACCTACACTTTGAATGGTTCCAAAATTTTTATCACCAACGCTGGTATCGCAGATATTTTCTTGGTATTTGCTAACACCCGTAAAACCGGTGGTATCCGTGGTTTGACCTGCTTCATCGTTCCTAAAGACACCCCGGGTCTCTCCATTGGTAAAAAAGAAGACAAAATGGGTATCCGTCCTTCCAACACCTGCGAAGTTATCCTGCAAGACGTTGTTGTTCCCGAAGCTAACCGCGTAGGTCGCGAAGGCGAAGGTTTCCGTATTGCAATGAACACTTTGGACAGTGCTCGTCCTTTCGTTGGCGCTGTATCCGTAGGTATCGCACAAGCTGCTCTGGATTGCGCAGTTAAATACGCAAAAGAACGCCGTCAATTTGGTCAACCCATCGCTTCCTTCCAATTGGTACAAGGCATGATCGCTGACATGGCAATGAAAGTTGAAACCGCACGTCTTTTGGTTCAAAAATGCTGCTGGATGCGCGACCAAGGTATGGAATTCTCCAAAGAAGCTGCTATGGCAAAATGCTATGCTGCTGACGTAGCAATGCAAGTTACCACCGACGCTGTTCAAGTAATGGGTGGTTACGGCTATTCCCGCGAATATCCTGTAGAAAAAATGATGCGTGACGCAAAAATCATGCAAATTTACGAAGGCACTAACCAAATTCAACGCCTGGTTATCGCAAACAAAATCTTATACTAAACTTCCAATAAGCGCCGCCTAACTTTGTCGGAACTGCGATTGCTTGCTCGACGTACGTCAAGTACGCCTTCGCTGCACAATCTTGTTCCTTCGCGTTATCCAGCACTTCTTGAAAGTTTATTGTTAACTGCTAATAAGTCCTTCACTTCGGAAGAAGTGGAGGACTTTTTTATTATGTATATTGATAGAAGATGTGTTATAATGTACTCTAGAAAAGTATTTAAAATAGGGGTAGTATATGAATTTTGTGAGTGTTGCTTTGTTAGTTGTTATTTTTGACCAGCTGACGAAGTATTATGTGGTAGAAAATTTTTATTTAGGCGAGAGCGTGCCTGTTATAGAAAACATTTTTCATTGGACCTACATTCTTAATCCCGGAGCAGCCTTTGGCATGCTGGAAGGTAGTCGCTGGTTTTTCGTAGTGATTGCCGTGGGAGTATTAGGTGGCATTTGGTATATGAAGGATGAAATTAACGAAGGCGGTTGGATGATGCAATATGGTGCAGCACTTTTTGGAGGGGGCGCCATTGGTAACCTCATTGACCGTGCAAGAAACGGTCTTGTAATAGACTTCTTTGATTTTAGAATTTGGCCCGTGTTTAACGTGGCAGATATAGCAATTTGTGTAGGAGTGGCAATGATTTTATGGAAAGTATTGGAAACGGAATTTCTGACGAAAGAGAAATCTTAACTATAACTGAAAACGAAGCAGGACAACGTGCCGACGTAGTGCTTGCCGCAATGCTGGAGTTGACCCGCTCTAATATGCAAAAGCTTTTAGATGAAGGCAGAGCAGTGAAAGGTACCAAGGTGATTAAATCCAACTACAAGGTGAAGCTGGGTGATGAAATTATCGTAACTCTGCCTGAGCCCCAGCCATTGGATGTGCAACCGGAGAACATTCCCTTGGACATCATTTACGAAGATGAAGACGTAGTTGTTGTCAACAAGGCGCGTGGTATGGTAGTTCACCCTGCCGCAGGAAATTACAGTGGCACTTTGGTAAATGCTTTGCTTTACCACTGCAAGAATCTTTCCGGAATCAACGGTGTTATCCGTCCGGGCATTGTGCATCGCTTGGACAAGGACACTTCCGGTATTATGATTTGCGCTAAAAACGATGCTGCTCACGTTTCCCTGTCAGAGCAAATTCAAAGTAAAACCGCCCAACGCACCTACCTTGCCGTTGTGCGTGGCAATATTAAAACAGATAGCGGTGTGATTGAAACGCAAATCTCCCGCGACAAGGACGACCGCAAGAAGATGGCGGTAGTCAAAGAAGGTGGACGTAACGCCATCACT
>JAGAPX010000032.1 GCA_017623055.1 Phascolarctobacterium sp.
CTCTTGCGGAAACTTGGCATCAATGGGTAAAAGAATTTCGTGGAGAGCATCACTTCCCGACAAACGCAAGGCGAACTCAACCCTTTCTCCACTATGAGGCACAACTTCTACGTTCTCAGCTACTCTTGTCTTGGGCAAAACGTCATATAGCAATTTGGCAAGCTGCATCTCTCCCCAAATACCACGGGTCTTAACATTTGTGAGTATGCGTTTTAACTCGTCCACGCCACCAGCAAGATTCTGCATCTCCCCAAGATTGCGGTGCAAATCTTCTAAACGCTTGCTTACGATGGTAAAGCGTTGCTCCAAATTTTCATTGAGCTTGTCATCAACGGCGGTGCGGATACGCTCAAGGTTCTTATCCGTCAAATCAGCAAGGCGTGCCACCCGCTTGTCAATCTGTTCGCTAAGCCTGTCGTTATTGGCTTGGCTTTCCATTCTAGCAGCCCTTGCCAAATTATTTTGCTCGCCTCGTAAATCTCGCAAAGCTTCATTTAAACTACGCTCCAAATATTCCAAACGTTGCTCAAGCTTATCTGCTTCTTTGTCACGTCCACGCTTAATTACTATTACCAGCAGTGCCAAAAGTACTAAGAGTATAACTCCCAAGGCAACCAATAAAATTATTTGTATGTCCATTTTATGACCTCACTTTAATTAGTTGACTCCATTATAACAAAAATCCTAAAGTTTTTCTGTAACAATACACTAATTTTACATACTTATGCTACTTCAGATTTGCTATATTAGTGGGTTTTAGTATATAATTAGGTAAGTATATATTTAATGAAGTAACTTAGACTCAAGTGAGGTATTTTTTATGATGATTGGTTCCGAAAACATTGCTACTAGCGCAGAAAAAATTTTACAAGCGGCAACTGAACTTTTTGCCATGAATAATTTTAACGCAGTTTCCATTAAACAAATTGCTTCTGCTAGCGGCTGCAATAGCGCGCTTATTTCTTATTACTTTGGCGGCAAAAAGAATTTATATCAAGAAGTACTTAACGCCCAAGCTGTAGTCTTCTTTAAACTCATTGACGAAATCCGTCAAATGGATATGCCCCCCTTGTCCAAGCTGCGCCATTACGTGGATGCTTTGTCCAAAATCCAAGAAACCAATCCTGAAAGCATTCCTTTGATTTGTCGCGAACTGCTTTCTCCCCAACCGCTCTTTGAAAAATTCGTTAAGAATAAATTATACATTTTGCATCAATTTATGACCGAGCTGGTTACTGATGCCATTGCTTGTGGAGAACTCCACACCGAGATTAAACCTACCCACGTAGCATTTACTCTCGAAAGTACTATCATTTTCTACTTCCTTACCCAAAATCAAATCCAAGAACTTGGCAACTATGCTCCCGGTGAAGAAGGAGTTTACCTGACCCAAGTTTTGAATACATATCTTGCCTCTTTAAGTAAATAATAAAGAGAGTTAGGAGGGGTATTATGACCTTCAAGACTTTTTTTGAAAACATGCCTCAAAAAAAGGTGGTTGCCCTTTCCGCTTCGGCTTTGATTCTTGCTGCAGGCTGGCAGCTTTACAATGTTATCGCTACCAAGCCTCAGCCCGCCAAGGTTATTCCCTTGGTGCGTACCATTACCGTTGGTGAAATGAGCACCATTACCACAGACGTTTATCCCGGTGAAGTGCGTGGTCGCTACGAAAGCAACCTTGCCTTCCAAGTTGCCGGTAAGATAAACAATCGCTATGTCAATATCGGAGATAAGGTTACTGCAGGACAAGTCCTCATGACAATTGACCCCAAGGATATTGACCAAGCCTTAGCAGCTAGCCAAGCACAACTTGCCAGCGCCATTGCCAACCAAAAGCTTGCAGCAGATAACGCAGAACGCTTTACCAAGCTGTACAAAGGTGGAGCCGTAAGCCAAGCAGTTTACGACCAATACCAAACTCAGCTTGATGCAGCCAACGCCACCTTGCGACAAGCACAGGCTCAAGCTACCGTAGACCTTAACAAAACAGAATATACCAAACTGCGCAGTGATGCCAACGGTGTTGTTGCCAATATCATCGGAGAAATCGGACAAGTGACAGCAGCAGGCAATCCCCTTGTGACCGTTGTGCAGAATGGCGAACGTGAGGTACAAATTAATGTGCCCGAAAGTAAGCTATCAGCTCTTGAGTTAGGGCAGATGGCTTTTGTTAATTTTTGGGCTCTTCCTGGTGCACAAGCAACAGGAACCATTAGTGAGATTGCTCCCATGGCAGATGCACTTACGAAAACTTATCGCGTACGCGTTGCCATTAAGGATATGCCTGCGGAAGCAAAGCTTGGCATGACAGCCAAAGTTACTTTTAACAATGGCAAGGCAGAGCACTTCCTGCTCCCTGCCACCGCTATCTACCAAACCGATAAGCAAGCCAAAGTTTGGCTAGTTAAAGATAACAAGGCAAATTTAGCTGACATTTCCATTGCAGGCTACAGTGATAATAACGTAATCGTTGCTAGTGGACTAAAGACTGGCGACGTGGTTGTCACCGCTGGCATTAACAAGCTTGTTCCTGACCAATCCGTGCGCTTAATGGAAAGCGGTGATTCCAAATGAGGAATAGCAACTGGGCTGAATGGTCCATTAAACATAAACAGCTTGTCTATTTCTTTGCAGTTCTCGTCCTTGTAATGGGTATCTTCTCCTTCCGCAACCTTGGTCGTAGCGAAGACCCCAGCTTCACCGTTAAGCAAATGGTAATTTCGGCAGCGTGGCCAGGTGCCAGCGCCAAACAGGTAGAAATGCACCTGACTGACGAAATCGAAAAGCAAGTGCAGACCCTGCCCAACCTTGATAAAATTACCAGCTACTCCCGTCCCGGCGTTGCCGTTATCACCGCCTACCTTAAAGATGAAGTTAAAAGTGACAAGGTACGCCAGCACTGGCTGGAATTGCGTAACCTTGTGAACGATATTAAAGGCGATTTACCTGAGGGCGTAGTGGGACCTTTCTACAATGACCGCTTCGACGATGTTTACGGCAATATTTACGCACTGACAGGCGAAAGCTTCTCCTACGAAGAAAAGCGCCAAATTGCAGAAAAGATTAAGCTCCGCTTCTACTCTATTCCCGATGTAAAAAAGGTTGAACTGGTTGGTGAACAACCGGAAAAAATCTTCGTACAGATGGATACGGATAAGCTTGCCCAACTTGGTTTAGACATTAACAGTCTTGCCAGCATGATTAAGGCACAAACAGCAGTTAGCCCTTCAGGTATGCTGGAGACTGAAACCAACAACGCTCACCTGCGTATAACAGGCTCCCCCGATAGCATCGAGAACATTCGCTCCATTCCCATTAATGGCAATGGCAAGGTTTTCCGTTTAGGAGATATAGCAGAAGTAACTCGCGGCTACGCTGACCCGCCTGAATATAAAATGTATTTCAATGGCGAGCCTGCTGTTGGCATTGCCCTGTCTATGGCAGATGGTGGCAATAACATTCGTTTAGGCGAGAACCTAGCACTTGAAATCGAAAAGATTAAAAAGAATTTACCCTTAGGCTTGGAGCTTGGACAAGTTGCCAACCAACCTGAGGTTGTTAAAAAATCCATTGACGAATTTACAGAAAGCCTTTATGAGGCAATCTTCATCGTCCTTGCCATCAGCCTTTTTACTTTGGGCAGACGTTGTGGCTACATAATTTCCATTTGTATCCC
>JAGAPX010000033.1 GCA_017623055.1 Phascolarctobacterium sp.
ATCTGATATAATTCAAGCAAGAAACGACAATCGTAAATGCTGTTGAGAGGCGGTGCGATAAATGCGTAGTAGAAGACGTAAGAGAGTAATAACTCCGCCTGAGATTATGCTCAGTCCTATGATTGACATGATTTTCTTGCTGCTGGTATTCTTCATTGTAAGTACAATGTATATGAGCGAGATTAAAACCATTCCTATTCGCTTGCCGGTAGCACAAAATTCTGAAACTGTAAGCAAAAGTAACTTCTCTGTTACCATCAAGAAAGATGGTACCGTTTATTTAGACGAGGACCAAATTGACGTTGACCTTTTGGTATCCAACGCTGCTATGGAAAGCAAGCGTGATTCTTCTTTCAGCGTAATTATCCGTGCTGATGGCGAGGCAAACTACAAGCTTGTTATCGAGCTGATGGATAAACTGAAGGGTGCAGGCGTGACTCGTTTTGGTTTGGCAACTGACATAGGTGGTAAAAAATGAAAGACGAACGCAATAGACTAGGCAAAGGCTTTGCTGTTGCAATTGTTGCTCATGTTATTTTTGCACTTTTGTTAGGTGTATTTGGTTTTTCCTTTAATAGCAACCGTCCTCCGGAAATCTTAGAGGTTTCCTTAGTGGCAGGCGGTGGTGCTCCTGAAGAACCGCAGGAAGAAATTGTGGAAGAAGCAGAGCCTGTTATTGAGGAAGAGGACCAAATTGTCGAAAGCAAAGAGAAGCCTAAAGAAGAACCTAAAAAGCCTGTAGCTGAGAAGAAAGAGAAGAAGGCTACACCTAAAAAAGGCGATAAGAAACCTGTAGGTAAGGGTGATGGTATTGGTGATGGACAAGGCGTTCCAGTAACTCCGCCGCGTCCTGTTCGCACTATAGAGCCGAAATATCCTGCTTCTGCACGTAACGCCTCCATTGAGGGTTTGGTAAAAATTAAAATGCTCATTACCCATGAGGGCAAGGTGACGGAAGCAAGCATTGTGGAATCTTCCGGTCATCCGGAAATGGATGCTAACGCTTTAGAAGCAGTTTATAAATGGCGCTTTAGTCCTGCTCGTAACAAGCTAAAACAAAAGATAGATTGTTACATAACAATGCCTATTAAATTTAAATTACGTAGATAAAATTTTAACGACCTTTCCAAAAATGGAGAGGTCGTTATTTTTGTCTTTAGGCTTTTAAATTAAGTATTCTATAATCAGGACAAAGTATTAGTTAGCATTGTGATTGCTTGTTACAAAAGTGTATAATAGTTACTAATAAGAAAACTCTTAGAAAAATTCTCTAATAAACTTTTTATAAAATGAGGTGTTATGATGCAAAAGAAAATGTCTAAAGGCATGTTGATGGCAGCGCTTATTTGCGGTAGCCTTTCCGTTCTGAACGTAGCAAGTGCGGAAGAAATGCAAACCTTTGAAATGGACGAGTTCGTTGTAACGGCAGCAAGAACTGAAACTCGTTTGGTTGATACTCCTGCAAATATTTCTGTTGTTGGAGCAGAACAAATTGAAGAAAGAAAATATCAAGATATGGGCGAAGTGCTCAAAGATGTTGATGGTGTAACTGTTTTAGATACTGGTCTTGGCACTAAAGAAAAAATGATTAAACTAAATGGTGATGACCGCGTACTTATCTTGGTTGATGGTCGCAGAGTTGGTACTGATATGGGTTCCAATGCTGGTGGTAGAGGTAGTGTGGATATGAACCAATTGCCTGATACCAGTATGATTGAACGAGTGGAAGTTTTGAAAGGTGCAGGCGGTGCACTTTACGGTTCTGAAGCTGTAGGCGGTGTAATTAACATTATTACTAAGAAAGCGGATATGACCAATGGCAAAATTTCTTTAGGCTTTGGTTCCTTTGGCGCAGAAGATAAAAAAATCATGTATTCTGCTAAACAAGGTAAAACTGGCGTAACTGTATCTGCAAGTGAATACAAACAAGATTATTACAAATATAGAGATCATAAAACTGATACAACCAAGAGATGGGAAGGCCCCACTGATTTTGAAAACAAAAAGTTCTCTATCAATTTGAATCAAGAGATTACTGATACAACTAACTTATCCGTAGGTTTTGATTACAGTAAATATGAAGGTATGAGTCCGACACTTCCATGGTTTCCTACTAATATTGAAATAGACTATGGAATTTATAGACAAGATAAGGAAACTCAAAATATTTATGCAAAATATGATTGGATAATTAATGGTAATGACCAAGGGTATTTGCAAGTGTATCACAATGAATTAGAATATAACAATACTTCTAAAGAGAATTATGTTTACGCTTGGTGGTTACCGCAATCTGATCGTATAGAAGCTGCATCTTTTGGTTCTATGAAAGAAAAAGTAAATGGTATAGACGTTCAACAAGCTTTTACAACTTCCGACAATAATAAAATCGTTGTTGGTGCTACTTGGAGAGAATCTGATGTAACAGCTAAAGGCGATAACAACTATAATGCAGGAATTGATAATACAGCTATTTTTGTCAGTGATACTTGGGAGTTTGCGCCTACTTGGACTTTGAATTCTGGCATTCGTTATGATGACCATAGCCATGCAGGTGATGATACAACAATGAGTGCTGGTTTAAATAAAAAGTTGGATGAAAATAGCCATATTTATTTTAACTGGAGTGAAGTTTTCCGTGCTCCGACTACTGATGACTTGTTTTATTTTGGTGGTATGGCTGGCGGTGGAAAAGCTTATGGTAATCCAAATTTGAAACCTGAAACTGGCGATACCTGGACAGCTGGATACGCGACTAAAATTAATGATAGAACTGATTTTGCTATTAATTATTTTGAGAGTGATTTAGAAGATGCAATCAACTGGAATTATGTAGGAATGGATCGTTATGTTGAAAATATGGAGCAACAGAAAAAACGAGGTATGGAAGTTTCTTTCAATCATAAAATCAACGATAACGTTTCAGTAAATGCAAGTTATACATATCTTCGTGTACAAAATTATAAGAGTGATGGTTATGAAAGAGATAGAAACTATTACCCGAATGTTTATCGTCTTGGTGTAAATTATAAAGATGGTAAATGGGACAGTAATGTATGGCTGCGTTCTAGCAGTGGTTGTGAAACAAGTCAAAATTATTATTATATGGTAGATTTACCGCAATCAAGATATTTGGATAATAATTTCGTTACTGTTGACATGGCTATTACTTATAAGGCAAGTGACGATTTGAGCATCTATGCTAAAGCTTACAATCTTTTCAATGAAGCATATACAGATTATGTTGGTTCTATCAACGGCTCTTATACTAGTCCTGCACAATCTAGACGCTTCATCATCGGTGCGGAATATAAATTCTAAACTACACAACCTTATACAAACAAAATCGGCGCAGACCAAATGGTCTGCGCCTTTCTTGCTATTTACTTAGATATAAAATTTAAGGGGGATTGTAGTGAATGTCCTAAATATTTATCATAAAAGCTGCTAATTGGTGCTCCAAGTCAATCAGCAACTTCGATGCCTGCAGGGGTAAAGTTTACTACGGTTTTAGGAGGCAGGGTCGCACTGCTACCGTTTGTGTTGAACCATAAGGTGTTTTCGTTTAAGGTACCACTGGTTACGTAACCATCTTGGGTAAAGGAGATTTGCGTGCCTCCTTTAAATTCTACGAAGCCTGCGCTGGTATCAAGAGTGTTGTTTTGCCAGCCTACGGGGCGCAGGCGGGTATCGTCTGCTAAAGTAGCAGTTTGAATTGCGCCAGTGGGGTAGAAGGTGATAAGGTTATCTCCTTTAAAATTTACAAATCCGTATTTGCCTTTTTGAAGGCTCAGGGTAATGTCCTCATCCAGCGTGCCACTAATTACCGTGCCATCAGAGGCGAAGGTAATAGGGGTGCCTCCTTTGTAGCGAGCGTGCTTGTAAGTTGGAACAAGCATTGCCGGCATGGGACCAGGACCCCAATCATCATCAAATGGTTCCCAAAAGAAGGGCGGATACATGGCAGGGCTTGCTGCTGAATAATAAAAGTCGTTAATCATATTGCGCCAGCCTGTTGGTCGCAGGTAGGTGTCTTCATCTAGAGTACCGCTGACAACCTGACCGTCAGGAGTAAGTTCAACGGGTGTCTCTTTTTGAAACTTGATATCTTCTGCGACGCTCCAGCCTATGGGAACAAGTTTAGTGGTTTTATCGAGAGTTATTGTTTGCGCGCTAGAAACGTTGGTGTAAAGAAATGTTGCCAGCGTACAGGCGATGAGTGCGTATTTCTTCAAAGTGCTCACCTCGTATGAAAGAGTTTTATTTTAAAAGTTTGGTGTTGAATTTTAGTGTGCTTTTCTTTTGCCTATATTATATATTTAAGTAAGAAGGTTTATGTGTCGGCTACTTGAAAAGTTTAAGAAGGTTTTTTGATGGGTGAAAGCGTAGCTGAAATTACGAGAGTTATTTTGAAACGGAGCAAACTTTTTATGTTGACTAAGATACAGGGAAATTTTACAATATAGATAGTCGAACTTATCTTATGTTAGAGGAGTGATGTTATGGAATTAGTATTCTTAACTGCACTGGGAATTGGTGGCGCAACAGTAGTGGGTGCGCTTTTAGGATTTATATTTAAAAATATTTCTCATAAATTTAGCGACATAGTTCTTTCTTTTGCGGCAGGTGTAATGCTGTGCGCTGCAATTATTGGTTTGATACTTCCTTCATTAGAATACGGTGGTGGTAAGGATGGCTTGCTGATGACTATCGCAGGCATCTTCTGTGGCGCGTTTTGCTTGAACCTTTTGGATAAGGTGACCCCGCATTTACACAGGTTAGCAGGCGTTGAACACGAAGCGCATCCGGAACAGACTAAACGTATAAACAAAGTGTTGCTCTTTGTTATGGCAATTGGTATCCATAATTTACCGGAAGGCATTGCCGCAGGCGTAGGCTTTGGTACGGAAAATGTTGCGCAAGCTATGAGTATCGCCGTTGGTATCGCCCTGCAAAATATTCCTGAAGGTATGGTTATCATTGCGCCTATGCTTGCAGCTGGTATGAGCCAATGGAGAACCTTTTGGTGTGCGATGGCAACTGGGTTGGTAGAAGTATTAGGAACCTTGCTTGGTTATTTCGCAGTTACTCTTTCAGCGACTATCTTGCCTTTTGCTCTTGCTTTTGCAGGTGGCACTATGATGTACGTAATTAGTGACGAGATGATTCCCGAAACTCACCACGGTGATGAAGAGTGGGCAACTTACGCATTGCTTGTAGGTTTTTGCACTATGCTTGTCATGAGTTATTATATGGAGTAGGGAGTAAAAACTTCTCTAAAATTTTCTCGAAAAATTTTTAAAAAAGGTGTTGACATTTTAATACCTTGTCTGTATAATAATCATTGTTCCGAGTTACTTGGAACCACGAGAAATGCCGAAGTGGCGGAATTGGCAGACGCACTTGACTCAAAATCAAGCGGGTTTACGCTCGTGCCGGTTCGAGTCCGGCCTTCGGCACCAGCAAATATGCGGTTCATCGAATGATGAACCGCTTTTTTGTTTTTCTGAAAAAGGGTTTGACATCCACAAAACATCTGAAGAAAATGACAGTCAAAATTTTTAGAAAAAGTATTTATCTGTTTTATTGACTTACATTATGCTTTATGATAAATTAGTACGAGTGAGTGTGAAAGATAATCGCGGCTGGCTTAAGCCAGGTGAGGAAAGTCCGAGCTCCATAGGGCAGGATGCCGGATAACGTCCGGCGAGAGTGATCTCAGGGAAAGTGCCACAGAAATGTGTACCGCCTGCGTAAGCAGGTAAGGGTGGAACGGTGCGGTAAGAGCGCACCAGCAGTCTGGTAACAGGCTGGCTAGGTAAACCCCATCCGGAGCAAGACCAAATAGGGAAGGGATGAAGTTGCCCGCTGAGCCTTCCGGGTTGTGTCGCTTGAACTTGCAGGTAACTGTAAGTCTAGATAAATGATTATCACCGCTTTGCGGAACAGAACTCGGCTTATTGAACACTCATCAACTGAAAATAAAGGCTGCTCGTAATGAGCAGCTTTTTTAGGCATAAATTTAATTTTGTAATGTAAAAGCGAGGCGATGTTCATGAAAAAAGTCTCCATCGTAGTACCTGTATATAATGAAGAAGAAAATTTAAGAGAGTTTCATAAACGTATTACTGAAGTTATGAGCAAGGAGTCTTATGATTACAGTATCGTCTTCGTCAACGATGGTTCTTCTGATAATAGCGCTGTAATTTTAAATGAGCTTGCTAATGAAGATAAGCACGTGGAAGCGTACCTGCTCTCTCGCAATTATGGTCATCAAATGGCAATTACTTGTGGTCTTGACAATGCGGAAGGTGACGCTATCGTTACCATGGACGGTGATTTACAGCACCCGCCTGAAATTGTTCCTCAGCTGCTTCGCTTGTGGGAAGAGGGCAATGAAATTGTTATTACCAAGCGTATGGCAACTGAAGATGCTGGCTTCTTCAAAAATCTTACTTCCTCAGCTTACTATAAGCTAATCAATGCTATGTCCAAGGTTGAGATTACTCCCGGTGGTTCTGATTTCCGTCTGATGGATAGGATTGCTGTTGATGCTTTCAAACAATATCGTGAGCGCGCTCGCTTTATCCGCGGTTTGGTAAGCACTCTTGGTTTTAAGGTTGCCAAGGTAGAATTTGTTGCACCTCCTCGTTTTGCAGGTCACTCCAAATTTAATTTGCGTAAGATGTTGCACTTTGCTTTGGATGGAATTACGGCTTTTTCTAATTTGCCTTTGCGTTGGGCATTTTATATCGGCTTATTCTTTGGTATGGTAAGCTTAGTGCTTTTGGGACATGTTTTGTATGTAAGATTCTTTACTCCAGACGCAGTTCCAGGCTGGGCAACAACCACCGCCAGTGTTTTGTTCTTGGGTGCCGTTCAGCTTGTGGGCATTGGTATTTTAGGTGAATACATTGGTAGAATTTTTGAAGAGATTAAACATCGTCCCTTGTATCTTGTTTCTCGTCATATTAAGAAATAATTTTTGGCAGATAGGCTTTGGCTTATCTGCCTTTTACTTTTAGAAAAGAAAATCACGCTTTGCACAACTTTTTTTCAAAAAAAAGAGGATATTATTAGGAATTGTAGAATTAATTATGTATCAGATTTTGAACCGTAAGGGGGAAGATTTATATGAAAGAATATACTGGCGATAAGATCAGAAACGTGGCGATTGTGGGCCACGGTGGAGCAGGAACTACGTCTGTAACCGAAGCATTACTGTACCGTTCCGGTGCTATCTCCAGAATGTGCAAAGTTGAAGACGGTGCTACCACCACTGACTATGAACCGGAAGAAATTAAACGTAAAGTTTCCGTAAATGCTACTTTGGCTCCGGTTGAATGGCGCGACACCAAAATCAACTTTATCGATACTCCGGGCTTTGCTGACTTCGTAGCAGAAGTTAAAGGCGCTTTCAGAGCAGTAGACAGTGCTTTGATTGTAGTTTGCGCTACTTCTGGCGTACAAGTTGGTACTGAACAATGCTGGAAACTTGCGGAAGAAGCTAACCTTCCCCGTATTATTTTCGTAAATAAAATGGACCGCGAAAATGCTGACTTCGACGGCATTCTCGATAACCTTCGTGGCAAATTCGGTAAATGCGTATTGCCGTTGCAATTGCCCTTGGGTACCGCTGAAAACTTTGAAGGCTTGATTGACCTTTACAAAATGAAAGCTTATCGTGCAAACGGTAACGACTCTGACGAAATCGATATTCCGGAAGAATATTTGGAAGCTGCAAAAGAAGCTCGTGAAAAAATGGTTGAAGCTGCAGTAGAAGCTGACGATGATTGCATGATGCGTTATCTGGAAGGCGAAGAAATTTCTGACGAAGAAATTATGAAATGCCTCATTAAAGGTATCCGTCAAGCTACCATCTTCCCGATGATTTGCGGCAGTGCTTATAAAGATATCGGTCTTGGCCGTTGCATGAACGCAATCGTTGACTTTACCTATCCTGCAATTCTGAACGACTTCATCGTTATGGATAAAGAAACTGGTGAAGAAGAAGTACGCGATGCCAACGCTCCTATGTCCGCATTGGTATTCAAAACCACCTCTGACCCGTTCGTAGGTCGTTTGAGCTTCTTCCGTGTATTCTCCGGCTCCATTAAGAGCGATAGCGTAGTTTATAACTCTCGTCGTGAAGAAGAAGAACGCATTGGTAACATCTTCACTATGCGCGGCAAAGCACAAATCCCCATGAAAGAAGTTGTAGCTGGCGATATCGGCGTTGTTGCTAAATTGCAATACACCTCCACTGGCGATACCCTCTGCGATAAGAATGCTGCTCACGTAGAATTCCCGCCCATCGCATTCCCGCTGCCGATGTACACCCGTGCAATCTATGCTAAGAAAAAAGGCGACGAAGACAAGATTATGTCCGCTCTTAACCGCTTGATGGACGAAGATCCGACTATCATCGTTACCAAAAACCCTGTAACCAAAGAATCCTTGATTTCCGGTATGGGCGACCAACACATCGAAATTATCATGGAACGTATGCAACGTAAATTTGGTGTAGAAGCTGACCTGAGAGCTCCCATCATCGAATACCGTGAAACCATCCGTGGTCGTGCAGAAGTTGAAGGCAAACATAAAAAACAATCCGGTGGTCATGGTCAATATGGTCACGTTAAAATTACTATGGAACCGTTGCCTCCCGGAGGCGGCTTCGAATTTGTTGATAAAATCTTCGGCGGCGCTGTTCCTCGTCAATACATCCCCGCAGTTGAAAAAGGTATGCGCGAATCCATGGAAAAAGGTATCCTCGCTGGCTATCCTGTAGTTGATATGCGCATCACTTTGATTGATGGTTCTTACCACACCGTTGACTCCTCTGAAATGGCATTCAAAACTGCTTCCAACATCGCGTTCAAGAAAGCTATGGAAATGTCCAAACCCGTACTTCTCGAACCTATCTACAACTTGGAAGTAACCTGCGCTGATTCCATGATGGGTGACGTAATTGGTGACCTCAACTCCAAACGCGGTCGTATCCTTGGTATGCAATCCGTAGAAGAAGGCATGAGCGTTGTAACTGCACAAGTTCCCTATGCTGAAATCTCCGAATACGCAGTTGACCTGCGCGCTATTACCCAAGGTCTGGGCACCTTCGAAATGAAATTTGACCACTACGAAGACGTTCCCGCTAAAATGGCAGAAAAAATCATTGCTGACCGTAAAGAAGCTTAATTAAAAATTAGAATACAGCCTGCCAGAAGGTAGGCTGTATTTTTTGTCAGTAACTGTTATTTTTATGACAAAACCTTGTAAAAACTTTGCACTGAACTTTGTATAATGATATAATATTAGGGAATTAAGTACAGTATTGGAGGTTTTTCTCAATGCAAACAATCGACCAAGCTTGTGTAAATACTTTGCGTTTTTTGGCAGCTGACCAAGTTGAAAAGGCTAAATCCGGTCATCCCGGTTTCCCCTTGGGTACAGCTCCCTTGATGTATACTATCTGGGATCGTTTTATGAACTACAATCCCGCAGACCCGAACTGGTTTAACCGCGACCGTTTTATTCTTTCTCCCGGCCATGGTAGTGCTTTGATGTACGCTATGCTCCACGTTGCAGGTTATGACCTGCCTATGGAAGAATTGAAAAACTTCCGTCAATGGGGCAGCAAAACTCCCGGTCATCCGGAAAGCGGTCACACTCCCGGCGTAGATGCGTCCACTGGTCCTTTGGGTCATGGCTTTGCTATGGGCGTAGGCTTTGCAATGGCAGAAGCTATGCTGGCAGCTCGTTACAACAAACCTGAATTTGCAGTTGTAGACCATTATACCTACGGCATCACCTCTGACGGTGACTTGATGGAAGGCGTTTCCTGTGAAGCTGCTTCCTTAGCTGGTACCCTTGGTCTTGGCAAACTCATTTACTTATATGACGATAACAAAATTACCATCGAAGGTAGCACTGATATTGCTTTCAGCGAAGATGTTGAAATGCGCTTCAAAGCTTATGGCTGGCAAGTACTGCGTGTAGCTGATTCTGAAGATGTTGAAGCTATGGAAGCTGCTATTAAAGAAGCTCAAGCAGATACTGCTCATCCTTCCTTGATTATCGTTCGTACTCACATTGGCTATGGTAGTCCCAAACAAGACAATGCTTCCTGCCACGGCGAACCTCTTGGTGCAGACGCATTGAAAGCTACCAAAGAAAAAGCTGGCTGGGATCCGGAAAAAATGTTCTACGTTCCCGAAGAAGTTGCAGCTCGTTTTGCAGCTAAACTTCCTGCTTGCGCAGAAGCACAAGAAGGTTGGAACGCTTTGGTTGCTAAATACGCAGAAGCATATCCGGAACTTGCTCAAGAATTGAATGACCGCATTGAAAATAAACTTGCTATCGATTTGGAAGCTCTGGAAGCTATCTTCAAGGAAACTGCTAAAACTGCAACCCGCGAAGCTTCCGGTGAAATCATCCAAAAATTGGCAGCACAAGTTCCTGCATTAGTAGGCGGTAGTGCTGACCTTGGTCCTTCCAACAAAACCATCATCAAAGCAGAAGGCTTCTTCTCCAAAGAGGACAGAGCTGGTCGCAACATTCACTATGGTGTACGCGAACATGCTATGGGTGTAGTTATGAATGGTATCGCTCTTCACGGCGGTTGCATTCCTTTTGGTGGTACCTTCTTGGTATTCGCAGACTTCCTCCGTCCGGCAATTCGTATGTCCGCATTGATGGGTCAACGTGTAGTTTACGTTCTCACTCACGACAGCATTGCTCTTGGCGAAGACGGTCCTACTCACCAACCTATCGAAACCACTATGGGCTTGCGTCTCATTCCTAACGTAAGCGTAATCCGTCCTGCTGACGCACTGGAAACTGCAGTTGCTTGGCAACAAGCTTGCCTTAATGCTAAACAACCTACCTGCTTGCTCTTGAGCCGTCAAAAATTGCCCGTGCTCCATGGCTATGCAGAAGTTGTTCACGCAAACGCTGACAAAGGCGCTTACGTTCTTAGTCCGGCAAAAGCAGAAGCTAAAGCAATCCTCATTGGTACTGGTAGCGAAGTTCACCTTGCTCTCGAAGCTCAAGCTAAATTGGCAGAAGAAGGCATCGACGTTAGCGTAGTATCCATGCCCAGCTGGGATGCTTTTGAAAAACAAAGCGCAGAATATAAAGAAGCAGTTCTCCCTGCAGGCGTAACCAAAGTTGCTATCGAAGCTGGCGTTCCTTATGGCTGGAGCCGTTACACTGGTAACGAAAACAATGCTATCGGCATTACCACCTTTGGCGCTTCCGCACCTGGCGACTTGCTGATGGAAAAATATGGCTTCACTGTAGAAAACGTTGTAGCTAAAGTTAAAGAAGTACTGTAATTTTAATAACAAAACCCCGATGTGAGAACGTCGGGGTTTTTTAGGAGTATACGTATGAAAAACTTACTTACAATTGCCGGAAGCGATAGTAGCGGCGGCGCAGGTATCCAAGCAGATTTGAAAACCTTTTCTGCTCACGGAACCTTTGGTATGAGCGTCATTACTGCTGTTACTGCTCAAAATACCTGTGGCGTAACAATGGTGCAGGATATTGACTACGATGTTGTCAAAGCGCAAATTGAGGCTGTCTTTGACGATATCCACGTTGACGCCGTAAAAATTGGTATGGTGTCCCGTCCGGAAATCATTGAAACAATCGCAGAATGCTTACGCAAGTACAAGCCTGTCATTATCGTGGTGGACCCGGTTATGATTTCTAAAAGCGGTTATCCTTTACTTGCTCCCGAAGCTTGTGCAACTTTGATTAAGGAGCTCTTGCCCTTGGCAACTCTCGTTACTCCCAATCTTCCGGAAGCAGAAGCTATTACCGGTATGAAAGTAACTAAGAAGGAAGAAATGCGTCCTGTGGCTGAAAAAATCTTGGCGCTGGGAGCTAAGGCTGTGCTGGTAAAGGGTGGTCATCTTGATGACAGCGCAGACGATTTGCTTTTTGACGGGGAAGAGGAAGTGTGGTTCCAAGGCGACCGTATCGAAACCAAGAACACTCACGGTACAGGTTGCACCTTGTCCAGCTCACTTGCTTCTAATTTGGCAAAGGGATTGTCTTTGGTAGAAGCAGTTGCTGCTTCTAAGGCTTACGTTACTGAAGCCATTAAACATAGTTTGGAAATTGGCAGTGGTTGTGGTCCCACACACCACTTTGTAGATTTATATAGAAAGGCAGGCATTTTGGAATAATGGATTTAAAAGCTCAATTTGGTGAAATTATTGACAAGCTGCGTCGTCAGAAGCCTGTCGTTCATCACATCACTAATTACGTTACAGCAGAAAGCTGTGCTGATATTGCTCTTGCAGCAGGTGCTTCTCCCGTCATGGCAGATGAGCCAGAGGAAGTGGAAGAAATTACCTGTAACGCAGATGCTCTCGTCTTGAATTTTGGAACCTTTAGCTTCAATAAGATGATTGCTATGGAAAAGGCTGTCATTATGGCAAAGGAAGCAGGTATTCCTGTAATCTTAGACCCGGTTGGCGTAATGAGTTCTTCCATGCGCTTGCAATTTGCTCTGAAGCTTTTAGAGAACAGATATATTAGCATTGTACGTGGTAACTTTAGCGAATGCTCCGCACTGTTCAACGGCGAGGTTAACGGCTACGGCGTAGATAATATTACTGAGCCTACCAGTCAAGGCGAAGGTTTGAAGCTTGCCAAGGACGCTGCTGCTAAATTTGGTTGCGTTTTTGCAGTTACTGGTGCGGTGGATAGCATTAGTAATGGTAAGCAAGGCATTGTCCTCAACAATGGACACCCGCTTTTGGAAGATATTACTGGTAGCGGTTGTATGACTAGTACCTTGTGTGCCTGCTGTGCTGCGGTGACTAACGATATGTTGGCTGCCGCTGCCTTGGGTGTAGTGGTTATGGGTCAAAGCGCAGAGCTTGCTGCAAACTTCTTAGAAAAGAAGGATGGTCCCGGTATGTTTAAGGTTCGTCTTGTAGATGCAGTGTACCACGTTACCACTAAATGGAATGTTATCAA
>JAGAPX010000005.1 GCA_017623055.1 Phascolarctobacterium sp.
GAGAATAATCCGGTGGTGATGGCTAAGGGGATCCACCTGTTCCCATCCCGAACACAGTAGTTAAGCCCTTAAACGTCGAAAGTACTTGGCTGGAAGCGGCCTGGGAGGATAGATAGCTGCCGGTTAGGAAACAGCACTGCATATGCAGTGCTGTTTTTCTTTTTGTAATCAATGATGGCGAAGCCGTATTCGATGTGCTTAGAATTTCAGAGGGATACTTTCTTTTCTGAGCATTAACTATACAAAAAAATTAGAGTGTGCTAAAATAGATTTGTTAAGACAAAGACTGTGTTAAGATTTGTGGGACACGGAAAGTTCCACGAGGGACAAACACTTTTGTGGAGAATTTTATGGATAGTATTATTAATTTACAAAAGAAGATAGTTCCTGAATTAACAGATCTTTTAGTACAGCGTTATCAGATTTTGCGTCAAGTTAGTCATGAATATCCAATCGGTCGCAGAGCTTTATCTGCGAGGCTTGGATTAAGTGAACGAGTTTTACGGGCGCAGGTAGATTTTTTAAAGAATTGTGGTTTATTGCATTTTTCTTCTGCCGGTATGACTGTTACTGACGAAGGTGCTGTTATTTTAAGAGAGCTTTCTGATTATGTACGTAAGCTTCAAGATATTTCTTCTTTGGAAAAATCTTTGAGTGATGCTTTGAAGATTGGTACTGTTGTTATCATTCCTGGTGACTCTGAACAAGAGGAAGTTGTTAAGCGTGAGATTGGTCGCGCTTCTGCAAGAATCTTGAGCAAGGTCTTAGGGGATGGGAATGAGCATATTGTTGCTGTAAGTGGTGGTACTACTTTAGCGGCAATGGCAGCCAATATTACAGGTAGTCAGCCTAAAACTGTCATCGTTCCTGCCCGTGGTGGCTTGGGTGATAATGTAGAGCTGCAGGCTAATACCATTGCTACCGTTTTAGCGCAAAAGCTTGGTGCTTCTTATCGTCAGCTTTATGTGCCTGACGGAGTGAGCGAAGATATTCTCAATAGTATTTTGCAAGAAGATGTTGGCGTGCGTGCAGTGGTTGATATCATTAAACGTGCTGATATTTTAGTGCATGGTATGGGTAGATCCAGTGTTATGGCTCGTCATAGACGTTTACCGCCTGATGTTATCACTAAATTAGAAGAGGGTGGCGCTGTTGGCGAAGCTTTCGGTCAGTATGTTGCACTAGATGGTACCCAGATTTATATGACTAATAACGCTGGTTTGATGTTGCAAGATTTGCAAAACATTGGCACAATCATTGGTGTTGCTGGTGGTAAGTCTAAGGCTGCGGCAATTCTTTCTGTTATTAGAGCTTCTCGTCAGGATATTCTTATCACTGACGAAGCAGCAGCGCGCGAAATTGTGCGCATGGTTTAGTTACTAAGCACGACAGTGCATAATAAATTTATATTTTTATATATTTAAGGAGGATTTTATTATGACAAAAGTAGGTATTAATGGTTTTGGTCGAATTGGTCGCGAGGTTTTCCGTGTAGCGTTCACCAATCCTGAAGTTGAAATCGTAGCTGTAAATGACTTGACTGACGCTGAAACTTTGGCGCATCTTTTGAAATATGACTCTGTGCATGGCACTTTCCCCCACGAAGTAACTGTTGATGGCGATTACATCGTTGTTGATGGCAAAAAAGTTAAAGTATTGGCTCAAACTGATCCGGCTAAATTGCCTTGGGGCGAACTGGGCGTAGAAATCGTTGTTGAATCCACCGGTCGCTTCACCGAAGGTCCTAAAGCTGCTGCTCACATCGAAGCTGGTGCTAAAAAAGTTATTATCTCCGCTCCTGCTAAACAAGAAGACATCACCATCGTTATGGGTGTAAACGAAGATAAATATGATCCTGCTAAACATAACATTATCTCTAACGCTTCCTGCACCACCAACTGCTTGGCTCCTTTCACTAAGGTATTGATGGAAAAATTTGGTATCGAAAGCGGTTTGATGACCACCGTTCACTCCTATACCAATGACCAACGCATCCTTGACCTTCCCCATAAAGATTTGCGTCGTGCTCGTGCTGCTGCTTGCTCCATTATCCCGACTACTACTGGTGCAGCTAAAGCTGTTGCTCTCGTACTGCCCGAACTGAAAGGCAAACTGAATGGCTTCGCAATGCGTGTTCCCACTCCTAACGTTTCCATTACCGACTTGACTGTACTCCTCCAAAAAGATACTACTGCTGAAGAAATCAACGCTGCTTTGAAAGAAGCTGCTGAAGGCAAACTGAAAGGTATCCTCGGCTACAATGAACTTCCGCTTGTTTCCCGCGATTACAATGGTTGCCCGCTGAGCTCCATTGTTGACGGTCTCTCCACTATGATGGTAGGTCCTCGTATGGCAAAAGTTGTTAGCTGGTATGACAATGAATGGGGTTATTCCAACCGCGTTGTAGATTTGGCTTGCTACATTGCAGCAAAAGGTCTGTAAGATAGGGGTAAGTTTTCGTGGATAAAAAGACTATTCGAGATTTAGATGTCGCTGGTCAAAAGGTACTGGTACGTGTAGATTTTAACGTTCCCTTTGATGATGCAGGCAATATTTCTGATGACACTAGAATTCGTGCTTCTTTAGATACTATTAAATATTTGCTGGACAACGATGCTGCTGTAATCTGCATGGCACATCTTGGCCGTCCTAAAGGAGAAGTAAATCCTAAATATTCCTTGGCACCTGTTGCTAAACATTTAGGTAAGCTTCTTGGTAAAAAAATCTCCTTTGCTTCTGACTGTGTAGGCGACGTAGCTAAAGCTGCAGCTAAAAATCTGAAGGCTGGTCAACTCCTGCTTTTGGAAAACCTGCGCTTCCACAAAGAAGAAGAAAAAAATAACATGGAATTTGCTGAACAACTTGCTTCTTTGGCAGATTTGTATGTCAATGACGGCTTTGGCGTGTCCCATCGTGCTCACGCTTCCGTTGAAGGCGTAACTCATTTTCTTCCGGCTGCTGCTGGCTTCTTGCTGGAAAAAGAAATCGCTTTTGTTGGCAAAGCTGTTACTGAACCTTTGCATCCCTTTGCAGCAATCATCGGTGGTGCAAAAGTTTCCGATAAAATCGGTGTAATTGAAAACCTTTTGGATAAAGTTGATACCCTCCTTATTGGTGGTGGTATGGCTAACACCTTCTTGGCAGCACAAGGCTACAAGATGGGTAAATCCTTGGTTGAAGAAGATAAAATTGAACTGGCAAAATCTTTGCTGGCTAAGGCTGAAGCAAACGGCGTAAATATGCTGTTGCCGACTGACCTCGTAATGGCAGAAGCATTTGCTGCTGATGCTAAACACGCTACTGAAAAAGTTGCAGAGCTGAACCAAGACTGCATGGCTCTTGACATTGGTGAAGAAACTCGCGTTGCTTATGCTAATGCTCTGAAAGATGCTAAGATGATTGTTTGGAACGGTCCTATGGGCGTTTTCGAAATGGACGCTTTCTGCAAAGGTACCGAAGCTGTAGCTAAAGCAGTTGCTAAGAGCCGTGCTGTTAGCATTGTTGGTGGTGGCGACTCTGTTGCTGCTATTGAAAAACTTGGCTTGGCTGACAAGATTAGCCACATTTCTACCGGTGGTGGTGCTTCCTTAGAATATTTGGAAGGCAAAGTATTACCGGGCGTTGCTGCTCTTGACGACGTACGTCGTAAAATGATTGCAGGCAACTGGAAAATGCATAAAACTGTAAGCGAAGCAATTGAGCTTGCTGAAGATATCGTTATAGAAACCAACGGCACTTTGAATGAAGTAGTTGTGTTCCCTCCCTTTACTGCATTGGAAAGTGTAGCTGATGCCATCGACGGCAAGCACGTTGGTTACGGCGCACAAGATTTGCATTGGGAAGATGCTGGTGCTTACACTGGCGCAGTTTCTGGTGCTATGATTGCAGACATCTGCGCTGAATATGTATTGGTTGGTCATAGCGAACGTCGTGCTCTCTTTGGTGATAACGAAGCTGTTGTTGCTAAGAAAATGGTTGCTGCGTATCGCAATGGTTTGAAACCTATGCTCTGCGTTGGTGAAAACTTGGAAGAACGCGAAGCTGGCAAAACTGCTCGCAAAATTGCAATGCAATTGCGTAACGCACTGCGCGTTATTACCGCAGAACAAGCTGAAAGCTTGGTAGTAGCTTACGAACCCGTTTGGGCAATTGGTAGTGGCAAGGCTGCAACTGCAGAAGATGCTCAAGTAGTTTGCCGTTTGATTCGCGAAAAGATTGCTGCTATCTTTAACGAAGATATTGCTCGCAAAGTACGCATTCTGTACGGCGGTAGTGTAAACGAAAAGAATGCTGCAAGCTTTAACATTAGCGGTATTGACGGTGTACTTGTTGGTGGTGCAAGCTTGAAGGCTGATACCTTTGCTGCTATTGCTCGCAGTTTTTAAGAGAGGCAATCATTAATGTCTAAGAAACCCGTAATGTTAATGATTCTTGACGGTTGGGGTGTTGCGCCTGCCAGCGAAGTGAATGCTGCTTACTTGGCGCAAACTCCTAATCTTGATAGATATTTTGCTAATTACCCTCACACTACCTTAGATGCCAGTGGCATGGAGGTTGGTTTGCCAGAGGGACAAATTGGCAATTCTGAAGTTGGACATTTAAATATTGGTGCTGGTCGCATTATTTACCAATCCTTGACCCGCATTACCAAGGCAATCAAAGATGGTGACTTTTTCACTAACGAAGTGCTGTGCGCTTGTATGGACAAAACTAAGGGAGCAGGCAAAGCTTTACATTTGATGGGCTTGCTTTCTGACGGTGGCGTGCATAGCAATATTAATCACTTGATTACTCTTTTGGTAATGGCGAAGGCTCGTGGTTTGGAAAAAGTTTTTGTGCACGCTTTCCTTGATGGTCGTGACGTTCCTCCTCAATCTGCAATTGGCTTTATTAAACAATTGCAAGATGTAATGGAAGCAATGAACTTTGGCAAGCTTGCTACCGTAACCGGTCGCTATTATGCCATGGACCGCGACAAACGTTGGGAAAGATTGGAAAAAGCTTACAAGACTTTGGTGCTAGGTGAAGGCAAAGTTTTTGCTGACCCGGTACAAGGTGTGGAAGCTTCTTACAAAGCAGGCGTAACAGACGAATTTGTGGAACCCTTTGTAATCGAAGGCATTGATGCTAAGATTACCGGTGGCGACGGAATTATCTTCTTTAACTTCCGTCCTGACCGTGCTCGTGAAATCACTCGAGCTTTAAACGACGCAGAGTTCCCCTATTTTGAACGTCCTGCTAGTGCGCTTCCTGTAAATTTTGTGTGCATGACCCAATACGATGCAACCATTGATGCTCCTATTGCATATCCTCCCGAAAGCTATGACGATACTTTGGGTGAGGTGCTTGCGAAAAAAGGAATGCACCAACTGCGTATTGCAGAAACCGAAAAATATGCTCACGTTACTTTCTTCTTTAACGGTGGGGTAGAAGAACCTAACTTAAATGAAGAAAGAGTTTTAATAAATTCTCCTAAGGTTGCAACCTATGACTTGCAACCGGAAATGAGTGCTTACGAAGTTACCGACGCACTTTTGGCAGAATTGGACAAGGATAAATTTGACGTTGTAATCTTGAACTACGCTAATCCTGATATGGTTGGTCATACAGGTGTGCTTCCGGCAGCCATTAAGGCAATGGAAGCTGTTGATGAATGCGTAGGCAAGGTTGTAGAAAAAGTGCTTGCTTTGGGCGGTAGCGTTTGCATTACTGCGGACCATGGTAATTTGGAAAAAATGGCAGAGGCTGACGGCGTTCCCCACACAGCGCACACTACTAACGTTGTACCCTTTATTCTTGTAAGCAAAGAAGAACATAAACTCCACAATGGTATTTTGGCAGACATTGCACCTACCATGCTGGAGCTTTTGAAGATTGAAAAACCTGCTGTTATGACTGGCAGCAGCTTGATAGAAAAATAATAATTCGAGGTGGATTTTGTTATGGCAATGATTACCGAAGTATATGCTCGTGAGATTTTAGACTCTCGCGGCAATCCGACCGTAGAAGTTGAAGTTATTTTGGAAGACGGCGCTGTTGGTCGTGCTGCTGTTCCTTCCGGCGCTTCTACTGGTGTACACGAAGCAGTTGAACTGCGCGATGGTGATAAATCCCGTTACTTGGGCAAAGGCGTAACCAAAGCTGTTGATAATGTAAACGACATCATTGCTGAAGCTTTGATTGGCTTGGAAGCTACCCGTCAAACTGAAATCGACGAAATGCTGGTTCGCCTGGACGGCACTCCCAATAAAGGCAGACTTGGTGCTAACGCAATCCTTGGCGTATCCATGGCAGTTGCAAGAGCGGCAGCCTCTTCCGTAGGCTTGCCCTTGTACCTGTACTTGGGTGGCGTTGCTGCGAAAGAACTTCCCGTTCCCATGATGAACATCTTGAATGGTGGCGAACACGCAGATAACAACGTTGATATTCAAGAATTTATGATTATGCCCGTTGGTGCAAAATCCTTTAGCGAAGCACTGCGCATGAACGCTGAAATCTACCACAACTTGAAAGCTCTCTTGAAAGAAAAAGGCTTGAGCACTGCATTGGGTGATGAAGGCGGCTTTGCTCCTAACCTGAGTAATAACGCAGAAGCTATTGAAGTTATTTTGGAAGCTGTTGTAAAAGCAGGCTACAAACCCAAAGATGACATCGTTATCGCATTGGACGTTGCAAGCAGCGAAATGTATAAAGACGGTAAGTATCACCTTGAAGGTGAAGGTCTTGTTAAAACTTCTGAAGAAATGGTTGACTATTTGGCAGAGCTCTGCGAAAAATATCCCATCATCTCTATTGAAGACGGTTTGGCAGAAGACGACTGGGCTGGCTGGAAACTTTTGACCAAGAAAATTGGTAAAAAAGTTCAACTGGTTGGCGACGACCTCTTCGTTACCAATGAAGAACGTCTTGTTCAAGGCATTAACAAAGGCGTAGCAAATGCTATTCTCATTAAAGTAAATCAAATCGGTACCTTGACTGAAACATTTAACGCAATTGAAACTGCTAAACGTGCTGGTTATACCTGTATTATTTCTCACCGCAGTGGTGAAACCGAAGATACTACTTTGGCTGACATCGCAGTTGCAGTTAACGCTGGTCAAATTAAAACTGGCGCTCCCGCCCGTACCGACCGCGTTGCAAAATATAACCAACTTCTTCGCATCGAAGAAGACCTTGGTAAAGCAGCTAAGTACAACGGCAAAAAGGTTTTCTACAATATTAAATAAGTTACTTAAATTTAAGAAGGCAAGGGGATTCTCACTCCTTGCCTTCAGTTTTTAGAAGGTATTTTCCGTGACCAAGGCAATGGTTTTAAATTTTTACTTATGTAAGAAAAATTATGCAAAAAATATTACATTCTTTGCAGATTTTCGTTGTAAGCTTATATAAAATATGATAGAATATAACGGCATTAAGTGAAAAAAGGAGGAAAGAGAAGTGCTTGAAACTGTCTTGATGGTTCTTGACTTTATCGTTTGCATAGCTCTCATTGGTGCAGTAATGCTGCAGTCCGGTAAAGGCGGCGGTGTAGGCGGTACCTTCGGTGGCAGTGACGGTGGTTTCTTTGGCAAAGGCAATGACCTGGATTCTGTCATGGCTAAAGCCACCATTGTTTTGGGCTCTGCATTCGCTATTATAACTATGGCCTTGGCTAAGTTAAATGCATAGGTTTCCCTGTTAAAAAGAGTGTGTCCGCACTCTTAAATTTTAAAATTTTTAATTTGAAGAAAGGGGTAAGTAATAAATGAACTATTTATTAACTTCCATCGTTGTTGGTGTTGCAGCATTGGCTTTCGCTTTAATGCTCAGTGGCAGCATCAGCAAAGCTAGCGCTGGTAATGCTCGTATGCAAGAAATTGCAGGCTATATTCATGAAGGCGCTATGGCATTCTTGTACCGTGAGTACAAATACTTGGCAATCTTCGTTGCTATCGTTGCAGGCGTAATCGCTGCATTCCTCTCCCCGTTGACTGCTGTTTGCTTCGTTGCAGGCGCTATCTTCTCCATCTGCGCTGGCTACATTGGCATGAGCGTTGCTACCAAAGCTAACGTTCGTACTGCTGAAGCTGCTCGTCATGGCATGCCCGAAGCTTTGAAAATCGCTTTCTCTGGCGGCGCTGTTATGGGCTTGGGCGTAGTTGGCCTGGGCATCACCGGTGTTGCTGTAGCTTATATGCTCTTTGGCAATGTTGACATCGTAACCGGTTTCGGTCTGGGTGCTTCTTCCATCGCATTGTTCGCTCGTGTTGGCGGCGGTATCTACACTAAAGCTGCTGACGTAGGCGCTGACCTTGTAGGTAAAGTAGAAGCTGGTATCCCTGAAGACGATCCGCGTAACCCGGCTACCATCGCTGACAACGTAGGCGATAACGTAGGCGACGTTGCTGGTATGGGTGCTGACTTGTTCGAATCCTATGTTGGTGCTATCATCTCCGCTATTACCCTCGGTGCTATTGCATACCCCAATGGCGAAGGCGTTGAATTCGTATTTATGCTTTCCTTGGCTGGTATCATCGCTTCCATCATTGGTGTAGTATTTGCTCGTAACAGCAAATCCAATGATCCGCAAGCTGCTCTGAACAATGGTACCTATGTTGGTGGTATCCTCGTAATTGCTGCTGCTTGGTGGTTGTCCACTTCTCTCTTTGGCAGCATGAGCGCATTCATTGCAATTGCTTCCGGTTTGATCTGCGGTTTGGCTATCGGTAAAATCACCGAAGTTTACACCTCCGCTGATTACGGTTCTGTTAAAAAGATTGCTCAACAATCTGAAACTGGTCCTGCAACCACCATTATCTCCGGTTTGGCTGTAGGTATGTATTCCTGCTTCCTGCCGATGGTATTCATCTGCGTAGGCGTAATCCTTTCCTTCTTCACCATGGGCGGTGCTACTAACACTCAAATGGGCTTGTTCGGTATCTCCTTGGCAGCAGTTGGTATGCTGTCCACCACCGGCTTGACCGTTGCAGTTGACGCTTATGGTCCTATCGCTGACAACGCTGGCGGTATTGCTGAAATGTCCGAACTTCCTCACGAAGTACGTGAAATTACCGACAAACTTGACTCCGTTGGTAACACCACCGCTGCAATCGGCAAAGGCTTTGCAATCGGTTCCGCTGCTTTGACTGCATTGGCTCTGTTCTCCGCTTATGCTCAAGTAGTTGGTCTGAAAACCATCGACCTGTTGAACCCTGTAACCTTGGTTGGTTTGTTCATCGGTGCAACTCTCCCGTTCGTATTCGGCGCTATGACTATGGAATCCGTTGGTAAAGCTGCTTACGAAATGATTGAAGAAGTTCGTCGTCAATTCCGTGAAATCCCCGGCTTGCTGGAAGGCAAAGCTAAAGCTGACTATCGTACCTGCGTTGACATCTCCACCGCAGCTGCTCTCCACGAAATGATGATGCCTGGTATCCTGGCAATCGTTGCTCCCTTGCTTATCGGCTTCCTCTTCGGTACCGAAGCATTGGGCGGTATGATTGGTGGCGCTCTGGCTGCTGGCGTATTGGTTGCTATCCTCATGGCAAACGCTGGCGGTGCTTGGGACAACGCTAAAAAATACATTGAATCCGGCGTACACGGCGGTAAAGGTAGCGAAGCTCATAAAGCTGCTGTAACCGGCGACACCGTAGGTGACCCGTTCAAAGATACTTCCGGTCCTGCAATGAACATCTTGATTAAATTGATGACCATCGTAGCTCTGGTATTTGCTCCGGTATTGGCTGCAAATGGCGGTATCCTCCTCGGTATGTTCAAATAATTAAAGACCTTTTAGCCCACACTTTTATAGTGTGGGCTTTTTTAGTATAATGATAAGGTATTGAACTCTTAGTGAAGTTACGACAAGTAAAGTTTGAATATGGTATAATGTATTTAGAAAAGTATGTGGAGGGTTTACCGTGAAGATTATCCAAGGAGCAGAAGAATTTTTGCTAAAAGGTACAAATAAAAAAGGTGTGTTAGTGATTCACGGTTATACCGGTACTCCGGCAGAAATGCGTTTGCTTGGAGACCATCTGCATCAAGAGGGATACACTGTGCTGGGCGTGCGCTTGCCCGGGCACGGAACAACTCCCGAAGAATTAAACGAAACCCAGTGGCAGGATTGGTATGCTGTTGCTCAAGAGGGCTTTGAGCGTTTGACAGAATGTTGCGATGAAGTTTTGGTAGCGGGCCTTTCAATGGGCGGCTTGCTTGCCATCAAGGTTGCAGCAGAGCTTTCTGTTAAAAAGGCTGCTATCCTATCAGCGCCAATGTTTGTTTTTGACAAAAGGGTTCCTTTTATATCCTTCTTAAGATTTTTTATCCCCGTTTTGAAAAAAAGAAAACGTAATTATCGTGTAGCTGAAAAATATAATTTGGCTTATGATATTATGCCAACAAAACCGTTAGGTAGCTTGTTTAAATTAGTTGACATTTGTAAAAAACAGCTTTTGAAAAAAATAACGGCTCCCTGTATTATATTGCAATCCAAAATTGAGCACACCGTTGAACCTCGCAGTGCTCAATATATTTACGACAATATTAGTAGTGAGAAAAAGAAATTAGTTTGGTTTGAAAAGAGTGGTCATATTTTGACCTTAGATGTAGAAAGAGAAGAAGTGTTTAAGGAAATAAGCAAATTTTTTGAGGAATAGATTATGCAAAGAAAAGATATTAAGGAAATAATTTTAGAACATTTGCGTAGCAACTGTTGTGCTCCCATAAGTGCGGAAGATTTATTGGAAGCGCTTGCCGGAGAATTTAGTGCTACCAAATTTTGGAACGAGCTCCTTGCTTTGGAGAAAGAGGGACATATTGTTAAGACTCGTTTTGGAACCTACGGGTTACCGGAAAAAATGGGTCTTGTTACTGGTCGCTTACAGTTGACCAGCAAAGGCTTTGGCTTCGTAATTCCTGATAACAAAGGAGATAGACCTGACGTGTTCATCTCTCCTCGCGCGCTTAACGGAGCAATGAACAACGATAGAGTTATGGCGCGCGTAAATTATGACGTAAATGGTAAAAAGCCTGAGGGTGAAATCATCCGCATCATTACCCGTGCTCACAATAAAATTGTAGGTACCTTCTTTCAAAGCAGGGACTACGCCTTTGTAGTACCTGACGACAAAAAGATTGCCAGCGACATTTACATTATGCGTCGTGATTTTAACGGTGCAAAAAATAATCAAAAGGTTGTTGTAGAAATTACCGAATGGCCTCAAGAACATCGTAAGGCAGAAGGTAAGGTTGTAGAAATTCTTGGCAAGATTGGTGATGTTGGCTTAGAGATTTTGTCCATTATCAAGCAACACGATTTACCCTTGGAATTTCCTGCGGAAGTTATCGAAGCTTCTAAGAAAATTCCTAAGAATGTGCTTAAAGATGAGCTTGCCGGCAGACGTGACCTGCGCCATTTGCCCATCGTAACCATTGACGGCGAAGACGCTAAGGATTTGGACGACGCAGTTTACGTGCAGCAATTAAGCATGGATGAGTTTTTACTTGGCGTTTACATTGCGGACGTAAGCTATTATGTAAAAGAAGATAGCATTTTAGATAAAGAAGCGCGTGAACGTGGTACCAGTGTGTACCTTGTTGACAGGGTATTGCCAATGCTCCCCGAGCGTTTATCCAATGGCATTTGCAGCTTGAATGCGGGCGTGGACAGATTGTCTATGGCTTGTGAAATGCACATTAACCGTGAGGGCGATGTACTTGATTATGAAATCTTCCCTGCGGTTATCCATGTGCGCCATCGTTTAAGCTATAATATTGTCCGGGAAATATTAGCAGGCGACGAAGCATTGCGTGTCAAATACGAGGACATTTTGCCAATGGTGCAGCTTATGGACGAGTTGCGCGAAATTTCACATAAAAAACGTGCAAGACGTGGTGCTATAGATTTTGATTTGCCGGAACAAAAGGTAATCTTAGATGATAAATTAAAGCCTGTTGAAATTGTGCAACGTGTCCATGGCAATGCGGAATCTGTTATTGAAGAATTCATGCTGGCTGCGAACGAAACTGTTGCTCAACATATGTTTAAGCAAAAATGGCCTTTCGTATACCGTGTCCACGACATCCCGGCAGAAGATAAAATGCAGGAGCTTGCGAAGCTTCTTGCCAACTTCAACGTGAAGTTTAAGGTTCAGGAAGAAATGGACCCCGCGGAAATTCAACGTGCAGTAAAGGCGATGGCAGGTAGACCGGAAGAACGATTGGTAAGCACTGTTGCACTGCGCTCTATGAAGCAGGCGGTGTACCAAACTGAAAACATTGGTCACTTTGGTTTGGCGGCGAAGTTCTATACTCACTTTACCTCTCCAATCAGACGTTACCCTGACTTGATTGTCCATCGTCTGTTGCGTGAATGGATGCATAATCCTGAGATGACCAGCGCTAAAGCAGAACCTTTAACGGACAAGCTTGATATAATTGCAGAACACTCTTCCATTCGTGAGCGTGCTGCCGCGGAAGCAGAACGTGCCACTGTAGAACTGAAGATGTGCGAATATATGGAAGAACACATTGGCGAAGAATTCGACGGTGTGGTTTCCGGTGTGACTGCCTTCGGTATGTTTGTAGAGCTTGCAAATGGCGTGGAAGGCTTGGTGCATATCTCTAGCTTGATGGATGATTATTACGATTTTTACGAAGAACGTTACGCTTTGGTAGGTACTCACACCAAGAAGCAGTATCGCTTAGGTGACAAGGTGCGTATCGAAGTTTTGCAGGTAAACATTCAAGACGTAAGCATCGACTTCATCATGGCAGGAGAAAACGCAGGCGTGCGTGAGCATATTCGCCAACAGCTTTTGGGCAGACAAAACCATAGCTCTGCTTACGGACAAAAACGTTCTGGTAGCGTGGTTGTTAGTAAAAGCAGTAAGTCCAAGGGGAAAGCAACTGTAGAAAATAAAAAGTTTGTTGCTAAAAAATCCAAGGGCTCTAAAAATAAAGAGGCTGGTAGACGAAGCGCTAAGCATGGTAAAGTCAAAAAAGATAAAAAACACAGAAAGAAAAGATAATTATGGCAGAACAAAAAGTAAAAATCATTTCAGAAAATAGAAAAGCGCGCCACGATTATACTATTCACGAAGTCTACGAGGCAGGTATTGCCTTGACTGGTACGGAAGTAAAATCTTTGCGCGCTGGCAAAGCAAATATGAAGGATAGCTATGCTCAAGTTACTCGTAACGCAGAGGTCTTTGTGTATAATTTACACATTAGCCCCTATGACCACGGTAACATTTTTAACCACGAGCCTTTGCGTAACCGTCGACTGCTTTTGCACAGACAAGAGATTAACAAGCTTGTTGGGAAGGTTAAAGAAAAGGGTATGGCGCTTGTGCCCTTGAAGCTTTATTTTAAACATGGTCTTGTAAAAATGGAGCTTGCCTTGGCAACTGGTAAGAAGCTTTACGATAAGCGTCAAGATTTGGCGAAAAAGGATGCGAAAAGAGAAATGGATCGCGCTTTGAAAGAAAGAAATCGTTGACTTTTTGACATTTTACAAATTTGTCAATTGCGATTTAGGAAGAAGCGTGTTACAATACTATCGTAGCGTATCCACTTAAACCTTTTAACTTGGGTCTGTACTGGTTTCGACGGGGGTAGGTGTGGTATGATAAGCGAGCCGTGGTCTCACTAGCACGTTAATCAGTGAACGTTTAAATATAAACGCTAACAAAGAATACGCTTTAGCAGCTTAATTTGCTAACTGTCGCCTGAGCCTCTTCCCACGGGTGAGGGATGACAGTAAAACAGTGGGATACCTTACTTCTTATTCTCGGCGGTTGTAAGGGAAACTCATCGAGATAGCAACCAAGAAGCCCGTCGCTAGGCATCGAGGAAGCGAATTAAAGTATGGCGTCTGCGCTCGGAGAAAGTTGTATTGCAATATTTTCGGACAGGGGTTCGACTCCCCTCAGATCCACCAAATTAAACTTAAACGAACCACCGCTGATTTCAAGATAACCACTGCTTCTGGTGTTTTCGTTTTACATATGCAATTATAAAAATAAACCTGCCTTTAAATAGGCAGGTTTTGTTATATTCTAACGCTATATGTTATAATCTACCATTCCTGTGCAGGAAAATGTTTAGGTTGATAAAATCTAACCAAAGGAGCAGTGGCTATGATTAGGATTTTGTTGAGTGCACGCCTTGGCGAGCGGAAGCTCTCTCAAGCAGACTTATCAAGAATGACACAGATTAGGCCATCTACTATCAACGACATTTATTGGGAGATGGCTGACAGAATCAAGTTGGAACATCTTGATAAAATTTGTGAAGCGTTGGGTTGCGATTTGTCAGATTTAATCGTGCGAGTTGAAAATCGAGAATGCACAGTTATGACAAAGAGTGGAACAACTAAAAAGCGAACTGAATAGTCGCTCCTGCCTGAACGTGATATGCGTTCAGGCTTTCTTTTTTACATAACCACGTTTCCTTCTTCATCTACAAATTGAATATTAACAGTACAACCAAGAACGCTGGCCATTTCTTTTAAATCTTTTTCAGTAAAGTTACTTCGTGCAAACTTATTGGAAAGGTTTTGACGAGATTGGCCAGTTTTTTCTGCCATTTGAGCCATGGTAATATTTTTTCTTGCCATTAAAATACGAAGTTTTTCTGTTGAATTAAGCATACGTTACTCCTCCTTGTTCGTTATCTACATTGTAAACTATTAAATTTATTTAAGCAACAAAATTTTTAAAAAATTCATTTTAAAATGTCAAAAAACACTTGACGGTGTAAACGTATTAGTGTATTATAAGCCTACCAAATGGCTAAGGAATAGCTAAAGATGTGGAGGAATTTACAATGTTGATTAAAGAACAAAACTTCGGCGTAGAAATAGAACTTACCGGTATCACTCGTGAACAAGCTGCAGGTGTTATTGCACAATATTTTGGAACTACTGCAAGATATGCTGGCACTGTTTACAAAGTATGGGAAGCAAAAGACCGTAAAAATCGTATCTGGAAAGCAGTTCGTGACGCAAGCATTCAAACTCAACGCCAATCTGATGGTCGCAAAATTCCTGCTAACGATGCTTACTCTTGTGAAATTGTCACTCCTATTCTTCAGTACGAAGATATGGAAGACCTCCAAGAAATTATACGGTTGTTAAGAGTTGAAGGTGGCTTCGCTAATAGCTCTACTGGCATTCACGTACACATTGATGGCGTAAGACATAATTCCAAAAGCCTGCAACGATTGATTAACTTCGCAGTTGGTCGCCAAGACTTGTTTTACGAAGCATTGCAAATTGGTACAAGAGCAAATCGTTGGTGCAAGAAAATGTCCGCAGATTTACTTAATGCAATGAAGAATGACCAACGTAAATGCAAATCCAGTACCGAAAGAATTTGGTACAGTTCTGCGAATGATAATTATTCTGGCGGTATTGACCATCAACATTACAATTCCACAAGATATCATGGCGTAAATTTACACGCTTTCTTTACCAAAGGCACCGTTGAATTCAGATTGTTTAACGGAACCACTCACGCAGGCAAAATTAAAGCTTATGTTCAATTCTGCTTGGCTATGTCTGCTTGGGCAATAGAAACTGATAGCGAAAATCTCTATTTCAAATCTTGTGCTCATTATACCCAAGAACAAAAAGCTGCTCTGATGAATAGAGTGCTTGTAAATCGTCTTGGAATGAAAGGTAAAGAGTTTAAAACTGCAAGGCTTCATCTGACTGCAGCGTTTATCAACAATGCAGAAGCAGTAGCATAAAATATTATGCTGACCTAACGGCAAGACGGGGAGAAGGAGAAGACACGATGAGCAAAAAACTTTACTTGGCTTATGGTAGTAATCTTAATATCGACCAAATGAAATACCGTTGTCCGGATGCTGAAAAAATTGGCTCGACCATTCTACGTGGCTACGAATTAGTATTTAGAGGAAATATGCGTCGCTGCGGTGTAGCCAACATTGAAAAGAAAGAGGGGAGTGTTGTTCCTGTTGGTATATGGAGCATTAGCGAGGCGGACGAAATCGAACTGGACAAATACGAGGGTTACCCTTACCTCTATGAAAAAGAATGGTTGACGGTAGAATTTGGAGGCAAAGAACATAAGGTTATGGCCTACATAATGACGGGGAACCCTGGCTATGCACTTCCAGTTCGAGGATACTTCAACACCATTCTTGAGGGCTTCGATGATTTTGACTTAGATAAAGATGTACTCTTTAAGGCGGCTTTGAAAACCAAGAACAGATTGTTTGAAAAGTTTAAATTAAGAAAATGAAAAAGACGGGACTAATGTCCCGTCTAATTTTTTGCGATTAAAGCAACAGTGCAGATGATCAGCGCACCGCAGTAAATATCACGTTGCATTGCAAGTATCAGCTGCTTTCGCTTCTGCTCCTTTGAGTATTCGGTCATGGATTTGTTGACATTCTCTAATGAGATTTTCTGACTCTCGGAGATTTTCTTCAATTCTTGTGATTCTCTCCTTAATGCGGAGACTTCCAGTTTCAATATTTCGTTGAACTTCATCAACTCGGTCAAGTCTGTTTTCAACAACGTCAATTCTTGTTGTGATTGATTGTTGAGCTGAACCAGCGTTGTGAAGTTCTTGTTGTAGCTGTTCCAGTCGTCCGTTGTCATTGTTATTGTTGATGCTGAACATTTCGCACAAGATATGCAAACAAGTGCAAAGGAGACAAGCAATAATGATTTGCAAAAAGTTTTCACGAATGAAAACCAAGGTTTGTTTAATGATGTTAGCAATGACAATCACCCCCGTACCATAAGGCTTTGCCTCGTATTACATCGCCACCGCCTTTTATTTGACCGTCACCGGGCAAATCGGGGAGTTTCCATAGGTCCCAACGTTCACACGTTGTACTCGGGCCGTAGCCGTCCTCTTCGGCTGCTTCACAATGAGTAAT
Organism: Phascolarctobacterium sp.; assembly: GCA_017623055.1. GTDB lineage: Bacteria > Bacillota > Negativicutes > Acidaminococcales > Acidaminococcaceae > JAHHUH01. The sequence continues at coordinate 16,897 of JAGAPX010000005.1, forward strand.
TACAATATCTGCAGATATCGGTAAATTCAACTGCTTACAAAGTAAAGCGACTACTCTTGCCATAGTATCAATTTGTTTAGGAGTTGGTGGCGCAGTACCGAAATCTACGTTACCGTCAGCATAAGCAACGGCGTCTTTACCACAACAGAGAGCGACTGCAAGAGCGTTTGAGTTACGCATATAGGTATGACATTTGCGCTCTGCAAAATCGTCTGTACTGGCGATTATGCTTCCGTCATCGTCGATTAACAGATGGTAGTCAATGAAAAACTGATGATAATTACCTGCTGTCCAGTGAAGATAAATCTTTGAAATTTTCCCTGTGGCTTTTTCTGCCAAAGTTGTTAATTCTTCAAACGAAATCTTTTTCATGGCTTACCAGCACTTCCCGGCGGTGTATTATACTTTCCGTTGATGTACTTGTTGCCGATGAGACAGGCAAGGCAGGAGACGGCAGCACCGGTAAATTCTGTGTAGCAAGCAAACTCTTTTTCGAGTACCATACTTACTACTGTTGAAATCAACCATACTTGGATAACTTCGCAGCAGAGGACACGAGGCAAACTGTATTTGCCGTTTTCTTTTAAAACTTCCAACATAATATCACTCCTTGTCATTAGGAATATGTGGTAATTTTATAGTTATTTCATAGAGCGCTTTGACTGCTCCGTTTCCACCAAGCGCAGAATAGGCGTTAAACATATCATTAAGATTTTCGAGCTCGTACATAAACAGATAACCACGTTTTTCTGCTTTCATACAAATACGAATAATCTCGGTACGCAAAATACTGCGGAGAGCCTCATCTCTAGCTTTGCTTCTTTTGTTGTGAGAACTGTACAATGAGTAGACAAAAGGAATTATGCCACATTGGATTGTTGCAACAAATAATTGAAGCTTGTGGGCTGTAAAAAAATCTTCCATTTAGCTTTCCCTCCATCAAAAAAGGACAGTCGCAATTAGCGATTGTCCTTTTATTTACTGTGCCTGATAAGCACGAACTTTTCGATTAAGTTTCTTTTTAGGTTGTCGGAATCAGTATATTTTAAGAGTCCCATATAGCTTTGGAAAACTGCAATACAATAATCTAACGGTAGTTCTCCGGAAGAGTAATGCTTCATTACAAAATCAAGATGCCGTTTCATCTGCAGAGAAGTTGACTTGCGCACTTGGATTTTATGTGGCCAAACTCTACGCCCAACAAATTCAACACCGGAATTGAGAGGAAGAACTGCTGTTTTATCGTTAAGCTGCAGACCGAGGTTTATTCTAAGATATTGGTCGACTTCGTGTGCAATGTCCCAAGCCCATTGCTTTGAAGGACAAATAACAATCATATCGTCCATATATCTTGCGTAGTATGGAACTTGAAGAACTCTTTTTATGAAGTGGTCTAGTGGCGTCAATACTACGTTTGCGGTCATTTGGCTGATCAGCGAACCAACCTGCATACCAATACCGGCAATTCTTTCAGCCGTTGTTACATCGGTGCAATTTACAGGCAAGCCAAGCGGTCGGCCATCACAACGTATGGCTTTTTCGAGAAACCACATCATATCAGCATCATTAAGAGGCTTTCCAAGTTCTCTAAGCTGAACATCAACAGGAATTCTGAAAAAGAATTTAGCTATATCCAGTTTAACGACAAACCAATCATCAGGCTTACGTTGGGCAATTCTCAACCATTCTTGGAGTTTTTGAACAGCTTTGACGGAGCCACGATTAGGTATGCTTCCGTAACTGTATTCATAGAATGATTTTGAGTATATGGGCCAAAGCTGCAGATATGCAGCACAGTTAATCACTCGGTCATTGAACGGCAAGGAGTGAATGAGCCTTACTTTTGGGAAGTACTCATAAAAAGGGCGAGGCTTCCCAGTTTCGTACATCTTCCATTGCAGGCGGTTCATATCGTTAATGATATATTCTTCGAGGTTTGTGCTATAGTCCAGTACTTCCCTGTAGTACCGCTTGTCTCTGCGAGCCAACAAGTAGCCATTATACAAATTATCAAACGTTGCAAAGCGTTCAAAAACGTGCGAATACTTTTCCATAGCTTTTCTCCCGAAGCCTGATTTTGTCACGAGTGCCGTACTCTATGAGTCGGAACACTGGCTTATGCAGTAATAATTTTTCTGCCAGCAGAACTAACAGAGGAAACAAGTCCCTTTATCAACCGTTGTACTGGAATTAACCCGTTAGGTTGAAGACATCTGACATACGGTAAAGCGGAGCGGAAGCCAATGTTCCTGTTGGCGTTAGAACGACCGTTGTTGCCGTTGAAAGAGGGCAACCCATAAGTAGCGTTGTTCCAATTGCCGCCGGAGTAGAAGCCGCAACAACCTGTTCCCTTATGTTAAGTGGGCTTCTTAATGGCCTTTATCCACCCACCTATCATCTTGCCTATTTCTACAATTTTTTCAGACCAAATTTCATATTTTTTTGTTGGTAAAAATCCAAGCTGATGTGATAGACGGATATAAGCACGCAGTTTGAGTTGAGCAATATCCATATCTTGAAGCGTTGTCTTTTTGTAATACCTTTTTTGAGCTTCGATGCACAATTCTAAGAGCTTGTCCATGGTGCGCTTAATATCGGTTACTAAAGCAAATTTTTCAGATTTAGGATATTGAGCTAATGCAGGGTAGGCGTAATCCATCATATCAAATATTTTCTGCAAAAGTTTCAGTTCATCATCAGCCATAAATACCTCCAAATGGTATTTATATTTTACTGGAAAAGTTTTGGGCACGTTGTTTTTTGGGAGAAAATAACGAATTTCGTTAGACCTAAAATTTCTAAAAAAATTTTCGGCTACGCCGAATAAAGAGATATGTCCTCCGCTATCGCAGAGGACACAGTACACAGTTAAGCAGTAGGCAGCTTCACGTAAGCGGAGCGGAAGCCAATGCTCCAGTTGGCGTTAGAACGACCGTTGTGGCCGTTGAAAGAGGGCAACCCATAAGTAGCGCTGTTCCAATTGCCGCCGGAGTAGAAGCTTCTTTCAGCTTCAGCATTATTAAACCAGCAACCATTTGCGCTGAAAAGGTCATTGGTATCATACATTAACATGCCAAGGTTTTGTAATAGCAATTTAGCTTGTTCTCCGATTGTGCTATTGCAAACTACGTTAGCAAAAGTAGTGTAGTGTTCACCTCTTGCAGCATCTGTAATTGTGGTAGAATAAGTCAGCTTATTACTAATGAAGTCCATTTTTACAGAGCCGGAAGTTGTACCGTTACCGTCCGGAGTAATCAGTTCGCCGTCAGAAGCACGGATAGCTTTCCATTCAGTACTGGACACACCTTGAGAGTTCAAGCTGTCTGCTGCATTGTTATTGGCGAGGATTTGGAGTTCGCCATATACAGTGCGAATACCGCCCATCCACTCCCATACGTTACCGCAAAGGTCAGCGATACCGCCCGGTGTTTTGTCGTGATACCATTCTAACGGACCGGTGCCAGTAGCAATACGAGCAATTCTACCGTCTGATTCGTGAGCTGTAGGAATTGCTTTGTAGGAGTTTTCGGTGGAGTGTTTGCCGTAATTGTTGTTGCCTAAAGGCATAAAACCATTTTGTTGACACCAACGCACAAGCAAGCCCCATTCCATACGTGTCATAAGATGCCAGCCTTCGCCTTTGTTTTCGCAAACTTGAATGGCTGTATCTAAGTTAATACCTGTTTTCGGGTCGACGCCGCCTATGGAATAAGCTCTATTGTTTTGGACGATGTTTTCAAACTTAGAAATATAGATTTCATCTACTTCTTGACCGTTGACGATGAAGCAAGGGTGAACGGCAGTACTTTCACCCATGCCAAGTTGGGCATAGGTGAGTTTAGGAATTTTATACATCAAAGACGGAAAGCCAAGGTCATCATAGAGAACTTCGTTGCCAGGGCAGACACCTTGCAATGCTAATGCAGTCAAATCATAATTTGCCATAATATTTTACCTCCTTATAATGCCCAAAGAGTCATAACAACTTTGTCCATATCAAGCGGCAGGGGAGTACGTTCTGCTTCGTTGCCCATACCCATTTCACTGGTGCTGATTTCTTCGGATTCAACTTCTTCGTATTCCGTCGGGGGAATATCAATTTCTGCAACATAAGCCCACGCATCTTCGGTGCCAATGGTTAAGGCACGAGCTTTGTTGTAACAAATGTCGATATGAACAGGCTCGTCCAATTGACGTTTTGCCAAATTCAACATCAAATCATCATCAAAAATAATCTTAGTACCAATTTGTTCATAAGTGATTTTTGCGCCTTCGTTTTTTTCGACAATAATCATGCTTCGTAGCCTCCCAATACAAAATATTTAACAACCACTTTGGAAGCACCGCCAGTAAATCCAAGCTTAAATCCGTTTGTGAGTTTTTCAGTAGCTTCGATTTCGCCGACGTTGCCAACAAAGCTAACAATTTCTGCCACAACAATGTAATGAGTAGTTTCTCTTTCAATTTGAAGAGGGATTGTTTTCTTTGAATTGTTGAACGGGAATTTGAGGGAATTAGTTAGGGTGACTTCTCCGACCTCAACGTTGTCGTGGTCCTTAATCCATTTGTCCAATTCTTCCAAATGCCAACCGTGTTGACGGATTGCATTAGCTAACAAACGTGCAGCGATTTGTGCATCGTGAATACCGCTTTCCATATTTTGGAAATGCGTTTGGTCCTGCGGAGTACCTTGCTGCATAACAGTGCCAGCAGGAGTAATGGTGTAAGTGCCATCATCATTTTTGACAATGTAGAATGTGTTTGCAGGGTCGGTTACGTGGTCCTGCCACTTAGTAACATCGTACATTAACTTTCCTCCTCTCGAATTGTGAAGTCAAACCAAAAAAGGATTCCTGTTTGACCGGGCGTGAGTTTAATGTTGCAATCCTGATGTGCCCAAAGTTCATTGTCAGAATTATAAAGCTCCACTCTTGTAACAGTAATAGCGGAGCTTGCAGCATTGATATTTAGTTGAGCTCTTACCGTACCGTTATTAAGAATCTTCACTTCGGAAAGAGTGGTTTTGTAGTAGGTAGAGCCTACACGATAGCGTGCATAATTGACACGTCTTTTGATAAAATTTCTTAAATCTTTAAAACCTGCATTATCGAGCATTATCTTACCTCCTTTCAGTTACATAAGGTTGCCTGGCAGTGTTCCGCAGTAACGAACGCTATAAGATGTATTTCCGGCTTCTAAATTAGCTTCAATACCACCGCCAAGAATATCGCCCATTGTTGCACGGGCAGGGAATGTTCCTGCAACCAATTCATCAGTATGAGGATTTCGGTAAATGATGCCTTGGTTATCCGTTTCAATGACAATATCAAGGTCGTCAATTTTACCAAGCTTCGCCCTGTACGGATAAACACCACAGACACGAGTCCAATAGCATACCCAACCTGCACTGGTGCCAATTATGATGTCGTGTGGAACGTGATAATATATCCCGTCAAGATGGCTTCGATAGGATTTGTAAACATCAATGAGTGAAAATACTTCGTCCAATGTTAATGGTGGCGCAGGGTCTGTTGCTCGCATAACTACTCGGAAGTGGTACGGATCAGCTTCATAGTCAAACCACTCTTCAACGACAGCATCGTTGTATAAGGTTTTAACTATTTCCTCTACTGCTCCGACGGTACCTTTTTTACGATGTCGCTCAATGGCAGTTCTGACAAGTTGACGTTTAGTTTCAAAGGGAAAGTTATCCCGATAAAAGTCAACGTGATATTGCCATGCTAATTCATCAAGCAAGGTTTCGCTTAATTGTTCAAGATTTGGCAGCAGTAGTAATGCAAAAGTATCGGTGTAGGCTTGCAGAAAAAACGGTTGCATTGTTTCGCATAAATCAAGGACTTGTTTGTCAGATGAAATGCTACTCGGCAGTATTTGCTTAATGTCAATGTCATTTAAACTAAGCATTTTCTACGCCTCCATAGTTAATTTGCACGTTATTCTCAATTGCTACTTGGCTTGGTGTTAATTTTGAATATACAGGTGAAACAACCTCTACACGCTTTGCACCAGCAACGACAATTCGACGTATCAATTCACTTGGGTTAATATCTCTACCGATTTTTTCTTTCTCCCAAGACACAAAAGAAGCTACGGCTGCATCAATGTTTGAACGAATGATAGATTCGTGAGCTCTACTTTCTTCGTCGATATAAAAGGTTATGTTAACATCGTAGTTAATTACGTCGGGGGCAGATACTGTGACATGGTCTGTGAGTGGACGTACTTTTTTATCATTAAGGGTTTCGAGCACAATGCGTAACATTTCTTCACCGGGGATGACACCATTTTCCAAGAGTACCCTAACATCTACTTCGCCAGGAGAGGGAGAACTTACAGCGACATCGGAAACCACCGCAGAGGCACGTTTTGCAAAGTATTCATAGGCACCTATAGGACCTGCGACAGAAAAGCTTTCGGGGGCAATGTGTATTGCTTCACGGAAGCTTTCGTCGTCTTCTATATCAGCGCCACCTTCTGATTTGGTAATATTTTCAACGCTGCTGACATAAGGAACGGGGTCAACCAAAGTCTTAATTTGACCTGGCATATAATCGTTGCCAATAATACCAACATCAGTACAAGTAGCTATTCCAGTCGCCGATAGAGTACCGGCAGGAATAACTAAAGTTTCTTCTAAGGCAAAGAAAATTTTCCCATCAGAAGTAAAACGTGTACCTGCAGGGATAGAAGTGTTTGTTTGTAGATTTGCAGACAAATTGATTTGCATTGTTACACTTGCCGGAGATGCAGGAATTCTGGACACACCAAGTAAAGCACCTAGATGGTCGAGGTTAATTCCGTTTGCATATCTCAATAAATTTTGCTTACCTGTATGATTGATGAAGTTAAGCAGCAGAACGATAACTGCACTCATTGTCAAAAGCACCAATCGGAATGGGTCGCCTTTTGCTAATGTTCTTCCAGTTATTTTTTCGCAAGTAGCGAAAACTGCAGCTTCAACCTTTGCTGTATCTGCATCAACAAATACAACTTCGGCGAGATTTTTAAAATTATTCATCAATTCTCACCTGCACTTTCGGGAAAAGTTTACCGTCAATATCACTTGTCCAAATGATATTGGTAACCGTTGCCCTTGGCTCATATTTGGCTATAGCCATTACAATTTCGGAAGTGAGTTTTGCTTTAGCTACTTCCATAGGCTTATCTATGAAAGTACCGTCAATGCCAAACTCTCTGTCGAGAGGAACGCTATATTTAATAGTTGCCAAAATACAACGAATGTTTTGCAGAATTTCTTCTGCTTCCGTTGCAGGGTTAAAATCAATTGGAGCCGTATTTTTTACGCTGATTTCGTAATTCATAGAGTGGCCCTCCCTGCGTATTCGCTGATTGTAACATCTACATCAACGGAATAAAGATTTCCTCCTGCCCAATGCTTAACTGACTCATTGATTCTTGTTAGTACCCACAAGCCTACATTGTTGGCATAAGGAGCTTTGAGAATTTGTGTTTTTATGGCTTCCCCGATTACCTTAGAACCTAAGACCAAAGGAACTGCTTGACCGGTATCTCTCATTTTACGCAGTTGCTTGAGTAGTATTTCTGGCTCAATGCCGTGGTCGCGTCTTAAGCTGATCCGGAAAGAAATTTCTTCTAAATCGGGGCCAAGGAATTCAAGTATGGGTTTATTATTAACAATTTCGTGTTTTGCCCAACGTCCTTCGCCTTGGCGCTGGTAATCATCAAAGGTAACGAGGTAGTCACGAGATGTAACGAAAGGGATTTCCCCCAAATAACCTACAATCATAAACTAACCTCCAATAAAAACATTATCACTGCCAACGGCAACGCTGCCGCCACAGCTGACGGGGTCCCCAATTCGTCCAGCCGCCCTGCCGTTAATAAAAACACTACTGCTTCCACTTGCGATGACTCCTGAATGCGGAGCGTGGACAACACAGCCGTGGGGAACGTAACTATCATTAACACGTCCGTTGCCTTTGCCATTGGTAAAGACGTTTGGACTGGCAGAGTTTAAGGCGGTGCCAGGACAAGCATCGTGACCAGTGTCGTTATCTCCTAATCTTGTAGCTGCTGGCATTCGGTTTCCTCCTTAGTTCAAATCAATTCTTTCGCCGGTAAGAATAAGATTGTTAGTTGCATGTATTTCAATATTTCCTTTCCCATCAAATCTGATATAAGAGCCGTCCGGGACTTTAAGGCATCTTACATTCGGATTAGTTTCTTCGGGTGGATTGCTTTCTGAATAAAAAGCACCCAGTATGAAACCGTCTTTAAGACCGTTTCTAGAGGGATTGGGGAGAAAGACACACAGTACTTGGGTATCAACTTCTGGCACCCAATAACCAAGCGTTCCGTTGCTTCCAATGGTAATTATTGGTAATTCGCAGGAAACAAGGTCTTTCCCGTCGACATCGTCTTTGTCCGGAAAGGTAACTCTTGCAGAACAATTTGCACCATTAACGGAAGAAACAAGACCAACACGAAAAATGTTTTTGATTTGTTTAATATCCATCAAGGCATCTCCTTAATTCAATTCTGGTAATATATCCGCTACCTAAACTATGGGTAGCTTTAGTGATGATATACTTACCGTCATACGCTCCAAATCCGACAACATTTACTGTGCGAGAAGCTACCAAAGAGAAATGTCCTGCACAGGTAATACTGCCTGTCCATTCTTCTTTGTTGTATTCTCGCAAGCGTTTTTTAGCGAGGCGTTCAGCATCAGCTATATTTTCAACTTGTTCTCTAATCTCCAAGGTTTTACCGATGGTTTTATTGGGAGCATTAAAGGTTGTTTCGATAATAGCTTTCTTGCTGCTTTTTTGAAATTTGACGTGGCAGGATTTATATATATCCCTAACCTTATTGGTGAAAGAATAGCCTAAAATATTACTAATGCAAGAGTTGCCGAAAGCATGCATTGTTCCCGGCTTAACAAGAGTAATAGTAGGCTCTGCCTGTTCATAGACTGATTCATCAAATATGACAAATTTCTTCTCGAAGATTTTTACAGCCAAGCCTTGGTCGCTGCATAATTGCAGCAGGAAGGATAAGTCAGATTGTTCCGTTTGCTCTGCTCTTTCGATAGTGGGATTCGCTTCTGCGTCGTAAACTAACTCCATTTCGGCTTTAGAAGCAATATCGTTAGCTATGGTTTTTAGTTCAGCCTTTTCCCAGCTTCGAGTTCTTTCGATACCACGCAATTTATTATTGTCTGGAATTGATGTTGAACAAATCTGAACTTCAGACGGATATCCACTACTGGATATTTCATCAATTTCAAATGAGCCTAAGTTCAATGATTTTTCGGAAGAAATATTCCAATTATCACCAATGAGGATAGCGTTAATGGTAGCTCCTTTTTCCGGAAACCAAGAACCTTGCCAACGGGAATCTTTATCTTCGAGTGTTATGCTTAAATCATCAGCTGATCCGGAAAGGTTGTCTGTGAATTCTAAGCTTTTGAGAGAATAACCAATGTCAGCACTAATATCGGTACCGTTGTATTTAACGATGGCAGATATTCTGCGAGTATTCATATTATCGCCTCCAAGGTGGCAATTCTGTTGGAGTTGGGGCGGTATATTCTGGAACATTGAGAGTTATTCCCGCAGGGAAAACAACATAAGCTGTATATTGAGGATTTGCATCTAAAAGCACATTCAAAGCCTGTTCGGTACCATACAGTTTATGAGCGATACTATCCCACATATCGCCTTGAATAGTGGTATATGTATTAGCCATAACTTAACCTCCTTTGTCTGTGTGATAGTTTTGTGAGCATTTCTTCCAATTTGTCCAACGTTAGGGCCATGGCACGATTTACGTCTTCACGGCTTGCGTTGCCTTGAATGGTAATTGTAGGATTGAAAGTAACGTGAATAGCACTACCGTTGTTCACACCGAGTAATTCACCGGTCTTTGACCAAAGGTTTTTGGCACGTTGACTACCATCGATAGGGATTGCAGCTTCCGGAGAATTTTCGGCAAAACTGGTTACGAAAGCACCTTTGCCATAAATTCCTCCTTTGGCGTTGCTGGCAATAGATGTTGTGGGTACTGTAGTGTTGCCAAAGATAGGCTTGTTAAGAATGTTGGTAACACTTTCCCATTTCTCTTTTACCCAAGCTGGCAAAGCTCCAAGCATATTCTTAACTCCATTAACAAACTGCTCCATAGCTTTTTCTGGATTATCCCATAGAGTAGTAAACCAGTTTTTGATTGGTTCCCAATTATCCCAAATGTAGTATGCAGCTGCTACACCAGCGGCGCCAAGTGCAACAAAAGGATGCGCCATAAGAACAGAGAAAAGTTTTACTATTCCTGCTTTCATAATACCTAAACCGCCTGCGGTAAGCTTTGTTATTGTATGCCAAGTAGCTGTTGCTGCCGTAATTGATTTAGTTGCAATAGTATTTTTTATGATTATTGCATTTTGACTTTTCAACAAAAGAGATAGGGCTAATTGGGTAGCCTTTAATCCATTTGCTGTTACGTTATACATATGACAAGCTCCGGTAACTCCTAAGATTAAACCTGTAGCTACAGTTGTATATTTAATAACATCTGGATATTCGCTGGCAAATTCGCCTACAGTAGTAGCAGCGTCACCAATCACTTCAACCAAAGGAACCATTACTGGTAGCAAGCCTTGTCCAATTGCTATTTGTGCAGCTGCAATCTTATTGTTCATTAACTGGATATTGTTTTCGTGAGTTTTAGAACGTGTGGCGAATTCCGCTTCCATACTGCCTGCGTATTTTGCTTTATCAGCTACTTTGTCAAAGTTTTTTTGCAAGCCTTCAAGGTTAGAGAGTAGGGGAGCGATAGCACTAAGGGATTCTTTGCCAAAAAGTTTTGCGAGAACGGTAGCTTGTTGCACTTTGTCTAAATCTTTCAGCGCACTAAGAACTTCTATGATTGCACCTTTGGCATCTTTTTGCATTTTTACTGCAACAGCCTCTGCATCAAGACCTAAAGCCGCAAATGCTTCAGATTGAGATTTTGTAGCTCCTGTGCCTGCGGTCATTGTAAGAATTAAGTTCTTGATACCGGTAGCGGCAACTTCTGATTGAATACCAGAGCCTACCAAACTTGCACCCATAGCTGCGATTTCGCCACTTGAAACACCGCCAACTTCACCCAAAGGACCAATGCGTGTAACTACGTCAGATATTAAGGGCGCGGATGCGGCAGTAGTATTACCGAGATAATTGATTTTGTCAGCTAAAGAAACAACATCTGCTTGACTCATTTTAAAAGCTGTTCGCCATTTAGCCATCATATCGCCAGCTTGGGCGGCAGAAATATCATAAGCAACCCCCATTTTTGCAGCATTTGCAGCAAATATGGTAAGTTCGCTCTTGTCAATCCCTGATTGACCGCCTGCGGCAACAATTTGACTAAGCCCCTCAACTGTCATAGGAATGATTCGTGTTAAACGGAGAATATCACGTTCCATATCCTTAAATTGCTTTGGTGAGTCAAAATCTACTACTTTCTTAACATCAGCCATTGCAGACTCAAATTGCGTTGCTTGTTGTATAGGAGATACAAGAAACATAGATAAGTTTTTAGCACCATAGTAAAATGCGGTTGCATCAATGAATGATTTTTGAAAATTGTCCGTAATGCTTTGGCGAGCGTTGCGAACATACATATTCATTTGTTTTTGAGCATTTTGAAATGCGGCGGGACTGATTATTCCTTGCTGAGATGCCTTTAATATTTGTTGTTGTATTCGACCGTATTCAGTGATGCCTTCTTTAAGAATAGCTATACGTTCTGAAGCATCAGTGAATGTTGAGCGAAAGTTAGAGTTCATGCTTGCTGCGATAGCAAAAATAAACTCGTGAGAATTTTTTGCCACTGAACGTCCTCCTTTCTTTTGCTTTTATGCAAATATTGTGGTATAGTGAAATAAAAGGAGGATTTGCTATGTTAAAAGCAATAGTTTTTCAAAATCCAATAGTTTTGATTGCGCTTTTTATCGCAGCAATGTTTAATCTAAATAGTAATCCAAGACTCTTTGTAGAGCTTGTTATTGCTATGTTTGGATATTTATTTGTAATGCTTTCAGCAAATAACACCTTTTTTGAAAATGTGGGTATGCTTCTGGTTGGTTTTGTGTTACTTATGTACGTGATTGCTTGAATTGGAGGATACTTTCTACCCAACCATTCAATTCAACAAGTGGTAAATTTAAAAAGAATTCGAGTGAAGTGTAGGTCGTCATGGCACAGGCTATGGCGACTTTTTTAATGCTCTGGCTTACTTCTTTCTCGTTGTTGCCAAAGCCTAACCTATTAAAAAATTTTTCACCTTAGTAATAACTGCAATCATATCCGGTGCAGGCAAAGAAAGAATATCGTCATACTTGATACCAGAAGCTTTAGATGCCAGCAATGCTTGATATCTCATAGAAAATGCTAAATCTGGAGTTGCATCTCCCATTAAACGGCTTTTGTTTTCAGCTTCAATTAAAGCGTAACCAGTCAGTTTATCAAAATCCAAATTGATTTCTTTAACTTCTTTGTTGTCAATGGTAATAGAATTTCTAAGAGTTACAGTTTCCATATTTTTCTCCTTTCAAAAATAACGCCCGTCTGCGACTAGCATTATGACGGGCGTTTAAATTTTTACAGACCGAGTGCTTCTCTCACTTCGGAGAGATAATCGGTGCCATCGATTTTGCAGATGTAATTGTATTTGTCCAATTCCAAAACATCAGAGCCATCAACAGTAACTTTGATGTAATCTACTTCAAGAGTAGTGGTAGTACCGGTTGCAACGCCTACGTCAAATTTGCCAAGCTCGAGATTTTTGGGAACGCCACGAACTACAACTTTGACAGGAAGAACAACAAAGTTACCGCTTTCGCTGTCTTTTACTTGAACTGCTCCACGCAAATCAAGAGTAAGACCTTTCGGCGCAGCGAGTTTCAAATTGTTTTTGTAAACAGAGCGCCAAGTGAGTTGAGTTTCGATGCTGGAATAGTGGCCAAGAACAGGAGAGTTAATTTCACCAGCTAAGCCTGCGCCTTTAATGGTTTCGGTCATAGCTTGCAGGCTAGGCAGGTTAATATCTGCCACGCCGAGCAAATCGTCGCCGTTTTCGTAAGCACGAAAGTTGATTAACTTTTCAGGAATATTCATACGTTAGTCTCCTTTCTTAGCTAAACAGTGTATTGAAGTACTGGGGATCGTACTCAATAATGTTTTCGATTTCACGAGCCGGAGTAGGCGGTGTGAAATAGGTGTGGAAAGTAATAATACCGTCCAACAGATTGGTAACAGGATTTTCGGTGTCTTGGAACTCAACACGAGCACCGAGCAGAGCACCACGAGCAACCAAGCCGTTCAAACGGATATTTTCGCTGTCAATAATTGTTTGAATGAGGCGTTTGGTAATCGGTTTGTCTACTTTAGCCCAATAGGTGAGAATGAAAGTTTGAGCATGCCAATTAAACATTCTGCGAATGCTGATGAAAGCATCTTTCGCATCGGTGTTGGACGGATAGCAACCAGTACGGTTACCCCAAAGTTTCCAACCACCTACAAAATTCAATGCAGTGACAATACCTTGACCGTTGAGGTAGTTGGCTTCATCAGGACCGAGGATTACTTCGGTGCCGTCAGCTAAGCACAGACCATTGATTTGAATAGCTTTGTTGGAAGGGCTTTCAAACGGAATATCATCGTTCGCACTGTCGGTTTGGGCGATAGCACCGAGGGCGTGGGTAGACATATAGTAAATACTGTCGCCGAGTTTAACCATAGGCCAACATACAACTTGGTCTGCGCCAGTATAGCTGTTTTCATTTTTCCAAGCGGAAACATCAGAGTATTTCTTTACGGTATCAGTCGGAACGTCGGTCAATACAATGGCCTTGAAATGAGAATTGATATTGCCAGCCTTAGATTTCATCACAGCTGCAACTTCGGGATAGTGAGACCAGCCCGGAGCAAGTACGATACCAGGCACCATACCGAACAGAGGGAATACTTGGTTAAGAGTTTCAAGACCTTTGCAAGCATTGGTAGCTACATCAATACCACCGATGATGTCGTCTTTATCAACGAGGGTAGCATCAACTTTGTCGTAGTTCAAAGTTAATGCGGTTGCAGAAGCACCTTTGCCGTCTGCCAACAGGGATATGAGTAATTCTTCATCATCGTTGTAAGCGGCAATATAATCAACATCTTTAGTAAGAGTGTCGCCGCCCTCCACTTCATCAAGCTTAACTACAAGTGTGTTGAGCAAGACGGGAGCGTTGACGGTAGCAACTTTGTTGACAACAGCAACAGATTCGTTTTCAACGGTTTGTTTGTGAACGGCAGGGTCAAGCACGTTTACGAAAACAAGCGGAGCACGATTATATAATGCAAATTGGCTATACATTACTTCACAGATAGAATAGTTATCCCAATCTGCAGAATATCCCAAAGTAGCAACCGCTTCTGCGTAGCTGTAGCAGAGAACGGGGCGGTTTGCTTCGGCAGGAGCAGAAGCTAAGTGAATAGGGGCGGTACCGAATACTACGGGCAAGCCTGCGGCGGTGTTTACCGCAGGAACAATACTGGTAGGTACTTCGGAACAATAAACGCCATGCTTATATGCCATTTTTTATACCTCCTTGGCTTTTTTGTAGAGAGTGTTATAAAGTGTTCCTTTTTCTTTTGTCGCCGCAATAGCGGAGTTCATTTCGGAAATAGGAACAAAGAGCTGCTTCATCCAAGGGTTGGAATTAAGCAGCTCGATAATATGGAGAGGGTAACCACCGATGAAAACGGTAGCGTGCATAAGACGGCTTTCGCTTAGTGTAGGACCGATATACACAAGCTTATTTGTATTCACCGTAGGTTGTTTTGGTTTCTTGGAAGTCATCGTAGTTTATCCCTTCTTCAACGGATTGGCCAATGGTATAGGTAACTTCAAATTTCCCAAGCCATTGAGGAAATGGAGGCTCATCGGCAATCATACCTTTGATTGGGTGGACTAATCGGTGTTTCATACCGATGAAACGATGCTTTAATAAAGCTTGTCGAACGTGTTCCATTATGTTGTAAATGGAACGCCAACCATCAACCTTATCATCATCGTAGATGGAAAAACCTATTTCTATCTTAGCTGTGCTAAGCTCGTTAGGATCGTCTTTATCTTCTGTTTCCAGCACCAATACATATACGTGCGAACGTAATTCTGTAGGATTATCCCGAACTGGTGGGAAGCCGGGATAAACCATAACTGGTAGTTTGCCTGAGGTTTGTTCTGAAGAGTAGTCTTTTAAAACCTCTTTGAGAAAGTCTGCAAGTTTATCCATTAAGCCTATAGGTGTCATTGTTTAACCTCCGCAAATTGTCTTTGAATTTCGTGTAGAAAGCGTTTGTTAAGATAACGTTCACTTTCTGGAGTAAACGTACTCAACACATCTTCGCTGCCAAACATCTGAGGAACAGACGGACCGTAAGGTATTCTAATAGGATAAGCCGTTTTGGTATAGCGGTGCATTGGGCCAGCGTATCCGCTTCGAGAAGATTTCTGAATGAATAATCCCGGAACAGATGCAGTTACACCACGTTTTTTAATCTGCACTCTCATAGGTCTCTTACGTCTTTTCGGTTTACGTCCTGTCTTGTAGAGTTTAATAATACTCATCGGATTTGGAAGCAAACGAAAATGTGTAAGATTCAAAGGTGAGCCGCTGGCTCTAATTGTACCCTGTAATTTATCACGAGTAGGTCCTTTTGCAACAATGGTACCTTTAATGGAAGAAGCACGAGCGGTATATGTTTGGCGAATGTGCTTTGACACTTTGCTACGCATAGACGTAACAGTACGTCCTATAGCATTGGAAGCTGCTTTTCTGACTTTTAACGGACTGACAGTGAGAAACTTTTGTGCAGTATTTAAACTGTTGTTGTCAAAAGTTATCTTAATCATCGGTTATTTGAAATCAGTTTAATGGTCAGCATTCCCATATCGTCAGCAACGCTTTCAACAAGATACAGCTGATCGTCAACATTAAAGGTTTGCCCATGGACGGGAACGTATGGTAAATCATTTTTGCGACAATTGACGAGAATTGTACTCCCGTATAAGTTACGGTAATCATCTTCACCAACGGACAGGGTTTGGTCGATAGAAATGTCTTGCAAAATAGCAGTACATCTCGTACCGTTCAAATTATGAATTTCAGCAAATTCATCAAGATTAAGGAATACGCTTGCGTTGTCCGCTGCTACCATTTCTTTAAAGCCCATTATTCAGGGGCCTCGGCTTCAAGGGGAGGAAAATCTGCGGGCGGTTCTTCAGTAATGTCTTTGGCATTAACTTGCACTTCTACTTGAACAACTAAGTCAATGATTTCAGCTTTTTTCAATGTTTTAACGTCAATCCCCATATCGGTTGCAAGGCGTTTCAAATCTTCAAGATTCATTGTTTCAAGCTGTGTACGGTCGAGATGGGTTGTAATAATTTCATCTTCTTCTTTTTCGTTATCAGCATTGAGTTTATCGTTATCAGTAAACACGTTAACGTATTCAGCCACTTCAAGGTCTACGAGGCGTTGAGCTTCTTCGTCTTGAAGCTCAACGGTGCCTCCAAGGCTAACAGGCTTAACACGTCCGTTCACTTTGTGTCCGTAAGTACCTTTGATGATTTTAACCTCTTTCATAATTTACCTCCTTGTTACACTACTACGTTAGATGCAACGATGTACGGGCAGTAGTTTTTCGGAGCTGCCAACGGACGAGCTGCAAGACGGAGTTTGCGCATGTCATTCGGTTGGTCAAGAACGAATTTGGGAACACGAGGTGCTGCGTGGGAAGAGAAGTCATCAGAGCCATAATCAATTTGGGTGATTTGGCCATACATCATATGACCGCAAGCAGGAGCGGTAACCATAGCAGAGGTTTCAGGGAAATATTTTTGTTCGGTGCCGTTGTCGTCAACGTAAGTGTGGTCAGCGCAAATAACATTCAGCTTGAAGCCACCGAAGTTAATGATGCCCATAAACACAACACCTTCATATTGGCTCAGTTCTTGTTCGATTTGGCCAGTGATGATGCCGCTATTCTTGTTGAGCAATGCTTGTGCTTTTTCGTCTTCGAGGATTGCATCTGCAACAGCAGAACCTACTACCAAGTCAACAGCTTTCAAGCCACGCTTGGAGAGCATACGGCACATTACTTTAACATCTGCGAAGAAGTCGCCACCTTGTGCGTTCCAAGCAGTGGAAACGGTGTAGGTGTGTTCAGAAGCTTGGTCGAAGAATTTAACATATTTGCTATCGCCAGCGGTGTTAGCGTCAATGTATTCTTGCATAGTACAAGCGTTATTCAACATAGTTTGAGCTGCCATCCATTCTTCACGACGACAGATGCGAGCGTCCATTTCAGCCAAGTCTCTCAATTGGAGTTTAGCTGCACGTTCAGCAGGAGTAGCACCAGGATAAAGAGCTTCGCCGAAACCACGTTTCTTCAGGTCGTCCAAGGTCAACGGACGGGACGGTGCAATGAATGCAGGTTGGTATTCGCTGATGGTGTAGCCTTCTCTATCCATCGGAATATCACCAGCACGAGGAGAAACAAAAGCTGCCATTTTACGGTCGCCTTTTTTGTATTCGGTCAATACTTTGTCTGCTGCAAAAATGTCTTCAGCAGTGGTGGGGAAGTAGCGGTCACGGAAGAAAGACGGAGAAGGGGTGATTTCTTCAGTAATTGCCATCAATACATAAGTGTCAAAGAAGTTGAGATTAGCCATAATAATTTTTCCTCCTTGTTACTCTTCTTAGTTAGCTGCCTTGAAGAAGATGCCACGAGAACGGAGAGCATCTTTATCAGCATCGGTAATGGTGTAGTTGTCTGCCACGATTACTTTGTTGGGGTCGAAACAACCGGCAAAATATACGCAGGCATTTACATCAGAAGTGCCAACAACGGTATCGTCGCAAAGAATGCAGTCAGCAGTCAGAGTTTCGTTTTCACCAGCAACGGTGCCAAGAACAACAAGTTTGCCAGAGCCACCAGTGCCAGAGCTTCTTGCCAAGATAGTGCCACGCTTCAAGGTGGTTTCAGATGCAAGCGCCTTAATAACTCCGCCATTAACAACAACAGCAGGGTTAATATCAGTAACCAATTCGTCAAATTGAAATTCACCAATTTTTTGGCCGATAGTAGTAGTCATGATTATTCTTCCTCCTTAGCATTTTTACCGAGAGCGATAGCAACAGCTACACGAGCTTCTTGGTATTTTTCTTCCTGGGTTTTCGGTTCAGCCTTTTCTTCAGGCGCCGGAGTTGCGGATACTTCTTGAACTCCACTCTCTTGATTATCCGCAATAATTCCTTTCATAAATGCAGAGCCTTGTTTTGCGGCTTCGACAGCTGCACGATAAGTAAGCTCTTTGGCGCTACAAGGATTTTCGCCGTATTTAGCTTCTGTTACCAATTCGTTGGGGAACAGACTTGCTACTACGTCGATTTCTTGCATTCGAGTACGTTCGTTAGCAACTGCAACGGTTGCGGCTGCTGCTTCGATTTGCGCAACAAGTTCAGGATATTCGTTACGCAATTCTTCAATGTTGTTTGCCATGGGTTTTCCTCCTTGTTCTTCGTTGGCTTTTCCCAACGGATTAGTATTTGTTTCAACCAAAGCTTGGGCTTCGGGTGCAACCGTAGTGATGGAGTCTGAAAGCGGTTTGTTGAGACAAATCTTTCTGCCTGCAACAAAAATAGTTTTGCGGTCAGCGCTTGCAGCAATGGTGAGGGCATCTTCTGAATCAATTACTTCGTCAACGAAACCTTTTTCTTTGGCTTCTTTACCAGTCATATAAGTGGTATCGGCCATCAAATGTTTAATGACGGTTTCTCCGAGATTTGTTTTGCGTTGATAAATACTTGCCTGAGCTTTATCGTAAGCATCGTTTGAACTTGCGAGATTTCGCAGCTCGTCAGCATTGTAAGCTCCCCAAATGTAGGACCAACACTTATGAATCATAATCAAACTGGACGGATTGGCTTTGACAGTGTCGCATGCACACATAATCAAAGAGCCACCGCTCATAGCCACGCCGTCTACAATGCAGGTTAGTTTAGCACCTTTAGCAACAAGTTCACGCAGGCGGTTATGAATGAGAATGGACACGCCAGCATCGCCACCACAAGAGTTCATACGGATAGTAATGTCCTTGCAGTTTTCGATTTGTTTCAAATCATTTAAGAATTCATCTTGAATGATGTAACTGCCAGGAATGGGCTCGTCAGTCCACCAGTCACGAGGTTGAGTTTCTACAATGTCGCCATACATAACGATTTCAGCGGAATCTCTATCAACGGTAGCCATTGTATAGAAATTACGCAGAATTTTGATGTTAGATTCATTCTTCATCGCCTTCATATTCAGCAAATCCTCCTGTTAATTTATTTGGTACAATTGGAAGCATTTTATTTTCTCTTTCGAGTTGAATAGCGTTGGTTTCGTAGTCTCCACCGCCCATTTCCAAAGTGACTTGTTCACGAGTTTTAAAACCTTCTGCTACTTGCATTGCAGCAGCCGCAACTTCTTTAGTTGGGTCGAGTTGTGCCTGAACGGGTCCAATCCATCTTGTACCGCACCACGCAGCCTTAATTGCTGGGTCAGTAAAGAAGCCGGGAGCTTTAATTCGACCGATGGCCACAGCTTCGGAAAGCCATAACTCATATACTGGTTGGCAAAAATCATCAATAAACCAAGAACGGCGCATTTTGAAAGCTTCCCAAGCTTCGGATAATGCAGCTCGTGAAGCAGAATAACTTTTATTGAATTCTTTAACGAGTACATCGTGCGGTAATTCTAATGCTGCGCCAACTAATCGACATAAAGTAGATACGAAAGCATCGAAGCCTGCGGTTGGAATATTAGGATTACCAAAATGTACCTTTTCGCCAACATCAAGCATGTTAACTGTGCCAGGGCCAAGTTCGTACTCGTTAGGACTTTTAGAGATACCACCGTCTTGTGTCTGTGGGTTGGAGGTAGGAACGCCCGCAATATCACCGGTACCAACCTCATTAAGAGGATTTTCGGAAGTATCAGCAGTAGTTTCAATCCATGCCGTGAAAAATGATTGAATGAGTGCTGCCATCAATTCACTTTCGGTATATCTGCGTAGTTGCAAAATTGTTTCGATTACTGGTGCTAAAAAAGGAACGCCTCGATACTGGTCGGGGCGCTCTGTGCTCATAATGTGAAAGATGTTAGGCATATTGCTTTCTTTGCCGTATGCTAATACTCTCGTCCATTTACTTTGGGTTGCCGTTAGCTGATTAGGATAATTGTTGCAGATGTGATAAGCAACAATTTTTCCGTTTTTATCAACTTCCACACCATCGTAAATCTTATTATTGTCTTCAGTTTCGCCTGTAGTATTGGAAATTACAGACATAAGCTTTACGCCGCCTTTGGTTGGTGTGGAAATTCTATCGGCTTCGATTAGATGTAGCCGGAGGGTATAAGGGTTTTCTTTAGTGGCATCTTCTCTTTTGACGAGTGCAAAACAGTCACCGCTAAGAAGCCATGATATCAAAGCTAATTGTTGAAGGCTTGCAAAGTTATTGATTCCGAGTGCATCACAATTTTGCTTTTTAGACGACCAAAGTTTAAACTCAGCTTCGGTTTTCTTTTGCCATACCTTGGCTTCTTCGTTGGAAATGCCGAGAACTTCGCTATTAACGATACTCTTGAGCTTTAAGCCCATACCAATAATTTTGGTACGGTTCGTGTTAATGGCGCTCGTGGCAATAGGGGAAGACATATATAACATTCGAGAACGCTGGCGAAGCGTTGAATTATTATCGTTAATGTCCTCGTTTGGAGCACCGCTGTTAGGTATGAAGCCACGCAAGGCACGCTTTTTATAACTTGCGCCTGCTTCGGAATACCCTTTTGCGAAAACTGTTCTTTTTTGTCTTGGTCTCATATTTTCACCGCCTTTACCAATCACGAGGGATAACGCCCAATGATTTACGAGGGCGTTTTTTGTTAAGTAAGGCGGTAAGTTCATCAATCTTTCGTTCGGCAGCTTCGATTTCATCTTTGATTTCCGGCAAATCGAAACGGGTAAGTTCTCTATTATTGATACGATAAGATTTAACACCACCGTCCAATAATTTGAGGTAGGCTTCCCTAAGAGCAGTTAAGGTTTTTTTCCAAAACTCTAATCTTGCTTTTAATTCGGTTGAATCCATTTTCACCAATCCTCATAATAATTATTTTTTCTCTTCTTTTTAGGCAGAGTTTTTTTAGGTTGCTGCATTGGAATATCAGCAACAGCAATTCCTCTTGCTTGCTTAATCCTGCGGTCAATAGCATCTAAGTTGGCAGACAATGCTCTAAAAGCTGCCATTGCGTAGTTTCGGCAGTCTAGAGGTTCGTTGCGTTCGTGTCCGGGGATTTTTTCCCATGCCCAAGGATTTTTGCGTTCAGTTTTGTAAACGAGCCGTTCTGATAAGAGTCCTTGAAAATATGTAGCTCCATAATCATCACGTTTTGGAAAATGACAATACTTCGGACCAGGCGTTTGGACTCGCAAGTTATCCATAATAATCTGCTTTCCTGAGTCTACGCCAAGTTTGTACCACCAACAGTCACCTATGTTTCTGCCGTGTATAAATATTTTTTGTTTCTTAGGCGGTGCGGTGTAAGGAATATCAAGGCCAGCATACCCTTTGATAGCAAAAACTTTCTTTCCTATCCTGTCACGGCATTGTTCACGCACGTTCTGCGTAAAGTGACCGCCTTCGTCGCAAAATGAAAGCGATACCTTAAGGCCGATATCATCAGAAAAATGAAAAACTCTATCAAAGACTTGCTCGTCAAGTTTTCTCCACACTGCCGGATCGTCAGGTCTCCCCATAACGATAGATTTCTCAATGCCCCAAGTTTCCCCGAAATGTCCGTGGCCAACTACTTCGTATTCCATACGGTCGTCTTGCGTATCGATACCAGCAGTTAGAACGAGAACTCCATCGGGGAGTTCAGCTTGATAATCTTCACGTCGTGCAAGCAGGCTATCTTCGTCTTGAATATCGCCTCGGTCTTCCCAAAGTTCACCGAAAGCTGTATTGTAGACAACTTGCAATTTTTTTGAATTGCCTTTTGCATACAAGAATTTAAGGATAATGCCTTTCCACGTTGCCCATTTACTAACGAAAGCATTGAGCCAAAATGAACGTACACCGTGTTCAAGTGCAATCGGATTATCAGCTTCCCATCTTGCAGGTTGTTTTTTCATTTCGCTTTCGGTAGAAATGTAACCACAACTTGGGCAATGGTATGTGATGTTATACACCTTATAGGTTTTCTTGCCAGCAACAATGATTTCTTCATAGTCAAATCTAATGTCGCTGAATTTGATTTCGTGGTATTTGCCACAACCAGGACAACGACTTTTCCAACGTTCTTGTGTGCCTTCGTAATATGAAGATTCTATTGCACTCGCACCTTTTATGGTTGGAGTAGAAACTTCTATTGCTTTGGCATTGTAGAACGTGGTTTGTCTGGCCATAGCCAACTCCCAAGGGTCACCTTCATTACCTGCAGATAATGCCCAACGGTCACGTTCATCACCGAAAACATATTTAATAGGCTTGGAAGCTAATGCGTGTGCTTCAGTAGAGCCACACATTGTAAGTATGCCGCCTGGATATGTTTTCTGAAGAATTGTGTTACCGCTATCTCGGCTTTTTGGTGAGGCAACTTTTCGCCTTAAAGTGGGACTGTCACGAATCATCGGAGCTATACGGAGTTTTGAGTATTCCTTGGCATCTATTGTGGTTGGGTGAATAAAAAGAATTGAGCCGGGGTCTTGGTCTATGATGTAACCTATACCGTTGTTAATGAATTCTGATTTACCAACTTGCGATGCTGCGACCAAGATTATTCGTCGTACTCTTGGGTCTGTAAATGAATTCATTGGCTCAACCAAATACGGAGTTCTACTGTTTCGCCATGGTCCAGGTTCGGCACTACTTTCTGATGAAAGCCTCCGATACTTTTCTGCCCATTCCGAAACAGTCAAATTGTCTGGCGGTTTGAGCCCTGCAACAATACGTTCAATCGTCTTGTTAAGATTGGCGAGTTGAACTTTAGAGGGAGGATTATTCTTCTTCGTCATTACTCATACTGCTTTCCCAATTTTGACGTTCTCGCACACGTTCTGCGTATTTTCCAGGGTCATACTTGTAATGGCTCATTTCCTCCATTATTTTGTAGACTTCCGACCTAAGAATTTCAGCTACTTTAGCTGGATTATCGACTTCGGCCACATCAACAGCTACTCTGCCAGGCAAAGAAGAAAGACGCTCTCGCATAAAGATAATTAAATCACCCGTAAATGCTTCAACATCTTCGGAACGGTGCATTTTCCCTTGAAGTTCCTTTGCTTCAAGTACCGCCTTGATAGCTTTTGCTTTTTTTAGCGATACTTCGGCTTCGGCTCTGTCTTCATCTGTTTTTGTAGGCTTTGATTTTTGGTTTGCACCAGCAATAAAAGCTTGAACAGACTTGCAAAGCAGGAAACAGCCAGTCGATACCTTTTCCAACACACCATCTTCGGCAAGTTGACGAACACGTCTGCCAGTTATACCCAAAACACAGGCTAATTCACTCGTATTAACTTCTGTTTCAAGCGTAATCTTGTCTTGCTTTGCCATAAATTATTACTCCTTTTTATATTAAAAAACTGTGAAAGGTGGGAACGGAAATGCCCCGATTTCACATTACTAACTGAACGAAATTTGGGGTCGTGCGAGCCTCACGTAAAGGGGTGGGGGTTTTACAGTACCTAAAGACAATAAAACACGTTCACTGGCTAAGCTGGTCGCCTCCCACAGCTTAGTTTAGGCTTTGCGCAATAGAAACCCCGTCCCCGAAAGTCACCGCCTTAGAAACGGCTTCTTTCGAGCAACGGGTTTTGTCATTTATACATAAGTTAGGATTTCAGCCTTGCTATATGTTTCGCCTTTGGCCATCATTGCAATAAATTCTTCTTTGGAGAAGTCACTTAATCTGAAGATTTCTTCTGGCTTCATTCCAAGTTGCTTTGATATCTCTGCCGTTGTCTTACCACTCTCAATGAGTTTTTTGACAATGGCTTTCATCGGTTCCAAAAGGTGTGTGCCTCTTGCTCTGTTGTGGGTAATAGTTCCATACATATCTTCGGCTTCGTCGCCATGGGCGACAACTACCACAGGAACTTTACCACCGAGCTTGGTTTTTAACGGCTCACGCCCAGCTACCGTCCAACGATGAAAACCGTCGATGATTGTGTAATCTGGTCTTACAACGATAGGTAATGTCCAACCGTTGGTTTCAATGGATTGCACTAAAAGCTTTAGGTTTTCTTCGCTAACTTTGTTAGGGTTGTACGAATTGGCTTTGAGTTTATCGTGGTCTACCCATTGCAGGGAAGAAAGCGGTCCAAACAAATCAATGTTGCTCATTCATTCTCACCACCTTCCGTGTGGCGGAACTTCTTGGCGTAAGCCGCATAATTTGTATAGACATCTTGATACACCGCACGAAGCGAACGTATCTTAGGGTCGCCTGCAACAAGAGCGTCATACATTTTACGGTAATCTCTCTGTCGAGCCATTCCGTCCAATTTTTGGTAAGCACGTCTGTATTGTGCTGCAACGTATTGAGTTGTCGGATTAGTAAAGTGTTTTGCGTGGTCTACAAAAAGCATTCTGCGCAACAGTTCTTTATAATCTTTCTTTTCGTAGTCCTCGTTCTTACGCCTTACCTTAGAACTACGCTTGTACCATTCGCTATCCCAATAAAGCATTACAAGGTAAGCATTCGGCTCCCTGCGTTCGATGCGACTCCACAAATCGGGATTGGTTTCAGCTACATGCTTTAAGCCACGTAAGCTATCTGCACCGAAGAAGTTGGATATGCGGAGTGATCGTCTGCTTTCGCCAGCTTGGTACATCCAAATATAAGCTTCTGGAATATCCAGTTTGTTATCTCGAATATAAAGCCAAACATCTTTGTCTTTCCAATCATAAATTGGGTAGATTGTGTTTGAGCCGGTAATGCCTTTCTTGCCGAGATTAAGACGACTCATATATTGCAAGCGTTGTACTGACTCTGCAGCTCTAACGCCAGTCAACATAATTCCGTCTTTTGTTGTTCTAAGTAGGAAGCTTTGGTAATTTTCTTTACCGATGCCCAAAAGGTAAGGGCTGTTCATAATGGCGAACGGTGGTGGCTTGCGTACCCAAATATTTTCTTTTCCGGGTTCCCAAGTAATCCACGTTTCGCTATTCTGCAGATGATTAAAACAGGAAACTTGTTTTAAGGGGAGGCAATACCATAGAAAATCTTTGCAACCAGCAAGCAGAAATTTCTTGCGCCAGTCAAGCATAGAATCAATGCAACAATCATAAATGGCTTCTTCGTCAACAAAGATTAAAGTCAACTGTTTAGGATTTATTTCGCCTTTCCGTATAAGTTGATAAACGATGTTGGCCATACAGATTGAGTCTTTGCCACCCGATAAGCTCATATACACTGGCAAGCCGTTAGAAAATACATTTTTAATTCGCAGTATCGCAGCTTCGACAACCGTCATACTGCTTTGCTTACGAATTACAGCCATATTGTTTCACCACATTTCGGGCAAATTACATAATGGCCTTGAGGAGCGTTTTCTTTAAGCGGTGCAGGGGAAACTGTGGGGGAGGGTGTTTCATAAGCAGGCTGGGGCAAATCCTGTTGAGGCAAAGCCTGTTTTGCTTCTTGTCTCTCGTAGTTTTCCCTTGCTTCAATGAGGGTTTCTTTTCTTTCCTCGTCAATAATGCCGTAATCGGCCATCATTGTATCAACATTATCTAAATCAGCGGTTAAGGTTGATAGTAAGTCGTGGTCATAGCCGGGAACATCTAAGTCGTCACCAAGGTCACGAATGAGGCGGTCGAACGCCGCCATATCATCAACGCCTAAATCGAAGATGCGATTGTCGGAAAGCATCATTTTCTTTTTCTGCTTATCCGATAAATTATATTTCACATAGCAATATGCTTCTTCAAAACCTGCTTCCTGCATAGCTTTAAAGAGACCATTGCCAATCCAGATTACGTTATGCTCGTCAATAACAATCGGTTTAAGCTGACCGTTTTGCTTCAAGGAGCGAACGTACTCTTTTATTTGTTTATCTGGGTGCATACGCACGTTATCCGGATTTAATTTGAGTTCAGATAGTTTTTTGGTGATAATCTCCATTACTTGTCACTTCCTTTCTTTTCGAGGAAGCAACGAGCACTTTCGATTACATCAGCTGCAGCCACCAAAATACTTGAATCAATTTCATAAACTTCTTCATAACCCTGCTCTAAACTGGACATATACATTCGAGATGGCCAAGGGTGAGTGCCACACTTGAAGCCGTCTTTCCATTCATAAATAGGCGGTAATGGCAGATTATGATAATGAATATAAGCCAAAATCATTTCGTGTGGCCAGTCAGCTAATGGAGAGTATCTCACTTCGCCAGTTGACTTTGTAATAATGTTGTTTGTACCAACAAAATTGCCGTCAGCCTTTCTGTGTCCAACCAAAATCATATCAAGCTTTTTATCGAAGAAGTATTTTGTAAATGCTGCTCTTTGTACGCCTTGATACCATTTGTTGAGATTTGCACCTTTAGGGAATAACATATGCGGACGATCAGCTAACCATTTTAAATCTTGGCCAGTGTTGATTACTTCGCAGTTAGCAGGCTTATTATCCATACACCATTTCAAGAATGCAGGATATTCCAAGTCGGTATGTGCAAACATACAATTAGTGATACCAAGATTGGAGCAGATGTCAGCTAAAACAATACTGTCTTTGCCACCGCTCCAACAAAAAGCGATATTTTTACCTTTGGTAATTTTCTTAATGGCTTTGTTTACAATAGCAACTGCTTCGTCCAGTTCTTCACGAGAAACCAACTCTTCGATACGTTCAATAGCTTCAAGCCATTTCGCATTATCGCTCGTTTGTTTTCTACCAAGAATTTTAATCATAATTGCACCGCCTTTCTTTTTTCAATGGTTGCCCAAAGATAAGCAAAGGCAATGGCACCTACTATGAAGTAGATGCGAACAGAAGCCATCAATGTCCACATTCCCATTACTCCAAGTGGAATAAGGATATGCCAAAAAGCAATGAGGCCAATATTGATTAAAAGGCCCATTTTCTTGCCAAAAGCAATATAAATACTGTACATTGAAGAACTCAAAGTAGAAGTACCGATAATGGTAATGAGTACCGCTTTAATTAAATTCAGCACCGGTGAAAATTGAACCCAAGCGAGAGCGAAGATAATCAGCATATAGATGCCAAAAAATATGCCACCAAGAGTGAACGCTTTTTGCACGTCAATTTTCTTTGTGCCATCTTTATTATCTTCGTTGTAGTCCAAAATCTTAAAGAAGTATGGATAGGTAAAAGGACCAGGCAGCAAAAGAATGGATTTCCAAATACCTTGTGCCATAGGCTCATATTCAAGCCCCATGGAAATAGTATTGAAGTTTCCATGTGAATGAACGAGTGCAGCAATGGTTACAATTACCGCAAGTAAGTAAACTACCAACCAACCGAAGCCGTCTGTTAGGACATTGCGTATCATTCCACAACGAAAAAGAATTATAAGAAAAATGATTGCTTCGGCATAAGCGATAAATGCGCCTGAATCTTCACCAAGAATGGTATCAGAGAAAACAGCTTGCATACCATTCATAGATAGCCAAGCTTGGAATACACACATCAAACCGCAAATCCATAACATTATTTTGGAACTGAATACTTCTCTAAGTTTAGGAATTTTAAAAGCAAGGTAGCCAAATAAAATACAAGCTACAGTATTTCCGAATACCCAAATGGCAGAGGGGACAATACCATAGGTTTGAGTCATTGCTACGCCGTTCATCAGCGAGCCTATTCCTGCCCAAGTAGCACAAATGCTAAGAGCGTAGTACAGTAATGGATTGTTTTGAAATTTTTCTTTTATCGAAAACATTGTTTTCCTCCTTTATTTGCTGGTACACACTTTTACAGTTTGGCGGCGCTACAAAAGTTGTCCGTCCGTTACGCAAAGGAGAAACGTAACGGTAAATCCTCCTTTCAGAAATAGTAATGGCCCTCCCGATACTTCGGAAAGGCCATCTGTGTTTAATTAGGATTTTGCAATTATAATGATATCTTTATTTTTGCGTAACATCAAGTAACAGAGCGTAACAGTGCGTAACATCACGGAACAAGTTTTAAGAATTTAAATACCGGTAACAAATCATTTTTACTGCTTCTTCAGTATTTTTACCACCGATAAACGAAGAAATTTCTCTCCAAGAATAGCCATGTAAATATCGAAGTCTAAAAATCATTCTTGTTAAATCATCATCGATGTTATTTATAAAGGCTTCGACTCCGACAGAATTTTTTTGAACTTCGAATTTCAAGTAGTTTATTCTTGCCTCTAAGTCTGCAAGTTCGATAGCGAGCATTCCAACTTTGTCACCAACTCCGCTACCGTGTGGCATTCCGTCCAACTTTGTTGCTCCGAGCGTTTTGGCAGAAATGTTTTGATATAGTTCCTGCGCCTTGTGCAGCTTCTGTATCAATTCAAGATGTTTATTCAATTCCGATAAATTCATTACGCTGCACTCCTTGCTGTTACTAGATTACATATATCTGCGTAGATAATTTTGTAAAGTAGGTGCTTTGATGCCAACTTCATCTGCAATTTTCTTAATGCTACAACCACATCTAAACATTTCAAATATCTTGTTATGAATAGGTGCGTAGTCAATAGAGTTAGCTGTACGACTTAGTGGTGGTTTGAATACAGGTGGCGGATTCTGATAAAAGGATAGTGGATATCCTAAACCACCGTTAGCTTTTTTATGAGCTTCAGGAACCTTTAGCTCTGCTGGTTTTACCTTTTTGATTACTTTTACAACAGGTTTAGGTTCTTCGGGTTTGAATTTGGGTGGACGAACTACGTTTGAATTAAAATAATGATTGCCTCTTATGCAAGGTTGCAATCCAAAGAATGGGCAGTAGTATACATCACCATTATTTCGTAATCGATAACAATTAAAACAGTTAATCATTTTTTCTTTTTCAACCTCTTCAAAATCTTAGCAAACTCTTCGATGTCCCAGGATTCGGGCATATCAATCATACATCCTGAAATTGCATTCTTTGAGAGGAATGGGCAACTACCGTTACAGGCTTTTTCGTTGCATTCTCTCTGAATTAGCCTTAATAATTTTTTGATTTTCATTATAGATGGATTCCTCTTTATCAATCAAAACAATGATGTTGCCTAATCTGTTGGCGGTTTTCTCGTCATTATCAGTTAGAGCGTATCTTTGGGCACGCAAGAGTCTTGTTTTGGCGGCGTGAATAGTTTGTTTGTATTGTTGAGTTAAAGACATAGAGTTCACCTTGTACCGGTGCTACCGAAGCCACCGTCGCCACGTTCTGTTTGTGACAAATCTTCAACCTCGACCATTTCAACATCAATGTTTTTCTTAATTAGCATTTGCGCTATACGGTCTCCGACCTTAATGTTGTGATTATGAGGTTGGCATTCATACATTGCTTTAACCTCACCTCGATAGTCGCTATCGATAATACCAACACAATTAGGCTGACGAAGATAGGTATTTAAGCCAATACTGCTTCGGGGTACAATCTCGGCGTGATAACCCTCGGGCAGTTCTAAGGCAAATCCCAAACCAATCAATGTAGGAGTTTCATTAACCGTTACATTTTCACTTGCGTAGCAGTCGTAGGCCGCAGCTCCTTTAGTCTTCTTCTCCGGCATTTTACCGCCGGGCAAAATTTTAATTTTAACTTTAACGCTCATAATATACCTCCTAAAAGTTGATGATCAGACACGCTACCGTTGCAGCAACTGCAATAGCAAATAATAAGTTCATAAAGATGTCGAGCATAACATCACTCCTTACGTTCTTTAAACCAAGCGCAAGCTTTGTCGCTACAATGTTTTACAAGTGGTGTTTTTCTTACGATGCACAAGCCGTTACCATCGGTACTTTCTTCTGTGAAGAATTTGCACTCACCACAGCTTTTGTCTTTGTTACGGTTTAGTAATTCAACCGCAGAGGGTTTCTTTTGTCTTACCATATTGGTACCTCTTAATTTGCGTTTAAGATAATGACTTGACCGTTGATGAAAAGTTTTGCCTGAGGAATGCGAGGAATATGCACTTCCTTGCATTGTCTCCTTTTGGTATCGTTAATTTTTTCGGCCAAGGTTTTGAATTTAGCTGTCCAAGCAGAAGGCTTAGCTTTTTCGGTCGCTTTTTTCTTGGCCATTTTCCCACTCCTTGCCAGTTAAACGTTTATATACTTCGGGCCTTGCCTTGATGGCTTCTTCTTTGGTGCGGAATACGCACCCTGTTGCCTTACGTATATAGTCCAATGTGTAATTATTCCACTCTGTTTTATGAGGAACAAAAAGCAAATCCCAATAAGTCCAATACTCATATCCTTCTTTTGGTTCAAAAGGCTGTTTGATTACCAAATCACTGTTGTAAACCAAAATATTCAATATTGTTAATGGAGCACTTTCCCATGCAGTGTCTGTAACTCTTTCCGTAATATTGATTTGAAGTTCAGTATTTGTGAACCTGTAGTTATCAACATACCCTTTAATCTTAAAAATTTCACCAATCTCAACGCCAAGTTCTTTGGCGATAACAGGAATAAGGTTTTTGCTCATAGTTTTTCATCTCCTAATGCACACAAAAATAAGAACAAATAAAACAAGGGGATAAAATCTTCAAATTCCATTTTCTTCACCACCCAACCTTTCTCTTGCGACTTGACAGTATTTGTGTTCTAGCGTTCACTCATTAACTTCTTGTACTTTTCATTAAATCCAAGATTTCGTTTACGAATACATCCTTTAAAAACTAAAGTTTGCCACCACTCTAAACGTTCATCTACACCAAAATCAAAATCTGCTACTCCATCTGACCAAAGAAAGTGAGGTGTTCCTTTCTCACTACGGGGAACATATGTAATAACTACGTTTGATGGATTCTTAATTTTTGCTTTTAGTGCCTCAATTAAACAATTAGAGTAAAAATAATCAGATACTTTTTCGTGTTTCATATTACTCACCAATGCACTTTCTCAACAGATGCCACTCACCATTTACTTCACCTTCTTTTTCCCGCACATAGGACAATATACTTCCGTTTCTTCCGAATCCCACCCACAAAAATTGCAATGTTTCTTATCCGCTTTAAGACGTGCAGCAACTTGCATATTGTGTTCGTGTAATCTTTCGCAAGATTTCAAATACAACTCTTTATCAAATCCCATTTGCTTCGGCTCCTTCCATTATGCCACCCCTTTTAAATCAATCCTTCTAACTTGTAATGAAGTAATCTTGCAAGCATTCTCAAGCTGGTAGGTTTTTCACAAGGCTCTAATGGAATATAACCAACATCGCCTTTTTTAATTTGATGTGTCAACCAACATCTATCAGCAACAAGCGCTTTGCAATTATTGCAAGTACGTTTCTGCCTTTTATCTAACTCTTTCATCATAGCTTACCACCCAAATACTTAGTCATAAGTGATACTACTTTTGACGATAAACCTTGATAATTTTCGTTGTTGTTAAGGTCGATATAGGTATAAGGAGCGTCAATCTTAGCCCATACAATACCAAGCTCTCTGCGATTTAATTTTTTACTCCATTTTTTAGAGCGAATTCTTTTAGTCATGAAAACTCCTCCTTATCGTATATATTTCCGATTACTTCCCATTGAACATTGAAAAAGCTCGTAAATGCTTGAAAGCGTTTTACCCCATTTAGACAAGTTTCTTCCACGCCAAAAGCTCCGTCTTTGAATACCACGGGTAATGGGAAAGGATTTCCGAAGCGATAAACACCTTGTACGATATCGCCCTCAAAAATATCTTGACCGTTTATGTCAACAAGACCAGTCCATTGACCAACGGTTTCCGGTCTTACCGCATACGCAAACGGCATATCGCCTTTGTTGCTGATGTACGTTCCTGCTTTGATACCGTTGTAAATGTCTTTGGGTAAGATGGATAAATTGCCTGTTACCCAACGCACGAGAGTCTTTCCTCTAAATTTTATCTCACGCATTTTATCACTCCTATTTTGGTGGCATTTTGTAAATTTCTTGACCTGCAGCATAAGCAGCATAAATTTCGGAAAATATTTCTACTCTGCGAGGAAGTTCTTTGTATTTTCCTAAAACTGCTCGGTGTCCATCGGGTAATGATATATAAATATTTTTGGTGTTTCCGGAGAGTTCGATTTCGGAACTCTCAATATCAAATTGTTCTCCGGATTGAGTGATTATTTTCATTGATACCTCCTACGGCATTTGGCTAATGCTATCTACACGTTCGTATTGCGGTGAAATGTTGTATTGAACATTGTCCCTGCGGAATTCACATTCACCGGGCGCAGGATTTTCTCTGCTCGTGCCACATTGCAATCCTAATCGGTGGAAAGCGAGTCTGAATTGGCAGTCTTTTACACAATCACCTTGTGGGCATGACTGACATTCCAATAATGCAGCGTCGGCTAAAGTCAATAAATCTTCAAATGCAACAGTCACTTGACGTCGCTGATCGTCTCGGTCAACACGAAAATCATCATAGGAGTAAACTTTAATACCAGTATTTTTCGCTCTGCGAAGTACTTTTTCGAGTTCTTTGGAGTCAAGAGCATTTTGTCTCTCTTCGATAATGTTGTGCAGATAAGTACGGACGGTTTTAAACTTTCTTACCCATTCGGGGATAGTGGTGTTCTTGAGTAGTTCGTCCATCATCTGAACAGCTGCGGAAAGCCACATCAGTTGTTGAAGTTCTGGATATGCCATATACGGTGCTTTCTTCATATCTCAACCTCCGTTGAATATTATGTAAAATAACATAAAGGGTAAAGCTACTACCAAAAAATACATTACGTAGGCTGCAATAGCCAAAATCATCATATAAATTGTTATGGTGGTTAAAGTGGTTGTACTTTTCATATCATCACCTAAATATAATTTCTTCCGATGATGTTCATAAATTCTTCGTGTGAGTGTGTTTCCTCAAACTTAGCTTGACAAGCACGTTTCAATTCCAAGTCCTTTACACGTTTTGGGTCAAGGTGGACACTATCTTTATCAAGATTGTGGCACCGGTTGCATAAAGGTACTTTGAAACCGAATTTTTCCGAGATTTTTCTTAAAGCTGTACCAAAGAAAATATGGTGTTCAGCTTCTGCAAATCGTCCACACCAAAAACAATGTATATAATCATCGGTCAAAATTGATTTGCTCATATTTCTCCTTCAAGAAAGTGGTACAGGAGTTTCCTGCACCACTTTTTGTTTTTAAGATAATGCTTCACTTAACGCCGCACTTTCATCTTTCCATGTTTGGTAGATTTGGTGAGTGCCGTCTAACAGACTTTTTTCAATTCCGGACGTTTCGTAGCCAAGCAGTTCAAGCCATTTGTACAAGGCTAATAGTTTCCCGTTGGGTTCGTATGAGGGGAATGTGGAATTGTGACGGTAATCGGTAGTTTCGATAAAAAGATAATCCTTACTGTCATCAAAAGAATAATAGACAAATTTAGCTAAATCATCATTTGCCAAAGAGTCCAATGCTCTATAGATATTGATGTTTCTATCACGAGAGTAAACACCTGCATCTTCGAGATTAAATAATTTTGCGATACTTGTTTTGTCACAATACATATAGCCAATAGCACTGAATGCAGTTCTGTACAAAAGACCTTGCAATATAGTTTTTTCGTTTTTAGCGGTAACTTTTAAGGCTTCAATAAACTCCTTACGCATTTCGTATAGCAAAGCGGATTGTTCAAGAACAAAGTCCCATGCTTCTTTGATACGTTTTTCACGTTGAATTTGCTGTTCGGTTTTCTTGGGAGCTTTTTCAATATGCTTCTTTTTATAAATTCTGAAAGTGCCGTAAATACCAGGCTTGGTATAATAAAGCTTTTCGGAAGATGTTTCGGGAATATATTCTTTGGTTTTTTCCCATTTAGTCAAATCAATGACTTTGGTAACTTCTTCGTAATGACCACTCCAAATCTCATTGTCTTTAATTTCTTTAGCTTTGAGTTTTTTGAGAAGTTCTAATGCTTTAGGCAAATTTTTGTTGACAATCTGTTTTTGCAAGGCTTCTTTAAGTGCGTAATTAAAATCTGAAGTGCCAAGTTTTTCAAGCAGTTTATTTCTTTGTTTGATATCTTCGATTTTAGCCAGTTCGTCAAAATCAGTTAATGATAATTGGCGTTCAGCCGAGATTGTTTTTAATCTATTTTGGTCCAGCTCACACATCTTAATTCGTCTACGGACAGTAGTTGTTGAAAAGCCGGATTTACTTGCAATTTCTTCGATGCTAGTGCCGAAGTTTAACAACATTTGAAAACCTTGCGCTTGTTCATATACGGTTAAGTCGGAGCGTTGCATATTTTCGAGCAACATTGTTGTTACTTGTTCTTCGGGTGTCATATCGACAATGACACAAGGTACAACTGTTAGTCCTGCAATCTTGGAAGCTCCCGTTCTTCTGTGGCCGATGATTATTGTATATCCATCTTCATACCACTTTGCATTTATCTTTTCTCTAAGTTCTTCTGACGGATTTTCGTTATATAATGCAGTGTATTTTAACCATTCCTCTTGTGTCTGAGCGTGACCTTTTACAACGGTCAAATTCTGCAATACACCTTTTGCCTTAATACTGTCGGCAAGCTCGGTCAAATCACCAAGCTCTTTGCGAGGGTTGTCGGGGTGAGGATATAAACAGTCTATTGGTAAATAAACTAAATTAGTTGTCATAATTTCTCTGCTCCTTTCAATCAAAATAGTGTTAGTTGCGAGGTGGTTTCAGCTATCTTGATATCATTATTATCTAAAGGTGTTTCTATAATTGGTTCTTGAGGTTTGGTGAGTGGGGGAGACGTGCTTTTAAACAATAAATCCATTTGCGAAGCAAATCTCCTGCCTTGCCAAATGGGTGAATTGTAGAATGGTGTGTACCAAACATTAGGATTGTCGTGTGGGAGAAGTCCTCTTGCATCGAAGCTTGTTGATGGATTTGTCAAAGTGTTTTGAATGACAACGTAGCCAGGGCAACCCATCAGCGAAAGCTGAATGTAACACATCAGACCAGCGACCGTATCAATATCCTGCGCTACGAAAAGTACCGAGGTTTGAAAGTTTATGCCACGTTCTTTACATTCGTTTGCGTAGGCAATTAGTAAAGCGCCTGCACCGCAAGCTGGGTCATTAACAGATACCCAGCCTTGCTTTGCAATGCGTTCTTCGATGTTGTTATCAATGGTCATAGCGGACATTGCCCGGCAGACGGAGTAAGGAGTAAAGAATTGTCCTGCCCATTCGTTGCCAAGTCCAAGTGCCATAAAAAGCTCTCCCAAGAAATCTTGGTCGGGATATTCTTCCATGCTTTGAGCAACTTCTGCCAAAATTTCAGCAAAGGTGGTTAATTCTTGAACACTATATTTTGAGGCACACCGTTCATACATTTTTTCACGCTCTGCAGAGTGAGGATTTTGCAATACATTAGAAATGCTCACTGCTGCCATTGTGATAAAATCCTGCCATATATTCCAAAGGGAAAATCTGCCAGTCATACCATTAAGCAGTTTAACGATATGTGATTGGTGAGCATTTCGTGTTCTTATCACCTTTGCCATTGCTTAGTCCTCTTCTTCGTAATCTTCAACAGGCTCCGCATCAACAGGGATAATCTTAGCTTCAGCAGGAAGCATAAGTCTGCCGTTAGCTCTGTTCATAGTGACGTAACGGAAGAAATACTGTTGCCAATATCCGATAGCTTTCAACAATGCAGCTTCGATTTTGGTACGCAAGGCTTTGCTCATTGTGATTCTGCCTTGCTCAACTCGCATTACAAGTTCGCCATTTTCCAACGTCCAAATAACACGTCCATCGAAAGCGTTCTTGCATTCCTTGCCGGAGTTTTCAACCAAGCTCATTTGCTCGAAGCGTTCAACCTTACCCCAAACGATAAACGTAATAGGGTAGTGTACTTTGTTGAGTTCACATTCGAGACCGTGGTCTTTGCAGATGTCTTCCAGTTTTTCAAACTGAGTGTTAAACAAAACTGCTTCTCTTTCGCTCATTTTTTAAACCTCCATTTTAGTTTCTATGTATGTTAGGCCTACTGCGTAAGCCGCCCATAAGTCTTTTTTAAAACCTTTAAAAAAGTCTGGTGCTTTAATTGTTCCTCGGCCGGTTCTAAAATCATGGGTACAGAAACGGTCAATAAGTGCTCTGCGTATTTCAGAGTCTCCGGCTCTTACACTATGGCAAATATGGGAAGCTTCTTCTTTTCGGTAAATCATTGTTGGGTCTTTACCAAGCTTTCTTTTTAAGACTTCGTAAAATCTACCAATCCATACCGCAGTGTCGAGAACATCTTTGCCGATAAGGTTTCCATAGCTTTGCAACATTTCGATTGCTGCATAATCAAATTCGTCAGTCTGCAGCTCTTTTATGAATTTGCGGACTTCTTCGTTCTCGGCCAACAGAGTATACAAAGGTACCAATGTTTCAACATCGATAATACAAAGAGCGCTTTTAGTATTGCCGGGGTCAATGGCTATTACTCTTTTTTTCATTCTCTCAATCTCCAATTCGGTTTGCCGGTGAAGTCGAGACGATAACCTTTGCTTCGTTCGTAAATCCGAGAGCCAACGGCTTCGTCAATGTTCAACAGTTCCGAGAAATTAAACTCTGTGCTGATGATTGTCAGCTTGGTTGGGTCTAAGTAGCGTTCGTTCAAAATCTCAAAAGCTAAATTCACATCAGCTACCGTAGGTTGTTCTCCCTTGCCCATTTTGAACAGGTCGTCAACGTAAAGCACGCTGACTTTTGTTAGCGGTGACACGATGCTGTTATAAAAGTCGCAGTTGTTGACTGCAGCTTTGGCTCTCGGTGCGAAATTTCGCCACAAGACATAAAGCGTATCGTGTCCGTGGGCCAATAACGACGAGGCTACGGCGGTACAAAGATGTGTTTTTCCGCTACCTTTTGCGCCGACGGCTACGAACCAACCGTTTTGCTTGGCTATGTAATTTTCGGCAAGTGCTTTTGCGGTATGCTGCCATTCATCGACGGATTGCCAGTTGTCCAAGCGATAGAGTTTAATCATTTCACGAAGCCCGGAACGGTCAAGCATGCGTAGATTTTTGCGTATGCTTTTGCAGCTGCACTCCTGCATATACATTTCGCCAGTTGGTGAATATTTTTCGATAAAGCCGACATTCCCACATACAGGACAGTTATAGGCACTCAAAGGTTTTCGCAATGGGTTAAATATCTGTGTGTAAATTCCATTTACTGGTTCCTGTTGGTTTGTCATTGCCTACACCTCCGTCCACTTCATCTTCCCACCGTTGCTGATTAAGCCACGTTGCAGGGTGAGGAATGTACTGACCGTTATCCCTTGTCCATTGGCTTCCGCACTTCTGCCGTCTTAATGCGGTCACAAGTGTTTCGAGTGTCACGGTCTTAATGACTTTCTCGAAAGCTCTCTTAGCGGCTCCTTTGCCAACCTTACGAGGGTACTCTTTCCAAAATTCTTCAAACTGCAATTCCCATTTTTTCAACGGGGGAGTATGAGGGGGGATATTTATATCTTCTTTATCATTTATCTTTTCTCTATTATCATTTATTGCTTTGTGGTTGCTTTCGTCTGCTTCCACTTTGCTTACGTTTGCTTCGCTCCTGCTTGGATTTGCTTTGTGGTTGCTTTCGTCTGCTTCCACTTTGCTTCGACTATTTTTGCCACCAATGGCGCCTGCCTCAGCTTTTGAGATACTGCTGTCAATGTTAGGTTTCACAAGTCTAAACATTGCGGTTGTTGCGCCAATAGTAGATGGTTCGTTGCCGTTTAATGCATAATCACATATTGCTAAAAGGAAGTCTGCCTGTTCTTCTTTGGTAGATAAAGCACAGGCAGCTTCAAAGTAGGAGCGATAGAAAGAAAATGCTTTTCTATCAGCCATACTTTAATCTCCTTTAAAACGGTATTTCTTCTTGGTTGTACGGTAAGGGTGTTCCGAAGCTGTCCATAGGTGACGGGTTGTTATTGGTAGGAGCAGGGGAAGCAGGAGAAGTTGCACCGTCAGCCTTGCGTTCGATGAACTCAAAACTATTGGCGATAACTTCGCTTATCCAACGCTTAACGCCCTTGTTATCATCGTAGCTACGGATTTGTAGTCTACCCTCAGCCAACACTCGATGCCCTTTAGCAAGGCTATTTCCTGCGATTTCAGCAGGCTTTCCCCATATAATAATGGGGATAAAGTCAGCTTCCTTTTTGCCATCTTCACCACTAAATGGGCGGTCAACAGCAATGGTGAATTGACAAACTACTTTGCCGGACTGGGTATAACGCACTTCGGGGTCCTTGGTGAGCCTGCCCATTAAGACAATTTTATTCATTGCTCGCCTCCGGCTTTTGACTAATCTGATCAGCTACACTTACAATATTTCTTACTTGCTTAACAGCTTCGAGAACTTGCCCGTAATTATAAGAGCTGAGTTTGTCGTGTAAAGTCAAAAGCAGTTCTAAACTGGTTTGGTCACGAATAAGGTCTTCGTAATCGGGAAGGGGAATGCAAACTACATCTTCTTCGATGTTGTCAGTAATGGGGATTGCTTCTATTTTGAGATTTCCTTTTTCTTTGGCTTCTTTGAGAAGGGCTAATAATTTTTCGGGGATGGAATTAGTCATGTTTTTTCTCCTTTCGTTCCCAGCTATCTTTAAAGCGGGCGATTTGTTCCGGGGTATCGGTTTCGATACCGTGTTCTTTTGCAATATCAATGGCACCGTCAATGAGTTGAGCCATTTCTTTGGTGTCCATTTGGTGTGTTGATTTATAAACTAAATAGCATTTAAATACTTTTCCGTTTTCGGTACGTTCATCAAAGCATTTGGTGTATGGATAAATGGTATTAACATCAACGGAAGCAGGTAGCTTGAAGCCGACGGTCAAGCCGTTTTCGTCTTTGGCCAGCGAGCCGTACTCAGTAACAAGGTGTCGCTTTACCAGTTCCTCACTCTCACCGAGTTTCCGGGCAATCTTGTTAATGAGTACATGGAGATATGCGTTTGCACTTAAAGAACGTTTCTTGCGAAATTTTTTTATTTCAATTTCCAGTTCTGCATCTTTCAGCTCGTCGAATTGGTCTCTGAAATCTCCGTCGATTTCAAGCGTTATGCGTTGCTTCCGAGTAAGGCTAAGACTTAAATCAATAAGTTTACCCTTCATTATTTGCGTTCCAATGTTCTTTATAGATATCCAACAAACCAAGTTGAGTAATGCTGCTGATGAATTCTGCTATGCAATCGCTTGCTTGGCGAGAGTCTTCACGAGAGTATTTCTCAATGTAAAGGTCTTTGCCGTCAGATACCAAATATTGGAATTCAAATGCTTCTGGTACGAGGTAAAAGTAGAATGGGTGCTGAGGACTTTCGAGATATTTGCCTGCCAGTTCAGAGCTACCCATACTTGAATTTAAAAACTTGATATCGTAGATGGTGCCAGCTTTGAGTGCGTCAAGAATTCCATAAACAAGGAATGTCATATCTCCTACTTGGAGTTCTCTTGCTACTTTGACTTGCACCGGTGCTCCTTTAATGATTGGAGCAACTTTGCAAGCACCTTCATAAAATTTGGGGTAAACATTACGTCCCTGAACTTCTCCAGTTTTAGGATTGCATTTGCCCAATTCTGCTTTCCATTTTGGTTGGAACATTTCTTCTGCTATTTTGTAACATAGGCTTTCAAATTCAAGGCCGTTCAACATATTTTCGTTGGGCTCGGATTTTTCACGATGCAAGGTACGCAGGAAGTCTGCTTTTGCCTCTTCTTCATAGCCCTCAGCAGCATTGAATGAATATGCCCAAGAACTCAATAAACTTTGAGTAATTAGGTAGCGTTCCATAAATTACACCACCTTGGTTGCGTAACCGCCCTCACGAGAATAAACTAAGCCAAGTGCATCGGTTTTTTGCTTCAAGAGTGCAGAAGCTTCTTTCTTGCTTGTAAGCGCATGAGGCAAATTCAAGATGCTATCAACTGCTGCGTTTGCGGTTTCTGCATCAACAACATTGTCAAGAACTTCCTTAACCTTTGCCATTGTTTCGTCGTATTGATGTTGTAACGGTACAAAGTAGTCTTTTTCTGCTTTGATATGATTGCGTGCAGCTTTGAAAAGATTTGTCATAAAGTTGTTAGGAACTTCATCGGTGAGGATAGGAACAAGGTGTTTGCCATGAATACCGTGAGTACCTTTTGCAAAGAATTCTTGTTCAGGAGTGAAGCAGATAGTTCTTTGAGTACCAATCATTTGGACGTAACCGCCAAAGTCGCAGCTGTTCCAAACTGTATTTTTGACACTACCCTCACAAACAAGGCGTTGAATGGGATTACCGTCTTTGTCTGCTTTTTCGTCAGTGTGGAAAATAAATATTACGTTCTTATTCAGAACGGTTTTGATGATGTTGACGAAGTTAGCGAATTCGGATTTAACAAAGCCAAAACCTTTAAGGCCGTTGAAATCACCACTCTTAGTAAGAGCACCAGGCTTGGTACGCATTGCCCAATCTTTCAAGAATGTTACGAAGCTACCGCCGGTATCAATGATTACGGTTTCAAATTCTGCCATTTCCGGAGAGTGAATGTCTTGCAAGACTTCTTCGTAGGTTTCGCAGATGATTGTCGGGCAACGGTGATCAGCTCGTACACGAGAAACGCCCCTGTCGAAGTCAATCAATACAGGGGAGGGGGCAGAACAAGCGAGGGTAGTTTTACCAACGCCAGGGGAACCGTAGATGATAGCACTAAATTTTTGATTTTCAAAATTCATTTTTTCGGGTTTTACAATAGCCATTTTTAAGCTCCTTTCAAATTATGAATAATACTGGGTCACGAAAAGTTCAGAGTTGCTTTCACCCCCTAAGACTTGCGTGTGCAGGTCAATTAGTGTAAAATGAAAGCAGAGAGTTATTATAAGGACATAAATCTCTGCTTCATCTATGTAACCGTTCAGCGTGCGAGGCTGGGCGGTTATTTACTTTTTTGTTGCATGTACCGTCAAAGGTATCTTGATGATTTGTCCCGGATAGATATATTTGCCTTTATTTGGATTTGCTTTGTTTATGGTCCAAATAAATTCATCGAAGTATAAAATCTGCTTGTCAGCATAGATGCCTGCGATACTCCAAATTGTTTCTCCGGAACGAACTACGTGTTCAACGTAGGTGGTAGTTGTGGGAGGTTTATAACTTAGCACAGCAATTGATGCGAGTATGAATACTGCGATAATCAAATAGCTTTTAATGTCTTTCATTTTCTAACTTCCTTTCTTGCGCCTGCCTTTTTCGGTTGGCGCTTTTCTTCTTTGTGTTGATGATAAGCGCAGTCGCACTTTTCGCCGGGGTCAAGGTTGGCTCCGCATTTGCAGCAAGTGTTGTAATATGCCATTACTCAGGCTCCTTTACTAATTCGATTGTGTCGGCCAATCTTTTGATTAAGCCGTCCAGTTCTTTATCGTCCAGTCCAATGATGTCACGTTCTCCATTAACCAATCCCTCTTTAGCTAAAATGAGGTTGCCTGCGATAATGTCTTGATAAAGGACCGTGCCAAATTCATTGATGGGTAGGTTTCTTATGCGCCCCTCGTCGTTTACCAATATGCAGAAGGGGCGCTTTAGCAGCATTGGTCGTACTATTTCCATATAACCGCCAAGAACTTTGCTTACTGCATTGCTGCGGATAGGGTAACCAAAATCCTTGGGGTACATTTTTCGGTCAGTCGTAACTACTAAACATTTCATGCCGTTACCGCCTTTCGGGAACGGAGTTCAGCTTTCTTGCGTTCCAGAGCTTCCTGGCCCTCGGGAGTGCTCTTGATACCGTTTACAAGGTCAAGAACAGATTGACAAAATCTGTTGGTGATGTATTCGGGCATTTGGCTGATATCGATTTGGATATTAGAGTTTTTCATATCTAAACCCCCAAATTTTTCATAACATCACGGATAAGTGCTATTCCACTATCCATAGCTACATTGATTTTTCTGACATAGCCACCTTTGAATTCTGCGTAAACCATTTCTTCGTTATCTTTATAAGTGAGGGAAATTAAGTCGTAGCAATTTCGGGTGGCTGTTAATGTGTAAAAGAGTCGCTTGCAAATTTCGTGTTTATCTTCGTGCATTAGTTCAACTCCTTGCAGTCCGTCAGTTCTATTGCTGACTTCTTTTTCTGCGTCCATAAGTCACTCCTAAAAGTTAAGAATTATAGGTGTCCTAAAAGACACTTATTCTGCAAAAAAAATATCAACGGGAGACTTCAAGTTTAAAATCTTAATAATTTTTTGAATCTCACTTTGCTTGAATTCAGAAGTACCATTACATTTTCTAAAAAATGCAGAACGAGACATTTCGAGCTTTTCGCACATTTCGGTGATTGTAACGCCTGCTTTTTTCATTTCATAGGTCAATAAAGCTACATTCATGATGTTCCTCCTTTACATTTTATTTCACAAAGTGTCGTATAAGACACTTTCATAATACACCACACCTTGTGTATTGTCAACAATTTTCGTGTCATTAAAGAAACAATATTAGGTTTACTGCATTTTGTGTTGCGAAAAAGACACAAATAAGCTATAATTAACCGTACAGGAGGTATAACACTATGGAAATGGGCGAACGAATCAAATATTTAAGAAAACAAAAAGATATGACTTTAGAACAGCTCGGTCAAAGAGTAGGGGTTGGGAAGAGTACCGTTAGAAAATGGGAAGAAGGAGAAATCCAAAATATGCGAAGAGATAAAATCGCAAAATTAGCTGCTGCATTAGATGTTACTCCTGGATATTTAATGGGCTGGGAAGAACCTTATACCTCTTTAGGAATAGATAAATATACTAAAATATGGACAAAAGAATTTAAAGAAAATTTGCCTTTGGTTTGGAAAAATACAATTTTAAATGCTGATGTTGTTGGCTTGGATGATACTGGCTACGACATTGAAGAAATGAATAAATTAGTTGATGATATTGCTGGTGGTAAAACTGAAATCACATTTACTTTGGCGTGTGAAATAGCTGACAAATTAGGTGTGTCACTTGATGAGCTTGTAGGTCGTGAAGAATACGAAAAGACCGCCCTCGACTACGAGAACGGTCTGAATGGATTAGAATTGCAACTGCTCAATCTTTTAAAACAGCTTTCTCCGGAACAAAAGGAATTTTTACTTGTGCAGCTTGAGGCGCTTGTAAAGCGTAACAAAGGGAGCGAAGAAACTCCGTTTTAGTTGTTTCGTCAAGTTGCCTAAACAATTCAATTATTCTAATGTCGATAGGTTCCAACATTGTTGCCGCCCCTTTCCTTAGAGTGGCTGCCTGGCAGTGTAAACACATTATAACAGAGATGGTTTCATCTTGTAATCTATCGTTATTTAATAACGATATTTGACAAGAGGAGAGGTAGGCAAGAGGTGTTATAGATGGCAAAATATATTGGTGCAATTAGTCAAAACATAATCAATCTTCTTGGCTTGAATTGCTCTCCTGAAACTCCTA
Source organism: Phascolarctobacterium sp. (assembly GCA_017623055.1). Taxonomy (GTDB): domain Bacteria; phylum Bacillota; class Negativicutes; order Acidaminococcales; family Acidaminococcaceae; genus JAHHUH01. The sequence continues at coordinate 60,616 of JAGAPX010000005.1, forward strand.
TTTATATAGGCGAGCAGAACGAGGAGCATATGAAGAAAAGTCACCAATTTGATTATGAAATTTATCGTGATGAATTACCCAATATCATAGCAAACCCCGATTATGTGGGTCTCAATAAAGACAATTCCATAGAATACATCAAAGAATTTCCCGTAGACGACGATTTTGTAAAGGTTGCTGTTAGGGTAAGTACAAACAACAAATATTTTGCACGAACTCTTTACACCATCAGCAGGAAAAGAGTTTTAGATTTCTTAGCAAAAGGTACAATAAAAAAGGTTTGACTTTGATGATTCGTTTTGATACAATCAATGTGACGAAAGGCACTTCGAGGACGGAACGGGCAGCCGTCACCACGCTTAGGCGGTAGGAGATGTGGGAATGTCACCCCACCGATTTGTCTGTACGGTATAACCCGAGTTACATTGGTAGCTCGGGTTTTTATTTTTATGTAGGTCTTAGAAATCAAAGAATAGAAAGTACTTAGTCATTAGTTAGTCATTAACTTAGTCATAGAATTATGTTTAGTTGACCCATAGTTGACTGAGCTGGCGAGTAACTGGCGAGTATGTGCTATCGGTTAAATCTGATTGTGAAAACAGACGGTGTTTTTTCGTTATAGAGGTAGTTTATGGCAAAGAGAACATTACCTAAGAAAATTAAAAAGGGTGGTATTGCCGTTATTTATGCACGTTACTCTTCTCACAACCAAAGAGATGTGAGCATTGAGCAACAAGTAGAAGCGTGCATGAAATACGCTAAAGACTCTGGACTGAACGTAGTAGACACCTACGCTGATAGAGCTGTTACTGGACGATCAGACCGCAGGCCAAAATTCCAAAAAATGATGCGAGATGCTGAGTCTGGAAAATTTGAGTTTGTAATTTCGTGGAAGTCTAACCGTATTGGTCGTAATATGCTCCAAGCTATGAATAACGAAGCGAGGCTTGCTGATTGCGGAGTACGTGCAGTTTTCGTAGAAGAAGACTTCGAGGATAATGCTGCAGGTCGCTTTGCCTTACGTTCTATGATGAACGTCAATCAATTCTATTCAGAGAATATGGCCGAGGACATTCAACGTGGTTTAGATGATAATGCTTCCAAGTGCCTTGTGAACGGGAACGGTGGCTTCGGCTTCAAGCGTGGGGAAGATGGTCGCTATGCATTGGATTCTCCCAAAGATGCAATAGTACGTGAAATCTTTGAGCGTGTTGCTAAAAGAGAGCCAATCGTGGATATTATGAACAGCCTTAACGAGCGTGGGATTAAAACATCTAGAGGAGGTAAGTGGAACCGTAGCAGCTTCCAAAAGATGTTGATAAATGAACGCTATCGTGGCGTGTACATTTATAAAGACCACTATATAGAAGGTGGCGTTCCGAGAATTGTTAGTGATGATATTTTCTACAGGGTGCAGGAGGTAGTTAATATGAATAAACAAGTTAAGACCAAAAGACGCAGAACTGAAAACGGTACTTATCTATTAACTGGCAAATTATTCTGCGGTCATTGCAAATCTCATATGACTGGTATCTCCGGTACAAGTGGCCGTGGGTATCTTCATTTCTACTATACCTGCAGGAAGAGAAGAGTGGAAAAAGCCTGTAAAAAACGAAACGTTCAAAGAGATTATATTGAAAGGATTGTTGCGAAAGCCATTAAAGATTATTGCTTGAATGATGAAATACTGGAAGTTATTGCTGATCAGACAGTAGAATATAACAAGAAGCAACTTCAAAATAATGAGTTGATTTTACTTGAGCAAGAACTTGCAAGTGTTAATACAGGATTGCAAAATTTATTGAGAGCAATAGAAGCTGGCATCTTTAGCGATACAACAAGACAACGCATGCTTGATTTAGAAAAGCAAAAGGCTTCCCTTGAATGTAAAATAGAAGAATTCAAATTTAATGTTGTACCGATAGATAGGGAAGATTTGATAGCGGGCTTAGCAATGTTCCGAGACGGTGACATTGAAGATAAACGATTCCAAGCAGCGTTATTTGACACGTTTCTTCTAGCAGTGTATATTTATGATAACAACCTAAAACTGGTATTCACTTTCACCGGTGCGAACAATTCCATTGAAGTTCCGTTAGAGGAAGTGGAAGACGCAGAAAGTGATGTTATTTTAGAAATTAAAGATGGGGTGCTTGTTCGTTCAAGCTCTGCTAATGTCCACCACAAAAAATAACCGTGAACTTGACTATCGTCAAATTCACGGTTTCTCTGTTTTTATAGGGTTATCTTCCTAATTCACGCTTGATTATTTTTTTGTAAGCTTCTACGCCAGGTTGGTCAAAAGCATCTACGTTGGCAAGCTCCCCTTCGTAAGCAATGGAAAGCATCAAGAAATAGAAGATTTGTCCAATGTAAAATTCGTTGAGTGTGGGCAAACGGTACAATGCGCTAAAGCGGTTATCTTTATCCAAGGCTTCGCGATTTGCCAAGAGAGCAATTTGCAAGGCTTTGTTTAAGGACACGCCATCATATTTTGCAAAGTCCGGTAAATGAGGGAAGGGGTTGCCCAACACAACATCTTTTTCAAATTCATCAACTTGTAAGAATTGGATAACTTTGTTGCGTTTACCATCTTGGTGCTGTTGGGTTTGAGCGTGCATATCCGTACTGCCTACTGCGGCAATGGGGGTGCGTCCGTAGAAAACGGTTTCGCCATCGCGGTTATGACGCTTGCCCAAGGATTCTGCAAGAAGCTGAACGTACCATTCTCCTAAGGATTTAAGGCACATACCATAGCTCATAAAAACTTCAGTATCACAATTGTATTTGTTATCAGCAATATATTTTAGGCAGGCGTTGAGAAGTGCAGGATTGGAGAAATCTGCCTTTTGACAGGCTTTGTCCATGGCACGTGCGCCTTCTAAAATCATTTCAATATCTAAACCAATGGCTGCAGCAGTTACAAGACCAACATCGTTCAGAACGGAGAAGCGTCCACCGACACCTTCTTTAACGTCGAAAGTACGCCAACCATTTTCTTTAGCAAGCTTGTAAAGGGGAGAACCAGTTTCTTCCTTCAAATCAGTTACTACCGCAACATCTACGTCAATATTTTCACGTTTGGTCAATTCTTGGTAGTAGTAACTAAAAGCAGTCAAGGTTTCCAAAGTAGTTCCTGATTTAGAAATAGGAACCAACAATAATCTGAACTTGTCGCCCTTATGCTTACGGTTTTCTGCAAGACTGTCCATTTGCTGAAGAATGTGGAGGCTTTGCCACGGGTCAATGTTATTACCGCCAAAGAAAAGACGTGGATGATTATCACGTTCATCGTGGGTAAAGTTGTTCCAGCCGCCACCTGCAAAAATATCATAGAGCACTCTGTTACCTAAAAAGGAACCGCCTACACCTAAAAAGATTACTGCGTCAACCTCACGTTGCATGTAGTCAGCAAAGTCTTTCAGTTTGGCAATGGATTCCGGGCTATTGGGACTACCTTCCTTAATGTAGGGCAGGTGAGTAAAATACACAGGCTCCGGTGCGCCGTCTTTGGAAAGATGCGCCTTAGCATAACCGCTCTTACGCATTTCGTCAATTGCAGCAGCGGCAGCTTGAGCACGCTCTTTCAATTCCAGCAAATCATTTTCAGTTATGCGACCGTCTCCCAGCATGGTTTCGTAGTCAAAGATAAAACCACTAGCAAGCTGGATTTTTCCATCAGTAATCATATAATCACCTAATTGAAAAATTTTATACATTACATAGATTATAGCATATGCTAATTTTATTGCAAGTGTAAAGGTCATTTAATTGATATAAAAATGGCTGAATGGAGAGTTCTCGTTAGTTTGTTACTCATTTAAATTAGAAATGTAGCTTTATAATGTAGAATTTTATTTTTTCATAAGGAAAGCACTCAATTTTATCAAGTGATAAAGTTGAGTGCTTCTTGTTTTTGAAAATGTTTCACGTGAAACAATGGAGTTTTAAATTTGTCCGAAGGCAGGCCAGTAGTTGATGAAGAAGTAGCCAACAACTGTTGTTAAAATAACATTCAGTGCTGAAAGGAGAACGCCGTGTTTAAAAAGCTCGGAGGGTTCCAGACCGTAACCAATAGGAATGGCGCGGGTGGAAACTGGCAGAATGTAAGCACAGTTTACTGCAACAATGGTTACTAAAATGTAGGGAACAACGTTCAAACCTAAAGCTTCGGAGATACTTTGGATAATGGGGATAGCGATAGAAGCTGCAGCCGTATTACTGGAAACTTCCGTCAAAATAGTGGAGAAGGCTGTGAAGGCAAAGATTGTTTCAATGCCACCGGTAAGTGGCATAACGGTAATAACATCTGCCAGTTTAGTAGCAGCACCAGTACCAGTAACAAGTTTGCCAAGGGCAAGACCGCCTGCGAAAAGGAAGAACATTCCCCACATCAATTCTTTTTCTGCTTGCTTCCAAGTGAGGAGAACTTTACCTTCTTCATCGTGCAGCATAAAGGTCAAAAGACCGCAGATGAAAAAGATGTAGGCAGGTCGCAGAGCAGGAAGTGCTTCTGCGAAAAGGGGGCGAGCAAAGGCGAGAACTGTAGATATAATGAATAAGCCAAGACCTATTTTTTCGCCTTTGCTCATAGGTCCCAGTTGCTTATACATATCATTGAAATAAGCCTTAGTGTTGGCAAGTTTCTTAACAGGTAATTTAATGGAAAGAAGAATTACCAAATTGAGGAGCATTGTCAAAATTAAGAAGGGGAGGAAGCGGGACACCCAATCAATATACATAAATTCGTGACCGCAAATACCTTCCAAGTAGCTGATGGCAACAAGGTTAGCAGAGCCTCCCAAAGGAGAACCGAAGCCGCCAATACCGGAACCCCAAACAATTGCCAGCAAAATAGGAATAGCAATCTTACTAGTTTTAATAATTTTTTCGCCAATGAAGTGAAGCATGGAGACCGCAATGGGAACCATAATCATAGCAACAACTACGTTGGGTAGGAAGATGGAAAGAATTGTGGAAACGAAAAGCCACACGGTAATTTGTTGCTTCATACTTGTACCGATGAAGCATAAAGTTTTAATGGCAAGGCGTTTGTCCAACCCTGTGTTTGTCCAAGTAAGGCTGATTAAATCGGAGCCAACTAAGAGTACTACAATCTCTGAAAAATATTGAGTGATGATTTGGTTGGCAGGGACAAGATTAAAAACTGCGTTAATGCCAATGGGGAGCAAAGCTGTTACGGCAATGTCCACTGGTCTTGTAATCCACCACATGCCCATCCAAATGATTGTGCCTAAAGCTAAGGCGCTTTTAAAACCAAAGTAGTATTGGAGAATAAAGGTTAGGGCTGCACAGATTAAAGGTCCTGCGAGCAAGGAATATTTTTTATTCAAGGAAGGTCACCTCTTAAAACTAATATGCTTAGTTTTAAGTATAGTACGCGTGCCAAGGGTTGTAAAGTCATTAAATAAATTTATTAATTAAAAAAAGCTCACTTCAAATGAAGTGAGCTTCGGAGTCATTGGTAGCGCTAACGGGAATCGAACCCGTGATTTCGCCTTGAGAGGGCGACGTCTTAACCGCTTGACCATAGCGCCGTTTTTGGCTCCCGGACTAGGACTCGAACCCAGACTAAATGATCCAGAGTCACTTGTGCTACCATTACACCATCCGGGAGTAGCTGTTCTTTAAGAACAAACTAATTATAACTCTGCAATTTTTATTTTGCAAGCACTTTTACATGCCTTTGTTATAACTAAAGGTATCCAGGGTATCGGTAATTTTTTTTGCTAAAGTGTCGGGTAAGCCTTCGATATTTACGTTAAGGAAGCCACGCACGATGGTAGCAGTTGCTTCTTCTTCGTCAAGACCGCGCGCCATAAGGTATTCGATTTCTTCAGGAGCAATACGTCCAACGGCAGCTTCGTGGCTCATTTCAGCGTTGCCAGTGTAAGCGTCAAGTTGGGGAATTGCAGAGATGTAACCTTCGTCTGAAAGCATCAAGCCGTTACATTCAAGGTGAGCACGAATGCCTTCTGCCTTACCAATCAAGGTACCACGGTTTACGATTTCACCGCCAGTACAAATTGTACGCGCTACGATTTCTGCACGACAACCGGGAACTTCTAAGGAAACGATGCCACCGATGTCCAAGTGTGCTCCCTTAGGTGCAACAAGAATGGAGTTCATACGTGCTACCGCACCCTCGCCTACAAGGCGAGTTACCGGGTTCATTTGTACGTCTTTAGCTTTTTCCATGCACACGTAGTTAGAAATGAACTGTCCGCCTGCGTCGATGATGGTTGCACTACGGGGACGTACTGCTACGTTTTCACCCCAGCTGTGAATCATGGTGTAGGTTAGTTTGGCGTTTTTGCCAATGTAAAATTCGCTGATGCCAAGATGAATTGCCTTGTCAACGCTAGGGTCACTAGAGCAGCCTGTGATTACGTTCAGCTCTGCACCGTCTTCTACAATTACAATGTTGTGAACACGTTGCAGCTGTTCTTCGTGGCTGATGAAGATGCAGGCTTGCAGGGGATAAGTAATTTTTTCGCCAGCTTTTACGCGGATGAAGTAACCATTTTCTTTTTCAAGGGCAGTCACAGCGGTGTACTTATCTGTATCGGGAGCGACTGCTTTCCACCAGTATTTTTCCACCAGTTCAGGATACTTTTCAGCAGCCTTACCTGTGTTCATCAATTCTAAGGGAGTTTGAGCTTTAACCTTGGGTTCTAACGCAGTGTTATCTACTTGGATGAAGGATGCACTACGGTTTTCTGCATTCAGTTCAATGCCAACGTGTTCCATCAAAGCTTTGCCTGCTTCGGAAATATCAGCTTCGCTTTGTACGTGAGCAATATCGTTATTGTCGTATTGACTTAAGTCAATGTCTTTGCCAAAGGCGCCTTGCTTGGAAAGGGCAGCCTGTAATTTTTCTTTACTCATTTTCTAATCCTCCTGCATCCTTTATTAACACAGGTTTCGTAACCGGATTGACCAATGCAACCCAAAATATCCAAGGGGTCACCGCCGGGGCAGGTGATGGTGCCTTGGTAGAGAATGTGAGCGTGGGAAGCAGGCACATATTTTAAGATGTGACCCAAGTGGGTGATAATCAAGCCGCTTTTTTGGGGAGCAGCCAAAGGATTAGCGCTGCAATTAAAAGTGCAGCAGCCTTTATCACAGTTCACACCACCGCAGGGAGTGTTGTCATTGTGCAGAATATAATTTGCTGCACGACCAACGAGTGCAATGTTCTCCACGTCAACACCGGATTCCGGTTCATCTAAAAGTAAAAGGTCAGGCTTTTGCGCCATCAGTTGCAGCAGTTCGCTACGTTTAAGTTCGCCACCGCTAAAACCTTCGTTTACGCTACGGTCAAGGAAATCAGAAAGCCCCATCCAATTTGCCATCTTTTCTACTTCTTCGGGGGACGCACCGCAAATACCAATCATTTGGCGCAGGGTGAGACCACGAATTGTGGGCGGGCGTTGAATCATCATGCCGATGCCCATGCGTGCACGTTCGTGGCAGGGAGCTTCAGTAATGTCCTGTCCTTTAAAATAAATTTTGCCTTCTAAAATTTCGTAACGGTCAAAGCCCATGATTGCACCAAGTAAGGTGGATTTGCCTGTTCCGTTGGGACCGAACAGTACGTGGACTTCACCGGGAGCGATATGCATGTTAATATTTCTTAAAATCTGTTTACCATTAACGGCAACAGATAAATTTTCTATGCGTAACATTTGCGTTCTCCTTTGTTAACAAAATTAAAATCATTATATCATATCAGCAAGCACTTAGCTAACTAATGCTTCTTCTACGAATTATTATAACATACTTATCCGTTCAGTCCTACTCTTTTAGAATGATTTGAAAATTTTTCACAACCGACACTAACACTATGCTAAAATGAAATAAAATGCTAAAATAGCTAATAGGTAAAATTTTTAGGAGGCTACAATGCATCAATACTTGTTTTATATTGGAGATTTTCCTGTGCGTATGTACGGTTTGTGTCTGACTTTGGCAATCTTTCTTGCCATTGGGGTTGCATACTTTTTGGCAAAGCAGGACGGACGTTGGCATGAGCACGTAGTTGATATTGGTATCTATGGTGGCTTCGCCGGACTTATCGGCGGAAGGCTGTGGGATGTTTTCTTTTTTGATTGGGCTTATTATAAAGACCATCTTTGGGAAATTCCCTACGTTTGGCAAGGCGGCATGGCAGTTCAAGGCGGTATGCTTGCCGGAATGGCAGCGGGAATTATTTATCTCAAGCTGCACAAGATTGATTGGGTGGAGTTTGGTGACATCGTAATTCCTTCTTTAATATTTGGTCAAGCGGTAGGGCGTATGGCGAACTTGCTCAACGGTGATGCCTTTGGTTCTCCCACTGGTGGCAACTTCGGTTTGCTGTATCCGGAAGGAACGCTGGCGTACAAAACTTATGGAGCTGTTCCTTTATGGCCTGCAGAAGTGTGGGAAGGTCAGCTTGACGTTGTGATTTTTGCATTGCTCTTGATGTTCCGTTGTACTAATCACGCTAAAGGGCAGGCGATTTGCCTTTATGGTATGCTCTATTCCGTAGTGCGCTTCGGTTTGGAAATGCTGCGTGGCGATTACGCAGAGCCTTGGATGTTTGGCTTGACTTCTGCGCAAAGCACCAGTGTATTCTTTTTCTTGATAGCTCTCGGCTTTTTCATCTACTGTGAAATTTTTAACGACAGATGGGACGGCAAAAGAGTAGTTCCCAAGGCAACTAAGAAAAAGACGAAAAAATAATTTAAAATTTTTCTAAAAAGACTGTTGACAAGGTTGCCGTTCTTCGCTATAATATCATTGTTGCTTGAAGCAAGTAACTAATGACTCCGTAGCTCAGTTGGATAGAGCGTTTGACTACGAATCAAAAGGTCGCAGGTTCGAATCCTGCCGGGGCCACCATTGAAAAATCAGGAACCTCAAAAGAGGTTCCTTTTTTATTTTTAAAACTTGTTATAAAATTTTAGGACTGCTTTCCAAATGGAAGCAGTCCTTTTTCGCTTTTATGAATGTTTCACGTGAAATATTTTATTTTTTAAGTTGTCCTAAAATTTCTTCGTTGTCCTCACCAAGTCTTGGTGCTCTTTTGGAATGTTTTGCCGGAGTTTTACTGAGCTTCATGGCAAAACCAATTTGTTTATATTCGCCAAGCTCTTCGTCTTGAACGGTCAGTACCATTTCGTTAGCCTCTGTTTGTTCCGCAGCGCAAGCTTCTGCAAAATCGTAAACAGGAGTTACGCAGGTATCCTTGCCTTCAAGATGAGCTTCCCATTCTGTCATGGTGCGCTTTTTAAATTCAAGGGTGAGCTGTTCTTTAAGGTAGGGATGATTTGCTTCATCTTCAATCAGTTCAACCATATCTGCTCTGTCGAGAGCGTTACATAAATTGGTCCAGAATTTCTTTTCCAGACAGCCTACGGAAACGTAACGGCTGTCTTTTGTTTCGTAGATGTTGTAGTTGGCGTACATACCTGTAAGCCAGTTATTACCACGTTCTGCAACGAAGCCACTGCCAAAGTAGAGACTGGCAGCACCGGGCATCAAGGTCATTGCTACGTTGTAAAGGCTGATGTCAATTTCTTGACCTTGTCCTGTCATTTGAGCGTGGCGCAGGGCAATCAAAATACTCATGCCTGCAGCCATGGAAGCGTTCATATCTGCCATCAGTACGCCAGGGATGGCAGGCTTACTTCCCGCCTCGCCACTCATATTGGTAATGCCAGCAAGGCTCACGTAGCCAATGTCGTGGTCAGCCTGTTTTGCCAAGGGACCTTTTGCTCCGTAGCCTGTGAGGGCGCAGTAAATAATCTTGGGGTTCAGCTTACTAACAGTTTCGTAATCAATGCCCAGCTTTTTAAGTACGCCGGGGCGATAGCTTTCTACAACAACGTCAGCAGTTTTTGCCAGTTCGAGGAAGGCTTCCCTGCCTTCTTCAGTTTTCAAATCGAGAACCACACTTTTTTTATTACGGTTTAACTGCAAATGCCAGTAGCCAAAATCTTTCAAGAAGGGCGGGAAGGAACGAGAGTAGTCGCCACGACCGGGCTCTTCAATTTTAATAACTTCCGCTCCAAAATCTGCTAAGAGCATTGTGCAGTAGGGACCTGGTAAAAGACGGGACAAGTCTAAAATTCTAATGCCTTCTAATGCTTGCATGCTAACACTTCCTTTTATAATCTAGAGCCATTAGTTAAATAAACTTTTTCAGTCTTGGCTTCGGCAGCCTCTTCTTCGGTGATGAAGCCGTGTTTAGCCATAGTGTTGAGTACTAAAATTTGACGTTGCTTGCAATCAGCAGGGTTATCCAGCGGGCAAAGAGCGGAGGGAGCGTAAGGTAGGGCAGCCAAAACTGCAGCTTCTGCCAAGGTTAGATGGCTAACGTGTCTGCCAAAATAAACCTTGCTGGCTTGATGGACGCCTGTTGCTCCTGCGCCGAAGTAGGTGGAGTTCAGATACATTTCCAAAACTTCGTCCTTGCTGTATTTTTCTTCCAATATTATTGCGAGAATGGCTTCCTCAATTTTACGTTCCATGGTTTGTTCGTGGGTGAGGAAGGTGTTTTTGACAAATTGTTGGGTGAGGGTGCTACCACCTTGGGAAATCTCACCTTCAATAACATTTACCAGCATAGCTCGCAAAATGCTTTCAGGCGCGATGGCACCGTGGTCGTAAAATTCGTGGTCTTCAATGGCGATAACTGCATTGCGCAAATTTTTTGGAATGTCTTTAATATTTACCCATTCAGGGTCTTGGCGCATGGGTTCCACAATATCTTCCATGTTTAACGCAACATAAAATTTTTGTACGGGGGAAGGCCATTCTTCTTGAGGAGGAAGTATGGCAAGCATAATGCTTTGTATTAACTCTTTATCCTTATCGTCCAGCTTTTCCTGTTGTTCCACGCGAGCAGGAGGGGTGGGAGGAATTTGCTTTTCTTTTTCTGTATCTTTACCTTCAAAAACTTGCAATCCAAAAAAGAGGAGTATAATCAAAAAAATGCTCTTAGTCATTTTAAGTACCTCGCATAAAAATTATTCTGTATTCATTTTAACAAGAAAGTGTCAACTTGGCAAAAAATACTATGAAAAAGAGCGATGAAGTAGTAAAATATATACAATAAAATGGGTAACTGTTTCTCTTAAATTTTCGTAGTTAATTTTGCAAAGGTCTTGCAATATTATACGAGAGAGTTGTATAATTACCAATCATAAGGAGGTTAGATATGAAAGCGAGTGTTATTGGTGCTACCGGTTTTGCCGGAGCGGAACTGTTGCGATTGCTGGAAGGTCATCCAGAAGCAGAAATCGCCTGCATTACTTCTGAAAGCAGTACTGGCGAAGCCATTGCTAGTATGTATCCTCATTTGGCAGGCAGGATTGAAAAAAATCTTACCTCTATGCAAGCTATTGATGAAATAGCTGCTCAAAGTGATGTAATTTTTATTGCTTTGCCCCACGGTCATGCCATGAAGATTGGCAAGCACCTGCGAGATAGTAATGTAAAGATTATTGATTTAGGTGGCGACTATAGATTTAAAGACCACAAAGTTTTTGAAGAGTGGTACAAGGTGGAACACCTTGACCCGGAAGCGAAGGCTGTGTATGGCTTAACAGAACTTTATCGTGAACAGGTAAAGGACGCTAAACTTTTGGCTAACCCTGGTTGCTACACTACTTGTAGTATTTTGGCGCTTGTTCCTTTGCTGAAAGCAGGATTGATTGAAACTAAGAACATCATCGTTGATGCTAAGAGTGGCACCACTGGTGCAGGTCGTAGCTTGAAGCTTGGCAGCTTGTATTGCAGTGTTAACGAAAACTTCAAGGCTTATGGCGTGGCAAACCATCGTCATACTCCGGAAATTGAACAAGCTTACAGCGAGTTTGCTGGTGAAGATGTTGTTATCCAATTTACTCCTCACCTTTTGCCCGTGGATAGAGGTATCTTGGCAACCTGTTACGCTAATTTGAAAAAGGGCGTAACTAACGCACAAATTGCAGAAGCATTTGAAGCAATGTATGCTGATGAATATTTTATCCGTTTGCGTGGCAAAGGTGCTTGTCCTGAAATTAAGAACGTGCGTGCTTCCAACTATGTTGATTTAGGTTGGCAAGTTGATAAACGCACTGGTCGCATCATCGTTATGAGTGCTATCGATAATTTGGTTAAGGGTGCAGCAGGCCAAGCGGTTCAAAATATGAACGTAATGTTCGGGTGTGCTGAATATACTGGACTGCAACATATGCCAATTTACCCCTAAACCCAAATCGTTATAAGCACTGTTATGCTTTGTCGCAACTCATTCGCTTGCTCGACGTACGCTTAGTACGCCATCGCTTCACGAATTTCGTTGCTTCGCGCCTTCCAGCACTTCTAACGATTTCTTCAGTTAGCAAAAGTGATATCTATATAATGAAAAGAGTTGATTATAATGAAGAAAATAGACGGTTGGGTTACAGCTCCGCAAGGTTATTTGGCGGCAGGCGTAAAGGCTGGTATTAAAGCAAGCGGTAACCACGACGTAGCAGTAATTTACAGTACTGTTCCTGCGGCTTGCGGTGCAGTGTTTACTCAAAATAAAATGTGTGCTGCTCCCGTACTTGTGAGCCGAGAAGTAAATAAACAACCCTACGCTCAAGCAATCTTGGTAAATAGTGGTTGTGCCAATGCTTGTACTGGTGCCCAAGGTATAGAGGACGCTAAAAAAATGCAAGCTCACGGTGCAGAGCTCTTAGGTATCGAACCGGAGCAAGCTTTTATTTACTCTACCGGTGTTATTGGTCACTTCCTGCCTATGGATAAACTGCTTACCGGTATCGCAGATGCTATTGATGCTATGGACGAAACCGAAGGCGAAAGCTGTGCCATGGCAATTCAAACTACAGATACCTTCATTAAAAAAGCGGCTTACGAAACTGAAATCGATGGTAAGCTGGTGAAGATTGCAGGTATTGCTAAGGGTGCAGGTATGATTCACCCTAATATGGCGACAATGCTTACCTTCATTACTACTGATTGCGCCATCGCTCCCGATGTTTTGAAGCGCGCAGTGAAGGCTGCTGCTGATAAATCCTTTAATATGGTAGTTGTTGACGGCGACACCAGCACAAACGATAGTATGATTGTTCTTGCCAACGGTTTGGCAGAAAACGAAATCATTCTTTCCGAAGCACACCCTGATTATCCTGCCTTCTTTGAAATGTTAGTAGCTTGTGCAACTGATTTGGCGAAGCTTATTGCTCACGACGGTGAAGGTGCTACTAAATTCTTGGAAGTAAACGTAGTGGGTGCTGCTTCTTGGCAAGATGCTAAGACTGCGGCAATGGCGATTGCAAAATCTCCACTGGTTAAAACAGCTTTCTTCGGTGAAGACCCCAACTGGGGACGCATTGTTTGTGCAGCTGGTTACAGCGGTGCAGAAATGATTGCCGAAAAAGTTAATTTGGAAATTGGCGGTGTACGTTTGGTAGAAAACGGTATGAACTGCAATGTTCCTGCTGAACGTCTTGCTCCCATTATGGCAGAGCACGATATTTCCATGACCATTGACCTTGCTGCAGGCGAAGAAAAGGCTACCGTTTGGACCTGCGACTTTAGCTATGAATATGTAAAAATTAATGGTGAATATCACACCTAATTTAAATAAAACATTGTAAAAAATCTAAGGAGGATTTAGATATGATTATTAACGATACTCAAGTACAAACCTTAATTGAAGCTCTTCCGTATTTGCGTGATTTTAAAGATAAAACCATCGTTGTTAAATACGGCGGTAACGCAATGCTCAATGACCAAATTAAAAACAAAGTTCTGCAAGACATCGTATTCCTGCAATGCGCAGGTATGCGTCCCGTTGTAGTTCATGGCGGCGGTCCGGAAATTACTGCAATGCTTATGCAAGCTGGCAAAAAAAGCGAATTCGTTAGCGGTTTGCGTGTAACTGACGCTGAATCCGTTGGTATTGCAGAAATGGCTCTTGTTGGTAAAATCAACACTGACCTTGTTGCTCGTTTGAATATGTTGGGTGGTCGTGCTGTTGGCTTGAACGGCAAAGACGCTAATTTGGTACAAGCTAAAAAACATTTGGCAGACGTTTACGAAAACGGCGAAGTTAATTTGGTAGACATTGGCTACGTTGGCAATGTTGAACACGTTAACACCGAATTGATTGAAGTTCTTCTGTCCAATGGCTTCATTCCTGTAATCGCTCCTACCGGTGTTGGTAGCAGTGGTGAAACCTACAACATCAATGCTGACAGCGTGGCTGGCGAAATTGCAGGCGCTCTGAAAGCTGAAAAACTTTTGGTTCTCACCGATGTGCGTGGTATTTACTCCGACTATCGTGATGAAAGTAGCTTCATCTCTACTCTTACCTTCGAAAAAGCACAAGAGCTCATTATCCGTGGCAAAATTGATGGCGGTATGATTCCGAAAGTTCGTGCTTGCATTACCGCACTTTCCGGTGGCGCTAAGAAAACTCACATCATCGATGGTCGCGCAGAACATACTATCCTTATGGAAATCTTTAGCGACAGTGGTGTGGGCACTGAAGTAGTTAAAGAGCTTCGATAAAAATGTTATAAATCCAGTAATACTTCGTTATGGCTTGCTTACTTGCTCAACGTACGTCCAGTACGCTGTCGCTGCGTAAGCTTCGCCATGCCTTGTCTTACAGAATTTCTAACATTTTTTGGAGGTAGTAGGTAATGGATTACAACACAGTTATAAATGAAACAGAAAAGTATTACTTGCCTGTTTTCGGCAGATATCCTCTGGTGATCGACCATGGCAAAGGTTGCAAATTATACGATGCTAATGGTGAAGAATACTTAGATTTTTTGGCAGGTATTGCTGTAAACGCTTTGGGTCACGCTCATCCCGTGCTTGTTAAAGCCATTGCAGACCAAGCGGCAAAGGTAATGCATTGCTCTAATTTGTACTATACTGAAATTCAAGCTAAAGCTATCCGTACCATTGCGGAAGTTAGCGGTTTCGACAGAATCTTTTTGGCTAACAGCGGTGCTGAAGCTAACGAAGGTGCTTTGAAGCTGGCTCGTAAGTATGGCAAGCTGAAGGCTCCTAATAAATTTCGCATCATTACAGCGGTACATTCCTTCCACGGACGTACCCTCTTGACCGTAACCGCAACTGGTCAAACTAAATACCAAGTTGGCTATGAACCCTTGCCCGGTGGCTTTGACTATGTTGAATATGGTAATATTGCAGAACTGGAAGCTAAAATGGGTGACGATATATGTGCAGTTCTCTTAGAGCCCATCCAAGGTGAAGGTGGCGTGCACGTTCCCAGTGATGAATATTTACAAGCAGTACGTGCTCTGTGCGATAAGTACGATGCTCTCTTGATTTTTGACGAAATTCAGTCCGGTGTAGGACGTAGCGGTAAATGGTTTGCGTACATGCATAGCGGTGTAAAACCTGACGTGCTTACTTTTGCTAAGGGTGTTGGCGGTGGCTTCCCATTGGGTGGCTTCGCAGTTGATGAACGCTTGGCAACCGTGTTTAAACCTGGTGACCATGGCAGTACCTTTGGTGGCAATCCCTTGGCTTGCGCTGCTGCTTATGCTTGCTTAACTGCTATTCGTGCAGAAAACTTAGTGGACAAAGCTGCAGTTCAAGGTGCTTACTTCAAGGCACAATTGGAAGCTTTGGCTGCTAAATATCCTGACAAGGTTAAAGAAGTACGTGGTCGTGGTTTAATTCTGGGGATGGAATTGGCTAAGGAAGGTAAACCTGTTGTGGAAACCTGCCTGCGTGAACACGTAATTGTTAACTGCACTGCTGGAAATGTCATTCGTCTTGTTCCGCCGTTGATTGTTACTAAAGAAGAGATTGATACAGTAATCAAGGCGCTGGACGTAGCGTTGGCTGAATTTT
Organism: Phascolarctobacterium sp.; assembly: GCA_017623055.1. Lineage (GTDB taxonomy): Bacteria > Bacillota > Negativicutes > Acidaminococcales > Acidaminococcaceae > JAHHUH01. The sequence goes on from JAGAPX010000005.1 coordinate 76,513, forward strand.
AGGAGGGGAATTTTTAAATGGCGTTAAAACATAAGGATTTAATTTCCATTCACGATTTAGAAATCGGTGAAGTTGCGTTAATTTTGGACGTAGCAGCGAAATTAAAACGTAAACAAAAGAAAGGTGAGCCTCACCAATATTTAAAAGGCAAAACTTTAGCGATGCTTTTCTCCAAAGCATCTACCCGTACTAGAACTTCCTTCGAGGTTGGCTTCTTCCAATTGGGCGGTCATCCTATTTATTTGAGTGATGATGCTTCCCAAATCGGACGCGGTGAACCTGTTAAAGATACTGCTCGCGTACTGTCCCGTTTTGTTGACGGTATTATGATTCGTACTTTTTCCCATGAATCTGTAATCGAGCTGGCTAAATATGCAAGCATTCCGGTTATCAATGGTTTGACTGATTTACTCCACCCTTGCCAAGCGTTGACTGACCTCTTCACCATTCAAGAAAAAATGAAGGTGCTTAAAGGTCGTAAGATGGTTTATGTTGGCGACGGTAACAATATGGCGCACTCCCTTATGTATGCTGCTGCAAAGGTTGGTATGAATATGGTTTGTGCTTGCCCCAAAGGCTACCAACCTGACCCGAAGGTTCTTGCTGAAGCTCAAGAAGATGCTTCTCAAACCGGTTGCACCATCACCGTTGAAGAAGACGTTATGAAAGCAGTTAAGGGTGCGGATGTACTCTACACTGATACTTGGGCAAGTATGGGGCAAGAGGAAGAACACGATGCTCGTAAGAAAATTTTTGCACCGTATCAAATCAACGCAGAGCTTCTTGCTACTGCAAGACCGGAAGCAATCGTAATGCACTGCTTGCCTGCATATCGCGGTGAAGAAATTACTGACGACGTAATCGAAGGTCCTCAATCCGTTGTGTTTGACCAAGCAGAAAACCGCTTGCACGTACAAAAAGCAATTATGGCTCTCTTGATGAGTGACGAAAGATTGTAATAGGATTGTATACATAAAAAAGTACTGGACAATAATAAAATTAGTGCTATAATATTCAATAACGTTGCAAGATTATTCACAATCTGTGAATATAAAATAGGAGGCTATTAAAATGAAAAAAGAAGATATTAAAAAAGTAGTTCTGGCTTACTCCGGTGGCCTTGATACATCCGTAATCATTCCTTGGTTGAAAGATAACTACAACAATTGCGAAGTTATCGCTGTTTGCGCTGACCTTGGTCAAGGCGACGAATTGGATCCCGTTTATGACAAAGCTCTTAACACCGGTGCAAGCAAATGCTTCATCCTCGATTTGAAAGAAGAATTCATCACTGACTATGTATGGCCCACCGTTAAAGCTGGCGCTGTATATGAAAAGAAATATTTGCTGGGCACTTCCTTTGCTCGTCCGTTGATTGCTAAAAAATTGGTAGAAATTGCTATCGCTGAAGGCGCTGACGCAATCGCTCACGGTGCTACCGGTAAAGGCAATGACCAAGTTCGTTTCGAACTTTCCTGCAAAGCTTTGGCTCCTCAATTGGCAATCATCGCTCCTTGGCGTGAATGGACCTTCCGTTCTCGTGAAGACGAAATCGAATATGCAGAAGCACACAACATTCCCATCCCTGTATCTAAAGATCATGACTACTCCATGGACCGCAACATCTGGCACTTGAGCCATGAAGGTTCTGACCTTGAAGATCCCTGGAATGCTCCGAAAGATGAACTCTTCATCGTAACCAACACTCCGGAAAAAGCTCCTGACAAACCGGAATACATTGAAGTTGACTACGAAGAAGGCGTTCCCGTTGCAGTAAACGGTGAAAAACTTTCTCCGTTGGCATTGGTAGAAAAACTTAACGAAATCGGTATCCGCAATGCAATCGGTATCACTGATATGGTAGAAGACCGTCTCGTTGGCATGAAATCCCGTGGCGTTTATGAAAATCCCGCAGGCGCAATCATCTACTTCGGTCACAATGATTTGGAAAATCTCTGCCTTGACCGTGCAACCCAATCCTTTAAACAACAAGTTTCCATCCGTTATTCCGAATTGGTATACGATGGCATGTGGTTCAGCCCGCTTCGTGAAGCATTGGACGGCTTCGTAAACGAAACCCAAAAAACCGTTACCGGTACTGTTCGTATGAAACTTTACAAAGGCAACATCTACAGTGCAGGCGTTAAATCCCCGTACTCCCTGTACAGCCAAGAATATGTAACCTTCGGCGAAGACGAAGTTTACAACCAAGCAGACGCAACTGGCTTCATCAACCTCTTCGGTTTGCCGCTGAAAGTTCGCGCTCTGATGAAACAAGGTGTACTGAAATAATGGCTAAGCTCTGGGGCGGCAGATTCAGTAAAAATACTAACGAATTAGTGGACGCATTTAATGCGTCCATTGATTTTGATAAACGTTTATATAATGAAGATATCCGTGGCAGCATTGCTCATGCTAAGATGTTGGCAAAATGCGGAATCATTCCGGTAGAGGACGGGGAAAAAATCGTTGCCGGTTTGAAGGATATCTTGGCGGATATTGAAGCAGGCAATTTTAGCTTTGAAGTTGCTTTGGAAGATATCCATATGAACGTGGAAGCACGTTTGACCGAGCGTATTGGTCAAGCTGGTGCTCGTTTGCATACCGCGCGTAGTCGTAACGACCAAGTAGCGCTGGATATGCACATGTATATGAAACGTGAAGTAGCGGAAATCGCAGAGCTTCTTATCAATTTTGAAAAAGCTCTCTTAACCGTTGCTAAGAAACATGATAAAACCTTGATGCCTGGTTACACTCACCTTCAAAGAGCGCAACCGATTACTTTCGCCCATCATCTGTTGGCATATTTTAATATGCTGCAACGTGACTTCCGTCGCTTGTTAGGTGTGTGGGAAGGTGCGGACATGATGCCCTTGGGTGCTGGTGCAATTGCAGGTACCACTTTTCCCATTGACCGTCACGATGTGGCAGCTCAATTGAATTTTGGCAAAGTGTACTGCAACAGCATGGACGCAGTTAGCGACAGGGACTATGTTATTGAATTCTTGTCCTTCGCTTCTATGCTTATGATGCACATGAGCCGTTTGAGTGAAGAAATCTGCCTGTGGAGCAGTACTGAATTTGGCTTTATCGAATTGGACGACGCTTTTGCAACTGGCTCTTCCATGATGCCGCAAAAGAAAAATCCTGATATTGCTGAACTTGTACGTGGCAAAACTGGTCGCGTGTATGGTCACCTGCAAGCAATGCTTGTTACTGCAAAAGGCTTGCCCTTAACCTACAACAAAGACTTGCAAGAAGATAAAGAGGGTTTCTTCGATGCAGTGGACACCATTAAATTTAGTCTTGCTGTTTATCGTGACATGATTCTCACTATGACTGTGAACGTTGATAAAATGCAACAAGCAGTTAGTAAGGATTTCTCCAATGCTACTGATCTTGCAGATTATTTGGTTCGAAAAGGTTTGCCCTTCCGTCAAGCTCACGAAGTTGTTGGTAAATGCGTAGCCTACGCAATCTTGAACGATAAGTTCCTGCCGGAAATCTCTTTGGAAGAATACAAAGAGTTCTCTGAATTGTTCGAGTCTGATTTGTTGGAAGCTTTGAAACCTTATAATTGTGTTGCTGCTCGTAAGTCCTATGGAGGTCCTGCCTTCACTGAAAATGAAAAGCAATTCGCTATTGGTGACGAAGTAATTGCTGCTCAAGAAAAAACTTTGGCTGAACTGCAAGCAAATTTATAAAAAATGTTAAAAAACCACATTTATTCTTACATTAGAGTAAATGTGGTTTTATTTTTTGTGATATAATAAATTGAATAAATATTTTTTGATGTAAGTAGGTGAAGGATTTGCTTATTCAAATACAAGGTCTCTTAGCTACCATAGGAATTTTAGATATCGTTGATATCGCCGTGGTTGCATATTTCTTATATACTCTTTACCAGATTCTGAAAAATACAAGAGCGGCAACCCTGGTAAAAGGTTTGCTGATTTTGTTAATCATCATGATGGGTAGTAGGTGGATGAACCTCCACGTAATTACCTGGCTGATGGAAAAAAGTATGACCGTAATCTTGGTCGCTTTGCCCGTAGTTTTCCAGCCGGAGCTGCGTCGTGCGTTGGAACAAATTGGTCGTGGCAAATGGTTCCATAAAGGCGGTAGCGAATTAGACGAAGCTGAATTTGAAACAATGCTCAGCAATGTAACTAATGCTACTGTAGCAATGAGTCGTCGTAAACTTGGTGCGTTGATGGTTTTTGAACGTAACACAGGTTTGGAAGAGCGTATTGAAACCGGTACTGCTGTTGACGGATTGCTTAGCGAAGCTTTGCTTTTGAATATTTTTGAAAAGGATACTCCCTTGCACGATGGTGCGGTTATCATTCGTGGCAAACGCATTGTTGCAGCAAGCTGTTTGTTGCCCTTGACTGAAAACCGTAATTTAAGCCAAGACTTGGGTACTCGTCATAGAGCAGGTATTGGCGTGTCTGAACAATCTGATGCTGTTGTGCTTATTGTCAGCGAAGAGACTGGTACCATTTCCATTGCTCGTAATGGCGAGCTGATACGTTATCTTCACGCTGATGACGTACGTGAAATTTTACGTGATGCTTTGTTTAATCAAGGCAAGAATGTTAAAGAAGCCGTTAAAGAAAAAATTAAGAGCTTCAAAGGAGAGAAAAAATGAATTTTCTCGAGGATTTGTTTAAAAAAGATAATTTGCTTGCAAAAATAATATCCCTTGTTGTTGCCTGCTTTTTATGGGCGTACGTAATGATGGAGCAAAACCCCATTGTGGAACGTTATTATGAAGTTCCTCTGCAACAAAGAGACGTTGCTGAAACTATGGCAGTGTTTAACGCACCGGAAGTTGTTACCGTACAGGTGCGTGCATCCCGCTTACTTTTAGGTGATAGCGCTGTTCAAGATATTATTGCTTATATTGATTTGAAAGACGTTGCTGAAGGACAGCAAAAGCTTCCTGTAACAGCGGTTTTTACCAAAGGCGAGGTTGTCAACGTGCTTCCTAAGGAAGTAAATGTATTGGTTGACCGCGTTACAGAAAAAACTGTTCCTGTTGTGACAAGTGTTGTTGATAATGCTGATGAAGATATAACTGTGGATAGTAATGCTATCAAACCTGCTAGAGTTGTGGTGCGTGGTGCGTCCACCAAACTGAGCAAGCTTGATAAGGTTACAGCGCCTGTAAGTATTAAGGACCAAAGAGAGAACTTCCAAGCTGAATGTATTTTGGTTGCTTTAGATGAGAATGGAAAACTGGTAAGCGATGTACAAATCATTCCCGATAAGGCTACTGTTGACGCTATCATTGTTCGCAAGATGATTTCTGCAGAGCTTCCTGTGCGTGTAGTTATTACCGGGGAAATGCAAGAAGGCTTACAGATAGCGCAAATGCAAGTCCTTCCGGAAAAAATGCGTATTACCGCGCCTCCTTCTGTACTGAAGAAATTGCGTGAGCTCAACACTAAGCCTATTGATATTACAACTCTTACCGGCAGTATGGCTGTAAATACTGAGCTTGATTTACCGGATAAGGTTATTCCTGACAAACGTGCGGTGCAAGTACGTTTTTCTGTAGAAAGGCAAAATTAATGAAGCTAAAGATAAATAATGTGCGTGTTTCCCTGCTTCACGAAACACCTTTAGAAAAAGCTGTTTGTAAGAAGCTTGGTGTTGGCAAGGACTGCTTAGGTGAAATTAAGATTATGCGCCGAGCGGTGGATGCACGCAAAAAAGATAATGTGTGTTTAAATTATCACGTCCTAGCTGATGTGGATATCAATAATAAATTTGCCAAGAAGCTTTTGGCAGATAAGGATATTAGCCAGTACAAGGAAGAAGCCGCTGTGCCGGTAGAGTTTGGTGATTTACCGATAAGTGCTCCTCCTATAGTGATTGGTGCTGGTCCGGCAGGTCTTTTGGCGGCGCTGGAACTTGCCAAGTATGGTTACAAGCCTTTGCTTTTAGAACGTGGTAAGCCCGTTGCACAAAGAGTGGAAGATGTAAAACGCTTCTGGCAAACTGGTGCGTTTAATCCTGCTTCTAATGTGCAGTTTGGTGAGGGCGGTGCTGGTACCTTTTCTGACGGCAAGCTGACAACTCGCGTTAATGACCCTGTGATGAAGGATATTCTTGAAACCTTCGTGGCAGCAGGCGCACCGGAAAATATTTTATGGGAGCATAAGCCCCACGTTGGCACGGATAAGCTGCGTGCCATGGTAACTGGTTTAAGCAAGCAAATTGTTGCTTACGGTGGGCAGATTATGTACGAAGCCCACGTTACTGATTTCATTATCAAGAACAATTCAGTTACAGGCGTAGTGCTGGCAAGCGGTGAGAAGATTACTGCGGGAGCAGTGGTCTTAGCCTGCGGTCACAGTGCTCGCGATACTTATAAAATGCTGGCGGCTAAAGGCGTTGGCATTACCAGCAAACCTTTTGCTATTGGCGTGCGTATTGAGCATCCCCAAGAATTAATCGACAGAGCGCAATATGGTACCTTTGCAGGACATAAGCTCCTTGGTGCTGCAGATTACGCTTTGGTTTACCATACTCCAGATAAAACTCGCACTGCCTATTCCTTCTGTATGTGCCCTGGTGGTTTGGTGGTCGCTGCCGCTTCCGAAAGTGGGGGCGTGGTAGTAAATGGTATGAGTATGTACAATCGAGATAGCGGTGTTGCTAACAGCGCCTTGGTTGTAAATGTAGGTAGTGAAGATTTTGGCAGTTCTCCTCTTGACGGCGTAGAGTTCCAACGTAAGTATGAGCAGCTTGCTTACGGTGCGGGGGGGAGTAATTACTACGCTCCTGCCCAAAACTTTGCCAGCTTTTTAAATGGAACTGCGCCTGATATTACTAGCCTTGCTGCTTCAACCTATCGTCCGGGAATTACACCCTGCGATTTGACAAAAGTGCTGCCTAATTACGTGTGCGATACTTTGAGGGCAGGCATTACTGATTTTGGCAGAAAGATTGCCGGCTATAATGATGGCGGTGCGCTCCTTACTGGTGTAGAAACAAGAACTTCTGCGCCTGTGCGCATAGTGCGTGATAAACTTACTTATGTTTCTGAAACCCACGACTTGCTGTATCCGTGCGGCGAGGGGGCAGGGTATGCTGGTGGTATCATGTCTGCCGCATTAGATGGTTATCACGTTGCTCGCGCTATTATGAAGCGCTTCGCTCGTTGAAAATCGCCATAAGCACTGTCTAACTTTGTTGGAACTACGTTTGCTTGCTCGACGTACGCTTAGTACGCCATCGCTTCACAAACTTGTTCCGCCTCGTTATACAGCACTTCTGACGATTTTGTGTGATTCGAAATTAACATATTATATGTAAAATAAATTTAGTGGAGGTTTTTCAATGGCTCGTTTATTCGGTACCGACGGTGTTCGCGGTGTAGCAAATGTGCAATTAACTCCGGAGCTGGCTTTTAAATTAGGCTATGCTGCGGCAAAATATTTTGGTAGAGAGGTAGCAAGTCCTAAAATTATTATTGGTCGTGACACTCGTCGCAGTGGGCCCATGTTGGAATGTGCTTTGGCAGCAGGTATCTGCGCTGCTGGTGGTAACGCTCATCTTTTAGGCGTAATGCCCACTCCGGCAGTTTCCTTCTTAACTTCCGAAGTAAACGCTAATGCAGGCGTAGTAATCTCTGCTTCTCATAATCCCTTTGAAGATAATGGGATCAAATTCTTCTCCAAAACTGGTCACAAATTGCCTGACGCAGTTGAAGACGAAATTGCAGATATCGTGGCAACTCCCATCGACTACAGCAATGCAGTTAGTGGTTCTAGCGTTGGTACTGTAGTTTACGAATATGGTTTAGCTGAAAGATATATTAAACATATTTTAGGTACTGCTTATACCCAATTAGATGGATTGAAGGTTGTTATGGACTGCTCCAACGGTGCTAACAGCGAAATCGCTCCGGAAATTTTGCGTAGCTTGGGTGCAGAAGTAATTACAATTTTTAACGAACCTAACGGTATCAACATTAACGATGGCTGTGGCTCTACTCATCTTGAAGCATTGCAAGCAAAAGTTGTAGAAGTGGGTGCAAATGTTGGCGTTGCCAACGACGGCGATGCAGACCGTTGCCTTATTGTTGATGAAAACGGCGACGTTCTTGACGGTGACCAAATAATGTTGCTCTGCGCTTTAGAACTGATGGAACAAGGCAAGCTTCATGATAATATGTTGGTAACTACCGTAATGAGTAACGTTGGTTTGCACAAAGCTATGAAAGAAGCTGGTGGCAAAACCGTTAAAACTGGTGTAGGCGATAGATATGTATTGGAAGAAATGCTCAAGCACGGTTACAGCTTGGGTGGTGAACAATCCGGTCACATTATTTTCTCTGAATTTGCTAAAACCGGTGACGGTATCTTGACCGCAGTTCAACTTCTGTGCTCCATGGTTAAGAACAACAAAACCTTGTCTGAAATGGGCGCAGTTATGACTAAGTTCCCCCAAATTCTTTTGAACGTGCGCGTTGCTGATAAGAATGGTTGGGAAGAAAACCAAGCTATCAAAGATGTAATCAAAAAATATCAAGACGAATTGGGTGACAATGGTCAAATTTTGGTACGTGCTTCCGGAACTGAACCTTTAATCCGCATTATGGCAGAAGGTCCCAAGCAAGAGTACTTGGAACAAACCGCAGGTGCCATTGCAGAAGTAGTTAGTGCTGAATTGTCCTAACACAAAATCTTGTATTTTATTGACCAAAACTGAATAGTATAGTATCATAATACTAATCACATAAGATGAACCGCGGGGGCTGGCCAGCCTGCGCGGTTTGTTGCGTATTTAAAACACTCTGTGATTTAGCGCATGTGCCACTTTTTAAAAGTGGTGGACGAGGATGGAGGTCGTCGATCAGTCAGCGGATGCCTCCCGGTTAGCTGCAAACCGTAAGCTGGATACAAAGCCTGTTGGTAACAACGGAGAGAAAATTTCAGTAGCAGAATGGCTAATAAATTTAAGGAGGATACTATCTAATGTGTGGTATCGTTGGTTATATCGGTTCCAAACAAGCTGCTCCCTTCCTGCTTGATGGTATGAGCAAGCTTGAATACCGCGGTTACGACTCCGCAGGTATTGCTGTATTGGAAAAAGGTCAAGTGCGTGTTGAAAAATGCGTTGGTCGTTTGGATGCACTGCGTCAAAAATTGGAAGGTAACATGCCTGAAAGTGTTATCGGTATTGGTCACACCCGTTGGGCAACCCACGGTCGTCCCTCTGATCGTAACAGTCATCCCCATACTGATAGCAGTGGTAAATTTGTTGTAGTACACAACGGTATTATCGAAAACTATCTGGCGCTGAAAGAAGAATTAATTGCTAAAGGTGTAGAGTTCTCCTCTGATACTGATACCGAAGTTGTTGCTCACCTGATGGCAGATCTTTTTGACGGCGATATGGAAAGCACCGTTAAAAAAGTTTTGAAGGTTATCAAAGGCTCTTACTCCTTGGTATTTATGTGCGAAGCAGAACAAGACAAAATCATCTGCACCAAAAAAGATAACCCCTTGGTTATTGGCTTGGGTGAAGGTGAAAACTTTATTGCTTCCGATATTCCGGCAATCATCAACCACACCCGTCGTACCTTTATCATGAGCGATGGCGAAATCGCTACCGTTACTAAAGACGGTGTATGGGTGCAAGATATTGAAGGTACTCCCATTAACAAAAAAGTATTTGAAGTAAATTGGAATGCAGAAGCTGCAGAAAAAGGTGGCTTTGAACATTTCATGCTGAAAGAAATTTATGAACAACCTAAAGCAATGCGTGACACTATGACCGGTCGCGTAAACGCTGAAGAAAAAACTATTACCTTCCCGGAACTGAACTGGACCAGTGAAGAACTGCAAGGCATTAACAAAATCTTCATCGTAGCTTGTGGTACCGCTTATCATGCAGGCATTGTTGGTAAATATTATCTGGAACAATTGGCACGTGTACCCGTTGAGGTAGATATTGCCAGCGAATTCCGTTATCGTAGTCCCTTGGTTGATGGCAATAGCTTGTGCATCGTTATCAGCCAATCCGGTGAAACCAGTGACACTTTGGCAGCACTTCGTGAATCTAAACGTCTTGGTGCTAGAACCTTGGGCGTAACTAATGTTGTTGGTTCTTCCGTTGCTCGTGAAGCTGACCAAGTAATTTATACCTATGCAGGTCCTGAAATTGCAGTTGCTTCCACCAAAGCATATACCACCCAGCTTCTTGCGATGTTAATGCTTGCAATTTATGTTGGTCGTTTGCGTGGCACTTTGGCAGAAGAACAAGCTAAAGAATTGGTTGGCGGTTTGGCTTCCATTCCGGAACAAATCCACAAAATGCTGGAAGACGTTGACCAAATCAAAGTATTCGCTCGTGAATATGGTAGCTGTGAAGATGCTTTCTTCCTCGGTCGTAGCCTTGACTACGCTGTAGCTCTTGAAGGTGCGCTGAAGCTGAAAGAAATCTCTTACATTCACGCAGAAGCTTATGCAGCTGGCGAATTGAAGCATGGTACTTTGGCTCTTATCGTAAGTGGTGTTCCTGTAATCGTACTTGCAACTCAAGAGGACGTTTACGACAAAACTGTAAGTAACCTGCAAGAAGTAAAAGCTCGTGAAGCTGTAGTAATCGCTATCGGTTTTGAAGGCGATACTTCTTTGGCAAAATACGCAGACCATGTAATTTACATTCCTAAAACCGGTAAATACCATGCGCCTCTTTTGGCAGTACTGCCCTTGCAACTCCTGTCTTACTATGCAGCGTTGACTAGAGGCTGTGATGTGGATAAACCGCGCAACTTGGCAAAATCCGTAACTGTAGAATAAAATTTGCCATAAGCACCGTTATGCTTTGTCGCAACTCATTCGCTTGCTTGACGTACGCTTAGTACGCCAGCGCTTCACGAATATCGTTGCTTCGCGCCTTCCGGCACTTCTGACAAATTTTTAGTTGGATTTTTTATAATGTATTAAACCCTCTTATTATTGAAAGATAATGAGAGGGTTAATTTATAGGAGTGATTCTAATGTTAAATAAAGAAAGATTAATCGACGAATTTATCGAGCTGGTGAGCGTGCCCTGTCCCAGCAAGGGTGAAAGAGAGGTAGCGGAGCTTATTATGAGTAAGCTCCGTGCCATGGGGATTGAGTCTGAAATGGACAAGGCGCACGAAAAAACTGGTGGTAACTGCGGTAATGTGTGGGCGTATATTAAAGGCAACGTTCCTACTGCTCCCGTACTTTTCTTTGAAGCTCATATGGATAGCGTGGCTCCTACTACCGGTACTAAAGTAGTTTGTAAGGATGGTGTACTGTACAGCGACGGCACCACTACGCTGGGCGGTGATGACAAGGTTGGCGTTGCTGCAATGCTGGAAGTTGTCCGTGCTCTCAAAGAGGATGGTGTAAACCACGGCGACATTCAACTGTGCTTTACCATTAGTGAAGAAATTGGCTGTCTTGGCGTGGTGAATATGGATAAGAGCTGGATTAAAGCGGATTTTGGCTATTGCCTTGACATTGGTGGCGACATTGGCGAAATTACCTACGCTGCTCCTAAACTGTACGATATTTATGTGACTGTGACAGGCAAGGCTGCTCACGCAGGCATTGCTCCGGAAGAAGGGGTGAATGCTATAATGCTTGCGGCAGATGCTTTGAGCAAGCTGCCTGCCTACGGACGTATCGACAAAGAAACTACCTTCAACGTTGGTATGTTCAATGGTGGTATTGGTACTAACATTGTTTGTCCGGAAGTCAAGTTCGTAATTGATATGCGCTCTTTGAATGTAGATGGTTTGGAGAAATTAAAGGACGATACTATTAAAATTATTTCTGATGTTGTGACTAGCCAAGGTGGTAAGGTTGAGTTTGACGTTCACGAAGGTTGTCCTGCTGTGGCAGTACCCACTGACCACCAATGCATAAAGCTGGCAGAACGTGCTGCTGAAAAAATGGGCTTGAAGCCAGAATTGAAAACCACTGGTGGCTGCAGTGATGGTAACTTTTTGTGTGGATATGGTTTGCCCTGCGCACTCTTAGCTACGGGAATGAGCAACGTGCATACCACAGAAGAGTATTTGAAAGAGGACGACCTTTTTGGAACTGCGCAATGGATGTATGAGATTATTAAGTTAAACGCATTGTAATTTACTACAAGTTTTATGATATTTCTGTGTCTTTTAGTTTTTTGTCACATTCATTTGCTATACTGGTGATAGAAGAATGGAGGTGCACTTATGAAATATCTGAAGAACTTATGCTTGAGCTTTTTAGTGATGTGCTTTACCTTGCTGGGGTTCTCTTCTGCAAGTGCGGCAGAGCTTCTTAATAATTCTATTACCGCAACTGGTACTGCTTCCATGGAAGTTGCGCCCGATACTGCCTACGTGAACTTTAATGTGTTTGGTAGGGGGGACAGTGCTGAAATTGCAGCAAACATCTCTGCTAATAGGGTAGCAAGTGTGAAGCGCGCTTTGGCTGTAGCCGGTATTACTAAGGAAGACATTGAGACCATTAATTATTATGTGAACCCTGTGTATGGGGAGAAGGGTAAAATTAATGGCTACCAGGCTAACCATTATATGAAGGCTAAAATTAGTGACATCAACCGCGTGGGCGAGATTGTTGACGTTTTGACTGCTAATGGTGCTGATAGTATTAATAATGTAGATTTTGGCGTGAGTGACCAAGAATTACTCCAACGTCAGCTTTTAGGCAAGGCTTTGGAAAATGCTAGGTTGCAAGCCGAAGTAGTAGCAACTGCTGCTAATCGAGAACTTGGCAAGCTGATGGCGGCAAGAATTAGCAACTATGGTGGTTATTCTCGTATGTACAATAGCGTGATGCTTAAAGGTGCAGCGGATTCCAGTGCTACGGTTATAGAAACCAAAGGCATCAAGGTTAATGCCAGCGTAGAAGCAAGCTTTGAAATTAAATAAGAGCATAAAAATAGAGCAGAGGAGTTCGTTTTCCTCTGCTCTTGTTATTTTTGTAAGTAGTATGGTGAATTTAAGTAGTCACTTCCTGAAATGGAAGGAGTGTTTTGTAATAGGGCAAGTATATCGCTTGCCGTAAGGTCTAGTTCAATTTGTTGGGCGAAGGCTTGGCTTTGACCACTGGCTGGATATTTACCAAGCTTGGTGATGATGGGAAGGGTGCAGGTTTCCTTCATCTCTTTTAGTAATTGACGCCCTACGTCGTTGAAGGCAAGGACACGTATGTATGCAGGTGTTACTTGCTCAAAGTAGTTACGTTCTTTTCCAAGTAAGAGCTGCATAAAAAGACGACGTATTCTTGTTTGCGGGTAGCGCTTTTTAGCGCATAAGGTTACTGCTTCGTCTAAGCTCGTGCAGTTTGCCGCTTGTTTTAGCAAATTTTCCAAGCCTTCCGTACATTGACACTGCTCTGCGATTTGAGAAGCAGTGAGTAAACGCAGGCGATAGCTTAGCAAATTCCACAGGAGTGTTTCGTTTATGCTGTGGTTACTTTCTAAAGCTTGCCATACGTTTAAAGGTACTGCCTTTTGTGCGGCAGCAGGATTATTTCCCAAAAAAGATTTACGGATGGCAGTTGCACTAGCTATGGATCCTGTGATTTCTGCATCGTTATAATTAGCTTGCTCCCGTTTTATAAAAATGGGAGTGATGTTTGTGTTTTGTAGAGCCTTGGAATATTCTAGGGCAAGGATGTCGTTGGGAGTGTTCAAGTTTGCAGCGTTGGCTAAATTTTGCAAAGCTTTTTCGTAAGCAGCGGCATAGGTTAAGCCATCAGCTAAGAAGCTTTGCAGGGTACTTTGAAATTCTGGGCCAGTTACGATTTTTGCTAACTCTATGAAATTTGTAGAGGGTGTTTCCACTCCGCAGGAAAGGTGGCTGACGCAACCCATTGCCTGCATAATCTGAACAGCACCGCTGGCGAAGAACTCCGCACTACGCAAGGAGAAGGCAGTAGGAAGCTCTACAACTAAATCTACACCGTTTTGCACTGCAAGGCGTGCTCTTTGCCATTTGTCAAGAAAGGCTGGCTCGCCACGTTGCATGAAGCTACCGCTCATAACTGCTACTACAGGTAGGTTTGTCAAATTTTTAGTTGTCTGCAAATGATACAGGTGTCCATTATGAAAGGGATTATATTCTGCGACAATGCCTACAGCTTTCATGGTGTGCTCCTTTACGAATTTATTAAAGTCATTATAGCATATTTGCGTAGACAGATTTTACTTTTGTAATTAATTGTTCGGAATTTTTTGCTATGCAATGGTTTGGCAATCGTGTATACTATATTGTAGCTTATTGGTTGTTTTACCAAAAATTTCTTTTTAGGAGGCTTATCGTGATTGTTTTTGTTATAAACTGTGGTAGCTCTTCCCTCAAATACCAGCTTATAGACATGAAAAATGAAAACGTTATGGCTAAAGGTCTTATCGAACGTATCGGTATGGACGGCTCTGTATTAAAACACACTCCCGCTAATGCAAATACCATTGATATCTCCACGGAAATCCCCGACCATAAAGTTGCTATCCAACTGGTAATCGAAGCTTTGCTGGACGAGAATCACGGCGTTATCAAAAAGATGAGCGAAATCAACGCGGTAGGTCATCGTGTTGTGCATGGGGGCGAACGCTTTACAGATAGTATGCTCATTACTACCGATGTTATTAAGGGAATTGAAGCCTGCTGTGAAATTGCACCTCTTCATAACCCGCCCAATCTGCACGGCATTCTTGCGTGTATGGAACTTTTGCCTGAAGTTCCCCAAGTTGCAGTGTTTGATACTGCATTCCATCAAACTATGCCCAAGACTGCCTTCCTTTATGGCTTGCCCTACGAAATGTACGTGAAGTACGGCTTGCGTCGCTATGGATTCCACGGAACTTCTCATCGTTACGTTGCCCAAAAAGCAGCAGAGATGATGGGCGAGCATATGAGTGACCTGCGTATTATTACCTGTCACTTGGGTAATGGTGCTAGCTTGACCGCTATTAAATATGGCAAATCCGTTGATACCAGTATGGGTTATACTCCTCTGGAAGGGCTTATCATGGGTACTCGCAGTGGGGAGATTGACCCTGCGATTATCCCTTTCCTTATGGAAAAAGAAAATATGGATGCTATGCAAATAGATAATTTCCTAAATCGTCGTAGTGGTATTTTGGGTATTTCCGGATTATCCAGCGACTTCCGTGATTTGGAAGCTGCTGCTAATAATGGTGATGAGCGTAGCCAATTGGCGATTGATGTTTTTGCATATAAAGTTAAGAAATATATTGGCGGTTACGTTGCTGCCATGGGTGGCGTTGATGCCATTGTCTTTACCGCAGGCTTAGGTGAAAACTCTCCCTTTATGCGTGAGAAGATTTGTAACGGTTTGGAGTACCTTGGTACCCGTATTGACCCCGAATTAAACAAGATTCGCGGCAAGGCTCGTGAGATTAGTATTAAGCGTGCGAGAACCAAAATTTTCGTTATTCCGACTAACGAAGAACTGGTTATTGCCCGTGATACCAAGCGTATTTGCCGCAGGATTATAGACCTGTAAATTTTCTTCTTGTTAAGATGTTTTGCTTGACAAAGGAGCCTTAGGTGTATATAATTGTAACGATTGGTGAAATTGAAATATGATTAAAGTAAATGTCGCAGAAATCAAAAAAAGACTGGTCGGCCAAAAAACTTTTACCTTTGACTTGACTGCTGATGAACTGGAAATTTCTCCTAAGGAAATTGAAATTCTGGAGGCTGTTAGGACAGAAGGTTGCATAAGTAACGCCGGTGACGTATTGCTCCTGGAGGCTACAATGAGCACGCAGGTGCGTCGCACTTGCGGGCGTTGCCTGAAAGAGTTTACGGCTGTTACAAAAGCAGAAGTCTTGGAGAAGTTTTATCCGGCAAGCGCTGATAATATCGAAAAAGATGCTTTTGTGTACGATTCGGACGTTCTTGATATAACGGAACCGCTTCGTGAAAGCCTGCTGCTTGCGGAGCCCATACAGGCTCTGTGTAAAGAAGATTGTCAGGGACTGTGCGCAGTATGCGGTGCTGATCTTAACGATGGGGACTGCGGATGTGACAAGGTTTCTGTAGATCCGAGGCTGGCGGCATTAAAGCAATTCATCAAAAATTAAATTTACTTAATAGCACTGAGGAGGTGTATTGAGAAATGGCAGTACCTAAGAGAAAAATGTCCAAAGCACGTCGCGATTCTCGCCGCGCTAACTGGAAACTGACTGTACCCGGCATGGTTGAATGCCCGCAATGTCACGAAATGAAAATGCCGCACCGTGTTTGCACTGAATGCGGTTACTACAACGGCAAACAAGTCATTGCTAAAGCTGAATAATTCAGGATTTAATGAGCCCTTGGAGCATAGCTTCAAGGGCTTTTTGCTATATATTGCTTGTCAAGAAAGGTTTTTGAGAGTAAAATAGCCTTTGGAATATTTGTTACAAGATTTTGAAATAGATGGGAGCTTTCAATGCGTATTATTACTGGTCGAGCTCGTGGCCTACAACTAACAACTCCAAAGAATTTTGACGTGCGTCCTACTGCTGATAGGGTTAAGGAATCTGTCTTTAGTATTATTGGTAGTAAAATTATTGGTACCCAAGTTTTAGATTTGTTCGCCGGTACTGGTAACCTTGGCCTTGAAAGCTGGAGTCGCGGAGCGGAAGGCATTACCTTCATCGACGAAAGCCGTGAAAGTTTACGTCTTGTGCAAGCCAATATTACCAAGTGTAAGGCTGATAAAGATTGTACTGTAATTAAGGGCAATGCTGTAAATATCATTGAGCGTCTTTACAAACAAGGCAAGACTTTTGATTTTGCCTTTTGCGACCCGCCTTACAATAAAGGATGGATTGCAAGAATCATTCACGCTTTGAATACATACCCTGTTTTAAATCACGGTGGCTACTTGGTAGTAGAGCGTGCCATTCATGAGGTTGTGGAAGAGATGCCTGCTGCCTTTGAACTGGTGCGTAGCGAAAAGTATGGCGAAACCATTGTTGATTTCATCTATTTTAATAGGGAAAATATTATTTCCGATTAGTGTAAAAATATCCATTCTGTGTTAAAATATATAGAAGAAGTTTTTTAGGAGGTCTACCAAATGCGTAGAGCAGTTTGTTCCGGTAGCTTTGACCCTGTAACAAGAGGTCATATTGATATTTTTGAAAGAGCTAGTGTTATGTTTGATGAGCTAATCATCAGCGTGTTTTATAACCCTACAAAGGACAAATCCATGTTCAGCATGGAAGAAAGGGTAGAGATGATTAAGCTTGCTACCAAGCACATTCCTAATGTGCGTGTAACTAGCTTTTCCGGTTTGCTTAACGAGTTCTGCGTAAAAGAAGATGCTCCTGTTATTGTAAGAGGCTTGCGTGCGTTTACCGATTTTGAATACGAATTTCAACGCGCCCTCTTGATTAAAAAGATTGACCCCAAGCTGGAAACAGTATTTATTATGACTAATGCAAAATATTCTTTCGTAAGCTCATCCGGTGTGCGTGAACTGGCAACATTCGGTGGACCTTTGAAAGATTTGGTACCTGAATGTGTAGAACAACGCATTCGTGCGCATATTGCAGCAAAAGGCTAATCAAAAAGCGAGGTTTTGAAAATGATTGAACGTAACAATACCAGCGCAACCTTGGAAAGAATTTTTGATGAAATCTATAATATGGTCAACGAAGCTAGCCATATTCCTCTTACTGATAAAGTCGTAATCGAAGCCAACGATTTGGCAGATGCTTTGGACGAGCTGAAGGCTGCTATTCCTAAAGAAGTGCGCAATGCTAGCCAAGTTCTTGAAGAACAAAAGAGCATTGTCAATAAAGCTTACGAAGAAGCTGACCGTATCGTGCAACAAGCGAAGGATGAAGCAGAACGCATTGTTGGTGTTGCAAATGCTGAAGCTGACCGCATTTTGCAAGAAGAAGAAATCGTTAAGCAAGCTAACGCAGTTGCAGAAGACATTAAAGCTAATGCATTGCGTTATCAAGAAGAAGTTAAGCGTGAAGCAGATGACTATGCTGAACGTGTAAAACAAGATTCTTTGCAATATGCAGACGATATGCTGGCTTATTTGGCAGGCAATTTGCAATCTGCGTTGCAAGGCTTGTCCGACAATCGTGAAAGCATTATTGCTGAAAAGAAAAATTTACAAGAACGTCCCCACCAATCCGTAGCAGTGGTTGATGAGGCCGTTGAAGAATAAGCAATGTTGAAGGCTGCTCGCAAATTTTGCGTGGCAGCCTTGTTTTATAAGGAGGAAGCAAAATGGATTATATTTGTTCTAAATGTGGAAAGAAGGCGCCCACTACAACCCGTCAGGCAAAATGTGATTGCGGCGGCTTGTGGAATTTAGATTATGTTCCCCCTAAGTTTTCTTTGGAAGATGTTGATAGTGATGAATGGAGCATGTTCCGCTATCGTAAATTTATGGCTGTGGAAGGCGATGGCTGGAAGGACATTTCTTTAGGCGAAGGCATGACACCTGTTGTGCGTTTTGATGAAAACGTACTCCTGAAAATGGATTACTTTATGCCAACCCTTTCCTTTAAAGATCGTGGTGCTGCTGTTTTGATTGCTTACTGCAAAGCTATCGGTGTTGATTATGTTGTGCAAGATAGCAGTGGTAATGCTGGTAATAGCGTGGCTGCCTATGCAGGCAAAGCTGGTATTAAATGCGAAATCTTTGTACCGGAGGGAACTTCTCCCGGTAAAATTGATATGATTCGTGCTCACGGCGCTACTTGTACCGTCGTTTCCGGTAGCCGTGACCATTGCGCAGATGTGTGCAGGGGGAAAGTGGATAGCGATGGTTGTTACTATGCTAACCATGTTTATAATCCTTATTTCTACGAAGGTACTAAGACTTATATTTACGAAGTCTTTGAACAATTGAAACGTATGCCTAAGCATATCCTTATCCCAGTTGGCAATGGTACCTTGTTCTTAGGTGCAATTTACGCATTGGAACATTTGCTGGCAAGTGGAGTTATCGACGAGATGCCCAAGATTATCGCTTTGCAAAGTCAAAACTGCGATCCGCTTCTCCAAGCTGCTGAACGTGGCGAGGACAAGCCTGCTAAAGTTACTCCCACTCCCACCATTGCAGAAGGTATTGCCATTGGCTTGCCTATGCGTGGGGAAGAAATTTTGCGCCTTACCCATAAGTACAATATCAAATACGTGCATGCTCTTGAAGATAAAATTATGGAAGCACGTGCTGCCCTTGCGAAAAAAGGTATTTACTGCGAACATACTACTGCAGCAAACTACGCTGCTTACCTCCATTACTGCCAACTGTACGGCACTGCGGAAGATTGTCTCATTACCATGTGCGGTGCAGGGTTGAAGTCTGACCATTAAAAAAGAAGCTCCCTCTTTTTTGAGGGAGCTTTACTATTTACTTATCAAATTTTTCTGGGAAGAATACTTCCAGTGTTTCATCGTCAACGGTTTCACCGAAGCTGTTACCAATAAGAAAGAACACTAAGGAAAGACTAATACCGATTACGATTTGGTGCAGATCCATAACCTTAATCTTCATTGCCATACTGCCACAGTATACGAGCACACCACCAACCATGGCAGCGATGGCACCGTTTTTATTTGCCTTGTACCAGAACAGACCGAAGATAAGTACCCAGAAGAAGGCAGTTTGCAAACCACCGAAGGCAAACATATTGATAATCCAGATTACGCTGGGCGGGGTAATTGCAATTACATAAACGAATAAGCCTAAGATTACGGTAGCCGCCAAGCTCAGCTTACGAACGCTGTCGTTGGAAAGCTCTTTACCTTGGCTAGCCAAGTGGTTCATATACACGTCCTTAATAATGGAAGAGGACGCTGCGAGGAGCAGGGAAGATACTGTAGAGATGGTTGCCGCGATAGGACCAATGATGGTTACGCCAGCCCAGAAGGGGCTCATACTGCTAACGATGGTGCGCGGAGTAATATTATCTACGCTGCCACCATAGCTTGCCAAATCACCAGTGAGAATGCCTTTGCTAAGAACACCAATGACAGTTGCTACCAAGGTCATAGCACCGATTACTACTGTACCGATAACGATTGCCCTGTGGAGAGCTTGAGTGTTCTTGAAGCTGATGCCACGTACAACGGATTGAGGCAGTGCCAAGGTACAGATACCAACCAATAACCATTGACTGATGTAAAGGGACACAGGCATTTTACCACGGGAGAGAGGCTCCAGCATATCAGGATGATTAGTGCTGATGTGATTCATAATATTGTCGAAGCCGCCACCAGTTTCCATCATGGCACCGAAGAGCAGGCACATGCCTACAATCATTGCAATTGCACAGAAGGAGTCGGTAATGGCAACGCCTTTGAAACCACCAATGGTGGTGTAAAATACTACGATTAAACCAAAGAGGCTAAGACCAGTTAAGTAGGAGTAGCCTGTAACTGCTTCAAAGAGTTTAGCCGCACCTACAAATTGGGCTACCATTGTCGCGCAGAAGAAGCCTACGATTACGATAGCTGCGAAGTTAGCCAAGAAGTTGGATTTATAACGTGCGCGCAGTACGTCAATGACGGTTACTGCGTCAATCCTGCGGGCGATGAGGGCAATCTTTTTGCCGAATACACCCAGCACCAAGAAGATTACTACAACTTGGACGATTGCCATGTATAACCAGCCGTAGCCAATTATCCACGCCATACCGGGACCACCTACAAAGGTACTAACGCTACTGTAGGTAGCAGCCGTTGTCATCGCCAGTACGAAACCGCCTAAGGTACGTCCGCCGATGAAGTAGTCCTTGGCAAAATTCTTTTGACGGTCATCTGTCGAGGCTTTTTGTACATAAACGCTTATGCCAAGCATAAGCACAAGGAATGCTAAAACGGGAAGAAGATTTAAAATGCTGCTCATTTGGTTTCCTCCTCATCGTCTAAGTCAAAGTCTACAAAGACACATCTGGTTAGGTATAGGGTTACCAGAATCGCAAAGATCCAAGTTCCCAGACAACCTCCCCACACCCACAGAGGAGTATGTAAATAAGAGACATCTACATCTGCAAGGCCAAAGCCTGCAACCCACCAAAATGCTATAACAGCGACGGTGGCAAGAACGGTTGCCTTCGCTTCGCGGTTAGCTTGGCGGAATTTTTCGCTTCTTTTCATTGTGAAAAAAGCTCCCTTCAAAAGTGTACACGGTGCGTAGCACTCGCGTCGCTTTTATTTTGACATACTTTAGAAGAATACGCAATATTTTTGTGTTATAATATAAGCCGTGAAAGGTGATTTTCTATGTATAATTTATTTACGCAATGGATAACATTAAGTGTAATGTTTTTCCTTGCGAATTACGCATTTAATTTCATAGAGGTAGTAACCTTGGGAGGCTTAGTGGCAGGTTCCTTTATTATTGGTGCTTGGACAGTTTTTGTGGAGCGTTTGTCAAAACGCTTGCCCAATTTTACAGGTAAGGCTGCTGTTGTCGCAGGCGGTCTTTTAGGAGTGCAAGCCTTAGAAATTGTACTGCCCGGTTATAATGTAGAAGCTTCGAGGGCTGTGGTAGAGTTTCTTATAATTTACGGCGCCCTTGCCATATTTAGTAGGAAAACTTTTGAATGAGAGGTATAGTGATGCAAATTAAATTGATTGCCAGTGATATGGACGATACTTTATTAAATTGTGAGCACAAAATTTCTGAACGTAATGCTAAAGCTATTCAAAGTGCTATTGATAAGGGCGTAATTTTTATGCTCGCTACGGGCAGAATGTATTGCTCTGCTCGTCCTCACGCCATGAATTTGGGCTTGGACGTGCCCCTTGTAACCTACAACGGCGCCTTGGTTAAAGGTAGTAAGAGTGGCGAAGTTTTTTATGAACACAAATTAAATTATGACACTGCCTTGGAAGTGCTTGCCTACTGTAAGGAGCATAAGTATTACGCACAGGTTTATATTGGCGACGATATACTCGTAGATAAAAAGGGCAAGTGGTCTGATATGTATTCCTTCATTATTGGCGTACCTATTACTGAAATTGGGGAAAAACTTTATGAAATTAAGGAAGCACCCTACAAAATTCTAGTAATGACTGAAACAGAAGACTTCCAACCTGCGTGGAATGCCTTTGCAGAAAAATTTGCAGGCAAATTGGTTGTTACCAGCTCCAGAGATAACTTCCTCGAGCTGATGGAACCAGGCGTTAACAAATGGGAAGCAGTTAAATCTGTTGCGGAAAGCTACAATATTAAACCGGAAGAGGTTATGTGCATTGGTGACTCTAACAATGACCTTGCAATGATCAAAAACGCAGGCATTGGTGTTGCGATGGGTAATGCTAAAGACAGTGTTAAGGCGCAGGCGAAAATTGTTACTGCCTCCAATGACGATGATGGTGTTGCCCTTGTTGTCGAAGCAATTTTAACTCAACAGGTGACTGTTCCCGAAGAATAAAGGTAGATTATGGCGATTATTCCTATTTTTATCCCTCACGCAGGCTGTCCCCATCAATGTGTCTTTTGCAACCAAAAGACCATTAGCGGGCAAAAGACTGCTGCCGTAGAGAGTGCAAAGGAACAAATAAATAAATGGTTAGAGTGGGTGAAGTCTTCTTTAGAAAACGAAGCTGCCTTTTATGGTGGCTCCTTCACGGGCTTAGACCTTGCCTTACAAAAGGAATTGCTTGCCCTGACTGACGAACTGCTTTCTAAAAAAATAATTGGAAGCGTGCGTCTATCCACTCGTCCAGATTACATTGACGAGAAGCGTTTAGAGTTGCTCCGTGCTCACGGAGTAAAGCTGGTGGAATTAGGAGTGCAGTCCTTGGACGACAGCGTTCTCCAAAAGGCAGAGCGTGGTCACACAGCACAGCAGGTTGCGGAAGCGGTTGCTCTTTTAAAAAGTTACGGCTTTAAGGTTGGTGTGCAGCTGATGGTGGGTATGCCTGGTCAAGATTTTGCTAGCGTTAAGGCTACGGTGGAGCAAGTTCTTGCTTTGCAGCCTGACGTTGCCCGCATTTATCCTTTGCTGGTAATTAAGGGGACACCCCTTGCCAAAAGTTACGAGGCTGGCGAATTTGAACCCCTTACTTTAGAAGAAGCAGTACGTCAAGCTGCATACGTTTATAGGAAACTGTCAGAAGCGGGAGTGAAGATTATCCGCGTTGGCTTACAGCCTGATGACGAGCTGTGTGCTGAAGGAAATATTTTAGCAGGACCATTCCATCCGTCCATGGGTGAACTGGTGCAAAGCTACCTGTTCCGCGAAGAACTCACTCCTAAAATTTTGGAAGCAGCCAACCAAAATGGAGAAGCAGTTCTCATTTTGTGCCCTCGCGTTTTAGAATCCAAAGTGCGTGGATTGCGTAATGGCAACATCAAATATTGGAGCGTATTAGTAGCTCCTCGAAAACTTATATTAAAAGGTATAAGCATAAGTAAAATAAAAATCATATGTGTTTCAAGCAACGATTTGGAAGAAGCAGCGACACAAGATTAAGAAAATATCGCTAAGGACACATCCTAAACTGTACTTTGTAGGTTATTGAAGAAACTACGAGGCGCATATGTGGACAGCGATATTTTCTACTAAAAGGAGCGTTGCGTATTCCATGTTGCGGAAACATATATGATTTTTATTGTTATTAGACGTAAAAGTATGATAAAATGATACGATACAATAAATAGAATGGGTGATTCTGCGTGCGCCTGAAATCCTTTGCGACCTACGGCTTCAAATCTTTTGCTGATAAAACTGAATTAACATTTGACAAAGGCATTACTGCTGTTGTTGGACCTAATGGTTCCGGCAAGAGCAATATTTCTGATGCCATTCGCTGGGTTTTGGGCGAGCAAAGTGCAAAATATCTGCGCGGTAGTAAAATGGAGGACGTTATTTTCTCCGGTAGCAGCAAGCGTAGAGCCTTGGGCGTTGCAGAAGTAACCTTGAACTTTGATAATAGCGACCACGCTTTGGATATAGACTTTGAAGAAGTAAGTCTTACCAGACGTTTGTTCCGCAGTGGTGACAGCGAGTATTCCATTAACAAGAAGAGCTGTCGTTTAAAAGATATTGTGGACTTGATGGCTGATACCGGTCTTGGTAAAGGCTCCATGTCCATCATCGGACAAAACAAGATTGACGAAATTCTGAACAGTCGTCCGGAAGAACGTCGCACTATTTTTGAAGAGGCTGCTGGTATTGCCAAGTACCGCCTGCGTAAGAAAGAAGCAGTGCGTCGTTTGGATGATACTGCAATGAACTTAACCCGTATCAACGACATCAAAACAGAGGTTGATAATCAGGTTGGACCTTTAAGCTTGGCAGCAGAAAAGACTGCACAGTACAATGCTTTGAGCAAGGAGCTGCGTCAATGTCGTTTGACAGGCTTCATGCGTAAGATTGATAGCATTGAAGAGGTACGCAAGCAATTAGATGAAAAGAAAGCTGCTTTAGAAGCAGAGTTCTCTGCTCACAGTGCAGTGCTGAGCACAAAAGAAGCTGAATATACCAAACTGCAGTTGGAGCTGGACAAATTAAGTGAAAGCTACAATCAACTGCAGGAAGAAATTAAAAATAAAGAGCTTGCCTTGGAGAAACTACGTGGCAAGCAAGGTGCGTTGGATGAACGCATCGCATCTAGTCAACGTCAGAGCGAACGCTTGGAGCAACGTAATGAAGCTTTAAGCCAACGTGCTGATGAGCTGGAACGAGATATGCAAAAACTTGCGGCAGAGTTCGACGAGCTGGACAAGGTTCGTGCTGCTGCCGAACTTAATGTGCGTAATTTGACTTCTGAAAAAGAAGCTAAGGAGCACGCTCTAGAAGAAGCTAAGGCGCAAACTGCTAATATGCAGTCCGATTTCTTCGCAGGTATGCAAGAATTATTAAGCCTGCGTAATGAACTGCGTGCCTTGGAACAAGAACAAGAAGCTAGAGTGCGTCGTCGTGAAGCTTTAAAACATAGCATTGAAGAAACAGAAGCTGTTGTAAGTGGCTTGGAAGAAGAATACCGCAATGTTCTGGAAGCGCAGTCCCGCAATAATAATGAAGGACAGCTTTTGAGCAAGGAAGCTAACGCATTGCAGGCAGAACAAGCAGAGTTGGAAGCGAAGCTGAAAGCTGTACTCAATGGTCAACAGCAATGTCAACGCCGCTTGACTGCTGCTGAAACTAGGGAACAATCACTGCAAAAGATGCAGGCTGCCTACGAAGGCTTTGGCTACGGCATCAAGACCGTACTAAAAGCTGAAGAATACTGGCGTGAGAATATCATCGGCGTTGCAGCAGAACTTTTGCAGGTAGAAGATAGATATGTAACCGCTTTGGAAACTGCCTTGGGTGAAGGCGCACAGAACATCGTAACGTTGGACGCTCAAACTGCTAAGACTGCCATTAATTATTTGAAGGCAAACAACGCAGGCAGAGCAACCTTCTTACCCTTGGATACCGTTAAGCCTCGTAGTCTTTCTGTTGAAGAAGAACGTTTGGCTAACTTATCCGGTGTGTGCGGTTACGCAGTAGATTTAGTGCAATATGATAAGCAAGCAGAAAACGCTATCCGCTTTTTGCTGGGTCGCGTGCTGATTGCAGAAAATATAGATGCTGCCCTTGCTGCGGCTAAGGCAGGCAAGTTCCGTATTAGAGTTGTTACCTTAGATGGCGACGTAGTAAATGCGGGCGGCAGTATGACAGGTGGTAGCCGTAAACAACGTGAAGGTTACTTAAGTCGTGCTAAAGAAATTCAGCAGGCTGGCGCAGTCGTTGAGGGTTTGCGTAAAGAGATGCTGAACTGGCAAGAGCAATTGGAAGAAGTAGAAGCAGAGCAAAAGGAACTGCAAGGGAAATTACAAGCTGTTACTGAAAAATTACAGCAACGTAGATTAAAAGCTAATGAGCTTACCCTGCAAAACCAACGCCTGAGCCAAGAAAGGGCGCGTGAGAACGAAAAGCTTGCCCTGTACTACGATGATAGAACCGCTGTTGCCAACGAATACATGGCAAACCGCGACAAGGTTAAGACTTTGCGTGCTAGCGTGCAAGAATTGGAAGCCAAGGACAGCGAAGCTAAAAACATGCTGGAAAATTTGAATAAGCAAATTGCCAAGCAGGGTAGTGAGCTGACTGCGGTGGATAACCAATTGCAGGATGCTAAGATTAAATTAGAAACCTCTGCTGCCAAAACGGATTTGATGAGCCAACGTATGAAGGACTTAGATGGCGATACCCTCCTTTTGCGTAACGAAATTAAAGCCAATATTGAAGAGCAGGGACGTTTAACACAAGTTGTTGCTGACTGTGAAGCTGAGAAAATTAGAATTGCTGAGGAAAGCACTTCTTTAATGGAAGCTTTGCAAAAAGTTGTTGGTGGTAAGGATCGCTTTTCCGAAGAACGCTTTGCTATTAATGCTCAACAACAAATGGCAGAACAACAAATTAACGAAGCAAGAAAAATTGTTAACACCAGCGAAAACAAGCTGCGCCAAATCGAACTGGAAATGACCAGACAAAATAGTGATTATGAGCACGCTTTGGAGCAGCTGGGAAGCGAATATAATATGGATGTGGCGGCAGCTCGTAACGAAGAACTGCTGGAAATGGATGCCAAGGCATTGCAACGCTTGGAAAGCAAGCTGACTGTGAAGATTAGTGACCTTGGACCCATTAATCCTGCCGCAATTGAAGAATATCAAGCGGTTAAAGAACGCAGTGAATTTTTGGCTAAACAGTACAACGATTTGTGCGAGGCTAAGGAAAACCTGGAAGCAGTCATTAGCGAGATTAACTCCGGCATGACTAGAAGGTTTAAGGAAGCCTTCAACCAAATCAACGTGTACTTTGCTGATTGCTATGTGAAGCTTTTTGGCGGTGGTACCGCGCTTTTGAAGTTGTCCAATCCGGAAGATGTATTGAACTCCGGTATCGACATCGAAGTACAACCTCCGGGAAAACGCTTGCAAAGCTTGTACCTGATGTCCGGTGGTGAACGTGCTTTGACGGTTATCGCCTTGCTTTTTGCATTGCTTAGCTATCAGCCGTCTCCCTTCTGCATCTTGGACGAAATAGATGCGGCGCTGGACGATGCCAATATTATGAGATTTTCTAATTTCCTGCGTGATTACGCGACCAATACACAGTTTATTATCATTACTCACCGTAAGGGCACTATGGAGTGTGCGGACATTATGTACGGCGTAACCATGGAAGAATCCGGTGTATCGAAATTGCTTTCTGTAAAGATAAGCGAGAAGGAGTAGCAAGAGATGGGATTTTTTGAAAGATTAAAAGAAGGTCTTAGCAAAACTCGCCGAAATTTTACTGACAGAATCCAAGAATTAGTAAGCTTTTCTGCTAAAATTGACGAAGATTTTTTAGAAGAGCTGGAAATGATTTTGCTCAGCGCGGACGTTGGCGTTAAGACTACGGAAAAATTGATTAGCGCAGTACGTACTGCTGCTAAGAAAAACGAAATTAAGGGTACCGAAGAGGTTATCCCTTTCCTAAAGAAATATTTGTCTGAAATGCTGGCAGATAGTGGTCAACGTACCCGTATCGGTGCGAAGCCTACCGTTATTCTTGTTGTGGGTGTTAACGGCGTGGGTAAGACTACTACCATTGGCAAGCTGGCAAATTACTTTACTCTGTTCAAATATAAAGTAGTATTAGCGGCTGGCGATACCTTCCGTGCGGCAGCTGCCGAACAGCTTACCATTTGGGCAGAACGTGCAGGCTGTGACATTGTTCGTCACGCTGAAGGCGCTGACCCGGCGGCAGTAGTGTTTGACGCACTTAAAGCTGCCATCGCTCGTAAGGCAGATATTCTCTTCATTGATACTGCTGGTCGTTTGCATAATAAAGCTAATTTAATGAACGAACTGGAAAAGGTACATCGCATTATTAAACGCGAAATTCCTGATGCTCCCCATGAAACCTTCTTGGTGCTTGATGCTACCACCGGTCAAAATGCAATCAACCAAGCTAAGGTGTTTATGGAAACTGCAAATGTTTCTGGCGTAGTGCTTACTAAATTGGACGGTACTGCTAAGGGCGGTGTGGTTATCGCTATTAAAGAAGAGCTTGGCTTGCCCGTAAAATGGATTGGCGTAGGCGAAGGCATTATGGATTTCCGCCCCTTCGAGCCTGAAAAATTTGTTGAAGCTTTATTCGAAACTGACAAGTAAAAATACTTGACGCCACATAAGTTTTCTAGTATAATGGCACAGTCGGATATTTTGAGTGAGGAAAAGTAAATTGTTAGAGCAAGATTTTGAGCAAAGAATGAGGCTGGGCAGACTGTTTGATATGTACGGCGGCCTGTTAACTGAAAAACAACAGCAATGCTTGAAGTTTTACTTCTACGATGACCTGTCCTTAACAGAAATCGGCGAAGAGCTGGGCGTTTCTAGACAAGCGGTTCACGATTTATTGAAGCGCGTTGAACAAACTTTGGAACGTAACGAAAAGAAGCTTGGGCTTCTTGCTCGTGATGAAGCTGATAAAGAGCGTTTGCGCTCTGTGATAAAATTGTTGGCTGGTAAGCAGCCACAAAATGAAAAAGCCATCCAAATCTTAAACGAGATGTGTGGCGAAAGTAGGTAAGGTTAATTAGATGGCTTTTGAAAATTTATCTGAAAGATTACAAAATGC
>JAGAPX010000034.1 GCA_017623055.1 Phascolarctobacterium sp.
AAAGCTGCTAACCCGGACTTCATCTACATTCCCGGTTACTATCAAGAAGTTGGTCTGATTATTAAACAAGCTCGTGAAATCGGCTTGAACATTGCTATCGCAGGTGGCGATGGTTGGGATAGCGCTAAGCTTCCTGAAATCGCTGGCAAAGAAGCACTTAACGGTACTTTCTTCTGCAACCTGTATTCTCCGGATGATACCTCCGATTTGAACAAAAACTTCGTTGCTGAATACCAAAAAATGTTCAATGCTAAACCGGACGTATTCGCTGCTTTGGCGCATGACTCCGCAATGGCTATCGTAAAATCTATTGAAGATGCGAAGTCTGCTGATCCTGCAAAAGTTGCCCAAGCAATGGCAAAAATTAAAGATTTGCAAGGTGTATCCGGCGCAATCACTTTTGATGATAAACACAACCCGATTAAGAGTGCAGTTATCATCGAACACATTGATGGTAAACAAACCTTCAAAACTAAAATCAATCCTTGATAACTACAACACTTAAACACTAAAACTCTAAGGCTGTTGCCTAAAACAACAGCCTTTTATAACATTCTAAGGGAGGGTAATTATGGATAACTTTTTGCAGCAGTTTTTTCAACAGCTGATTAACGGTGTATCTTTGGGCAGTATCTATGCCTTGATTGCATTAGGTTATACTATGATTTACGGTATCATCAAGCTGATTAACTTTGCGCACGGCGATATCTATATGATCGGCGCATATTTCGGCTTTTTTGCTACCACACAATTAGGTGTAGGATTTATTCCCGCAATTATCATCGCAATGGCAGGCGCTGCTATTGTTGGTATTATTATTGAACGCATTGCGTATCGTCCCATGCGTAATGCTCCTCGTATTGCAATCTTAATCACCGCTATCGGTGTATCTTTCTTTCTTGAATACGGTATGATTTTGTTAGTATCTCCGCAACCGCGTACTTTCCCTGCTGTATTCGCTCCGACTGTTTACCACATGGGACCCTTGGTTGCAAATAGCCAACAATTGGTTATTTTGATTAGTGCCCTCATTTTGATGGTTACTTTGTCTTACATTGTAAATAGCACTAAAGCAGGCAAAGCTATGCGTGCCGTTTCCTTTGACGCTGACGCAGCAAGACTCATGGGTATCAACATCGACAAAGTTATCTCCATGACCTTCGCTTTGGGCAGTGCATTGGCAGCAGCTGGCGGCGTACTGGTTGGTGTTTACTATAACTCCATCGACCCGCTGATGGGTATGATGCCCGGTTTGAAAGCTTTCGTTGCAGCGGTACTTGGTGGTATCGGTATTATTCCCGGTGCAATGATGGGCGGCATCATCCTTGGTGTAGTAGAAGCTATGGTAAGTGGTTTCTTGTCCTCCACCTTCCGTGATGCAGCGGCGTTCGGTATTTTGATTTTGATTTTGCTGTACAAACCGGCTGGCTTGCTTGGCAAAAACGTGCGCGAGAAAGTGTAGGTGGGCAGTATGAATCAAGTAAGAAAATTCGACTTAGCTTTGTTTGCTGCTTGCGTAGCTCTCTTTGCTGCAATGCAAGGTATGATTTTTACCGGCATCATTGGTCCTTTCTGGGAACTGAACATTATCTTAATCTGCATTAACATTATCTTGGCAGTAAGCTTGAACCTTATCAACGGTTACACCGGTCAATTCTCCATTGGTCACGCAGGCTTCATGGCAGTTGGCGCTTACACCAGTGCTGTTATTACTGTAAAACTTGGCTTGCCCTACGAACTTGGTCTTGTTGTTGCAACTCTTTCCGCAGGCTTCTTAGGCTTCCTCATTGGTTTGCCTACCTTGCGTTTGAACGGTGACTACTTGGCAATCGCTACCTTGGGCTTGGGCGAAATTATCCGTATCTGCATCCTGAACATTGATTACGTTGGCGGTGCTTCCGGTTTGATGGGTATTCCTCGTCTGACCACCTTCGCTTACGTGTTCTGGATTATGATTGCAGTAATCTTCTTCATTAAAAACTTTAAGAACTCTGCTCCCGGTCGTTGCTGCCTGGCAATTCGTGAAAACGAAATCGCAGCAGACACCATGGGCATTAACACTACTAAATATAAAGTGCTGGCGTTCACTTTGGGTGCTTCCTTCGCTGGTACTGCGGGCGCACTTTTTAGTCACTACTTCTTCTTAGCGCATCCCGCATCCTTCACCTTTATGCGTTCCTTCGATATTCTGACCATGGTTGTACTTGGTGGTCTGGGTTCCATGACCGGCTCCATTACCGGCGCTATCCTCTTGACCTTCATTTCTGCATTCCTGTCCGACTTCCCCGAATGGCGTATGATTATCTATTCCGTTACCATGATTATCTTGATGCTCTATCGTCCGCAAGGTTTGTTTGGTAACAAAGAGCTTAGCGTAAAAATGTTTAAATTAGGAGGTAAGGGCTAATGGCAGAACTGCTGAAAGTAAATGACATTTCCATGGTCTTTGGTGGTCTGCGTGCAGTTTCCAACCTTACCATGCACATTGACAAAGGCGAGCTGATTGGCCTCATCGGTCCTAACGGTGCAGGCAAGACTACTGCCTTCAATATGATTACCGGTGTTTATACTCCCACCGAAGGTGAAATCTATTTTGACGGCGAAAAGAGTAGCGGTAAAAAATCTTATCAAGTTACCTAAATGGGTATGGCTCGTACTTTCCAAAACATCCGCCTGTTCTCTGAACTGAGCGTAATTGATAACGTAAAAATTGCTTACAATATGCACGTATCCTACGGTCTTGCAAGCGCAATCTTCCGCAATGGCAAATACCTGAGCGAAGAAGAAATGATTACCCAAAAAGCTCTCGACCTTTTGAAAATCTTCCACTTGGAAGACAAAGCTTATGAACAAGCTAAGAACCTTCCTTACGGCGAACAACGTCGCTTGGAAATTGCCCGCGCATTGGCAACTGAACCTAAGCTTTTGCTCTTGGACGAACCTGCTGCAGGCATGAACCCCCAAGAAACTAAAGAGCTGATGGAAATGATTCGCTGGATTCGCGACAAATTTGATTTGTCCATCCTGCTCATTGAACACGATATGGGTCTTGTAATGGGCGTATGCGAACGTATCTACGTTTTGGAATACGGCTGCCTCATTGCAGAAGGTACTCCTGATGAAATCAAAAATAACAAACGCGTTATTGAAGCATATCTTGGCGAGGAGGTAATCAACTAATGTTAAGAGTTGAAGATATTAACGTTTATTACGGTGCCATCCACGCCATCAAAGGCATTAGCCTGGATGTTCCCGACGGAGAAATTGTTGCTCTGATTGGTTCTAACGGCGCAGGTAAATCTACAACTTTGCGTACCATCTCCGGTTTGATGAGACCTAAAAAGGGTAGAATTATGTACGATGGTGAAGACATTACCGGTGTACCTGCTCATAAAATCGTAGGTAAAGGCTTGTGCCAAGTTCCCGAAGGTCGTCACGTATTTGCAAACATGACCGTTTTGGAAAACTTGGAGTTGGGCGCTTACCTGCGTAACGACAAAGACGGTATCGCTAAAGATATGGAAGCTGTCTTTGAAAAATTCCCCCGCCTTTTGGAACGTAAGAACCAAATCGCAGGTACTCTTTCCGGTGGCGAACAACAAATGCTGGCAATGGCTCGTGCTTTGATGAGCCGTCCTAAACTTTTGTTGTTGGACGAACCTTCCATGGGTTTGGCTCCGCTTCTGGTAAAAGAAATTTTCAACATCATTAAAGAAATCAATGCCAGCGGCACCACCGTTCTCCTGGTAGAACAAAACGCAAATATGGCATTGTCCATCGCTGACAAGGCATACGTTCTGGAAACTGGTCGTATTACCTTGAGCGGTACTGCTGCTGAACTGGCAAGCAGTGAAGAAGTTCGTAAAGCATATCTTGGTGGTTAATAGTTAAGGAGTGTGTTCAAAGAATGTTAGTTAAAGATTTTATGACCCCTGTTGTTATTACTGTTCGTGAAGACCAATCCATGCTCGAAGCACGCGAAACAATGCGTGGCAAAAACCTCAACAGCCTTCCCGTAGTTGACGATTTGAAACGTGTTCGTGGCATTATTACTGCTGAAGATATTGGTAAAGCTTCTCCCAGTGATGCAAGCACTCTGTCCCGTTACGAAGCAAACTATCTCCTTGGTCGTTTGAAAGTACGCGATATTATGAGCCGTACCGTAATCACCGTTGAAGCTGATGACACCATCGAATATGTTGCTTACAAACTGTACAAATTCAAAGTAAACGCTTTGCCCGTAGTTGATGAAAACAACAAATTAGTAGGCATTATCTCCCAAACCGATATCTTCCGTGCATTCGTAGAAATTATGTCTATGGATCGTAGCTGCACTCGTATTACCTTTGACGCAACCGATAAAGTAGGTGTTGTTGCAGAAGTATCCAACCTCTTTAAAGAAGCTGGCATCAACATTATTTCCATCGTTAGCCGTCAATTGGAAGATAGCACTGCAGAAGTTGTTGTTCGTGCTGACTTGAGAGAACATGGTATGGGCATCATCGAAAGTATTCGTGAAGCAGGCTACACCATTACCAGCATCGAAACCTACGAAGGTGTAGAATAAAATGCTGAAAGGCGTTACCTTTCACATTGGCGATGTGGTTATTATGAAAAAGGCGCATCCCTGCGGTAGCAACCAATGGGAAATTACCAGAACCGGTATGGATTTTGGTATGAAGTGCTGTGGCTGTGGTCATTTTGTAATGCTGCCCCGTGTGAAATTTGAAAAGGCTGTTAAGTCAATCGTCCCCAAAGAATAAAGAAAGAGCAGTTCCGTTTGGAACTGCTCTAATTTTTTAGGCAAGTATTAAATTATTTCTTTTTGCTGCCGCCCATAAGACGATTTGCGTAATTGCGCATGCCTTCGTTAGCTTTTTGTTTGTAATCAGCAGGGGGAAGTGCAAAAGCGGTTTCTGCGTTTACTACATTGCTAACTTCTTCAACTTTGAAAGCAGGCAGATAGTTAACTTCGTAGCCTTTCCAGTTGGCAGTACCTTTTTCGTAGTAGAAGTACAGGGAGTTGCTGCCTTTGGTCATTTTATCGTATTCGTAACCGGTAACTGCGTCAACGCCAGCTTCGGGGCGTACGCTAAACCAGCTGATTAAGGTTTCAGCAAAGGGTTTGCTCATACCGGGAAGTTCCGGCAGGCGGTCGTAGGTTTTATTAACGAAGTCGATGGTGTACCAGTAGCCACCTTTTACAAAGGTGTTGGTGTCGCTGATGATTTTGCCTTCACCGTCAATGCGGGTATTGCGTTCAGCATAGATGCCATTTGCTTCATTATATTCAGTACGGCTATAACGAACCTTTTGTGCAGTAGAAAGTTTGTTGTAAGCTTCGGGAGTAAGAATTTCAGCCATATCAATTTTTTGAGTAACTACTAAATGCACAGGCTGCTTGTCGCTGTTCAAGGTACTGCCCAAAAGTTGGATGGTACGTTGACCGGGGTTATAAGCGAAAGCTGCAACTGCGTTGACGAGGGTAAAAACGCAAGCTAACAGTAAAACCAGCAGAGATTTTCTCATATTATTCACCTCATGAAAAAGATTGGTAATTCATTATACCATAAAGAATAAATTAAAAGAAAGAGAGTAGGCAAAGTATTACCCGGGAAATGTGACAAACGCCTAGGCGTGCTTCATAAAAACGTCGCTGTATTTACAAAGTGTTTTCTGTACAAGCAGATAGGGCAGGCATAGAATAAAAGTACCATAAGAATTAAAAATTCTTAAAAGGAGGTTTTACCTATGTTGAAAAAAGTATTCGCGGCAACAGCAATGCTTGGCGTAATGTTATTTTCTACCAGTGCCTTCGCCGCAATTAGAGGCACAGAAGCAGTTGAAGCGGCAAAAACTAAATTGCCGGAAAATATTGTAGTCTTAGGTTATGACGAAGGTCAGGACACTGCCATCGTTAACTTCCGCAACCCGGATGACCTTTTTGACTATGCAGTGGAAGTTTCTTTGGAAACAGGCAAAGTTTTGAAAATGCATATGGAAGGTGCTTCCATCCATGGCAGTACTGTTATGACAAAATCTTTTGAGGATATTGAAGCCATTATTTTGGAAGAATATCCTGATGCTCAAGAAATTATCATTACTACTGGTCAAGACGGCAACAACACTTATTACGATGCAGTATTCGTAACCGGTGAATTTGCTGCTGAAGCAAAAATTAATCCTGTAACCGGTGCTTTTTCTGAAAGAGAATATGTTTTCTTTTGAGGAAGTAGTTTAAGACACGAGGCGAGCGTAATTGCTCGCCTTATTTTATTTGCAGGCGGGGAAAGCGTTGCATAAAGAGTGCTTTTAGGATAAAATATTATAGATATGAATGTTTATAATCTATAAATATAAAACGAGGAGAGATTATTGTGAGCACTAATTTAGAAGTAGGTATCGTTGGTTTGCCTAACGTTGGCAAAAGTACCCTGTTTAACGCAATTACCAAAGCTGGCGCGGAAGCTGCCAACTATCCGTTCTGCACCATTGAACCCAACGTAGGTATCGTTGATGTTCCTGATAAAAGATTGGACGTTTTAAGCGAAATGTTCAAATCCAAAAGAATTGTTCCCGCGGCAATGCGCTTCGTAGATATTGCTGGTCTTGTAAAAGGCGCTTCCAAGGGCGAAGGCTTGGGTAACAAATTCTTGGCACACATCCGCGAAGTAGATGCTGTTGCTCAAGTTGTACGTTGCTTTGAAGATAGCAACATCACCCACGTTGAAGGCAGCATTGACCCCTTGCGTGACATTGAAATTATCAACACCGAACTGTGCCTTGCAGATATGGAATCCGTTGAAAAACGTATGGAACGTTTGGTAAAACTTCTCAAAACTGGCGACAAGAAAGCTCCGCTGGAAAAAGCTTGCTTGGAAAAAGTTTTGGAAGGCTTGGGTGATGCAGTTCCTGCTCGTCGCATGGGCTTGACCGATGACGAAAAAGATTTCTTGAAAGAATTGCACCTTTTGACCATGAAACCCGTACTTTACATCACCAACGTAGCTGAAGGCGAAGTAGCAGATACTTCCGGCAACGCTCACGTACAAGCTGTAGTTAAGTACGCTGAAGAAGAAGGCGCAGAAGTTATCGTTGTATCCGCAAAAATGGAAAGCGAAATCGCTGAACTTGACGACGAATCTGCTCAAGAGTTCTTGGAAATGGCAGGTCTTTCTGAAACTGGCTTGGATAGACTTATCAAAGCTGGCTTTAAACTGTTGGGCTTGCAAACTTATCTGACCGCTGGCGAAATGGAATCCCGCGCTTGGACCATTACTCGTGGCACCAAAGCTCCTCAAGCTGCCGGCAAAATTCACACCGACTTTGAACGTGGCTTTATCCGTGCTGAAATTGTTTCCTATGACGACCTTGTTGCTTGTGGCTCTAAAGCAGCTGCTCGCGAAAAAGGACTTGTACGCCTTGAGGGCAAGGAATATGTGATGCAAGACGGAGACGTAGTAGAGTTCCGCTTTAACGTATAAGAAGGTAGTAAAATGATTTTCGACACTCACATGCATTGCGACTTCTCAACTGATAGCAGTATGACTTTGGAAGAAGCAATCGCAGCTGCTGAAAAAGAAAATATCGGTATGATTGTCACTGAGCATTGGGATTACGATTATCCAACCAATCCCACCGAGTTCATTTTTGACCTCAATGCTTACTATGACAAAATGTGCAAGTTCCGCAGTGACAAAGTGCTCATCGGCATTGAGATTGGTATGCAAACTCATACCATCGAGCTGGACAAGAACATTTCTGCCAGCCACGAGTTCGACTTTGTCCTTGGTTCCATTCATTGCATGAAGCGTAAGGATTTGTACGAAGAGTATTGCTACGAAGGCTTAACCCGTCAAGAAGCAGTGCACGACTTTTTAGAAGATAGCATTTACTGCATTACCCATAACACTGATTATGACGCCTTCGCTCACATTGACTACCTTACCCGCTACTGGATTTACAAGGGCGAATACTTGGAATATGCAGACGCGCCTGAACTTTTCGACGAACTGTTTAAGATTTTGGCAAATGGCAACAAAGCTATTGAAATCAACACTCGTCGTTTAGATGACCAAAAGGCAATTGACGCACTGGTTGCACTCTATAAACGCTTCGCTGAACTTGGGGGTAAGTACTGCACTTTGGGTAGTGACGCTCACTACGCAGAACATGTTGGCAGACGTATGGACGTTGCCCTCGCCATCGCTCGCGAATGCGGATTGACTCCGGTTTATTTCAAAAAACGTCAAATACAAATTATAGAAGCTTAAAATTACGCTCCGATGTTCTTATGAATGTCGGAGTTTTCTTTTTGAGTGTTGCCGTAATACATATATTTTTCTATAGAAATAAATATGATATAATACTGTAATGACTAAGCAGTCAATTCATTCCCGCAAGCGAGGGGAGGTTTCATAAATGCTTTTGAATATGACCGAAGGCAAGCCCTTAAAGCTCATCCTTCCGTTTATGGTTCCGCTTTTGATTGGCAACATTTTCCAACAATTATATAACATTGCTGATATCATCATCGTCGGGCGTACTATTGGCGTAGCGGCTTTGGCGGCGGTTGGTGCGGTGTCGCCCCTGTTTATGATGCAAGTAATCATTACCTTGGGTTTGGGCAATGGCTTTACCGTTGTAACAGGACAACGCTACGGTGCCGGAGATATGAACGGTATGCGTCGCAGTATTGCCACTGGCATAATTCTCAGTTTAATCTCTGTGCTCGTCATTATGGCAGTCACTTATCTTTCCATTGATTACGGCTTGAAGCTGATGAACATTCCTCAAGAGCTTTTCAGCGACGCTCGCAGTTATGTGCTTATCATCACCGATGGCTTGATTACCATGATGGGCTACAACTTTCTTTCTTCTGTAATGCGTGCTTTGGGTGACAGCAAAACTCCGCTGTATTTTTTGATTGTTGCAACCATCGCCAACATCTTTTTGGCGTTGCTCTTTATTTTATATTTTGGCTGGGGCGTCCCCGGTAGCGCAGTTGCCCTTGTTATTGCCCAGGCAATATCTGCAATTTTGTGCTTGGTTTATATTTACAAACGCTTTCCCAAGCTCCATTTAAGCAGAAAAGATATCTGCCTTACTAAAGAAGAAATGTGGGAGCATTTAAGAATGGGCTTGCCCATGGCGGTGCAGTTCTCCGTTTTGGGTTTGAGCATTATCTTTATGCAATCCATTTGTAATAAATTTGGTGCCAACACCATCGCAGGCTTCACTACCGCGGTGCGTGTGGAACAGCTTGCCGTGCAACCTATGATTTCCTTTGGCTTGGCAATTGCTGTTTTTACTGCGCAAAACTATGGCGCACGTCGCTTTGATAGAATTCGTGAAGCAATCAAGAAATGCTCCATGATTATTTTTGGCTTTGCTTGCTTTGCTGCGGCGTTGATTTTCTTCTTCGGTAAGGATATCATCGGTATCTTCCTTGATAATCCCGATCCGGAAGTTTTGAGTGCTGCGTATTTGTATATTACTTATTCCGTGCCTTTCTATTTCTTCTTTAGCCAGATGTTTATTTATCGAAACGCCTGCCAAGGTATGGGCATTGCTCTTATTCCTATGATGACTGGCGTGGTGGAACTTTTCGTCCGCACGGGCGTAGCAGTTTTCTTAACGGATAGCCATGGTTACTTGGGGATTTGCTTGGCTTCCCCAATTGCGTGGGTAAGCAGTTGTAGCGTGGCGTACTTTAGCTATCGTTACTTCATCAAGATTTTGGAAGTTAAGAACCGTTAGGTAGCGCTATGGATAAAGGATATTTTTCTAAGATTGCTAAATGTGAGCGTAAAAATTTTGCTCCCTGCTCCGAAAACAGGGAAGCGCTGGTAGAATTTTTGCAGGCTAAGGCAGAAGAAGTTCTTGCTTTTTCCAAGGAAGTTTTAGGCGCAAGCTATCCCGCTCATTTTGAAATGCCTAAGCTTTTAATTTTACCTGTCAAGAAACAGCAAAGCTTTGGCAAATATGCCTACAATATGGTTTTGCAGGAAGAAGCAAAATTGGCGCAGTCTTGTGGAGCAGAGAAGAAAGCTTTGCAGGAAAAGCTTGCCGTGATGAAAGCCAATATTAAAATTGAGCAGCCTGTTAAAGGAAGCTTCTTTGCTGACGGCGGTATCGTCATTTACTACTGCAACATTTGTGAACTGTGCGCTAAGGATAATCTTGATTTTAAAGATTATCTTGCTTCCGTATTGGCACACGAAATTTTCCACGCTTTGCATTTTGCCTGCTGTGATAGAACTCAAGAGTGGAAGCAGATGGATTATTGGAATGGCGTTGGCTATGAATATGCCAAAGTAAGTGCGGTGCGGGAAAGCTTGGCGGAATATTTCCGTTATTTGTGGCTTATGAAACAGCGGCAAGAAGCGTTGCTTGCTATAATGCACAAGGAATTAGCAAAGCCTTACGCTACAGTGCCCAATTATCCCTATGCAGGAGTGAAGCACTTGCTTTCGGAAGAAGTTCTGGAAAATGCAAGGTTCCATTCCGTTTTGGAAAGCTCTCTTATAAATTGGCAGGAAGCTTACGAATTGCTAATAAGTTAGGTTAATATAGAAAAACAGGGTATTCCACTAAGGTGGAGTACCCTGTTTGCATTAGTACGGTTTATTTAATTTCTACTACGTCAAAGCCAATGTCTTCGATTGCTTCTTGCAAGGTTTCGTCAGCGATTTCTTCCACTTCTACGATGGCTTGACCATCTTCAAGAGAAACATCTACGTGAGTAACGCCTTCTAAAGCTTCAAGTTCTCTTTTTACGGCAGCGACGCAGTTGGGGCAGTGCATGCCTTCGATTTTTATTTCTTTGATCATTGTTATCTCTC
Organism: Phascolarctobacterium sp.; assembly: GCA_017623055.1. Lineage (GTDB taxonomy): Bacteria > Bacillota > Negativicutes > Acidaminococcales > Acidaminococcaceae > JAHHUH01. The sequence goes on from JAGAPX010000034.1 coordinate 10,845, forward strand.
CTTTTAGAAAATCATTATAAGCACTGTTATGCTTTGTCGCAACTTGCTTACTTGCTCGATGTACCATTAGTACACCTTCGCCGCATAAGCTTCGTTGCTTCGCGCCTTCCAGCACTTCTAACGATTTTTATTTGTTCTATTGTATTATATAACATAAATTTACTTATTCGTCCAGAAGCGCAGGCGTAAAGCGTTCGTTACAACACTAACCGAGCTGAAGCTCATAGCTGCTGCGGCAATCATAGGGCTTAGCAAAATTCCGAAGTGGGGGTACAGTACGCCCGCCGCAACAGGAATACCAATGGCGTTGTAGAAGAACGCCCAGAATAAATTTTGCTTAATGTTATTCATAACCGCTTTGCTCAAGCTAATTGCTTTGGGCACGTCCAAAAGATCGCTCTTCATCAGAACAATATCCGCAGATTCAATGGCGATATCCGTACCGGCACCAATTGCGATTCCAACATCAGCACGAGCGAGGGCGGGGGCGTCGTTAATTCCGTCGCCAACCATTGCTACCTTGTGACCTTGCTCTTGCAAACGGCGCACGGTGCGTTCCTTATCTTCGGGGAGCAGTTCTGCTAAAACTTCGTCCATGCCAACTTGGCGGTGGATTGCCTCCGCTGTAATTTTGTTATCGCCAGTAAGCATAATAACTTTAATCTTCATCTTTTGTAATTTGGCAATGGCTTCGGCGCTAGTAGGCTTAACAGTATCTGCCACAGCGATAATGCCTAAAAGCTTATAGCCCTCTGCAAAATAGAGAGGAGTTTTGCCATCGTGGGCAAGCTCAGCGGCGATTTCATTAAATTCGCCAAGGTCAATGTTTTCAGCAGTCATCAGCTTGGCATTGCCTGCGAAACATTTTTTGCCGTTTACTAAAGCTTCTAACCCTTTGCCGGGAAGCAGGCGATAGTCGGAGGCAGGGGGCAGTTCTAAACTGCGTTCTTCTGCGTAGTTGATGATTGGCTCAGCCAAGGGATGCTCCGAAAGCTTTTCCATTGCTGCCGCCAGACTAAGCAGTTGGTTTTCCTCAATATTATTAGGAACGATATCCGTTACAACAGGCTTGCCTTCCGTAACAGTACCGGTCTTGTCCAAAATAACGGTATCAATATTGTGGGCAGCTTCCAGTGCAGAAGCAGATTTGATTAAAATTCCGTTAGCAGCTCCTCGCCCGGTGCCAACCATAATAGCGGTGGGAGTTGCCAAACCCAAAGCGCAGGGACAGGAGATTACCAAGACGGAAATTCCGATGGCAAGAGCGAATTCCAGATTATAGCCTAAGCAAATCCAAGTTGCCGCCGCAAAGACCGCAATGGTAATTACCACAGGAACGAAAACTCCGCTAATCTTATCTGCCATTTTGGCTATGGGAGCTTTGGAAGAAGTTGCTTCGTCAACTAAAGCAATAATCTTAGCCAAAGTTGTGTGTTCGCCAACAGCGGTTGCACGCATTTTAAAGTAACCACTCTTGTTAATAGTGCCACCTGTGACCCTGTCGTCCACGTGTTTTTCTACAGGAATGCTTTCGCCGGTAATGGCAGCTTCGTCAAGAGCACCACTGCCTTCGATGATAACTCCGTCTACGGGAACAGTAGCACCGGATTTTACAATCAAGATGTCGCCGGTGATTACTTCTTCCACAGGAATTTCGCCCTGCATTCCGTGACGTTCCACAAGTGCAGTTTTGGGAGCAAGGTTCATAAGCTTGGTGATTGCCTCGCTGGTACGGTTTTTAGCACGAGCTTCCATAAATTTACCCATGGTGATGAGGGTTAAAATCATGGCGGCGGATTCAAAATATAAATCGTGGGAGAAGCGGTGCACCAGTTCCATATCACCGTGACCGAAGCCGTAAGCAATCTTGTAAATTGCATAAACCCCGTACACAAAGGCAGCACTACTGCCAATGGCGATAAGTGAATCCATATTGGGAGCTTTGTTCCACAAATTCTTGAAGCCGTTTTCAAAATACTTAATGCCAATGAGCATAACGGGAATGCTCAAAAGCAGTTGAGTAAGTCCGTTGATGAGAGCATTTTCCATTCCGAGGAAAATGTCGGGTAGGGGCCAACCCATCATTGCGCCCATGGAAATGTAGAAAAGTGGCAGAGTAAAGACCATGGACCAGATGAATCTTTGCTTCATAGCCTGCATTTCTTGGGCAGCTGTGTCTACGGGCTTCGCCTTAGATTGACTTTGCTGAGCGTGAATGCTTGCACCGAAGCCAAGCTTTTCTACTTTGGCGATAATATCTTCTGCGGAGATTACGCCTTCGTCAAAGGTGACGTGCATATTATTTTTTAACAGGTTGACGTTAATTTCTTCAACGCCTTTTTGCTTGCCGACGACTTTCTCGATACGGGAGGAGCAGGCCGAACAGTGCATTCCAGTAATGTCAAATTTTTCTTTTCTCATATTTTTCACCCGAAACGCGTGATAAGCACCATCTAACTGTGTTGCCATAAAATTGCTTGCTTGACGTACCACCAGTACGCCTTCGCGGCACAATTTTATGTCGCCTTGTTATCTGGCACTTCTGACGCGTTTAATTATTAGAAGTTTAAAATTGTTCGTCGCTAAAATTATAACATAAATCCATAGTGCGAGAAAAACTCAACTGTGAATTTTGCGTAGCAGGAAAAAAGTTTTTGTCGCAGAATTATTTAAGTAGGTAAGTTTGTGGCAAGGTGATACGCCACGTAAAATAAGTTAGCAAAACTATTTGGAGGTAATTTTATGAATTGCGCATTCTGCAAACATCGTAACTGCTACGTTAAAGAACAAAACTGCACTCGTTATTCTAAAGAAGAAGCTGCTGCCCTCTACACTGAAGAGGACGTTAAAATTATGCAAGCTGCGGCTGCCACCGAAACCCGTAACTATTTGAAAATGACCCGCTTGGAAGAAAGCCTTTTCTTCATTCAACAAATGGGCTACAAAAAAATCGGTATTGCTTTCTGCATCGGCTTGGCAAACGAAGCTAAGTTCTGCGCTCAATATTTTAAAAACGCAGGCATCGAAGTAGAATCCGTGTGCTGCAAAAACTGCTCCATTGATAAGAGCATTTGGGAACTGGAAAAAATTAAACCCGGTCAACACGAAGCAATGTGCAATCCTAAAATGCAAGCTCAACTGATGAACGATGCTAAAACTGAAATGAACTTCATCGTTGGCTTGTGCGTTGGTCACGATATGATTTTCACCAAGCATAGTGAAGCTCCCGTTTCCAGCCTCATCACCAAAGATAGAGTGCTTGCCAACAATCCTGCAGGCGTAGTTTACAGCCGTTACTGGAGAAGAAAACTGGGTATCTTGGAAGAAGGTACTGTGTAAAAATGAAAAAAGACCGTAGCGTTCTTAGTGAACGTTACGGTCTTTGTGCTTTAGTATTAACTTACTCCTCTTCTTTCTCGGCAGCGAGCTTTTGCAAAAGGACAACGTGTTCGTTATGACTAAGGACGTAGATGAAGTCCCCTGCCATAATTTTAGTGTCGCCTGCGGGAACAAGTTGTTCCTCGCCACGTTTGATGTCTACAAGCAAAGTGTGAGGAGGCCATTTGATATCTTTAACAAGTTTGTTTTCAATGGGGCTGCCACTGCACACGGCAAGCTCGGTAATATTGCGTTGTTCCATCAGCTCTGGTTCGGGAGTTGTCTTGTTCAAAGTGCGGTTAAGTAGTTCTTCGTAAATGGGTTTGCTTTTGCACAGCTCTGCTACAACGAAGGCAACCATGGCGGCGATGGAAAGGGCAAGCAAATGTTGGTAGGAAGCAGTCATTTCCATAATCAAAACTGTGCCTGTAATGGGGGCGCGAACAGATGAGGAGAACAGTGCTGCCATACCGATGACAATAATATTGGAAGCGTAGGCTGGGTCAATCCAACCAAGGCTAATCAAAACATTACTGCAAATGCTTCCACACAGTGCACCGATAACAAGCATGGGCAGGAAGAAGCCACCGGGAACTCCGCAACCATAGCTTATCAAAGTAAAAAGCAATTTGCCAACGAGGAACAGAAGCAAAAGTTGCAGGGAAACTGGTGTGCTGGAGATGGTGTTGATGAGCTGATTACCACCGCCTAAAACTTCGGGTAGTAAGTAGCCCAAGACACCTGCGGTTAAAAGGGCGAAGGTGATTTTATGGACGGGCTTTTTGAAAAGGGGCAGTGCGTAAAATTTAGGAACGCCCAACAAGCCTTTGTTAAAGAGTACGCCACACAAACCAACCACCAAAGCAACTAGTACTACAATTCCGTAATAGTTTATGGGCAAAAGGGGCAGGTCGGTGAATTCGAAGATAGTCGCTCTGCCGAAAAGTGCACGAGATACTACTGTCGCCGTCATTGCTGCTGCCATACAGGGAAGCAGTACTACGATGGAAAAGTTGCGGTGCAATTCTTCCAAAGCAAAGATTACGCCAGCAAGGGGAGCGTTGAAGGCTGCTGCCAAACCTGCACTGGCACCGCTGGTCATAAGGTAACGCTCTTCCATACGAGTGCGTTTGAGCATTCGGCTTACGCCTTGGGCTGCTACGGCACCAAGTTGAATGGAGGGACCTTCTCGGCCAAGGGAAAGACCAGCGCCAATACCCAAGATGCCTGCGGTCAACTTAACCCACAGGATACTGAACCAACGCATTTTAATCAAACCGAGGATTGCTCCCTTAACTTGGGGAATACCACTGCCTGCGGCGAGGGGTTCAATTTTGTTAAGCTTATCCAAAACGTAGGCAAGTGCTACCAAACAGCAGAACCACGCCACGCTATAAGTCCAATCTGCGGTGGTAAGGTATTTGTAAAAAATTCCACGGAAGTGTTCTACTTCGTGTAGTGCGTAGCGGAAGAAGCAGATTACCAATCCAGAAAAAATACCAATCAAAATACCTTCAGCAAAGAGGCGCAAGCGAAAGTTGTGCCATTCGCTAAGGGATTTATACGTATTCATTACTTGATATTTAGAGCTCATCTAATCACTCCCGGATAATCACCGCGGCTAATGGCGATTTCGTAGCCAAGTTCTGCAAGCTGTTTGCGGAGTAGGGCAATGCCTTCCGCAGCTTCGCTACCGCTGTGCTTTTTGTTGTCGTAAAGATTATATTTGTCGCGCACGTTTTGTGGCGAAAGGTTAGGCATAATTACGTTAGCGCCTGCCAAAATTCCCTGTTGATGTCCATTGCTGAGCAAAGTGTTGAGAGCGGTGGTGGCAGGGATAAGTGCTTGGGGCAGGAGCAATCTTATAATGGAAAGAAGTTTTAAGGTCAGCTTGGCGCTACCAGCTTCGCACTCGCCAAAAGGAGTGTCCTTATGAGGAATAAAGGGACCAATGCCAACCATATGAGGGTTAAATTTTTTAAGGAAGTGTAAATCTTCCACAAGGTTTTCTAATTTTTGGAAGGGAGAGCCTACCATAAAGCCTGTGCCAACTTGGTAGCCAAGGCTTTTTAAATTTTGCAGGCATTCCAAACGAGTAGCAAGCTTTAGCTCCGCAGGGTGAAGCTTTTCGTAATGGTTACTATTTGCCGTTTCGTGACGGAGCAAGTAGCGATCCGCCCCCGCTTCGAACCACATCTGGTAAACTTCGGGGGAACGCTCTCCGGCGGAAAGGGTTACTGCGCAATCGGGGTGCTGCTTTTTAATGAGTGCAACTACTTCTGCTAAACGCTTGTCGTCGTAGGCGAAGTCTTCCCCGCCCTGCAAAACGAAGGTGCGCAAGCCAAGCTCATAGCCTGTGGCGCAACATTCTAAAATTTCTGCAGGGATCAGGCGGTAGCGGGAAGCGTTTTTATTACTGCGACGGATTCCGCAATAAAGGCAATCGTTTTTGCAAAAATTGCTGAACTCGATGAGCCCACGCAAATAAATTTTGTTGCCAAAGGTTTTTTGCGCCTGTGCTTGTGCTTTTTGACGTAAAGCTTCATTTATAAATGGGTCTTCGCAGGTGAGCAAAGCTAAAAGCTCTGCACCAGTTGCTGTATGTTCTTGTGATAATTTATCAATAGTTTCAATGGGATTTAACATAAAAGCCTCGTATCTTTCCTGTGCAATATTATAGCACATTTGCCAATCTGCAAAAGTATTTTGTAAGGGATTATGAAAATAAATGCAAGCGGCTAACTTGACAAGAAAGAACTGCGGTTTTACAATGAAGGCACAATTTAATATTGTCGGGGAGCTTATAAATAGGCTGAGAGGAAGTTGAGAACTTCGACCCGTGAACCTGATATGGGTAATGCCAACGTAGGGAAATGTTTTTGGATTAGTGGAGCTACGTGGTAGCTCCTTTTTTATTACGCATACAGGGTTCTAAAGTTAGAGTGACGCTTAGGCGCACGAAGGGGTACACCACCGCGGGTGTAATTTCTTCGTGTGCCTTTTTTATTCACCGAGGTTCAAAAAGGAGGTTTGAAAATGAAAGTCAACGGAGAACAAATAATTTTATCCGAGAAAATTCCACTAAGCGAATTTTTACAGCGAGAAGGCTATTTCTGTGACAAAATTGCGGTAGAGCTGAACGGAGAGATTATTCCAAGAAGCAGATATGCTTCCGTATTTTTGACGGACGCAGACAAATTGGAAATTGTTTCCTTCGTGGGAGGTGGGTAAGTGATTTCTACAGATTTTTTGTATGAAGAATGGAACTGCCAATTACGGGAACGTTGTGGTAAAGAAGCAACGGACAAATTACAGCAGGCGCGTGTGGCGGTAGCTGGACTTGGCGGCTTGGGCAGTAACATTGCCATTTTGCTTACGAGAATGGGTGTTGGCAATTTACACCTTATTGATTTTGACAAGGTTGATTATAGCAATCTCCAGCGACAGCAATATTTTGTAGAGCAGGTTGGTAAATACAAGGTGGAAGCCCTTGCGGAAACTTTGCGGAAAATAAATCCCTACGTTAATTTAAAGCTTAGTTGCGTAAAGGTAAGTGCAGAAAATTTGCCGGAGCTTTTGGCACAGGACGAAATAATCTGCGAAGCCTTCGACAAGGCAGAAGCAAAGGCAATGCTGGTCAACGGAGTGTTAGAACATTTCCCGGGAAAAGTTATCGTTGCAGGTAATGGTATAGCAGGATTGGGCGCTGGCAATTTAATTCAGGCGAGGCGCGTAAGTAAAAGCTTGTACTTGTGTGGAGACGGGGTGAGTACTTGCGAAGAAGTTCCTCTTTATGCAGGAAGAGTTGCTCTTTGCGCGGCACAGCAGGCACATTTGGTGCAAAGAATAATTTTAGGCTTGGAGGGTTAAGCTATGGATAAATTTATTTTAGGTGGTCATGAATTTACTTCTCGTTTTATTTTAGGTAGCGGTAAATATTCCTTGGAACTGATTAAGGCAGCAGTGGAGGAAGCTGGTGCGGAAATCATTACCCTTGCTTTGCGACGTGCCAATGGTGGAGAACTTGCCAATATTTTAGACTACATTCCTGAAAACGTAGTGAAGCTTCCCAATACGTCCGGAGCACGCACTGCGGAAGAAGCGGTGCGTATCGCCCGCTTAGCTCGCGAGCTGTGCCAAAGTGATTTTATCAAAATAGAAGTCATCAGAGATAGCAAGTACTTTTTGCCGGATAATTACGAAACCTGCAAGGCAACGGAGCTTTTGGCAAAGGAAGGCTTCGTGGTAATGCCTTATATGTATCCTGATTTACAAGCTGCCCGTGACATGGCAAATGCAGGAGCAAGCTGCATTATGCCTTTGGGAGCACCCATCGGTAGTAATAAGGGTTTGTGCACTTTGGACTTTATCAAAATTTTAATAGACGAGATTGAGCTTCCCATTATTGTTGACGCTGGGATAGGCAAACCGTCCCAAGCCTGCCAAGCCATGGAGCTGGGAGCTTCTGCTGTAATGGTGAACACTGCCATCGCCAGCGCAGGAGATATTACTCAAATGGCGCGAGCTTTTCGTGAAGCAGTAAGCGCAGGACGTAGAGCATATCTTTCCGGCTTGGGTGAGGTGCGTGATTTAGCAAATGCGTCTTCTCCCTTGACCGGTTTCCTGCGTGATTAAGAGGTATATATAATGGAAGATAAATTTTTTAACACTACTATATATAATGAAGAAAGTCGTCAAAAAGCACAAAATCTTGGTACGGATTATTTGGAATATCAAGAGGGAATGGAGATTTTAGATAGCGATATGCTGGAGCAGGTAAAAGCTTTTCGTGCGGAATATAACCCTGCAAATTTTACGGAAGCTGACGTGCGTAGGGCGCTCCGTTCTGAAAAGAAAACTCTTAGGGATTTTGGGGCGCTCCTTTCCCCGGCGGCAGAAGCTTTGCTTGAAGAAATCGCTCTTGCCGCACGGAAGGAACGGCAGAAATATTTTGGGAACAATGTACTTTTCTTTACGCCTTTGTACTTGGCAAACTACTGTGAAAATTACTGTGTTTATTGTGGCTTCAACTGTCACAACAAAATTCAGAGGGCGCGTTTGAGCGTGGAGCAGCTGGAGCAAGAAATGCAAGCCATTGCTGCCACGGGAATGCAGGAGGTGTTGCTCCTAACTGGCGAAAGCAGGAAGATGTCAGATATCAATTATATTGGCGAAGCCTGCAAGCTGGCTCGCAAGTATTTTAAGGTTGTAGGTTTAGAGATTTACCCTGTCAACAGCGAGGAATACGCTTATTTGCACAAATGTGGTGCGGATTTCGTGACCATCTTCCAAGAAACATACAACAGTGAAAAATATGGACAGCTTCATCTGGCAGGGCATAAGCGTAGTTTTCCCTATCGTTTTTACGGGCAGGAGCGTGCGCTTAAAGGTGGAATGCGTGGTGTAGGCTTGGCTGCTCTTTTAGGTTTGGACGATTTTCGTCGAGATGCCTTTAGTGTGGGCGTACATGCTTATCTTTTGCAACGGAAGTTCCCTCACGCAGAGATTGCTTTGTCCTGTCCGCGCTTGCGTCCCATTATCAACAACGATAAAATTCAGCCCCTTGATGTAGGTGAGCGCCAGCTTTTGCAAATCGTCTGCGCTTATCGCTTGTTCCTGCCTTACGCTTCCATAACTGTTTCCAGCCGTGAATGCGCAAGGGTACGTGATAATTTGATGAGCATTTGCGCCAACAAAATTTCTGCAGGCGTAAGTACGGGTGTTGGTAGTCATGGTGGCAGTGGACTGGGAGATGAGCAGTTTGAAATTGATGACGGACGTAGTTTGGCGGAAATTTTTGCAGATTTAAAAGGGCGAGGGCTGCAGCCTGTTATGGCAGATTACGTGTATGTTTAATTTTGGAGTAGACTTCGGGCAGGAGAAAAAGCTTATTCCAACGAATATAAAACCATTATGACTTTATACGAAAAATAAAATGTAAAGGAGTCCTGCCATGAGAGAGATTATCAAAAAATATTTAACTGACCATTACGCTGACTATGTTAAAGATTTGGAAATTCTTACCAACATTGATTCCGGTAACGGCGACCGCGAAGGAACCGAAGCTGCCAACAAATTTGTTGCACAGCATATGGAAGCTATGGGCGCAACTACTGAGTTTAGATACAATGACCGTGCTTGCCATTTGATTTCCCGTTTGCGTGGCGAAGGTGAGCTGACCGTGCTCCTCGTTGCTCACGTTGATACTGTGTTTAATCGTGGCGAAGCAGCAAAACGTCCCTTCCGTGTTGACGAAAACGGTTTTGCTTGGGGTCCTGGTGTTGGCGACGACAAAGCAACTGTTATGGAAGTTATCTATGGTTTGAAAGCGCTCCAAGAAGCAGGTTTCAAAAACTTTAAAGAAATCATTTACTATACCAACGGTGAAGAAGAGGGCGGTTCCAAAACTGCGGAAGAAATCGTAGCAGAGCTGTCCCAGCAATCTGACTTTGCAATTATTATGGACGTTGCCCGCCCCAACTGGGGTATTGTTACCCAACGTAAGAGTAACGCAAAATATCGTGTAGAGGTTACCGGTATTGGCGGTCACCACGGCAACGCTTCCCAACATTGCGCGAACGCAATTCATCAGCTGGCGTACACCATTACTGAAATTCACAAGCTGGCTAGCCCTATGCCCGGTGCTCCCGAAGATTTCACTGCAGAAGCTTTGAAAGCACGTGGCATTGTGGATGCAGGGCAGTTCATTCCTCAAAACACCGTAAACGTTGGCGTTATTGGTTCCACCAACGATAAGATTAGCGTAATTCCCGGTGACGCTTTCTGCGAAGTAAATATCCGTTGCTTCTCCACCGCAGAGCAAGAACGTATTGATAAAGAAATCAAAGCTTTGGCAGATAAGATTGTTATTGCTGGCACCAAAGTTAGCATTACCGGCGGTATGGTGACTGGCCCCATGGAAAAAACTCCCCAAGTTCAAAAAATGGTGGATGTTTACAAGGCAGTTGTTAAGGAAGAATTTGGCGGCGAAGTGAACGAGTGGGTTGCAGGTGGTTTGACTGACGGCAACCGTACTGCTAAGTTTATTCCTACCCTTGATGCGTTGGGGGTAGAAAATTACGACGAGCATACTGATCATGAGTCTGTTGACCTTAAGACTGCTGTTCCGAGAACTGCGGCGTTTGCTATTACTTTAGCTGAATTAACTAAGATTTTCTAAACAAAAGAAGGACATTCCCAAAAAAAATTGGGAATGTCCTTTTAATATTGTTTACTAATATTATTTAGCCAATTTCGCCTGCCAGTTCAGTACCTCGTACTTTGATAGGACGATTTTTTTCGTCCACCATAACAACCTTGGGAACGAAGCTCTTTGCTTCTTCCTCTGTCATCATACTGTAGGCAATGATAATGACAGTGTCGCCAACTAAAACTTTACGAGCTGCTGCACCATTTAGACAAATTACACCACTACCAGGTTCGCCAGCAATAACATAGGTTTCCAAACGATTACCGTTATTGTTGTCTACTATTTGTACTCTTTCACCGGGGAGTATGCCAGAAAGTTCTAAGAGTTCACTGTCTATGGTAATGCTACCCATATATTCTAAATTTGCTTCAGTAACGGTAGCACGATGAATTTTTCCGTGAAACATATTATAAAGCATTATTTCTCCTCCAAAACAACATTGTCGATTAAACGGGTTGTTCCAAATTTAACTGCTACTGCTAAAAGGTTACTGCCTTGCAAAGGGTTAGTTACAGGCTTAAGTTCAGGCAAAGCATAAATTTCTACATAATCAATGTTGCTCAGGGGTTCTTCCTTAATGCCGGCAATGACTGAGGAAATAAGAGCGTCTTTATTGCGCTCGCCTTTTTCGTAAAGCTTTTGAGCTGTTTTCAGACTGCTGTTTAAAACTAAAGCCGCACTTCTTTCTTCATTAGATAAGTAAGTGTTACGAGAACTTTTTGCTAAGCCGTCCTTTTCACGAACAATGGGCATAATGCGTAACTGAATGTTAAAGAATAAATCTTTTACCATGCGTTTAAGCACTTCAACTTGTTGCGCATCCTTTTGACCAAAATAAGCGCGGTCAGGTTGAGCAAGGTTGAAGAGTTTGGTAACAACAGTGGTAACTCCGCGGAAATGGATGGGGCGGCTACGACCACATAAAACCTTAGTAATATCGCCTGTAACTTCTACCCATGTATCATCTTCACTAGGGTACATTTCTTTGGGAGTGGGTGCGAAGACGATATCAGCACCCATTTCTTGTGCAAGAATGCAGTCAGCATCTAAAGTACGAGGATACGCATCTAAATCTTCGTTGGGTGCAAATTGAGTTGGATTTACGAATACGCTGACAATTACGCAATCGTTTTCCATATTTGCTGCTTTAATAAGGGAAGCATGACCCTCGTGTAAAGCTCCCATAGTGGGGACTAAACCAATGGTTTCGCCTTTAGATTTAGCAAGGCTAACTTCTTCGCGCAGTTCTGCAACGGTCTTTATAAGTTTCATTTCATTCACCCTGCTTTTTAATACAATTTTTCTAAAACGGTGTCGTCTATTTTAAAGATATGTTCCGGAGCTGGGAAGCTTCTATCTTTTACTTCATCAATATAATTTTTTACCGCGTTTACTGTAATGGAATGTACGTCCGCATATTTTTTTACAAATTTTGGACAGAAGCCATTGCTTACACCAAGTAGGTCGTTGCAAACTAAGACCTGTCCGTCACAACCATTTCCGGCACCGATGCCTATGGTTGCCATTGTGGAAAGCTCTTGGGTAATCTTACTAGCTAATGCAGCGGGAACACATTCCAGTACACAAGCGAAAGCACCTGCTTCTTCTAAAGCCTTAGCATCGTTGATAAGTTTTTTGGCAGCTTCAACGTCTTTGCCCTGTACTTTAAAACCACCTAATTGATTTACTGATTGGGGTGTTAAACCAATATGAGCCACAACCGGAATACCTGCTTGAGTTAATTTGCTAACCAATTCGCAAACTTCACTGCCACCTTCAAGTTTTACGGCAGTGCAACCGGTTTCTTTTAAGAAGCGTGCAGCGTTATGCATTCCTTCCGTGATACTGGCTTGATAGCTCATGAAGGGCATATCGCCTACAACTAAAGCTGTTTTGTTGCCACGCATTACTGCTTTGGTATGGTGAATCATTTCGTCCATGGTTACAGGGACGGTGGAGTTGTAACCTAACATTACATTCCCTACAGAGTCACCAACTAAAATCATGTCAATTCCTGCTTCGTTAACATTTTTTGCCATTGCAAAATCGTAGGCGGTAATCATAGTAATAGGCTCGCCTCGTTTTTTCATCTCTTTGATGGTTGCAATAGTAACCTGTTTCTCTTTCATTTCATTCCTCCGAATTTTTAACTTGCCTCAGCTGCAAAAGATTTTGAAGCTGATGTGCTGTTTGTAAGTCAATGGTTTCGTTGGATAATGCGATTTGTACGGTTGCCAAACATAAGGAGCAGTAAATTGAAAGGTATTCGTTTGGTAAGGATAGTAAGTGCTTTTCGATGGTGTTAATATCACCGCGAGCAACTGGACCTGTAAGAACTTTATTGGTTTTTTTGGTAGATTCTAAATTAGCTACAGTTCCTTTAAACAGCGGTAGTAATGCCTGCCATGCGGCTTCTTCACTTCCTGTCCAACGGCTCATTAATTTTTGCGCAAGGGTTTCTACGGTAACTGCATAGTTTGAGCAAAAGCAAGCTGCTGCGTGGTAGGCGGCTCGTTCTTCGCCAGGTACGAAAAAGCTGTTGCCACCTAAAAGTGTAACGATTTCTTTTGCTTTAGCTTGTGCGATAGCATCGCCATCAACTGCCATATAAACACCTTGCAATTTTGTGGCTCCACCTGCGAAGCTTTGTAAAGGATGCATACTACCACAGTGAGCACCTTGTTCATGCAAAGCTTGTAATGGTTCAAGTCCTAAACTGCCACTGCAGTGCAAAAAGATTTTGCCAGCTACTTTTGTAGCAGAAGCAATCTCGTTGGCAAGCGTCATAATTTTTCTGTCAGGTAATGTTAAGAAAATTACTTCTGCCTGTTCAATGACTTCAAGCGTTGCAGTGTAAGAAGTGTGAAAGCGATCTGCCAGTTCTTGGTTTTTAGTAGAAGTTGATGCGGTGATGCCCACCAAATGATTTTGGAGATATTCTGCCAAACAACAGCCTACTTTACCTCCACCAATAATACCGATTTTCATTGCTTCTCCTTTCTGGTTTGGGCAGAGCAATAAAAAAGCGCACTTCGACACGAAATGCGCATAGTTATACCTTATTGCGTCTCGTCCCGGTCATAAATAGATTGATCCAAGCGATTATTGACTTTAGATTTTTGTGAGTTGCCCTTTGGCTAGTCAATATGGTTCGTTGCGATACCACTTGATAAAAACTCGCAGATAGATAATATTATAAAGAGTTTTGTTTGTCAATAATTTTGTGGTATAATGAAACAGTTATAAATTTTTATACGAGGGATGATGAAATGGCTAAAAAGACAAATAAGTATGCAGGCTACCAAGCTGTTGAAGACGTTATGGGCGTTGGTGCCTACGTTGGTTTAGGTAGACCTATTGATTTAGACGACAACAATACCCGTATGGCGATTGTCGGTTCCATTATTTCCATGGCAGCAGTAACTGCTTGGCAAATTATGAAGAATGTTGAAGTTTGGGACGCTGCGTTCACCGGCGTTGGTGCGGCACTGGGCTTCCTATTCTCCTACATGATTGCCCAAGAGCTTGACCCTGACCGCAAGTTTGGTGGTATTATCGGTGGCGTGCTTACCATGGCGGCAACTGCGTATTTGGGCGAAGGCAACATTATGGTTGTGTTGTGGCTGATGTTTGTATTGCGTATGCTCAACAGAACCTCCGGTTCTCGTCACAAAATTGGTGACAACGTAATCATCATTGGTATTTCTGCTTGGCTGGGTCACGATGGCTACTGGCTGTATCCGCTGATTACAGCTTCTGCTTACGCAATTGAAACTCAAATTCCCGGCGGCTACTTCCGTAGCTGGTACTTGGCAGGCTTAACTTTGGCAACCTGCTTCTTCTCTGACTTTAACTTCTTGGTACAAAACCTGTCTATGGTTTACGTTTACATTATGTGCGCAACCTTCATTATCTTCTTGCCGGAAATTCGTGCGGCAGCATTTACTGAAGCTAAAGGCGACAGAAATAATAAACGTATTAACCCTAGACGTTTGCAAGTTGCGCAAGGTGTATTCCTGATGATTGTAATTGCTTTGGGTTACCTCCACGGTGACAGCCAAGCTCAATCCTTGATTCCTGCGTATATGGCAGCAATCGGTTGCGGTTTGTACTTAGTTCCTGCTTTAATGCAAAAGAAAAAATAATATAAATTTCATTGGAGGATTCAACAATGGCTGAAAACAGAAAAATTAAATTTACCACTAACAAAGGCGTATTCGTTGCTGAAATGTTTGAGGACAAAGCTCCCATTACCACCGGCAACTTTATTGAACTTACCGAAAAAGGCTTCTATGATGGCTTGATTTTCCATCGTGTAATTGAAGACTTCATGATTCAAGGCGGCGACCCTACCGGTACCGGTTGCGGCGGCCCTGGCTATCACATTAAAGACGAATTTGGCGAAGGCTTGAAACATGACGACGAAGGTATCCTTTCCATGGCAAATGCTGGCCCCAACACCGGTGGCAGCCAATTCTTCATTACCTTGGCTCCCACTCCCTGGCTCAATGGTCATCATGCAATCTTCGGCAAAATTGTTGAAGGTATGAACGTAGTTCGTCTGATTGGCGCAGTTGTTACCGATTTCCGTGATCGTCCCCGTGAAGCAGTTATCATGGAAAAAGTAGAAGTTGTAAAATAATAAAAAGCGACATTTCTAAGAAATTTTAGAAGTTCTGGAAGAATAGAAATTATCTGAACATTCATTGCGGATTTCCTCCTTGTGATGTATAATGAAGACAAGCCAGTAGCATCAAAGCTCTGCGTGCCAATTTCATACAGGAGGTGAAGCAATGGTCGGAAAAGTAAAGTGGTTTAATGCCATCAAAGGTTATGGCTTTATCGAATGTAGGGTAAGCAATAATGTTTTTGTACATTATTCTTCCATACGAATGTACGGCTACAAAACCTTAGAAGATGGTCGCGACGTACGTTTTGATTTAGTTCAAAGCGGTCGTGGAGCTAAAGCCATTAACGTGGTCAGGCTAAGACCTTTACTTTAGGAATCCGCTTTACCAGTTTTTATATGCAGTGAGTCTAGACGCTATCAGTTTGGTAGCGTCTTTACTTTTATAAATGTAAATAATTTTACAAAAGAGCAGGCGAAAAATTTTGCTTGCTCTTAATTTTTGGTTAGCCGTTGACAACCCAAAATATTTTTAGTATAGTGTTTCCAAACAGGAACAACAAACAAGAAAGAAGAGCCAAATGAGGGATTATGGAGCTTATCGAAGGATTAACACATTTTAATCTAACTAAACAAGAGGCAACCTTGTACGTGCTGCTTTTAAAAGAAGGTTATTTAACCGGGTACGAAGCAGCCAAACAAACAGGCATCAGCCGTTCCAATACTTATACTGCTTTGGCAGGCTTAGTAGAAAAAGGCGCAGCCTATGTTTTGGAAGAAGGTAAGGTTACCCGCTACACTCCGGTAGCACCGGAGGAGTTCTGCACTAACAAGATTGACAGGCTACGAGAAATAAAACAAAAGGTTTTAAGCCAACTGCCTGTTTTGAAAAGTGATGCAGAAGGTTATATTACCATTAAAGGTGAGTTGGAGATTATAAATAAATTAAAGAACACAGTTCGCCAAGCAGAAGCACGCATTTATGTTTCTGCAAATAAGAGGGTAATGGAGCTGCTGAAATCAGAATTGGTTGACGCACTCGACCGTGGATTAAAAGTTGTAATCATCAGCGATAAGCAATTTACTTTGCCGCAGGCAATTTGCTACGGCACCGAAAAGCAAAATGAGCAGATTCGCTTAATCGCAGATTCACAAACCGTTGTGACCGGTGATTTAGAAGACGAAGAAAATTCGACTTGTTTATATTCCTGTAAACGCAACCTTGTAGATTTATTCAAGGACGCACTCAAAAATGAAATAAAGCTTATTGAATTGCAGAAAGGTGATAACCGTGGCTAAGAAAATTCCGTTTGTTACAAAAGAACAACTTGAAAATATCGCGTCCCAGTACGCAACTCCTTTTTATCTCTATGATGAAGCAGGTATCCGCAAAACTGCTCGCCTTGTAAACCAAGCTTTTAGCTGGAACAAAGGTTTCAAAGAATATTTTGCAGTTAAGGCAACTCCCAATCCGTCCATCTTGAAAATTTTGCACGAAGAAGGTTGCGGTGCGGACTGCTCCTCCTATACCGAACTTTTGATGTCCGATGCAGTTGGCTTCAAGGAAAGTGAGATTATGTTCTCTTCCAATGCAACTCCTGCTGAAGATTTCCAACTGGCTCGCAAATTAAATGTTACCATTAACTTGGACGATATTACTCATATCGACTTCTTGGAAAAAGTAGCAGATATTCCTGAAACCATCAGCTGCCGTTACAATCCCGGTGGTCATTTCGCTATTGCCAATAACATCATGGATAACCCTGGTGATGCTAAATACGGTTTGACTCGCCCGCAAATGACTGAAGCTTATAAAAAACTCCTTGCTAAAGGCGTTAAACATTTTGGCATGCACGCATTCCTTGCTTCTAACACTGTTACTAACGATTACTATCCGGAATTGGCACGTATCCTTTTTCAAGTAGCAGTAGAATTGAAGGAAGAAACTGGTGCTCACATCGAGTTCATCAATCTTTCCGGCGGTATCGGTATTGCTTACAAACCTGACCAACCGGAAAACGACATCCTTGCCATTGGCGAAGGTGTGCGCCAAGCTTACGAAGAAATTCTCGTTCCTGCAGGTATGGGTGATGTAAAAATCTTCGCAGAATTGGGTCGCTTTATGTTGGCTCCCTATGGTGCTCTCGTTGCCAAAGCAATTCATGAAAAACACACTCACAAAGAATACATTGGTCTTGACGCTTGCGCAGCTAACTTGATGCGTCCTGCAATTTATGGTTCTTACCATCACATTACCGTAATGGGCAAAGAAGATGCTCCCTGCGACCACAAATATGACGTAACCGGCGGATTGTGCGAAAACAACGACAAATTTGCCATTGACCGTATGCTTCCGGAAATTGAAATGGGCGATTTGCTCTTTATCCACGATGCAGGCGCTCACGGTTTTGCAATGGGCTACAATTATAACGGCAAACTGCGCAGTGCAGAAATTTTGCTGAAAGAAGATGGCAGCACTCAAATGATTAGAAGGGCAGAAACTCCGGCGGATTATTTTGCTACTTTCGAAGGATGTGCCTTTGGAAAAGAGCTCTTGGGAAAATAATTTGACAAAATAAATATCAAACTGTCGACGGGAAACTTTCTGTCGACAGTTTTTTCTTTTGATAGTATAATGACCTTACCTCTTTATATAGAAAAAGAGGTTAATTTATATGGAAGCAAGTGTTAAAAATGTTAGAAGAACGCGTACCCCCACAAAGTATCGATGCAGAACAATCTGTCTTAGGTGCAATGCTAATAGATAACGCAGCAATTGCGCAAGTAACTGAAATTATCAGTGCCAGTGATTTTTACCGCGAGGCTCATCGCGTTATTTTTGATGCCATGATGAAGCTGTACGCTAAAAATGAAGCTGTAGATTTAATTACCATTACCGATGTGCTGCGTCGTGAAAACAAAATGGATGATGTTGGTGGTATTGCTTACATTACTTCCCTTGCCAACGCAGTTCCCACTGCTGCTAACGTAAAGTACCATGCAAAAATTGTGTATGAAAAATCCGTACTGCGTCAAATGGTTAAGGTTTCCACAGAAATTGCTGCCATGGGCTACGAAGCTGAAGATGAAGTAAGCGTTTTGTTAGATAAAGCAGAAAGCCGTATTTTGGAAATTTCTAATCGTGGTAAAAATTCTGAGTTTACCCACATTGGTACCATTCTTGGTAGTGCGGTAGAGATGATTCAAGCTCTTACAGAAAATAAAGGCGGCTTAACTGGCATTCCCACAGGCTTTACTGATTTGGATAAATTAACTTCTGGCTTGCATCCTTCTGATTTTATAATTCTTGCAGCTCGTCCTTCTATGGGTAAAACTGCCTTTGCCTTGAACGTAGTGCAAAACGTTGCCCTGCGCGCTCATAAAAAATTGAAAAAGAAAGAGCCGTATGCAGTTGCCTTCTTTAGCTTGGAAATGAGCAAGGAGCAATTGGTAAATCGTATGCTTTGTGCAGAAGCAAATATTGATTCTCAACGTTTGCGTACAGGTGAAATGGCAGAAAAAGATTGGCACGCATTGTGGGCGGCTTGTGAAGATATGCATACTGCAAAAATTTATATAGATGATACTCCTGGTATTACAGCCATGGATATGCGAAGCCGTGCTCGCCGTTTAAAAGCAGAACATGGTTTGGACTTGATTGTTGTAGACTACCTGCAGTTGATGCAAGGTAGTGGCAAGCGCAATAATTCCGGTGATAGACAACAAGAAGTTTCTGAAATCTCCCGTTCATTGAAAGCCCTTGCCCGCGAACTTGATGTGCCTGTAATCGCACTTTCCCAATTAAGCCGTGGCGTAGAAGCTCGCCAAGTGAAACGCCCCATGCTCAGTGACTTGCGTGAATCCGGCTCCTTGGAACAAGACGCAGATATTGTAGCCTTCCTTTATCGTGAGGATTACTACAATCCTGAAACGGAAAACCAAAATATTACGGAGCTTATTATTGCTAAACACCGTAACGGTCCTGTTGATACTGTCAACCTGTTCTTCCATAAGCAGTTCACAAAATTTGTCGGCTTCTCCAAAATGAAAGAGTAAAAATTTTAGACCTGTGTCTCGTACACAGGTCTTTTGTTTTTGAAAAATAGTTGCATATATGAAAGTTTTGCGAATGTTAAAGATGTAGGAATAAATTTCGTTCGAGAATATTGCAAAATTAAGGCGTGCGTATTATAATATGACTGGAATTTTTGCAAAGCACCTTTCATTCTCCGAACTATACCTTAAGATTTGCCAGTGATAGTTTAGAAAGAAAAAATTTACTTGCTTTTACAATTTGTGCAGGAATTTTTCGTGTTTAAGCAGAATTTTAACAAGGTAGTTTTATGTTTTTCTTGCAGGATTAGGAACGATAAGTTATAATATCTGCGGATTGTTTTTAAAATGCTCTTACATATCATTCGGGATTAGTCTGAGGATATTATAAGTATTTATATTCTATATTGTGGAGGCACATATTTATGGAAAGAAGAGTGGGTACTGTTTCTAGAGGCATTCGTTGCCCGATTATTCGCGAAGGAGATAACTTACCCGAAATCGTAGTTAATAGCGTTATGGAAGCTGCTAAAAGCGAAGGCTTTGAACTTCGTGACAGAGACGTTATTTCTGTAACTGAATCTATTGTTGCAAGATCTCAAGGCAACTATGCTTCTGTTGATGATATTGCTGCAGATGTAAAAGCAAAATTGGGTGGCGAAACCATCGGTGTAATTTTCCCGATTTTGTCCCGTAACCGTTTTGCAATTTGCTTGCGTGGTATTGCTAAAGGCGCTAAAAAAGTTGTGCTTATGCTCAGCTATCCCAGTGACGAAGTTGGCAACGCTTTGTTGACCTATGACCAATTGGACGCTGCAGGCATTAATCCCTATAGTGATGTGTTGTCCTTAGAAAAATATCGTGAATTGTTTGGCGAAAACAAGCACGAATTTACTGGCGTAGACTATGTTCAATACTATGCTGATTTGATTAAAGAATCTGGTGCAGAAGTTGAAGTTGTTTTTGCAAACCAAGCAAAAACCATTTTGAACTATGCTGACTGCATTTTGAACTGCGACATTCATACCCGCGTTAGAACCAAACGCATCCTTATGGAAAACGGTGCGAAAGTTGTTTGCAGCTTAGATGATATTCTGACTGCTTCCGTAAATGGCAGCGGTTATAATGCTCGCTATGGTCTCTTGGGTTCCAACAAATCCACCGAAGACCAAATCAAACTTTTCCCCCGCGAATGCCAAGACATGGTTGAAGAAATTCAATCCAAAATCATGGAACTGACCGGCAAACACGTGGAAGTTATGGTTTACGGCGACGGCGCTTTCAAAGATCCCCAAGGCAAAATTTGGGAATTGGCTGACCCCGTAGTATCTCCTGCTTTCACCAAAGGTTTGATTGGCACTCCCAACGAATTGAAACTGAAATATTTGGCAGATAACGACTTCAAAGATTTGCACGGCGTTGCTCTTAAAGAAGCTATCTCCAATGCTATTAAAGAAAAAGAAGGCAACTTGGTTGGCAACATGGCTTCCCAAGGTACCACTCCGCGTCAATTGACCGACCTCATCGGTTCCCTGTGCGATTTGACCAGTGGTTCTGGTGATAAGGGTACTCCGGTTGTTTTAGTTCAAGGCTATTTTGATAACTTCACTGACTAAACTTTCCATAAGCACTGTCTAATTGTGTTGTCACAAAATTATTTGCTCGACGTACCTCAAGTACGCCTTCGCGGCATAATTTTGCTCCGCCTTGTTATCCAGCACTTCTGAAAAGTTTATAAGTTACTGTAAAACTAAAAGCACGCTTTCCAGCGTGCTTTTTTTGTGGAAAAATTGCGAGATGTGCTTGACAAGCCTCGTTTTAGCCTGTATAATAACTAACGTTGCTGATGAGGCAACTGACGTGATCCACTAGCTCAGTCGGTAGAGCACCTGACTTTTAATCAGGGTGTCCCGCGTTCGAGTCGCGGGTGGATCACCATTTTTTTGTAACAATTCAGTCTACTTTCAATAGAAAGTGGGCTTTTATTTTTTTATGTGATAAAATGATAGCAGTATTACTTTTCCGAAAGGAGGCTCTTTATGCCGTACGTAAACATTAAAATCACTCGCGAGGGTAACGTAACCCCGGAACAAAAAGCTCAGCTTATCGAAGGTGCGACCAACCTGCTTCACGATGTTCTTGGCAAAAACAAAGCTACCACTGTTGTTGTCATTGACGAAGTTGAAACTGACAACTGGGGTATCGGCGGTATTCCCGTTACTGAAATTAGAAAACAAAAGAAATAACCTTGCTTCTAAATCCTTTGATTCTTGCAAAAGAGTTGAAGGATTTATTTTTTGTAATATGTTTTACAGAAAAGTAGTGACAAAAAAAGCAAATCGTAAAATTTCTATAGAAATAGTTGACAATAAAAAATAGTGGTGCTAAATTTAAGGCGAAGTAAATATTCACCACAAACCGTTGAGACGGAGATCAAGTCGAAAGATGCGCTCACAGAGAGTTCGGGGAGCTGAGAGCCGAATAGAAATGCAGTTCGATAAATGGACCGTTGAGGGCACAGTGAACGAAGCGACAGCTTTAAGTATTCTGTGACGTGTTGGCATACGTTAGTTGTCGGGGATATGTTGGTATCCTGTCAAGCGCACGGGTCATGCCGTGAATTCAAGGTGGCACCGCGGGTAAAGTGTTTTATTCGTCCTTGATGGAGTAATATCTGTCAAGGGCGATTTTTATTTGCACTCTTGGCAGGACAGAAGGGTTAACTTGCTGTGAGCAAAGGAGTGAAAATTATGATTAAGGAAGCAATTGTAAAAATCGTTAACAAGGCAGACCTTTCCTACGAGGAAGCCTATGCCGTAATGAATGAAATTATGAGTGGCAATACTACTGTTACTCAAAACGCTGCCTTTTTGGCGGCACTGTCAACTAAAAGTGCTCGTGCTGAAACCATTGATGAAATCGCTGGGTGTGCAGCTGCTATGCGCGACCACGCCACGAAAGTTGAAACTGGTTTAAATGTTTTTGAAATTGTCGGTACGGGTGGGGATGGTGCCAACAGCTTCAATATTTCTACAACCTCTGCGTTAGTTTGTGCAGCTGGGGGAATGAAGGTTGCTAAGCATGGAAACCGTGCTGCCTCATCCAAGTGTGGCACTGCTGATTGCTTGGAGGCATTGGGCGTTAACATTCAGCAAAGTCCTGCAAAGTGCATCGAGCTTTTGAATGAGGTTGGAATGTGCTTCTTCTTTGCCCAAAAGTATCACACTTCCATGAAATATGTGGGTGCTATCCGTAAGGAGCTTGGCTTCCGCACGGTGTTCAATATTCTTGGACCATTGACGAATCCTGCTAGTCCTAAAATTCAGCTTTTAGGTGTTTATGACGATTATCTTGTAGAACCGTTGGCACAGGTTTTGATTAACTTGGGTATCAAACGAGGGATGGTAGTTTACGGACAAGAAAAGTTAGATGAAATATCTGCTAGCGCACCCACAAGCATTTGTGAATTTAAGGATGGATGGTTTAAAACTTACGTAATTACTCCTGAAGATTTTGGTTTTGAGCGTTGTGCTAAAGAAGATTTATTAGGTGGCACTCCGGAAGAGAACGCAATTATTACGAAAGAAATTCTGCAAGGTGCGCCCGGTGCCAAACGTACTGCAGTCCTACTGAATGCAGGGACAGGCTTGTACTTGGCAGGCAAGGCAGAAAGTATGCAAGCAGGTATCCAGTTGGCAGGAGAGCTTATCGATAGTGGCAAGGCTTATGCAACTTTGCAAAAGTTGATTAAAATCAGCAACTTGCCGGAGGTAGCAGGATGACAATTTTAGATGAGCTGGCTACTTACGCCAAAGAGCGCGTTCAAAAGGCGCAGGCTGTGAAAAGTTTGGAGGAGCTTCGAGAGCAGGCACTTGCTTTGCCTAAAGGAGACCTGCCTTTTTCCAAAGCTTTGAGAAAAACGGAGCTTAGCTTCATCTGCGAATGTAAGAAGGCTTCACCGTCCAAGGGGATTATCGCCACAAGCTTTCCCTATTTAGAAATTGCCAAGCAGTATGAGAAGGCAGGCGCAGATTGCATCTCTGTTTTGACAGAGCCTAAGTGGTTTTTAGGTAGTGACGCATATTTGCAAGCAATTTCTAGTAACGTGCAGTTACCTTGCTTGCGCAAAGACTTCGTCGTTGACGAATACATGCTGTATGAGGCGAAGCTTTTAGGCGCGGCGGCAGTACTTCTTATTTGCACAATTTTAAGTGAGGCTCAGTTAAAAAAGTATTTGGGTATTTGTGCTGAACTTGGTTTAGATGCGTTGGTAGAAGTTCACGACGAACAGGAGCTACAGCTTGCCCTAAAAACAGGCGCGCAGATTATCGGCGTGAATAATCGTAATCTGAAAGATTTTACCGTGGATATGGAAAACAGCAGACGTTTGCGAGCGCTTGTGCCACCAGGGGTACTCTTTGTTGTAGAAAGTGGCGTTAGTACTGTGGAAGATGTAAGACGGGTGAAAGCTATTGGCGCTGATGCTGTCTTGATTGGTGAGGCGTTGATGCGTGCGTCTGATAAAATAAGTTTTTTGCGAGAATTGAAAAATGCTTAAAGTAAAAATTTGCGGTTTACGCCGCATCGAAGATATAAAAATAGTTAATGAGCTTCTGCCTGACTACATTGGTTTCGTCTTCACTCCAAGTTCACGGCAAGTTACTGTGCAAGAAGCAAAGGTGCTGAAAAATTTACTGCGTCCCGAAATTAAGGCAGTGGGAGTTTTCGTCAATACTTCCGTTGAAGAAATTGTCAGCTTGGTCAATGACAAGGTTATAGATTTAGTTCAACTGCACGGAGACGAAGACGTTTTTTATTGTCAGACCTTGCGCGAAAAAATAAAGGTACCCATCATCAAAGCAATTCCTTTGAAAGATGAACAGACTCTAGAAAATTTAGCTGTTTTTGCCTGTGATTATTTTCTTTTTGATACCTACGTGGCTGGTAAATACGGTGGAAGCGGTCAAGTGGGGAACATTAGTCTTCTAGAAGGGAAGAAGATTCCAAAACCATATTTTCTGGCAGGAGGGTTAACTGCCCAGAATGTAAGCGAGGCGTTGGCGCATGTGGAAGCCTTCGCCGTTGATGTAAGTGGCGGCGTAGAAGTAGATGGCTATAAAGACAGGGATAAAATTGCAGATTTTCTGCAGGCAGTAAGAGTTGGGAGTAAATATTATGGGTAGAATACAAAAAGCCTTTGAACTGCATAAAAAACTTTTTATAGGTTTCGTAACAGCAGGTGATCCTAATTTAGAAGTAACAAAAGAAATTGTTTTGGAAATGGTGCGAGCTGGTGCTGGAATCGTGGAGCTTGGCATACCATTTTCTGATCCTGTTGCCGAAGGTGTAGTCATTCAAAGAGCAGACGTGCGTGCTTTGCAGGCAGGGACGACTACGGACAAGATTTTCCAATTAGTAAAGGAACTACGCCAAGAAGTGGAGGTGCCGTTGGTTTTCTTAACCTATGCAAATCCAATCTTTACTTATGGTTGTGAAAAATTCTTTGCGCAATGTGAAGCAGCTGGCGTAGACGGAGTGATTGTCCCGGATATTCCCTTTGAAGAACGGGAGGAACTGTTACCTTTCAGCAAACCTCACGGCGTAGAAATCATTTCATTGGTTGCGCCTACTTCTCGTGACAGAATCAAGCTGATTGCCCAAAAAGCAGAAGGCTATGTTTATTTAGTATCGTCTTTAGGAGTTACGGGTGTCAGAAAAAATATCACCACGGATATTCCTGCCATTGTTGCGGAAATTCGCAAGGTAACCACGGTTCCCGTGGCTGTCGGTTTTGGCATTGCGGAGCCTGCGCAAGCGAAAGCCATGGCGAAGGTCAGTGATGGTGCCATCGTAGGCAGTGCCATTGTAAAAATTGTGGAGCAATATGGCGAGGATGCTCCCAAATACGTCTATGACTATGTAAAAGAAATGGTTGCAGCTGTTAACGAAGCTATTTAGCAAAAAATAAACCGTTCACCTCATTGTAGTTCGAGGTGAACGGTTTTGTGGTTATAGGGTTTATTCTTCTTCGGACTGTTCTTCTTTTTTGTGAATAATAAGTCTGATTTTTTCTACGCGGTTTTCGTCCATTTCCAATACAGAAACTTCCAAGTTTTGCCAGGTGCCGGTGTCGCCTTGAACAGGAATGCGTCCTAAAACTTCTTCCATTACCCAACCGCTAACGGTGACAACTTCCATTTCTTCAACTTCTTCGTCAATTTTCATACCCATGTCTAAAATTTCAAAGAGGTCTTCCAAATTGGTGCTGCCATGAACGATGTACTCAGTATCAGAAATTTTTTCAATCTCGTTGATTACTTCGTCGTGCTCGTCCCAAATTTCGCCAACCAGCTCTTCCAAGATGTCTTCCAAGGTTACGATACCGGTGGTGCCGCCATATTCGTCAAGAACAATGGCGATGTGGGATTTTTTATGTTGCAGTTCTTGCAGAAGCTCACCAATTTTTTTGCTTTCGGTGATGTACAGAGCAGGACGGATGATGGATTCAATGTCGCCGTCCTTATCATAAACCACATTGTAGAAGTCTTTTTGGTAGATGATACCAATGATGTGGTCCATGGTTTCCTTGTACACGGGCAAACGGGAGTAATTGGTTTCTGCAAAAACTTGGGCAATTTCTTCTTTAGTCGCTTCGGAAGAAACACCTACGATGTCAATACGCGGGGTCAGGATGTCGATGGCTTCCTGCTCGCTGAACTCGATAGCGCTACGAATTAAGGAGCTTTCCTGCTCGTCAATTCTGCCTTCTTGTTCCGCTTCCTCTACGATGGTAAGCAGTTCTTCTTCTGTGATGGAATAGTCGTTTTCTGTGTGGAAGATTTTGGACAACAGCTTCTTCCATTGTTTAAACAGGAAGTTGAAGGGGGTCAACACAATCATCAACAGATTTAAGAAAGGGGCAGCAAACATAGCGAATTTTTCCGGATTTTCCTTAGCAATGCTTTTGGGGGATACTTCGCCAAAAATCAAAACCACTATGGTGATGACGATGGTAGCCACACTAGGACCTTGTTCTTCGCCCAACAATTTTACGAATAAAACGGTAGCAACGGATGCGCAGGCAATGTTTACGATATTATTGCCAATGAGGATACTGGAAAGGAGTCCGTCGAAGTTTTCGAGCATATCCAATACCAGCTTCGCTCTTTTGTCGCCTTTTTCAGCCATGTTTTTAATGCGGATGCGGTTCAAGGAAGAAAAGGCTGTTTCTGTTGCGGAAAAATAGCCGGAAAATAAAATGCATAAAATAATGATTAACACCGATGTACTACTGTCGCTTGTCATAACAATTCCTCTCTAATAAAAATAAAATAGGTTGATTAACGATACTTGTTTTTATGTTTAGTCTTGAGCTTTTTATCGAGCTCTGCCATTTTGGTGTATTCTTGCCACCAGTAGAGGGCGGTCAAAGGAATACCTACGCCAATGAAGCCCAGCCAACGGTTTTGCAGCAAGAATTCTGCAGCAATACCAGCAGCAATGGTTGCGATAACAATGATGAACATGCTCAATTTAATACCTAAAAGAAATTTTTTCACGATGGTTCCTCCTAAAATTTATAATCGTGGAAGTTGTGGGGGCACAACTATATTATCTGTGGGAATAAGCTCTGGCTTAAAGATTTTCGCCAGCTCTAAGGTGCTGATAGGTTCAGCCTTGGGGATTTGTCCTGCCAAATAAGCAAGGTAGCCGATGATTGGTTCAGGACTATCGTATTCTTTACGCATCATACTTAAATCTAAATCCTTGTCACGTTTTGCCAAGCGACGTCCGTCAGGCGCCATCAAAAGGGGGATGTGCAAAAATTCAGGTGGCGTAAAGCCTAAAAGTTTGTAGATATAAATCTGAATGGGGGTGGAGCTTAGTAAATCTGCGCCACGTACTACGTGGGTAACGTTCATCAGCCCATCGTCCACCGTTACTGCAAGCTGATAAGCGTACACTCCGTCACTGCGTCTAACGATGAAGTCTCCACTTTCTTCTATTAAATTATAGCTTTGCTTGCCATAGTTGCCGTCAATAAAACTAATGGGCTCGTCAATAACTGCCAAGCGGTAAGCAGGCTGGCGTAATTTGGCACGTTCTTCACGCTCGGAAACAGTTAAGTTTTTGCAGGTTCCTGCGTACAGAATGCGTCCGTCGCTTAAATGGGGAGCTTCCGCTGCGTGAAGCTGCCCTCTGCTGCAAAAGCAAGGGTAAATTAAACCTCGGTCTTCCAGTTTGCGGAAGTGTTCTGCGTAAATATCGAAGCGTTGGCTTTGAAAGTAACGTTCGCCATCTTCGCTAACATAAGCTCCTTTGTCCCAAGTAAGTCCTAGCCATTCTAAATCCTTTGCTAATAAATCGGCATTGGGGCGAGGGCAACGCACCTTGTCCAAATCTTCAATGCGCAGGACAATTTCACCGCCTTGAGATTTGGCGTGGAGCCAAGCTAATAAACTACAAAATATATTTCCTAAATGAATGCGTCCGCTAGGCGTGGGAGCAAAGCGTCCACAAATCTTAGAGTTCTTCATAAAATGAGGCACTTCCTTTATTATCATTATATTTTAACATAAGAATGCAAAATACAAAATAAATTCTGCAAGAAAATTTTAACATTAAGAAAAATTTAACCTGTTTCGCACAGTATTTACAGAACAAGAGACCGTGGGTGGCAAGGACACTTTGCTTTTTAAGGCGGTTTGATGTAAAATATACTATTATAGAAATAATTACACTGGGTTATTAGTGTTTTTAATAAAAGGAGGAAATTCTGTGTTTCGTAAAACTTCCGCCATGGTAGAATCCGGCATTATGGCTGCCATTGCTATTGTTATGGCTTTGATTAGTATGTATGTGCCCGTTGCAGGTGCTTTCGTAAATTTCGTGTGGCCTTTGCCAATTATTATTTGTGGTATGCGCCATGGTTTGAAATGGAGCTTGATGAGCCTTATCGTAGCAGGCATTATTATCGCCATTGTTATTAGCCCCATCAACGCTTTCTTCTTGGTGGCAATCTTTGGCTTAATGGGCATTATCTTGGGCGAATGTATGCGTCGTCGTCTTCCTCCCATGAAGCTGATGTTTTTCGGTAGTATTGGTGCAGTTTTGGCGCTTATTATCAACGTGGTATTGAGCTTTGCAGTTTTGGGCATTAACCCCATCGAGATGATGTTTACTTCCTTTAACCAAAGCTTGACTGAACTTGCTGTGTACTATCGTGAGCAAGGTATGTCCGAAGCTGATATTAAGACTGCAGTTCAAGGCTATGCAGATTTGCTGAGCATGATGCGTATCATTATGCCCGGTGCTTTCCTGGTGAGTGCTCCTGTGCTGGCGTTCATCAACTATTGGGCTGCTAAAAAAATCTTGGCGAAATTGGGCGAAACCTTTGAACCCTTCCCGCCCTTTACCCAACTGCAAGTTCCCGGCTGGATTTTATTTCCTTACGCTGC
This sequence comes from Phascolarctobacterium sp., assembly GCA_017623055.1. GTDB lineage: Bacteria > Bacillota > Negativicutes > Acidaminococcales > Acidaminococcaceae > JAHHUH01. The sequence continues at coordinate 39,571 of JAGAPX010000034.1, forward strand.
ATCTCTCTTTGCAGTAACTTACTTCTATTTAAATGATAGGGACAGCTGGATGTATAATCTTTCTGTAAATGTGCAGACCGTAACCAGCTTCCTCTTGGTGCTTCAAGGCATCTGTCTCATCTACTGGTTTGTAGAAACTAAAAAGAAACCTGCTTGGTGGGCGCACATGGCAACTGGCTTGATGTTCTTCATTCCCTTGTTCTCTCAAATCATCGTTTATGTTGGTGCTTTCGACATAGTTTTTGATTATAGAAAGATTCGTTCTAAACGCCTTTTCTAAAGAATTGAGGTGAACTAAATGTTCAATTTGTTCAATCGTAATATGAATTCCAAGGTGGATACCAATATTTATCTGTTGGTTATCCTGCTTTTGGGAGTAATGCTCTGTTATTTTGAGCCTTTTATGATTCCCGTAGTGGCAATCGTTTTTGGCTTAACCTATTATTTTAGCCGTCGCACCTTGATGAGCAAGGAGATTTTCTTTAGCAGTTACTTGGATAATATCATCCGTAACATCGAGCGCACCAATCATTACGCTGTGCGTAAGCTTGATGTTGGTATGGCAGTGTTCTCCAAAGATGGCAAGCTGCAATGGAAAAACGAATTGTTCCAAGAATGGACTGGCAAAAAGAATTTGGAAGGCTTAAAGCCGGAAGAGGTGCTGCCCTTACAGCCCAATGCTTTTGAACTTTTAAGCGTTAAGGATGGGGCAAGGGTTATTCAAATGAATGACCGTTACTATAATATGAAGTATTGTCGCGTGCAAACCCAAGACAAGGCTGATAAAAAAGGTGAGCAAAACAATAGCGGTCTGATGATTTATCTGACGGACATTACCGATTTTGAATTGCTGCGCCAAAAATATGCTAAAGAAAAAATTTGCTTGGCATATATTCGCTTTGATAATTACGAAGACGTAATGCGCGGTTTGAGTGAAACCAATATGGCTAACCTTAACGGCGAAATCCACGAAATGGTTACCAAGTGGGTTGCTGAGAAAAATGGTTTCATCTGCCGTATGAATAAGGAGCAAAGCTTAGCAGGCTTTACTCAAAGTGCTGTAGCAGAAATTATTGAAGAAAAGTTTGCGGTATTGGACAAGGTGCGTGAAATTCGCGCAGGGAATAAGATTCCTCCAACCTTGAGTATTGGTGTTTCCTGTGATGGCGATACCCTTGACGAGCTGGTACAGAACGCCAACAATGTTTTGTACTTGGCGTTAGGTCGCGGTGGTGACCAAGCTGTTGTTGTTCAGAACAAGGCAACTCAATTCTTTGGTGGCACCTCCACCGTATCGGCAAAGGCAACTCGCGTACGTGCCCGCATTGTAGCTCAAACAATTAATGAGCAAATGCAGGCTTCCGATAAAGTTTTCATTATGGGTCACGCCAACGAAGACTACGATGCTATCGGCAGTGCCATTGGCATGGCGAAGCTTTCCCTGTCCTTGAACAAGGAAACTTATATCGTACTTAGCGGTCGCAATGAAAACGTGAACCGTATTTCTGAAATGCTTGCTCACGAATGCGTGAAGGTAAGCGACCACGAGGAAGATTACAATTCCATTATGGTGGAAGAGGAGGAAGCGCTTAAGCATATTACTCCGAGCAGCCTTTTGATTTTGGTTGACCACCATCGTGAAATACTTACAGCAAGCAAGAGCGTTTTGGACGCTATCCCCAAACGAATTATTGTAGACCACCATCGTCGTGCGGAAGATTTGCTGGGCGATACAGTACTGTTGTATCTTGAACCATCCTCTTCTTCTACCAGCGAGCTTTTAACTGAATTGGTTGGCTACTTTAATGATAGACTGGAGATTACTCCGGCAGAAGCAACTGCTCTTTACGCAGGAATAGTTCTGGATACGAAAAACTTTGCCGTGCAAACCGGTGAGCGTACTTTTGAAGCTGCAGCGCTCCTGCGTCGTAGCGGTGCGGATCCCACCATGGTTCGCTTAATGTTCAAAGACGATATGGATGTTCTGAAACTGCGTGCCCGTCTTTTGGCAGAAGCTAAAACCATCGAACCTGGTATTGCCATTTCTATTTACAAGAAAGCAGAAAAAGGTGCAAAGGCTACAATCCTTGCGGCGCAACTGGCAGACCGTTTGATTAACGTGGAAGGCATTCACGTGGGCGTTGCCATCAATGAATATAAAGATGGTAGTTTGGGCGTAAGCGCACGAAGCGACGGTAGCGTGAACGTACAAATTATTATGGAGGAATTAGGCGGCGGCGGTCACCAGACGGTGGCAGGCGTACAGCTTGATAATATGCGTGCAGCGGATATTGAACCGCAAATTATCGCACTGGCAAAAAAACAATTAGAACAATTAGAGGAGAAAGATAACAATGAAAGTGATTCTGTTACAAGATGTTAAAAATTTAGGTAAAAAAGGCGACATCGTTGAAGCTGCTGACGGTTATGCCCGCAACTTTTTGCTGGCTCGTAAAGTAGCGAAAGAAGCAAGCGTTGCTAACGTAAACCAAGCTAAACAAGATAAAGCAGTTGCTTCCCATCGTGCAGCTCAACAAAAAGACGAAGCTGTAGTATTGGGCGCACAAATTGAAAAAGTAGTTGTAAATATTAAAGTTCAATTGGGTGCAAACGGTAAAATGTTTGGCTCCGTAACTTCTAAAGACGTTGCAGAAGCTTTGATTAAACAAACCGGCATCCAAATTGACCGCCGTAAAGTTGAATTGAAAACTGCTGTTAAAGGCTTGGGCGAATACGATGCTGTTGCAAAGTTGCATCCGGAAGTGACTTCTGCTTTTAAAGTTGTAGTAAGTGCGTAATTTCTAAAATCGTTATAAGCACCATTATGCTGTGTCACAGCTTGCTTACTTGCTCGACGTACCACCAGTACGCCATCGCGGCATAAGCTTCGCTGTTTCTTGCCTTCTGGTACTTCTAACGATTTTATTTTTTATATGGGTAGAGGTGACTTCGTCATGGAAAGCAAAGTTTTAAACGCAATCGCTGCTTACGAAGCAGAGATTTTAGATTTTACAAAAGAAATGGTAAATATAGATAGCGGTGTGGATTGTCCCGAAGGCGTGCGCCAAATTGCAGAGCTGATTAAGGAAAAGCTGTTGCCCTTAGGATTTAAGGTAGAGCTTTTGGAAAGCGCAGGTTCCGTTCAGCTTTTGGCAACTCGTCCCTGCGAGGGTGCGAAGAAAATTTTGCTTAGTGGTCATACGGACACCGTGTTCTTCAAAGGCGAAGCGGCAAAGCGCCCCTTCCGTATTGAAGATGGTATCGCTTATGGTCCTGGCGTTTTAGATATGAAGTCCGGTATTGCGGTGCTTGTTTACGCAGTGAAGGCTCTGCTCGAAAATGGCTGGGACAAAACTGATTTGACCATCTTCATCGTAGGTGACGAAGAAACCAATCATCCCAACACTAATGCTGTAGAAAACTTTAAGCGAGTTGCTCAAGGCAAGGACGCTTGCTTTAACTTTGAGCTTGGTCGTGCCAACGGAAGTGTCGTTATTGGACGTAAAGGTCGTTGGGCGCCGGAGCTGCACATCAAAGGTATTGCTGCCCACGCAGGTAACGAACCGGAAAAAGGAGCCAGCGCCATTACGGAGCTGTGCAAAAAAATTAGCGATTTGGCAGACGTTAACGATTATGCCAGTGGAACAAGCTGTAACGTAGGCGTAATCAGCGGTGGCACTCTCGCCAATGTAGTTGCTGAATATGCAGAAGCAAAGCTTGACATTCGCTATACAACTATGGCGGAAGCTGCTAAGGCTGTGGAAAAGGTGAAGGCAATCGTAGCGAAAAACTACGATGAACGTACTACCACTGAACTTGTGGAAGCTGGTCCTCACGTGTACACTCCCCCTATGGAAACAACGGAAGAAGTAAAAAGATTATATAGATTTGTTAAAGCCCAAGCAGCGAAGCTGGGACAACCTGAATTGGGTGCTATGATTGTAGGTGGTAGCGCAGATGCTAATTACATTTGTGCGGAAGGCGTGCCTACCATTTGCAGTATGGGGCCTGCAGGCGTAGGACCTCACTCTAACAACGAGTATGTTTTCGTGAAATCCTTTGTGGAGCGGGCACAGCTTACTGCTATGTCCATCATGCACTTGGACGAACTGGATAATTTTTAAAAGAAGGAATTACCGTGCTCAAAGAAAGAGTTTTAGAAATAACTAAAGAACTGGTAAAAATTTACAGCCCTACCAACACTGCGGAGGAACTGAAGGTAGAAGAATATCTTTTGAACTTATTGCAAGGTATGCCTTATTTTAAAGAGCATCCTGAAAATTGCGGAGCCTTTGCCGCGGCAGATGATTGCTTTGGACGAAGCACCATTTATGGTTTGGTATTGGGCAAGAGCAAAAAGACCGTAGTATTTATGGGGCACCACGATGTTGTCAGCACGGAAGTTTATGGCGCGCTGGCAAATGTTGCTTGCGAGCCGGAACTTTTGGAGCAAAAGCTGGCAAGCGTTGACCTGCCCGAAGAAGCTTCTCTTGATTTAGGGAGCGGTGAGTGGCTGTGGGGACGTGGCACTTGTGATATGAAGGGTGGCACTGCGGCACAGCTTGCCGTTTTAGAAAGTTACGCTCAAAGTCCGGAAGCAGGAAGCATTTTGTTTATTTCTGTTCCAGATGAGGAAGCTTTTTCCGTAGGAATGCGTAGCTGTTTGCCGTTGCTGAAAGCTCTGCGTGACCGTTATGGGATAGAATATGAAGTTGCTCTTAACTGTGAGCCTAACAGCGTGGAAAATGATAAGCAAATTATCTACAGCGGAAGCGTTGGCAAAATGCTCCCCGTTGTTTTAGTGCAGGGCAAGTCCGTACAAATTGGCAGCTACCCGCAAGGTGTGAACCCTGTTGCTGTTTTGGCAGAGATTATCTGCGCTACGGAAGCTGATTACCAAATTAGCGATACTCTTGGCGAAGAAAGCACAGTACCTCCCGTCTGGAATTTTGCACGCGATTTGAAACCAGGTTACGATTTTAGTTTGCCTCGTCGCAGTGCAGGCTACTGCAACGTGTTGACCTTTAGCAAAACTCCGGCGCAGATTATGGATTGGTTCGTTGGTAAATGTTACCAAGGAGCGCAAACCGCGCTGGCGAAGCAGGGGTGCGGACATAGCCTGAAAGCTATGACTTACGGCGAACTTTTGAAAGTTGCCCAAGAGCGTACTAGTTTTGACGATTTTTATAAAAACTTGCAGGCGGAGATGACACGCAAGCTACAGGTTGAACAACTTGATTTCCCTAGCATTACCTTATGGGCGATGGAAGAAGTGCTTAACTTTACAGGCATAGATTATCCAGTAGTAATTACTGCCTTTGCGCCGCCATACTATCCTGCGCTGAACAGTGGCAAGTTGGTGGGTGAAGGTTTCAAAAAAGTAGTGGATTTCGTAGGCACGTTGCTTCCTGTAAAATGCAAGGAATACTTTATGGGTATTTCCGATTGCAGTTATTTGGGAATGGATGCAGAATTTGACAGCGAAGCTTTGGCGGCGAACATGCCTTGCTGGGGCAAGCTGTATAGCTACGATATGGAAGCCTTGGCAAAATTACAGATACCTTTCTTGCTCCTTGGTCCTTGGGGCAAAGACCTGCATCAACGGACGGAACGTGTACACGTAGAAAGCTTGGGCTTAGTTTTACCCAAGGTTTTGCAGGAAGTATGCGGGTTTGTGTGGAATGAAGAAAGATAATAACTCCTTGGAGGATTTGATATGCAAAAATTTATCAATAACCCTGATACTGTGACCATAGAGATGTTAGAGGGCTTGGCTCTTGCTCACGCTGACATTGTGTTCTTAGAATTGGGCGGCAAATTAGTTGTAAATAAAAAATTGGCAGAAGCTGACCGTGTGACCATCGTTACCCTTGGCGGTAGTGGTCATGAACCTGCTTTCTGTGGCTTTGTTGGCGAAGGCATGGTAGACATTGCCGTAGTTGGTGACGTATTCGCCGCGCCCGGACCCCAAGCGTGCATTGAAGCAATCAAGCTTGCGGATAAAGGTCACGGTGTTTTGCTGGTGGTTCTTAATCACGCAGGCGATATTTTGGCTTCCAATCTTGCTGTGAAGCAAGCAGAAAAGCTTGGTCTTAACGTAACAAAGATTGTGGTGCAGGAAGATATTGCTAACGCAAGTCGTGAGGAAGCACAAAACCGCAGAGGTATGGTTGGTTGCGTGCCCTTGTACAAAATTGCCGGTGCTGCTGCTCGCGCAGGTAAATCTTTGGAAGAAGTTACTGCCATCGCCCAAAGCTTTGCAGATAATATGGCAAGCTTAGCCGTTGCAGCAAGTGGTGCTACCAATCCTGCGACTGGTATGGAAATTGCCCAAGTGGCAGCTGGCTGTATGGAAGTGGGCGTAGGCTTGCACGGTGAAAAAGGTAATGCTAAACCTTTGCAAACTGCGGAAGCGACTGTTACCTTAATGCTTGATGCTTTGTTGGAAGACCTTAACGTGCTTCCTGAAGAAAAGCTTTTAGTGCTTGTTAGTGGTAGTGGTGCTACTACTTTGATGGAACAGCTGGTAGTTTTCCGCAATGCTTACGCATACCTAAATGAAAAGAACATTGAAATCGTAGCCAGCCATGTTGGTGAGCTGATGACTGTTCAAGAAATGGCAGGCTTTGAAATTTGCATTGCTCGTATGAATGAGGCGCTTTTGGAATACTGGAACGCTCCCTGTTACACTCCTTACTTTAAAAAATAGTACGTGGCTTTCGAAAAAAGTCTTGTGAAAATCGTAATTCACTGTGCAAAGTTAGCAAAAGTGTTAATTTTTGTACAGTGAATTTTTGTTTACTAAAATTGTGAACAAAAAATTAAAATTTTGTTTACAAGTGAGAAATAAAGTAATAAAATGTAACTATCCGCAAAAGATTTAGGAGACGGAATGCTAAATTTGTATATGGAAGGATGATATAACATGTTTACTTTGAAAAGCAAAAAATTGAAAATGTTGACCGCAGGCGTAATGCTTACCTTGGCTATGGGCTTAATGGTAGGCTGCGGCGGCGAAAAGAAAGAAGCTAAAAAAGACGCTAAAGTTAGCGTTGGTATCGTTCAATTAGTTGAACACGCTGCTCTTGACGCTGCAAACAAAGGCTTTGTAGACGGCATGGCATCCAAAGGCTATAAAGAAGGCCAAAACGTTACTTATGATAGACAAAATGCTCAAGCAGATCAATCCAATCTGCAAAACATCGCACAACGCTTTGTAAACAACAAAGTTAATTTGATTTGCGCAATCGCTACTCCGGCAGCTCAAACCGTTGCTAACGTAACTCCGGATATTCCCATCGTTGGTACCGCTATTACTGACTACAAAGCTGCTAAACTTGTTAAAGACAATGCAAAACCGGGTACCAACGTAACCGGTACTACCGATATGAACCCCATCGAAGCTCAACTTGATTTGCTGCTCCAATTGGTTCCGGGTGCAAAAACTATTGGTGCTATTTACTGCTCCAGCGAAGTTAACTCCCAATTGCAAATCGATATCCTGAAAGCTGCTGCTAAAACTAGAGGCGTAGAAGTTAAAGAAGCTACCGTTTCTACCGTAAATGATATTCAACAAGCAGCTCGTAGCTTGGTTGGCAAAGTTCAAGGCATCTATGTTCCTACCGATAACATTCTTGCTTCTGCAATGCCTACCTTGGCAATCGTTACTGAAGAAGCTAAACTTCCCGTTGTTGCTGGCGAAGGCGGCATGGTTAAAGCTGGCGGCGTTGCAACCCTCGGCATTGACTACTACAAACTGGGCGTACAAACTGGCGAAATGGCAGCTGATATTCTCAGCGGCAAATCCAAACCCCAAGATATGCCTATCCAATCTCAAAAAGACTTCTCCGTTATCGTTAACGAAGCTAACGCTAAGAAAATTGGCTTGACTATTCCTGAAGAAATCCTCAAAAAAGCTGTAAAATAATAAATTAGTTTATTCCAAAAAGGTACGAGGTTTCAAACTTCGTACCTTTTGTTTTTTATGGCGCTTACAAAAATTATTTACTGTTTACAATTTCGGGGAAAAAGAATACAATAGACATATCTATAAATTACGGAGAGTCTGTCCGATTTGTAGAATGGAAGGATGTTATTTATGTTTAGGCTGAAAAGCAGAAATTTGAAAATGCTGGCTGCAGGCGTAATGCTTACCTTGGCAATGGGAGCGTTGGCTGGTTGCGGCGGCGAAAAGAAGGAAGCTGCTAAAAAAGATAAGTTTAATGTTGGCATCGTACAAATTGTAGAGCATGCTGCTCTTGACGTGGCAAGCAAAGGCTTTGTTGATGGTATGGCTGCTAAAGGTTATAAAGAAGGCGAGAACGTAACTTACGATAGACAAAACGCTCAAGCAGACCAATCTAACCTGCATACCATTGCTCAACATTTTATCAATAAAAAAGTAGATTTGATTTGTGCTGTGGCTACTCCTGCAGCTCAAGTAGTGGCGAATGCTACTCAAGATATTCCCATCGTAGCAACTGCTGTAACTGACTATGAAGCAGCAAAGCTTATCAAGAGCAATGCAAAACCGGAAACCAATGTTACCGGTACCAGTGATATGAACTTGGTGGAAGCTCAGCTGGATTTAATCATTAAGCTTGTTCCTACCGTAAAAACTGTTGGCGTTATTTATAATTCCAGTGAAATCAATTCTCAAGTACAAGTTGATTTGCTGAAAGGCTTTGCCAAAGATAGAAAGGTAGAAATTAAAGAAGCTACCGTAAATAATGTAAATGATATTCAGCAAGCAGCACGTAGCTTGATTGGTAAAGTTGAAGCAATTTATGTTCCTACTGATAACGTGCTGGCTTCTGCAATGCCTGCTTTGACAATGGTTACTGAAGAAGCGAAGCTTCCCGTTGTTTCCGGTTGGGACGACGCTAATGGCATTGCGACTATTGCTATTGACTACTATAAGCTGGGCGTACAAACTGGCGAGATGGCGGCAGATATTTTGAGCGGTAAAGCTAAACCTCAAGATATGCCTATTCAAACTCAAAACGAGTTTACCGTTATTGTAAATGAAGCTAATGCTAAAAAAATTGGTTTGACAATTCCTAAAGAAATTCTTGATAAGGTTGCCAAATGAGGAAGGATGGTTAGATGTTAGATTTGTTAGTGCCAACTACGGCGCAAGGCTTGCTTTGGGCTGTAATGGCTTTAGGTGTTTATATTACGTACAGGGTTTTGGACATAGCGGATTTGACCGTTGAAGGCAGCTTCCCATTGGGTGCAGCTGTGGCGGCTTCCATGCTTTCCGCAGGTTATGGTCCCATTCCTTCTTTTGTAGTTGCTGCTATTGCAGGTATGGTAGCAGGCGTTGTAACTGCTCTCCTGCATACCAAAATGAAAATTCCTGCGCTTTTGGCAGGTATCTTGACTATGATTGCGTTGTACTCCGTAAATCTGCGCGTTATGGGCAAGGCAAACCTTTCCCTTTTGGGTACTGATACCACTTTTTCCATCATCAGAAAAATGTTGAGCTTGAACAGCGCCTACACCACTTTGGTTGTTGGTCTTTTGGCTACTGTTTTGGTTGCAGTATTCATTTATTGGTTCTTTGGTACTGAAATTGGCGCTGCCATTCGTGCTACCGGCTTTAACCAACAAATGATTAGAGCTCAAGGCGTTGATACTGATGTTACCATTATGATTGGCTTGCTTCTTAGCAATGCGCTTGTTGCAATTTCCGGTGCTCTTGTTGCTCAAAGCAATGGTTTTGCCGATGTTGGTATGGGTACTGGTACCATCGTTATTGGTTTGGCTTCCGTAATCATTGGCGAAGTTCTCTTTGGTACTCGTAGCTTTAAAAACAGTGTTATTTCCGTAATCTTAGGCTCTGTTGTTTATCGTATCGTAATTGCGGTTGTTCTCCAACTGGGTATGCCGCCTAACGATTTGAAACTCTTTACTTCTATTCTGGTTGCTTTTGCATTGGCAATGCCTTTGATCAAGAGCAAATTTGGTTCTAAAAAGGTGGTGGGCTAAATGTTACATATTGAAAATATTTCCAAAACATTTTTCCCTGGCACCATTAACGAAAAACGCGCTTTGCAAAATTTAAGCTTGCACCTTAAACCCGGTGATTTCGTTACTGTTATTGGCGGTAACGGCGCAGGTAAATCTACCATGCTTAATGCTGTGGCAGGCGTGTTCCCCATTGATAGCGGTAAGATTATCATTGACGGAGAAGACCTTACTAAGCAAGCAGAACATAAACGTGCTAAATATATTGGTCGCGTATTCCAAGATCCCATGCTTGGTACTGCTGCTGGTATGATGATTGAAGAAAATTTGTCCATTGCTTCCCGTCGTGGTAAAACTCCTGGTTTAGGCTGGAGCTATAGCAATGAACAAACTAATAAATTTAAAGAGCTTTTGAAAGAATTAGACCTTGGTCTTGAAAATCGTATGAGTGCAAGGGTTGGCTTGCTTTCCGGCGGTCAACGCCAAGCGTTAACCTTGCTCATGGCAACCTTGAAGAAACCTAAGCTGCTTCTTCTTGACGAACACACTGCAGCTCTTGACCCAAAAACTGCAGAAAAGGTTCTGACCTTGACTGATAAGATTGTTTCTCGTGACAACCTTACTACTTTGATGATTACCCATAATATGCGCGACGCTCTCCGCTTTGGCAACAGATTGATTATGCTCCACAATGGACGTGTAATTATTGACGTTGAAGGGGAAGAGAAGAAGCACTTGCAAATTCCGGACTTGCTCACTATGTTTGAAAAGGCGAGTGGTGACGTTATGGCTAACGACCGTATGCTTCTGGGTTAAACGCGTGATAAGCACAAAAATAAAAGCATCCGAAAATTTTTCGGATGCTTTTTTATGTTACTTACTATTCAGTTCAAGCATTCTGTCGATTGCCGCCAGCCCACATTCAACGCCGTGGTCGTGAAGTTCCAAGAGCTTGTCCGGTTTAATGGAAAGCCTTGCGATTTCCAAAGGTTTTTCCGGACGGATGATAATCACGTTGCCGTCACGTTCCATTTGCTCAATGCGTTCCAACTGCTCGTTGTAAAGTTTGGGGCGATTTTGCATTGCGTCCCACAATTTAGGATACTGGCTGTACCAAGCTTTCAGTAGCAATTTTGGAACAGCGCCTTTTTTGCGATAACCTTCGTTACGGGTAAGGACAACGATAAATTTCTTGTAGCCCGCTTCAATAGCTTTGTCGATGGGAATGGGAGAAACGATTGCTCCGTCCAAGAGGGGGCGTCCGTCAATATTTACGATGGGCGCCAAGAAGGGCAGGGAAGCAGAAGCGATTACAGATTTAAAAGCAATTTCTGCGCGCTTGTTGTAATGCCATACAGCTTCGCCAGTGCTTACGTCTGTGGTACCAACTTGCAGCTCACCGGGATATTTTGCGTAAGTGTCGTAATCAAAGGGCAAAAGCTCTTTGGGCAGTTTATCAAAGATGAAGTCCCAGCCAAAAAGACTACCTGTACGCAGATAGTTGCTAATACTAAAGTAAGGTTTGGTGCCAACGTATTTTTCAATTATTTTGCGAGTACGCATGGGCTGATGGGACATATAAGATAAAATGTTGCAAGCTCCTGCAGAAACCGCAGTTATATATGGAAAGGTTAGTTCGTGCTGCAAGAAGGCTTCGAATACGCCGGCACTGAACATGCCGCGCATACCACCGCCCTCTAAAACTAACGCAGTGTTTTCTAAATGCATAAGATTATACCTCCAACATATTAGATTATACACTACGAAATGTACAAAAGACACAAGTCGCTGTTGCAACTTGTGTCTTTTATTTATAATTACATAATTAAATGCTATAAAATCTTTTGAAGGAGATTGAGCGCGTTTCTGTGCGTAATCTTCTCGATGGTGCTGTCGCTGTAATTTTTGCTTTGCAAGTATTCAACGATGGCTTTGTAATCTTGCACGCCCTTCATATCGTAGGGAAGAGTTGTGCCGTCAAAGTCACTGCCAAAACCAATGTGGTCGTCGTTGCCCATCAAGTTCAGCATATAATCAATGTGGCGGTATACGTCGTCAATGCAAGCTTTGTCGCGGTCTTCGTTCAAGAATTGGCGTGCGTAGGTAATGCCAATTAAACCGTCATTTTCGTTGATGGCAAGAATTTGCTTGTCGTCTAAGTTACGAGGATGGGGGCACAAGCCCTTAGCGTTGGAGTGAGTTGCGATAATAGGCTTGCTGGAAAGATTGATTACATCCCAGAAACCGGCAGGCGCAATGTGGGAAACGTCTATGAGCATACCAAGACGGTTCATTTCTTGCACAACCTTGCGTCCGAAAACAGTTAAGCCGCCGCCACTGCCTTCTTCGTTTACACCGTCAGCAATGTCATTGCGATTGCTCCAAGTCAAGGTCATGGCACGCAAGCCCAATTCGTAAAGGCAACGCAAAGCTTCAAGGCTTCCGTCAATGGCACCGCCTTCTTCAATAGCGAGAAGGGTTGCTGCTTTATGGTTAAGAGCGTCCGCAGCGTCAGCTTTTGTTAAAATGGGGAGTACGTCCACGCCGTCAGCTTGCATTTTCTTAATCTCTTGGATGTATTTGTCCAAAAGGCACATAGTATAGCGCAAGCCTCCGTAATAACGGAACTCGTGGGTGGGAACAAAGATGGCGCAAAATTGCAAGCCGCCGCCCAATTCAATCATACGCTTCACGTCAAAGTGTTGGTCGTTGCTGTAGAGGGACAAATCTTTTTTATAGAGTTCAGTTAGAGTATCACAATGACAATCAACAATATACATAATATCATCTCCTATAATAAAAGGACTGTCGATAGACAGTCCTTTTAATTTCTAAATGAGCGAGTTTCACCAGTTGGTGTAGTAGTAGAAGAAGGTCATGCCTACGTTACAGAGCATTGCGCCAGCCATGGGGATTGCAGTACGTTTCACCAAATCGAAGGAAGAAACGCCACCCATACCGGAGGATACTACGATAACCGCAGTAATCGGAGAGCAGTTACGCATGATGGATGCAGCGAAGTGCATGGGAAGCAGCATCAATACCGGGTGCAAGCCACTGTGAGCAGCAACTGCCGGAGTGAGGGATGCGAACGCGAAGAAAGGAGCGTTACCGCTACCCATAACAATTGCAGACATAGAAATGATTGCTACCATAACCAACATCATCGCCATCGGAGGGAAACCTAAATCTTTGGAACCATCAATCAAGGTGCTGATTGCGCCCATGGAAATCAAGCCTTGCGCAAAGGTTTGACCTGCTACGATAAGGGTGATTACGTTTGCCATTTGCATGCCCAAGCCATCGAAGAAGGTTTGGATATCGTCAAATACTTTCTTGCCGTCACGCCATCTGATGAATTCGCAGCATACGCCAACGAAAAGACCAATGAACATTGCCATAACGATGTTCATTTTGATGGAGGTAATCCACAAGGAGCTGAAGGACAAAATCAAGGACAGGGGGATAACAGGAAGGATTGCGTACCACAGCGGAGCGTTATCGGATTCGTCTTGAACCTTTTCAACTTCCATAGGTTGTACAATATGGCCTTCTTTTTTATCCATATATTTTTGGGTGAAGTAGTGGAGTGCGCCTACAACTACGAAAGCCAAAGCTACGATGGGAACTTGGTAGTGGCTCCAGTAGATTACCGGGTCAACGCCAGCCATTTCTGCGGAGTAAATGGTACCGGTGTCACTGGGGCTCCAGTCAAAGCACAGGGTAGTAGCTACTGCAGCAGTTGCAGAAAGACGACTTACGCCCAAGCCAATCAGAATGGGGAACATGGTAACCATCAAAAGCATTGCCAAACCGGAAGCACTGTTGATGCACAGACCAATGAGCATACCTGTAATCCAGGTACCTGCCAAAACAAGGTAGGGGGATTTCAAAGCAAGAAGGGGTTTAATGGTTAAACGAACCAAGGAACGGGACGCGCCAATTTTATCCATATAACGGGCAAATGCACCAACGGACATAATGTTGAGACCGAGTTTGGCAGCGTTGGAGCTCATAGTTCTACGAATGAACTCGAATGCGTCAAAGAAAGAACAGCCGGTGGTAGCCTTTGCTCCTAAAATTTGACCATAACCTAAAATAACAGCTAAATACATTAACACCATACCGCCCATAAAAAGAACCGGTTGGGGTTTGAACTTTTTGTAGATTAAGTAACCTACCCAAAAAGTTACAATGGCAGAGATAACCAGTGCCATCAATCATCATCCTCTCTTCTTTAAAATAATAGCAAAATTATATCATTTGCAGACTAATTTGTATATGGCGTTTGAAAAAATAAAAACTGCCTTTAAGCAGTTTTTATTTTTCTAATATACGTTTTATTCCGTTAAAGGTTTCAGGGCTGATGATGTGTTCAATGCGGCAAGCGTCCTTTTCTGCAACTTCTTCGGGCACTCCCAAAACTTCGCTAATGAAGCGGGTTAAAATGGTGTGGCGCTCTAAAATAGCAGTAGCTTTTTTGAGACCTTCTTCTGTGAGCACCAAGCGTCCGTCAGTTTCCATAATAATTAAGTTTTCGCGCTTTAAGATGCTCATGGCACGGCTAACGCTAGGTTTAGTAAAGTTCATTTCATTGGCAACATCTATGGAACGCACACTGCCGTTGCGTTGTGTCAAAACAAGGATTGTTTCTAAATAGTTTTCACCGGATTCGAGCAGGGACATAATAAAACCTCCGAGAGTTTTTCTATAGCATACATTCTATCATATTATTAAGCGTCTGCAAATAGAGAAAGCGTTTGTGCCTTTTTGAAGTTAGTGTATAATTAATGTAAGAAGTTGGAGGAATTTTTATGCTTAGTTTTATAAATGAAAGTCTTAGTGCGTGGGAACGCCTTTTGCAAACTGCAAAGCCCATTGTTTTATATGGTATGGGCAACGGAGCTGATAAAATTGTTGATTGGTGCGAAGCTAATTCCGTAAAAATTGCAGGCATCTTTGCCAGCGATGAGTTCGTCCGTGGGCAAAGCTTCCGTGGTTTTATATTAGAGCGTTACGCAGACATCGTCTCTCGTTTGGGAAAAGATATTTTAATTGTGATTGCTTTTGCCAGCGAGCGTCCCGAGGTTTTGGCACGCTTTAAGGAACTGGCAGAAGCCCACGAAACTTTGGCACCTCACCTGCCGCTTTTTGACGAACCTGAAACTGTAAGCCTTGCTTGGCTAGAAAAGTATGAGGCTGAATTACAAAAGGTTTATGATGGTTTGGCAGACGATGTTTCACGTGAAACATTTGCCAACGTGCTTAACTACAAGCTGAGCGGAAAGGTGGAGTATCTTTTTGCCTGCGATACAGCCCGCGAGGAAGATCTGCGCCAGCTCTTTACCTTCGGCGAAAATGAAGTGTACATGGATTTGGGCGCTTATAATGGCGATACGGTGCAGGAGTTTTTGGATTTAACTGGTGGTAAGTATCAGCACATCATTGCTGTGGAACCGGACAGACGTAATTGCAAAAAGCTTAATGCAATGGCGGAAGACCTTGGGGAAATTACCGTGCATGAGTGCGGGGTGTGGAGCGAGGCTGGCGAGCTGGGGTTTTCTGACAGCGGAGGCAGGCAGTCCACTTTTTTGGCAACTCAAAAGAAAACTGTTCCTGTAAATTCCATAGATGATTTGGCACAGGGAAGAGCAGTTTCCTACATTAAAATGGATGTTGAAGGCGCAGAGGTGCAAGCATTAGAAGGGGGCACCAAGGTTATCAAAGAGTATGCTCCTAAAATGTTTGTTGCTGCTTATCATTACGATGTTGATATTTTTAGACTGCCCATATTAATTTGGAAGCTTGTTCCAGAATATAAAATCTTCTTTAGAAAGCACCCTTATGTTCCGGCATGGGAACTTAATTTTTTAATTACAAAATAGCGGGACGCAGATTGTTCCCAGCAGGACAAAACGCACTGTTTGTAAATTTGTGGTGGAGTGTCTACGATAAAAACGTTAATGTGACAAAAAATTTAATTTTACGTGAAAGATTCTGTAAACTGTAAGCAGGAAAATTAAAGGGTAGGGAGAATCTTTAGAAGTAACAGTATAGAAATTCTATGCCTATTTATAAAAAAGTTATTTTGAAAAGGAGTGTTTCTGTAATGAAAAAATCTACTTGGGTTTTAGGTGCGGCTGCATTATTGGCATTATCCGTAGCAGTAGCTGGCTGCGGTGGCGGCGACAAAAAAGAAGCTGCTAAAGGCGTAAAAGGCGAAGTAATGGTTTATACTTCCATTTATCCTGACATCATCGACAATATGTGCAAACCTAACTTGGCAAAAGCTTTCCCCGAAATGAAAGTTAACTGGTTCCAAGGCGGCACCGAAAAAGTTGTAACCAAAATCACCGGCGAAATGAAAGCTAACAAAGTTGGCACCGACGTATTGATGGTTGCTGACCCCTCCTACTATCTGAAACTGGATAAAGAAGGCTGGCTCATGCCTTACAAATCCAAAGAACACAACAACGTTATTGCTGATAAAGCTGAAAACGGTGCTTGGTATGCAGTTCGTGTTTGCAACATGATTATTGCTTACAACGCTGACAAACTGAAAGCAGAAGATGCTCCGAAATCCTGGCAAGAATTGACCGATCCGAAATGGAAAGGCAAAATCGCTATGCCGAACCCGATGCTCTCCGGTACTGCTTATGTAGCAGTTGGCGCATTGGCTGACAAATTCGGTTGGGAATACTTCGACAAACTGAAAGCTAACGGTATCCGTGTTGAATCTGGTAACTCCGCAATTCAAAACAAATTGTTGACTGGCGAATATGCTGCTGCAATGATTCTGGAAGAAAACATCCTGAAACTTGCTGCAACCAAAAAAGAACCGTTGAAAGTTTCCTATCCGGCAGAAGGCGTTATCAACATTCCTTCCCCGATCGCTATCTTCAAAACTACCAAAAATGCTGAAGGCGCTAAAGCTATGGTTGACTGGTGGCTGTCCAAAGAAGGTCAACAAGCAGTTGTTAAAGGCTGGATGCACTCTGTTCGTGGCGACGTAAAAGAACCCCTCGGTTCCGTTGAAACCAAAAAATTGGTTGAAGGCAGAGTTAAAGTTAACTGGCAAAAACTTGCTGACAACAACGCAGCAATCAAAGAAGAATTCCGTAAACGCGTAATGGAATAATCTGATAGTCAGGCTACAGGTTTTAATATTAGGTGTAATAAAGAAAAACAGGGACGCTTTTGCGCTCCCTGTTTTTCCCACGTTATAAAAGAGGGCTGTTTTTGACGGCATTTTAGTAAATTTCCCTTAGGTTTGCCCCGTAAACCCCTTAATTTTTAAGGGAAAGGAGAAAATAGTTTTTCATGGCTTCAAGAATTAATAGTAAATTTATTGTAATATCCCTTTCCGTACTGTTGCTTTTGTATTTTGTAATATTCCCTATGGGCGTATTGCTGTACGATAGTGTCGTTTTAGGCAGCAGCATTAACTTTGACAATTATCGCGCAGTATATAGCCAGGACGTAAACTGGCGCGCGCTTACAAATACAATCAACTTGTCACTCTTGGTTATGTTTGCCAGCGTAGTGATTACCTTCCCTCTGGCTTGGTTGGTTGGACGTACGGATATGCCCGGTAAAAAGAACTTCCGTACCTTGCTGGTATCCAGCTATATGATTCCCCCTTATGTAGGCGCAATCGCATGGGTGCAACTTTTAAACCCCAGCGTTGGCTACATGAACAATTTCTTTAAAGATTTGCTGGGCTTGTCTCAAGCTCCCTTTGATATTTATACTTTCTGGGGTTTGGCTTGGGTATTAACCCTGTTCTATTCTCCCTTCGCATTCATCACCATTTCCCGCGCAATGGAAAAAATGGATCCTACTTTGGAAGAAGCTGCTCGCGTATCCGGTGCTTCCCCGCTGCGTACCCTGCTTGACGTAACCTTGCCCTTGATGGCTCCCTCCATTTTGGCAGGCGGTCTCTTGGTATTCATCGCAGCAGGTTCCTGCTTCGGTATTCCCTCCATCGTAGGTATGCCCGGTAACATTGAAGTTTTGACTACCCGTATCGTAACCTACGTTTACATGGGTAGCGCAGAAGGTATCCGCGAAGCCACTGCTCTTGCTGCTTCCCTGATGTTCTTGGCAAACTCCTTGCTCTTCACCATGACCTGGATGATTGGTCGTAAAGATTACACCACCATCAGTGGTAAATCTACCCGCCCCAACATCGTAGAGCTTGGCAAATGGAAATGGCCTGCATTCTGTGCAGTAGGCGCTTATGGTATGATTTCCGTAATCATTCCCTTGGGCTCCATCGTTGTAACCTCTTTGCTCAAGAGTATGTCCAAGCCTATTACCTTGGATAACTTGGGCTTTGAATCTTGGATTCCTGTTGTTACCAGTGCTCAATATCTGGAATGCATCTGGAACTCCGTTGTTTACGCAGTTTTGGCTGCAACCATCGGTACTGCGTTGTCCCTCTTCGTTGCGTACTTGGCAGTTAAGACCACTGTTAAAGGCCGTAGCATTCCGGACCTTCTCACCGTTATCGGCGGCAGTACCCCCAGTATCGTAATCGCTTTGGCTCTGGTAATTACCTTCTCCGGTAATTATGGCTTGAACCTGTACTCCACAGTTTGGATTCTGGTTGTCAGCTATTTGGTAAAATACATGACCATGTCCGTTCGTACCATCGCTGCTTCTCTTAGCCAAGTACATAGCTCCTTGGAAGAAGCTGCTCTCAACTCTGGTGCTGACTGGCTCAGATGCTGTAAAGACATCATTATTCCGCTTATTGCCCCCTCCGTTATCGCAGGCTGGTTCTTGATTTTCATGCCGTCTTTCTACGAATTGACCATGTCCTTGCTCCTTTACGGTGCGGAAACAAAAACTATCGGTGTATTGCTTTACGATTTGCAAACCTATGCTGATGCGCAAAACGCTTCCGTGCTTTCCGTAATCATCTTAGGCGTTGTACTCATAGGCAACCTGATTCTCAACAAAGTTACCAAAGGCAATGTAGGTATCTAAGAAGGAGTGTAATAAATAAATGGCACAAGTACGAATTGAACATGTATATAAACGTTTCGGCGCTGTAACTGCCGTAGACAATTTTGATGTAGTTGTAGAAGATGGCGAATTTGTCTCCATCCTCGGTCCTTCCGGTTGCGGTAAAACTACTACCCTGCGTATGATTGCAGGCTTTGAACGTGCAACTGAAGGTGAAATTTATATTGGCGATAAATGCGTAAGCTCTTCCATTAAAGGAACCTTCGCTCCCCCTGAAAAACGTGACATCGGTATGGTATTCCAATCCTATGCAGTTTGGCCCCATATGACCGTTGCTGAAAACGTTGGCTATCCTTTGAAAATTCAAAAGGTAGCTAAAGAAGAACGTGCTAAACGCGTTCAAGAAATGCTGGAACTGGTTCACCTCGGTGAATACGGCGAACGTTATCCCCACCAACTTTCCGGTGGTCAACAACAACGTGTAGCTTTGGCTCGTGCTCTCGTTGCTCAACCCGGCCTCTTGCTTCTCGACGAACCCCTGTCCAACTTGGATGCTAAGCTTCGTGAAAGCATGCGTTTTGAAATTTTGTCCATTCAAAAGAAATTGGGCATTACCGTTGTATATGTAACCCATGACCAAGGCGAAGCAATGGCAATGAGTGACCGCGTAGTCGTAATGAGCAAAGGCGTTGTTCAACAAGTTGGCGCTCCTCACGACATCTACACTAACCCTGCTAACAAAATGGTTGCAGACTTCATCGGTCTGGTTAACTTCATTCCCGGCGAAGCTAAAGGCGACCGCGTATTCATTAAAGACTCCAACGTTTCCTTTGCTAATCCCACCGAAATTACTGGCGAAGCAACTATCGCAGTTCGTCCGGAAAATATCTCCATCTCCGCTTCTGGTGGTCAATTAGAAGGCACCATGGTAGCACGCTTCTACCTTGGCGACGCTGTTGACTATCGCGTACAATGCGGCGACAATATGGTTCGCGTAATCGTTAAAGGTGCAGATGTTGATGCTTATCCTGATGGAAGCAAAGTATATCTGGACTTCGACCGCGTTATGGTATTTGGTAGAGACTAATTTAATTAATAATTTCAGAAAGAACATCGTACAGTTTGTGCGATGTTCTTTTTTTTGATATAATATGCGTATATCACTAAAGGCGGATGTATAATGAAGAAAATAGTTTGTGCACTGCTACTGCTTTTGATTTTTGTAATAAGCGGTTGCGCCGAAAATACACAACCGAAAAAAGTAGATGCCAATGGCGCACCCAAGTTAAGCTTGAACGTGTGCAGTAGTATGAGCGAAGCTGTTACTAAGCTTTTGGTGGAAGAGTATGCTCGTAAAAGTGGGGTAGAGGTAAAAGTAAAATACTTGCCTGCTGGATCCTTTGCTGAAAAAATAGATTTTCTAAGAGCAGATAAATTTGATTGCTGGCTGGGAGGTACTGCGGAAGAATACTATCTTGCAGACCAACAAAGTATGCTCGCTCCCTACAAGCCCCAAGAGTTTTATAAGATGCCTGCGGAATTGCGTAGCAGACAAGGTCAATGGACCAGCCTTTATTTAGAATACATTGCTTTTGTCAGCAATACAGAAAAGCTGGAGCAGAAAAAACTTTACGCACCAGATACTTGGGAAGAACTTTTGCTACCAGAGTTTAAGGACGAAATTACCATGCCGAATTTTGTCAATGGTGGTGCCAGCTACGGAATGATTACTTCTATCTGGCAATTGCGTGGTAAAGAGGCAGCCTTAGAATACGCTGGAAAGCTTAACGGACAGAACATCGTTTATACGGATGATATCGCCGAAGCAGTGGACAAGGTTCATAAAGGCGAAAAGATGGTGGCAGTTGTACCCTTACGTACAGCGATTTTGCAGGAACTAAAGCATAAGCATTTATTTGCTACCGTCGTGAAGGATGCCAATCGTAATTTGCTAAACTGCGTGGCGGTGATGAACGATGCAGAAAATCTTAATGAAGCACGTGGCTTCATAGATTATCTTATCAGCGACGAAAGTGAAGCCTTACTCCGCAGTAAAGGCTATCAATATATTTGGCACGCTAAAAACTATCCTTATAATGACGGACGTAAGGAGCTCATTGGTAACGTTAACGTACCAGTGGACGATTTAAGCTGGACTGCTTTCGAAAAAAATGAAATTATCAGCCAATGGCTGAAAGCTTGATAAAAATAATACTAATAAAAGTAAAACACCCATCAGATTTGATGGGTGTTTTTGTATTTATAAACAATTTGTTAAAGCGACTTAATGTTTGTGCTTAAATAATGGACTGCTAAAAATAATAAAATAAGGAATTTTTGTAATAAATTGACTAAAATTGACAGAGTTGTAACGAATGTAACAAAAAGAACGAAAATATTAACTGTTAGAAAAAATAATTAAAAATATTTTAAGCCTAAAAATAATGACATTAGGTTTATAAAAAGAAAGTGTTGTAACAAATAGAAAATTTTTGAATTTGAAAGAAATGTGTTCCATTTACAAAGGGTTAAAAATATAGCTTTAGGCTGTACGAAGTTAACGGAGTCCGTATTTTGTGTACATTGATTAATATATTATTACACTATATAATGAGCCTACAGTTAAAGGATTAATGAAAAAATATTGTTTAAATAATAAAAAGTGATGATTTTACAAAGGAGTGGTTCAAGATGACTAAGAAAAAGAAGACCTTGAGAGCAGCCGTATTGGCTTCTATTTTCGCGATGGCGTTTAGTGCTACTGCGTGGGGGGCAACATATGGAACTGTAGATATTGATGGCTACGGCTCTAGTGAGATACAAAGCGTATTAAATGATCCTAATTCTGGTATATTTTATGATGGGGGATGGTATGCTCCCGATGGGAAGTTTTATTATTCAATAAATGGTCAGATAAAGTCGGTAGATGATATAGCCGATATACCATCTGATGATAGAAATGTTTTGTATGGAAAAGGTTTAGATCATAATGAGCAAGCTGATTCTGTTGAAGATACCACTAAGGTACCTAGTTATGTGGGATATTTTGATAAGAATGGTTTTAATTCAAAAAGTGTTAGTGATATGCTTGCTGATAATTTAAAATTTAACAGTGATTTGGTGCGAACTGTATCAGAATGGGAAGAAGTTAATAGAAAAGCGACAGATAAGTATTTAAATGAGCAAATTTCTCAGATAGATCTTAGTTATGACTTGGAAAGTAATAAATTAACTTTTGTTACTGGTAGAGATAATACAAACGGAAATCCTGTTATTAATACAATAGATTTGAATGGGTTAGTAGAGAGAGATAATGGCTTATCCATTAACGGGAGTGTTTTAACACTGACTGTGAGTGATAAATCTGGTGAACAGGTTACAGGCAGAGCAGACATTTCGAGTTATGTTCAAGGAGTAGTTAATAATAGTGTAAGCATATCGGGAGATACTATTACTGTCAATAACGGTGGTACTACTCAAACATTAACAGATAAATACATTACGGGATTTGAACAAATTATTAGTGATAAAGGAATAATTAGTACTACCATAACTAGAAATAATGCAAGTGAAATTACAGATACATTGGATATATCTGATTATGTAAAGACACAAATTTTAAATAATGCTGGTAATGGTTATTATAATAATACAACAACAACGATAAACGAAGCTATAACAAACATTAATAGTACTATCGGTGATACAAATAATTTCAATAATAATATAAAAAATGAAGGTGGTACTACGACAACAGTAGTAGAAGCTATTAATAATACCTATGATGTTGCTAAAAAACATAACACTGTAATAGCTGGTGACAATATTATTGTTGATAGTACGGGTACGAATGATGATGGAGGAATAGAATATAAAGTTTCTTTAGGAACTGAATTGTCTGGTTTAGAGAAAGTAAGTACAAGAGAAGTTATTACTGAAAAGATTACTTTGGGTGAAAGTGAGAATAGTACTGCAATTACTTACGAACAGCATAATAATGAGTATAGAATAAAATATGGTGATAACTATGTTGCCAATCTTAATGATGGTATGAAATATGGTGCTGATGCCGGTGAGGATTTAACTTTAAACCTTAATGAAAAACTAAATATTAAGGGTGGAAGTAATATCAATACGATTGCAAGTGTTGTTGATGGTATTGCACAAATTGAAGTCAATTTGGACGAGAATATTGTTGTGAACTCTGTCAATACTCAAGTTCTATATTCAAACAATATATATTCTGATGCTGCTACAATAACAACAATCTATACTGACAATGTTTATGCTGGTGCTATTGATACCAAGATTTTGTATGCAGATAAGATTGATGCTGATGAAGCGGAAATAGATACATTACACTCTAAAAATATTTACTCTGATTCCGTAAGCACAAAAGTATTGTATTCTGATAATATCTATTCAGATGCTGGAACTATTGATAATTTGTACTCTAACTATGTTGATTCCAATGTAGTATCTACAAATACGCTCACATTAAAGGGCAACTCTCAAAATACTGATGTCACTTTTAACGATGCGGCAGATGGAAATGATGGTGCTAGAGGTCGTATTGAGTACAAAGATAGCTCTGGTGTTAGCCAGCAAGTTGCCAACCTTAATGATGGTAAAACTTTTGCTGGTGATTATGGTAGTGCCTTTGTTAAATTGCAAGATGGTGTAAACATCATAGGTGGAGCTAATGTTCAAAATCTTTCCGAGGGCAATATCGGTGTTATAGCTGAAGCTAATAATGATGGTAGTGCAACGCTGAATGTTAAGTTGGCAAAAGACATAGCAGGTCTTGATTCTGTAGAATCTAACATAGTAAATGTTAATAACACACTTACTGTAGGTGATACTAATACTAATATTACCGTTACTAAAGATACCATTAACATCAACAACAAAACACAAATTACTGAAAATGGAATTAACATCAATAATAAAGTAATTGTTGAAGAAAACAAAGTAGATGTTGGTGGCAACCGCATTGAAAATGTAGCTGATGGGGTAAATCCGACTGACGCAGTTAATGTGAGACAATTGGACAAACTCGGCAACCGCGTTGATAAGGTAGGTGCTGGTGCCGCGGCTCTGGCAGCTCTTCATCCGCTAGACTTTGACCCTGATGATAAGCTTAGCTTTAGCGCAGGTGTAGGTAATTACGGCAGCGAAACTGCTACTGCACTTGGTGCGTTCTATCGTCCTTCTGAAAAAGTTATGCTTAGCGCAGCTGGTACCATGGGTAATGGAGAAAATATGGTTAACTTGGGGGTAACCTTCGCTTTGGATAAAACTAATAATGTTTCCAATAGTCGCGTGGCGATGGCTCGTGAAATTCAAGATTTGAAGTCTCATATTGTTAAGCAAGATGCGCAAATTGCTGAATTAATTGCCTTGGTTGGACAGTTGACTGGGAAATCAATTGGTCAGAGTGAAGATAGTATTATGTTCCCGGATGTTCCTGAAAATCATTGGGCATACGATTATATTGAAGGCTTGCAAAAACGCGGTATTGTTGAAGGTTATCCTAACGGTAACTTTGGTGGCGACCGTAGCATGACCCGTTATGAATATGCT
This sequence comes from Phascolarctobacterium sp., assembly GCA_017623055.1. GTDB lineage: Bacteria > Bacillota > Negativicutes > Acidaminococcales > Acidaminococcaceae > JAHHUH01. Next base: position 64,093 of record JAGAPX010000034.1, read on the forward strand.
GCAATGTTGTACCGTGCTTTAGAAAAAGGCTTCCCTGTAGACAGCAGATTACTGGACGAATTTGACGCTGAACTTGGACGTATTCGTATTGATCGCATTAAAGGTTTAGATGATGATGACAATAAGATTGAACGCGTTCGTGTAAATCAATATGAAGATCGCGATGATTATGGTAGTAAATTGACTGCTGTGAACGAAGCGGAATAGTGCGGAAAATTATATTGTAGATTATGTTTAGGTAGGAAAGCTGGCGTTGTTTTATGACAAGAGTAGTTAATCAAAAAGAAATGGGTAAGCGTATAAAGACATTACGTTTACAACACAATGTTTATCAAACAATCTTAGCAAAAGAAATGGGTGTATCACAAACCCATATGAGTAATATTGAAAGTGGTAGAGCCGGTTTAACTATTGATAACTTAGTAAAACTGTCCGAGATTTTTTCTTGCACTCTAGATGAGATTGTTTTTGGCGAAACACCAAATGAAAATATTGTTGAACAAGAATCTTCTAAAGGAGATGATTATAATTTAGAAGATTGTACTATCGGCGAATTTTTGCGTGCTTTAAAAGTGTTTAAAGTGATGAAGTAAAAAGATGAGGCTGTACTACAATATAAGTAGTACAGCCTTACTTTTTGCGTACCAATCTTTACAGAAAGTTCTTGTAAAGAAAAGTATAATAATGTTAAGTTGACAATGATGGGCATAGATTAGTATAATCACATTATAACTGTGTTTAAAAACTTAGAGGGAATTGTACCGTCCTAGATGATTTGGGGCGGTTTTCTATACCTAAAGAAAATGGAGGAAAGAACATGAAACAAGCAAAACAATATGTGCCCTTTGAACGTGTTAGCCTGCCTGACCGTCAATGGCCGGACAAGATTATCACTAAGGCTCCCATCTGGTGTAGCGTTGACTTGCGCGATGGCAACCAAGCTCTTGTTACTCCCATGGGTATCGAAGAAAAGCTTACTTTCTTCCATACTTTGGTAGACGTTGGCTTTAAAGAAATTGAAGTAGGCTTCCCTTCTGCTTCTGAAACTGAATA
>JAGAPX010000035.1 GCA_017623055.1 Phascolarctobacterium sp.
CTTGTCAGCAGACATTTTGCTAATTCTTTGTTCAAGATTTTGCTTTTTGTCAATTAACGCATCAAGTTTTACTTCCCCTGCAGCAATTTCTGTTCTAGCTTCCAGTCTTACTTTGCCTTGTAATTCTGCAAGCTCTTTTTTTGTTTCTTGCACATCAGGATGCTTTTCTGTATATTTTTGTAATTGTTCCTGTAATTTAAGTTGCTTTTGAAGCAAGCTGGAACGCACTGCATTTGTAGTACTATCACCAACATTAAACGCAGCCGCAGATACACCGTCGTCTAAAAGCTTCATCTGCTTTTCTCTAATATCTAAGGTAGTTTTAGTATTGGTAATTTCTTTATCAACTTCATTAAGTTGTTTTACAAGACTATCTAATTGGCTGTCAGGAGCAAAAACTTTGCTGTCTTGTTTGAAGGTTTCAAGTGCAGCTTCTGCTTCCTTCATCTCGTTTTCCGCTACGTTCTTACGCTCTTGTAAAAAATCAATGTGGGTAGAACGCCCCATCTTATTGATATTAGTCAAAGTATCGGTAGAGTTTTCCATTACATTTTGTGCAATGAATTGTGCCTCTTCCGGAGTTTTGGCAGTAGCAGTAATTTTGATAAGGTCTGTTCCTTTAGGATTGCTGTATTTCAAATAAGACTTTACAAACGCAGCAACATCCTTATTTTTACGAATACCACTTTCAGCAGTTAAGCTCGGTGTCTTTTCAATAATAGGTTCAATTACGCTTCTGCTTTGCATTATTTCAAGATAGCTTGCCATTTCGTCCTTGTTAGGCTTCTTGCCATCTAATTGGTCAATGGCGGAAACTATCTTCGCCCTTACAACAGCAGTAGATTCATACTTAGGCGGTTGCACAAAGGCAAAACCTAATGCAACTGCTGCACAACCTGCAACAACACCTGCATATTTCACTTTGTTTTCTTTTAGAGTATTGAACACTTCGCTCAAATCTATTTCAATATCTTGGTCTACGTTTTGATTTCTATCTTTTTCTTCCACTTTGCATCCTCCACTATTTTTATGGATGGGTAAATAAAATATTTAAATTAGTTAGAATAAAACCTTAGAACAGCTTACCGTTGCCTTTGAAGTAAAGTACGTCGCCTTCGTTAAGCTCGTAGTTTTGTTCCATATTGCCCGTTTCAAGCATTTTCTTCAGGTTAATCTTAATAGGTTCTTCATCCTTACCTTTACGAATGAGGTAAATTCTTTTCTTTGCAGTCTTGCTTGTCCAAGAACCAGCAGCACTAATTGCGTCTAAAACGGTTCTAGATTTATTTAGTTCGTATAAACCAGGATTAGTAATTTCTCCCAAAAGATATACTCTTGTAGTGCCTTCTGTTATTACACTTACGAAAACCTCAGGCTCAACTAAATACTCTTTAAGTTGAACGGCAAGAGTATTTGCCAATTCGCTAGGAGTCATATCCTTTACCAAAACGTCGCCTAACAAAGGAACTGTAATTTTACCGTCAGTACGAACCAAGTATCCGGTTTCGGTATCAAACTCTGCATAACGCAAAACTTTTATTCCAAGATTATCCCCTGCGTAGATTTTATATTCTTCATGCGCCAGTGCTGTTAGACAAAAAGTTAGTAAAGAAAACACTATTAAGACAATGCGTTTTATGTTCATTCATTTATCTCCATTCTTTCACACATTCTTTTCCTATTTTAGAATATCTTTATTTCGAATTATAGCACAGTCGTCCCCCCCGTAAAGACGCTTCGTTCTTGAATCTGCCTTAATTTTTCTTCACGTTGCGAAGCGACTTACTATTGTTCGAAATAATCCTTACTTCGTTTTTTTTACTACTGCCCTCGTATTTAGAGCTCAACTTGCCACTGCTCAACGCCAGTATACATGCTCGAAGTAGACTTCCTAAATCAAGACATAAAAAATAACACCACCCTAAAAAATAGAGTAGTGTTATCATCTTATTCTCAATTTTTAATTGTCACAGTTTGCTTTTCCTAAGAAGGATTCTTTTATTCTACAATCCTTCTACCTTCCAAGTAATAACGTTTCTCTTCTGCTTCACCCATGGAGAAGGTTTTGCGTGGCATTACTCCGTTGTTGACGATATTTTCGAAAAAGGCGTTTTTAGTTACTTTAGGCATTAAGAAGCCAATGGTGTTTTCTTTTTGGGAAAGCTGTTCCAAGGTTTCATCACCGTGGATGTAATCAATCTCGCCTGCGTTAGCTTTAAGATATTTATCGAGGGCAACCTGGATAACTTCCAAAGGCAGCTCGCCATTTTCGTCATTGATTTTCAATTCGCCAGCTTCACCATTAGCAAACCATTTTATTGCGGTACCATTCCCACCAATTTCAGCTTGCAGGTTTTCAAGTAAAGCTTTTACGTTCACGTTGGTAAGTAAGCGGTGGATTGGTTCAAACACTTGCGCTTCGTCATAAATGTTTTCCAATTCTACAAGAGCGAAACGTGCAGGGTGATTAGCAACATTTTCTGCACCGCACTTTGCTTTCAGCTCCTCGTAGCAGGCTTTAGCTGTTGCCAAAGAATGGTTACCGTCCCCTACTGCGTAGGTCATAGGCGCTTTACCGGAACCTTCGTATTTTGCGAACACATCTGCGTCGTAAGCAGCAATTGCTTCGTTGATGGTATCAACTTCTGCGCCTTGAAGCAGGTAGCCTTCGATATGACCACCGCCTTCCATCAAATCAAAGTCGTAAATTTTAGGGAGTTCTGCCTTTTTCGCAGTAAGAGGTTCAATGATGCGTTCCTTTTCATCGTCGCACAAAAGTAAAACGTGGGGAAGTTCCATGCTAGCGTTACGTCTAATTTCTACACGAGGTGGAATGCGCTCCAAAACAGTTTGCTCCGTAGCGCGAATTGCAGATTTAGAATCTGCGTTGTAATTGTATTGCTCCAAATCAATTACGCCTACGATACCTTTACGAACCACACCATTTTTCAAGGTGCGTTCTACATAAACGTAAGAGTCCTTGTATTCAGTGAAGATGTCCTCCGCAAGATACTTCGCCATATTTTCGTTAATGCCTTTAATGCGCTCTGCTCTATCTACGTTCAGCTCCGCTTCAGGAAAAACTAAATTTAAAGAAGAAACTGCTTCGCCTACGTTTTCACGAACACGCTGCCAATATTCCGGTTGAGAAGTAAATTGGTCGCAGGCGATTACCGCCCATTTTTCGAAGCTTACATTTTTAGGTAACAATATGTTAGCGGGTGCAAAAGTTTTCATAGTAAATCTCCTTATGTTAATGATACAATCTAAAAGTTTTCTTAATTAAATTACTACTATTTTACCACTCTTGTTACCTTACTACAAGAAAGCTTCCAAATGTATACACCTAAACAAAAATGCGCTCACAATTGTGAGCGCATTTTTTATTTAATTTTTTGATTCTCTTATTCTACTTCTGTTTCAACTCTTGCGAGGATGAAGCACAAATCAGACAAACGGTTTAAGCAGATGAGAACTTGGGGATTAACTTCTTCGGTTTCTGCCAAACGGAGCAGGCAGCGTTCTGCACGACGAGTGGTGGTACGTGCCATATCAAGGGCAGCAGCACCAACGGTGTCGCCAGGGATGATGAAGTGTCCCAAGGGTTGGAGCATTGCATCGAATTTATCGATGGTAGCTTCAAACAGCTTAACGTGGTCTTCTTTGATGTAAGGTTCGGGCAAATTAAGGCTTGCAATGTCAGCCATTACGGACATCAGAAGTTTTTGGATATTGAAGATGGTTTCTTTAACGTCTTCACGTTTTACGTTGGCACGAGCCATACCCAAAGCGGAAGTGATTTCATCTACAGTACCATAAGCTTCTACTCGCAGGCTTTGTTTAGGAACACGTTGACCAGTGTAAAGACCGGTGGTTCCTTTGTCACCAGTTCTGGTATATACAGCAGCTTTAGCCATTTTGCACCCTCCTTTCATTAATTAAGAAGTGTATTAGAATTAGTAGATTTCTTCGGGAGCGAAGAAGTTGTTGATTTCGCGTTCTGCAGCTTCCGGGGAGTCGGAACCGTGAACAATGTTTTCGCCGATGGACAGAGCATAGTCGCCACGGATGGAGCCGGGAACTGCTTCCAACGGATTGGTAGCGCCGTTCAATTGACGAACTGCTTTGATAGCGTTTTCGCCACGGATAACTGCGCAGATCATCGGGCCGCCGGTGATGAAGTCAACCAATTCACCGAAGAAAGGTTTGCCTTCATGTTCAGCATAGTGGAATTTAGCTTGAGCTTCGGTAACTTTAACAAGTTTCAAAGCAGCAACGGTCAAGCCTTTGTGTTCATAACGAGCGATGATGTCGCCAATCAAATTTTTTGCAACGCCGTCGGGTTTAACGAGTACGAGGGTTTGTTCCATTGTAAATCTCTCCTTAATATTTAAATATAAAATTTATACTAAATCGTGAAACGATTTTAGTCAATTAAGCTTTCAGCAACTCTTGATATTTCGCTGCGTCAAGTTTTTGTACCATAGCGGTAATAAGTTTTACTGCTCCAAGGTAGTCGTCCATATGGATTACGGATTGGTGACTGTGGATGTAGCGGGTAGGTACGCTAAAGGTTAAGGTCAGCACGCCTGCACCACTCATGTGAATTTTGCCACCATCAGTACCGCCACCTTCAGAAATGCTGATTTGAGTGGGAATACCCAATTCTTTTGCAGTTTCAAAAGCAAAGTCGCGAAGTGCGGTGTTAGGAATCATACTTGCGTCAAAGATGGTAATAGCAATGCCCTTGCCAATTTTTGCCGGAGCAATGTCATCGCTTACACCAGGAGTACCACCTGCAACGCAGGTGTCCAGTACAAAAGCAATATCCGGATTCAGCATAGTAGCACTGGTTTGCGCACCACGCAAGCCAACTTCTTCTTGGACGGTTGCCACACCGTAAACGGTGTTGGGGCTACCTTCTTTGTGTACGTTTTCCATAACGTCTGCCATAACTGCACAGCCGATGCGATTATCCCAAGCTTTGCCAAGCAAGGTTTTGCCATCGCCCATCACAGCCATTTCAGCGTAAGGAGTTACAGGACAGCCTTCAAAAACGCCCATTTCACGAGCCATTTCTTCACTTTCTGCTCCGATGTCCACATACATTTCTTTCTTAGGCATCATCTTAGTGCGTTCTTCCGGAGAAAGAATGTGAGGCGGTTTGCTACCAATCACGCCTACAAGGTCACCTTTCTTACCGTGTACGGTAACACGTTGGCTAAGCATTACTTGCTCCCACCAACCACCAAGGCAGGTAAATTTCAAGAAGCCTTCTTTAGTAATGTGCTTCACCATAAAACCAATTTCGTCCATATGGCTGGCAAGCATTACTTTCGGAGCACCTTCTACTTGCGCAGCTTTAGTAAAAACTACGCTGCCCAATTTATCGTAGCTAACCTCTGCCATACCTTCCAAGCGTTCCAGCATCAGGTCTTTCATTCTGCCTTCAAAGCCAGATACACCACAGGTTTCAGAGTAGCGTTTAAGCCAAGCTAATTTTTCCTTCATTATTATTTACCTCTTTTGTTTTTGCGCATTTCTTCAGCTTGTTGACGCAAAAGTTTTACGCGTTCCGCAGTAGTGGGGTGAGTGCTAAAGAGTTTTTTAGCTTCCATCGCACTAAAGGGGTTGATGATAAACATATGAGCAGTAGCTTCGGTTGCACCGGGCATTACTCTACGTTTAGCATAAGCTTCGATTTTAAGAAGAGCATCTGCCAAAGCGTCAGGATTGCCACAAATTTCACCACCGCTTTTATCTGCCATATATTCGCGGCTACGGCTTACACCCATTTGGATAAGCATTGCTGCTAAAGGTGCAAGAATCATAACCAAAATGGTTGCAATAGGATTACGGCTTTCACCGTTTTCATCACGAGCACCGCCGAAGAACATACCCCATTGAGCAATGGTGCTGATTGCACCAGCCATGGTAGCAGCTACGGTACTAACCAGGATGTCACGATTTTTAACGTGGCTCAGTTCGTGAGCCAGTACGCCTTCCAGTTCGTCCTCGGTCAGCATCTCTGCCAAAGCAGTGTTCACTGCTACTGCAGCGTGTTCCGGATTACGACCAGTTGCGAAAGCATTAGGCACGGGGCTGTCGATGATGTAAACCTTGGGCATGGGCAAATTTGCTTTATTTGCCAAACGTTCTACCATTGCGTACAGCTTAGGTGCGCTACGTTTATCTACCTGTTTAGCTCTGTATTGAGCCAAAACCATTTTATCACTGTTCCAATAAGCCATGAAGTTCATTGCTACGGAGAAGATAAGCATCATTTGCATGCCTTTCAAACCGCCAAAATAATCACCAATGAACATCAAAAGACCGGTCATAAGACCCATCAATAAAGCAGTTTTCATTAGTAAGGATCCTCCTCAACAAACACAATACACTTCAGGGCAAAATGCCCTTCATATAATTATAACAACTTAGCTATTATTTTTCAATTTGCTCTTTAATAGAGTTCAACATATTTTCGCTGTTTTCACGAACTTTTTTCTTTAAGATAGGATTCAAGAGGCCTGCAATCATAGGGATACCAAACTCAAAATCCACTGCAAGAGTTACCTCGCAACCGTCAGCTTGCTCCACGATTGTCCAAGCGCCTTCCATTTTTTTCAGGTCGCCCTCAGTTTGAGCGTAGGTAATTTTTAAATCCTCAGGATAAAAAGTATCACGCTCCGTCCACACAATCCTGCGACCGTCAGCGTTAGTTACCCAGTGAGAAATGGTATAGTCTTCCCCACGCTCAAGAATTTCCACGCTAACTAAGTCCTTCATAAAATTAGGATAGGACGCCATATCCTTGATAATCTCGTAAATTTTATTACCATCACCGTTAATGGTGATTTTACTTTCTACATAAGGCATATTTTTCCTCTTATAAATCTTCGATAACGGAAGCAGTCATTGCTACTGCGCTACGGAAGTTTTCCAGCACGTAGTCCACAACTTCCTTAGGCATAATGAGGGGCGGTTCAATACGGATAACCTTGGGGTTGTTCAAGGTGTAAGCAACGATGATGGATTTATCAATCATCAAGCTCATAAGCATACCGCCTGCTCCCTCACGAGTCAGTTCCACGCCAAGCATCATACCCTTGCCACGTACTTCTGCGATAACTTCCGGGTAGTCCTTTTGAATTTCTTCCAAGCCTTTTTTAAAGTAAGCACCGGTTTCTGCGCTACGGGGCAGTAAATCTTCTTCTTTAATAGCTCTAATAGTAGCAACACCTGCAGCGCAAGCCATTTGGTTACCGCCAAAAGTAGATGTGTGCAGGAAAGGAGCTTCAATTAAACCTTGCCAAGCAGCTGATGTACCGATGATTGCACCTAAAGGCATTACCCCGCCTCCAAGTGCTTTAGCGCAAGCCATGAGGTCAGGCTTCACGTCGTCATGATTCACACCAAACCAAGCGCCAGTGCGACCAATACCAGTTTGCACCTCATCTGCAATTAAGAGCGCGCCCTTAGCTTCGCAAATTGCTTTTACTTCCTTTAAATATCCTGCTGGTGGAACGATAATACCACCTTCACCTTGGATGGGTTCCAAGATTACAGCAGCAGTTTCTTCATTAACATTAGCTTCAATAGCGCTTACATCTCCGTAAGGAACGTGGGTAAAGCAGTCCAGCAAAGGCTTAAAGGGTTCGCGGTACAAATCACGACCAGTTGCAGTTAAGCTACCCATGGTCTTACCATGAAAAGCATTCTCTGCTGCTACGAACTTGCTACGTTTTGTAGCAAGGCGTGCCACTTTCAAGCAGCCTTCCACAGCTTCAGTACCACTATTCACAAAGAAGCTATACTGTAAATCTCCAGGAGTAATTTCTGCCAAAAGCTCGGCAAGCTCGCCCATGGGACGGTTAAAGAGAACCTTGCCACACATAGGCATGGCGTGCAGTTCTTTTTCCACAGCTTCTACTACTTTTGGGTGACGATGACCAAGGGCAAACATTCCGTAGCCACCTAAGCAGTCAATAAACTCCCTGCCTTCGCTGTCAGTAATAGTCCAGCCTTGAGCGTGACCTTCTACGCTAGCTAAACCCATAAAACGAAAGAGCTTTGCTTGAGCAGGATTTATATATTTCTCGTATTTAGAGATAGTTTCTTCAACGTACATAGTTTTCCTCATTAATATAGTACTTCTGTTACGTGTACAAATTTAACACCACTTTTACGGAATTCGTTGGCATATTTTTCCCACATAGCTACGGTTGCAGGGCGAGCGTGGCAAATAGCGATAGCACTACCATTCTTTTCTGCCATTTCGATTGCCTTGTAAACTTGAGCGCGAATTTCTTCCACGTCCTTGCTGTTATCAAGGAACACATCGTTACGAGCAGTTTTAACGCCCATTTCACGAGCCATATCCCTTGCAATAGAAGTAGAAATAGTTTTGCTATCTACGAAGAACAAGTCGTTTTTCTTCACTTCTCGCAGAACAGTTTCCATAACTCGTTTATCGCTGGTTGCCTTGGAACCTTGGTGATTGTTTACACCCATGATACCAGGCAGGCTTTCGATAGCCTTTTTAGTCATGGCTCTAATTTCTTTTTCTTTCATATCAGTCAAGATAGTGCGAGAGCCTTCGCTCATAGCGCTACGATTGCTGGGTTCCATGGGCAAGTGCAGCATAGGCACGTTACCAGTGGATTTGATTACCTCCAAGGCATCATTACTGAAATCCTTATAAGGCAAAATAGCATAGCTAAAGGGCAAGCCTACGTCAGTCAAACGACGTACAGATTTAATATCATAACCGCAATCATCAACAATTACAGCCAATTTACCAGTAAATTCTTCTTTAACAGCAGGCGGACTGATAACATCCTTACCTTTATCACCAAGATTAGTATTATAAAAGAAGAAAATGGTATCGGTGGTAAACTTCTTGCTAACACCACCAGCCTTTGCCGGAACGCCTAATTGCAGTTTGTAAGAATCCCAACCTTTGTAGGTGCTAGGTTCACCAGAAATATATGCCAAGCCTTTGCCAGTCGCTTTAGCTTGTACCCATCTACCTGCATCCTTCAAATCTACGGAAACAGGAATACCAATTGCCAAGGTACGGGTATTTACTTTTACAGCAGCATTGGAGCCTTCAACCTCAATGGTCTTAACGCCACGTTCTTTTTCAATGAGCTGCCAATTATTTTTTTGCAACAGAATGCCATCTAAGATGCGTTGTGCCTCTACGGATTCATCCAGTAAGCTAACGATTTCTTTTTTATCACCGGGTTTAACTTCCACAACTTCCTTGTTACCACTGATGGACGCATAGAACATACCAGCCATCACGGTCAGTACGGCAACAATCGCCAGTAAAATCCACAGGCTTGTTTTGTTGGAAGCCTTTTTTCTTCTACGTTTTGCCATTTTTACCCTCCCCTTTTTCTATCAAGCACGCGGATGCGCTTTAGCATACACCTCACGCAAACGCTTATTAGTCAAATGCGTATATATCTGTGTTGTAGAAATATCTGCGTGTCCTAAAAGTTCTTGTACTACTCTAAGGTCAGTACCATTATCTAATAAATGTGTGGCAAAAGAATGACGCAGTACGTGAGGAGTTATATCCTTACTAATACCAGCGCTTCTACCATAAGCCTTAATGAGCGTGTAAAAACTCATTCGGCTCATTGGATTGCCCCACTTATTTAAAAACAAAGTATTTACTTTGGAGTTTTCTTCCTTAATTAATTGAGGTCTTACTTCTTCTAAATATTTCTGCAAAAATTTAACAGCAATGCTTCCCAAGGGAATGATGCGTTCCTTATTGCCTTTACCGTAAGCGATAAGATACTGCATTTGTAAATTAACACTACTTACGGGAACGCTCACAAGTTCAGAAACACGCATACCTGTTGCGTAAAGAACTTCTAGCATAGTCCTATCACGATAGCCTTCCAAGGTACCAAGGTTAGGCTCGTCAAGGAGCTGTTCAATTTCCTCAACGCTAAGAACTTTGGGCAAGTGCAAACCTTTCTTCGCCGCTTCGATAACTTCTGCAGGATCTACGTTAATGTAGCGTTCCGCAGCCAAGAAGCGATAAAACGCCTTAATCGCCGCCAGCTTGCGAGCAATGGTAGCAGCACTGCGTCCTTGCGCCTTTAGTTGGGATAAATAACCCAACAGCTGAGAACGCTTCACGTTGGCAAGCTGCTCGTCAGTTTCCAGCTTCAATGCCTTTTGCAACAAGCGCAGGTCTCGCTCGTAGGCAGCAACTGTGTTAGGCGACAAGCCAAGCTCTACAGTTAAATATTCTAAAAAAAGTTTTTTGTAGTCGAACATAATACATCACTTAAAAAAGGAAAACGGGAACCGTTTTCCTTTTTTGCTTCATTATAAATTAATCCTTCTTTTCAGGTTGCATGATGGTGATATTGGTCGCCGGAGCGATAGTAGAAATAGCATGCTTATACACCAGCTGTTGCTTTCCATCGTTTTCAATAATAACGGTAAAATTATCGAAGCCTCTTACCAAACCTCGCAGTTGAAAACCGTTCATCAGGTAAATGACAACGCCCAAGTTTTCTTTGCGTACATGGTTTAAGAAGCTATCTTGTAAATTCATCGCGGGTTTATTGTTGTTAATCATTAGAACCCCTCCAAAACATTTATCTACATATAATTCTATACCAGTTTAAATTTTTCTACAAGAGTTTGCTCCATGCTGTTCACCACAATTTCATAATTAGGTTCAGCATCAAGCTCGTACCATTTTATATAAGGCATACGCTTGTAAAAGGTAACCTGTCGTTTGGCAAAGTTACGAGTTGCCTGCTTTAATTTATCTACTGCAAAATCGTAATCCATGCCGTCAACAAGGTACCACAGCATTTGACGGTAGCCTATGCTTTTCATGGATTGGCAATCCGTAGGCACACCTTCGTCCAAAAGACGACGTACTTCTGCTTCAAGACCCTGCTCTAGCATAATATCCACACGTCTATTAATGCGCTCGTACAAAATTTCGCGAGGCATATTCAAGCCAAAGACTACCGCATCAAAGGGCATTTCCTCAGCTCCGTACTGGTTCACTGCTTCACCCTTAGTAGCAGCTTCAATGGCGCGAATCACACGACGGGTATCATTAAAATGCAGGCGTTCAGCTGCCTCTGGGTCCAGCTCTGCAAGGCGGGCGTGAAGCGCTTCCTTGCCTTGCTCCATAGCAAATTGCTCCAACTCTTGGCGTATATCTTCGTTAGCTTCCACACTGTTAAAGGCATAACCTTCAAGAAGCGCCTTAATATACAAGCCAGTACCACCTGCGATGATGGGCAGCTTGCCTCGTGCGTTAATGTCTTTGATCAGAAATTCTGAACGTTCTTTAAAATCAACCACGTCAAACTTGGCATCAGCAGGAAGAATATCTACAAGGTGATGAGGAACTTCTGCCAGCTCTTCTGCCGTAGGTTTAGCAGTGCCAATATCCATACCACGATAAACGTACATAGAGTCTCCGGAAATAATCTCGCCATTTAAACGCTTGGCAAGCTCAATAGCGCAATGACTTTTGCCTGTAGCCGTTGGTCCTAAAATAACTGCAACTCTTTCCTTCACTGCCTCACCTCCTTATAATACCAAACTTGATGCGACTATAACGTCCACCTAAAATTTCTGTACAACCATATTCTCGCAGAATCTTTTCACTGCGTTCTTTAATAACAATTTTGGGTGCAGCCTTCAGCGCCAGCTCAATGGTACGCTGATTCAAAGGCTTTTCATAAGCAACGGGGCGCAAAGGCTCCATTGCAGATGACCCCTGCACGGGATAACGGAACATTGGGTCAAAGTACACCACGTCAAAGGAATCTGCCTCGCAGGTTTCAAGGTATTCCTCTGCAGTTGCCTGCACTGTTGTAATGCGACGGAGAGCGTTGGTTAAATCAGGGTCTTCTGCTTCGTGGGAGCGTAAGCCATTTTCCACAACAAAGTGTAATAAAATGGAAGCCTCTACCCCCACGACTTTCCCCTTTTCACCAACTAAATAGCTGGCAATGGCAGCATCTCCTGCCAAGCCCAAGGTTCCGTCTAAAACACGCATACCTTCTCGCAATTCTAAGGCTTGCGCGAAATGGTCGTGCTCATTATTCTTTAAACGTTGCAAGCGCAGGACAGCCATTCCCGGATGATAGAAGAAAGTTCCTTCATTATTATATATCTGCGGTCCGTCCGCTGTTGCAACTAAAATTGCATCTAAATTATTTTGCTGACGTAATTCTTCTAAGCTACCCTTTGAAGCGCGCTCAATATAAGGCACGTTAAAATAGGTAGCCCATTCTTTGGCAGCGTTCAGCAAATCTCCACTGCCCTTACGCCCTGCGGTAACTGCAAAGCGCATCTTAAAAACCCGTCCTTTTGAACATTTTATACAATTCGTCCGTAGTAATCTCAATCATACAGGGACGACCGTGGGGACAGGTAAAGGGATGCTCCGTATTGCAAAGGTCAATAATCAGCTGGCGCATTTGTCTCATATTCAGAAGCTGTCCAGCTTTAATAGCAGCTTTGCAAGCGGTCATATGCAGTACCTCTTGGCGCAAATCTGCGGGATTTATGGTACGCATTTCACGAAGCATCTTGCTGATTTCTAAAATAAATTCTTCTGCATCGTCCGCCTTAATATCCGTAGGCAAGCTGCTAATTCTAAGCATTGCTTCGCCAGCAGCAGCAATATCCACGCCCAAACGCAGAAACTCCTCTTGATGTTCTTCGATTAGAGCAATATCTTGGGATTGCATATCAATATAAAGAGGCATCAACAATTGTTGAGCAGGAATTTCGCCTTTGGCAGCCATCAGCTTGTCAAACAAAATCCGTTCGTGGGCAGCGTGCTGGTCAATCAAGTACAAAGCATCTTCTGATTGAGCGATGATAAAGGTTTTATCCACCTGACCAATGGGCCAAATGGTATCCACGCCGCTATCAGTATCAGTAAAAGAGATTGCTTCCACAGGAGCAGTAGCTAACGGCTCGCTCTTGGCAAACTCTTCACGAGCTTCGTTGATAGTAAACACAGGCTCTTGGGTTGCCACGTAGGTATAGTCCTTTTGCTTAAACACATTAGGAGTATAACCCTTACTGGTAGGAACAGTTTCTTTTTCCACAACTCTTTCAGGAGTTTTGAAGATATCACCCATGCCAGCATCGCTTTTGAAAATAGGTTCAAAAACTTGGGGCTTGGGAGGTTCGTATTTAACGCTAGGCTTTGCTTCGTAAGCAGGAGCTGCAAAAACAGGAGCAGCCTTTTCTTCCGGAACAAAAACGTTCAACTCGGAATCTTCCAGCAAAGTAACCTCTGCCTTTTTCGCACTCATGGGCTTGGTCAAAGCATCGGTCAACGCTTTATACATTGCCTTATAAACAGTGCTTTCGTCGCTGAATTTAATCTCACTTTTTTGAGGATGCACATTTACGTCAATGGAAGCAGTATCCACGGTAATGTTCAGCACCACAAAGGGGAAACCACTTTTGGGAATTTGGGATTGGTAAGCGTGGTCAATGGCTTTGGCAATCATCTTGTTACCAATCATACGACCGTTTACGAAAAGAGTTTGCCATTGGCGAGTGCCTTTCAGCAAGGTAGGCTTGCCAATATAACCAGTGATTTTAATTTTATCATCTTTAAAATCAACAGCGAGCAGTTCTTCCGCCACGTTCTTGCCGTACAGGGAGCGAATAGTGGAAGTTAAATCCCCATCTCCCGGTGTAGAGAGCACTTCTTTATCGTTGTTAGTAAGTTTAAAGCGCACGTCAGGTCTGGACAGGGCAAGCTTAGTGAGCAGCTCGCTGATGTAGCGACCTTCTGTGGCAACAGTTTTTAAAAATTTACGACGGGCAGGCACGTTGAAGAAAAGGTTTTCTACAATAATAGTAGTACCTGCATTACCACCTGCACTACTGCATTCCATATTCTCCCCACCGTCAATGCGAATGGAAGTTGCAAACTCCTCGCTTTCAGGCCGGGTCAGCAGAGTGAAATTGGAAACAGAGGCGATACTGGGCAACGCTTCACCACGGAAGCCTAAGGTATTTAAGCTCATCAAATCTTCCGCTGTGGTAATCTTGCTGGTAGCGTGGCGCAGAACTGCAAGTTTAGCGTTCTCCTCCGTCATACCGCTACCATTATCTACAACACGGATATATTCCGTACCACCTGCAAAGATGGTTACTTCCACCTTGTCCGCACCAGCATCCAAGGCATTTTCTACTAATTCCTTAACTACAGAAGCAGGCTTCTCTACTACTTCGCCTGCAGCAATCTGGTTGGCGGTATTGGTATCTAAAAGCTGTACGTTTTTAATTTCCATTATCTACCGCTCTCCTTTCTTGCTTCCTCCTGTAATTTATACAAAGCGTTCATTGCTTCGATGGGTGTCATGCTCATAACATCAAGCTTCAAAATTTGGTCAGCCAAGCCACTGCTGAACAAGCTACCCATCATTTGAGGAGCTTCTTCCACAACGGGAGCCTGCTTCACAGGGTACAAACCACCTTCACAACGGTCATACTCCTGCAAAATTTCGTTGGCTCTATCTAAAACCTTCTTGGGCAAACCAGCCAAGCGTGCTACGTGAACGCCATAGCTTCTATCAGTACCACCTGCGATAATGCGACGCAGGAAAACAATATCGTTACCACGCTCTTTAACAGCAACGGAATAATTTTTCACACCACTAAGTTCATCTTCCAAAGCAATCAATTGGTGGTAGTGGGTTGCAAACAAGGTCTTTGCCTTAATCTTACCGTGAATGTATTCCATAACAGATTTAGCAATGCTCATTCCGTCAAAGGTACTGGTGCCACGACCAACCTCGTCCAGAATAATTAGGCTGTCCTTAGTAGCGTAGCGCAGGATTTGCGCCACCTCGTTCATTTCTACCATAAAAGTACTTTGTCCGGTGGCAAGGTCGTCACTGGCACCAACACGGGTAAAGATTTTATCAACGGGGCAAACGCTTGCTTGACGAGCAGGAATAAAGCTACCCATTTGGGTCATCAATACCAAAAGAGCAACCTGACGCATATAAGTAGACTTACCTGCCATGTTGGGACCGGTAATAACAATCATGCTCTCATCGCTATTATTCAGGTTCACGTTATTGGGAACGAAAATTTCTTTTTCTAACAAGCGTTCCACAACGGGGTGACGTCCGTCGGTAATCTTAATTTCGCCTCCGTTATTAAGTTCGGGGCGGATGTAGTTATATTTGTACGCCACAATGGCAAGGGAAGTAAGTACGTCCACAGTTGCCAGTGCGCGGGCAGTTTCTTGAATTTCGCTAATCTTGGAGCGAATCATCTCACGTAATTGGCTAAAGAGATAGTATTCCAGCTGTTCAATCTTTTCTTTAGCGCCCAAGATTTTATTTTCAAAGTCCTTCAGTTCGGGAACAATGTAGCGCTCCGCATTGACGAGGGTTTGCTTGCGCACGAAGTAGTCAGGTACGTTTTCGCTTTGACCCTTGCTAACCTCAATGTAATAGCCAAAAACTTTGTTGAAACCAACCTTCATGGTCTTGATACCGGTTTCTTCTTTAATTTTTTGCTCGAAGTTTTGCATCCAAGACTTGTTATCCTTGGCAATAAGGTGCAGCTCGTCCAGCTCTGCGTTATAACCAGTCTTAATCATACCGCCTTCACGTACGGAAAAGGGCGGTTCGTCTACGATGGCAGCGTCAAGTGCGCTGTAAATCTCCTCGTGGACGTGAAGGTTATTATAAATCTTTTGCAGTTTACGGCTCTTACAATTTGCCAGCACCGCTTTTACTTCCGGCAAAACTGCCAAAGAAGTACGCAGGGAAACAAGGTCACGAGCGTTGGCACTACCTACTTCCAATCTGGAAACAATACGTTCCAAATCGTAGATAGCCTTCAAACGCTCTACCACCGCCTCACGCAAAGTAGTGTTATCTAAAAGTTCTGCTACCGCATCTTGGCGCTCGTAAATTTTACCCAAGTCCAGCAAAGGACATTCAATCCAGCTGCGCAATTTACGTGCACCC
>JAGAPX010000036.1 GCA_017623055.1 Phascolarctobacterium sp.
GTAAGCATTACTGCATCAACATGTGCCAAATTACGAATGCTTGCAGCAATAACTTCAGTTTCAATACCATAAAGTTTAAAAGCTTCTACAATATTTTTTACCAGCAGCACACCGTCTTCGCCAATGTCGTCCAAACGTCCGATAAAGGGGCTAACGTAGGTAGCACCGGCACGAGCAGCCATAAGAGCTTGGGACATACTGAACACCAAGGTGACATTGGTCTTGATGCCTTCCGCACTCAAAATTTTAACAGCTTTCAAGCCTTCGGGAATGCAGGGAATTTTAATAACAATGTTCTCTGCAATTTGCACCAGCTTACGAGCTTCTTCCACCATACCTTGACATTCAGTGCTAATTACTTCTGCACTAACAGGACCTTCTACAAGCTTAGCGATTTCAGGAATAACTTCTGCTTGAGTACGTCCGGTTTTAGCAATTAAGCTGGGGTTGGTGGTAACGCCGTACACAACGCCCCAATCTACAAATCTGGAAATTTCTTCCACGTTAGCGGTATCCATAAAAATTTTCATCACAAACAATCCCCTTCACATTTACTCTCGTACAGGCAAAACTACTACCTTTTGAGCGTTGGTTTTCGCCGGAATACTCATGGTCATCATATTGTACCAAATTACCAGATTGTCCCCCGCTGTGATTTCAGCGTAGTTTTTGTTAGCCTTTTTATCAATGGTAGCAACCAAGCTTTGGTTAGTATCAATAACGCTTACATACTCGCC
The DNA here is from genome assembly GCA_017623055.1 of Phascolarctobacterium sp. Classification (GTDB taxonomy): domain Bacteria; phylum Bacillota; class Negativicutes; order Acidaminococcales; family Acidaminococcaceae; genus JAHHUH01. The sequence continues at coordinate 738 of JAGAPX010000036.1, forward strand.
ATCTTCAGACAAAGTAACTTCATCCACTACGAAGAACTTGCCTTGCTTTTCGTCGTTAGCACCTAAGATAATGGCAAAAGCTTCTGTTTGGGCAGGAATACTTCTAGTCATCTTAGGAGAGTGGTAAACAGTAACCTCTTTGCCAACTTTAAAGCTGCTTAATTTTTTAGCCTTGCCGTTTTTACCGTTGAGCAGGTAAGTTTTATCAGTAAGCATTGCGGAGATAAGACCGTTCTCGCCTTTTACGACGATGCTATTTTCAGTTACTTCAACAATTTCACCAGTAGTAAAAAGCACTTCTTCCACCGCCTGAGCTTGCGCCTTAGTAACAGGCACTACTTTATTTTCAAAGCTGTTGGCATTAGCAAATGCGTCACCTGCTACGAGAAGGCAGGAGCAAGACGCCAACAAAAAGATTTTTTTCAACATTTTCATAACCAATTCCTCCATAACAATTTCTTAGACATCAGCTTAACAAAGATTTATGTCTAAAAATTGTCAAGCAGGATAATTTAAAGTAAATCATTTATGAGTGTATGCGATTGCCAAGGTAGAGAGCAAACCAGCTGCTTTCCACAGGCAAACTTCGTTAAAATCAAAATGGCTATTGTGGTGACCAGCTGCAATAGTTGCGCCATACATCATATAAAGAGCACGTCCGCCATTTGCTTGTACTCGTTCCATGAAGTAAGCACAGTCCTCACTGCCACCCATATCCATATAGTCAATTATTTCTTTGTATTGACCGGAAGCCTTAGCAATTTCTTCTACTTCTTTTGCCAATTCAAAATCTGCTACGCAAGCAGGAGCACTACCAGCTTTAGTAATGGTTACGCTTACATCGTACAAATCAGCGGCAGCCTGCAGCATACGTTTTGCTTCGCCAACCATATACTCGTTGATTTCAGTAGTTGCACCACGGGTTTCCATCTTTAAAACTGCAATGTCAGGCAGTACGTTACGACCAGTACCTGCATTCAGCACGCCAACGTTAATGCGAGAAGCACCTTTACCGTGACGGGAAATGCTGTGTAAAGAAATACTTGCTTGCGCTGCAGCAAGAAGTGCATTCTTGCCGTCTTGGGGCGCTAAGCCTGCGTGAGCAGAAACACCTTTATAAACAGCGTCAAGTTTAGTAGTTGCAAGGAAGCCGTCAGTTAAACATACCAAGCTATCGTCAGTAGTAGCCTTAAAAGCAATGTGACCGCCGAAGAAATAATCAATGTCATCTGCTACGCCTGCGTTAATCATAGCGTAAGCACCACGTACGCCTTCTTCTGCAGGTTGGAAGATAAGCTTAACTTTACCAACCAGTTCGTCCTTGTGTTCAGCCAAAAGCTTTGCCACAGCAAGACCCACAGTAACGTGACCATCGTGACCGCAAGCGTGCATTGCGTTGGCATGGCAAGAGTTAAAGCCTTCTTGCATGGGGCGGTGGTCTGCGCCAGCATATTCTTCTACGTCGTTGCAGTCCATATCAAAACGGAAGCCAACAGTTTTACCAGGCTTGCCACTATCTAAAACTGCAACTACGCCAGTTTTGCCACCTGCCATTTTAGCAACAACTGCTTCGTCAGCACCTTCGCTGATTGCGCGTTCCATATATTTTTGCAAATCTGCTTCGCTAGGCACACCCATCATAGAAGCTTCGTCCACAACTTCTGCGCCGTAAGCCACGGCATAACCTAATTTTTCCAGTTCCTTGACAACAATGCTGGCAGTTCTAAATTCTGTCCAGCCAGATTCCGGATGTTTATGTAAATCTCTGCGCATTACAACTAATTCTTCTTGTAAACCTTGCGCTGCTTGCCAAATTTTTTCCATGTTCAATCCCCCATTCAAGCAAATAATACCATTTGGTCACTATCCAAAGGTAAATACAAAGTGTTTTCTACCTTACGGTTACGGGACGTAACCCAAGTACCACATTTAGGACAATTCATTTCAGAGGTAGGCAATGCCCATGCCAGCTTCTTTCCGCATTTAGGACATACAAATTCTACTTGCAACAGACCGCTGCCAAACTTTTTCTTCTTCACGGCACAACCTCCTTTCAAAATCATCGTTCCCTTTATTATACTACATTGCAATACTTTTTTCCTTCGCAACATTCGACAAAGAAAGGAAAATGTTTTATTATATTGGTAGCAAATAAAAAGCGAGGTAGATTGTATGGAAATTACTGCTGCTGATTTTGAAAAACTTGGCTTTTGGGAAGACGATACCCCCGAAGAAAAAATAACTGTGTACGGTATGGACTTTGACGATGCTTACATTATGCTCACTGACGACTTGGGCAAAACTCCCTGCGACAGAAAAAAATCCATTGTGGTTGCCGCATATAATGACGACGACTGCTTCCTTTGGGGCAAGGAGCTGAAGAACTTCGCCGCACTGCAAGATTTGTGCGCAAAGCACCCTGCTAATTCCAACGAACTGCTCCAAGCCTTGGAAGAGTACACTATTGTAGAAAAATAAAACTAAAAACAAAGGCACACTATCTGCAATCCATTAACGAGCGCTACATAGTGTGCCTAATTTTATTTTTTAGAGGATAATTTTGCCAAGACCTTTTTCAATAATAATCTTGGTTCCATATTCGTCGCACAAGCCTTGGAACTCTTGCAGAATGCGAGTACCATTTTCTTCGTCTGCCAGCTCCGGACGACCTTTGCGAGAGCGAGATTTATCCAAGCCCAAGGTGATGGGATAAAGCAGAACTTCTTTGATAACATTGTCAACAATGTTAAACTTAACGATGACAGATTCCAAAGCCAAGCGGTCAAGCATCAAGCCCTTGGTATCGTTTTCACTACGAGCAGCAAAGGCTTCGGAAACAGGAGCGAAGCTGTCTACGCCATATTTTTCGTAAAACTCAGGCGGTTGACATTCCACAGAATCATTTTGCAGGAAGAAGTCGCCCAAGGAATAGAAAATAGGCTTGCCCTTGTAAATTTCAATACCACGCAAAATGTGGGGACCATGACCTAAGAAAGCGTCTGCACCCGCGTCAATACAAGCACGAGCATAATCGTGCATAAAAGAAGCAGCCTTTTGTTTATCAGTACCACGCATTTCGTGACCGTGGTGACTTACGAGGACAGTATCTGCTTGACGGTGAGCGTCCTTCACGTAGGAGATAATACGATTCAAATCGCGAGCGTTGCAGTAAGTGTTGGTACCGGGTTCACCCACGTCAAACTTAGCATTGCCAACGGAATAATATTTAGACGGCTTGAGGAAGCCTTCGCGAGTTAAAAGATTGGTGTTGGCATTAACATAAGTTTTTTCAACGATTGCTTTCAATGTTTCCATATCTTCTGCAGAAACATAGTTAACGCTGTCAAAACGCAACATATTCATACCGGGACGACCAACATTGGTACCACTGGGATTGCTAGCAATGTTCCAATTAGGACCGGAAGAGCAAGTGCTAATAAAGCCTACTCTGCCTTCGGGAGTATCTAAATATTTAGGCATGCTTGCTTCCGTAAGATTATTGCCAATGCCTGCGTAAACAAAATCTCTTGCGTTCAAATGTTCAATGGTTTTCTTCAAACCTTCTTGACCGTAGTCCAAAGAATGGTTGGTAGCAGTAGCCAAAAGGTTAAAGCCCATCCATTTCAAATCGTCCAACGCCGCAGGACGACCTGCTGCCCAAGTACCGCCACTTTCGGAAGCAGGATAAACTTCAAAATCGTGGATTTGCATTTCTAAATTTACGAAACGCACATCTGCATCAGCGATAAGCTCTTTAATCGCCAAAGCACTTTTATCTTCAGGATGAATTCTTTGTACTAACATAAAGTCGCCAACAGCAGCAACAGAAAACTTTGCCATAATGACACCCTCCTCACAATTACATGATAGCTATAAAATAAAGATATATACAAGTAATCCACCCTGCCACAAAAGCAAGGTGGATTATTTTTAATTAAGATTAGAATACCAAGAGAATCATGCCAACAATCAATGCCAGCACGATACCGAGAGCATTACGTTTGCAAACTTCCATGGGATCTACGCCTGCAATGCCTGCGCAGATAATGGTAGCGCCCGCAATCGGGGAAATGGTACGACCAAGAGTGCCACCCAATGCTGCCATAGTACCCATATTAATGGTGTTCAGACCAAACTCAACAGCGTGAGGAGTTACAGATTCGTTAAACGCTACAGTCGCAGCGTCGCCACTACCGGAGATGAGAGCCAGCAAGAAGGGCCCAACCGCAGAAGCAACCTTAACGATACCGCTGGAATTGAGCATCCAGTTAATCAGCGCTTTAATCAAGCCAAGAGCATTCAAGCCAGCTACGAAAACGCCTACGGAAATGATAATACCGATGATGTTTGCATAAGCATCGCCCATACCATCGAAGAAGGATTTGGTCAATTTAACAGGGCTTTTGCGAGTTGCAGCCAAAGCAGCAATAGCACCGATAATCATAGCTTGGGGAACGCCCATTTTGAAAGCAGGAACTACTTTAGTATTACCCAAAACCAAGATGATGATAGGAAGCAACGGCATCAAAGCATAAAGCGGATTAACGCTCAAATCTTCATTAGTAACTTCACCATCAGCAGGAACATAGCCTTTGTTTTCTTTCAAGAAAAGAGCAACAATGGTCAAGGTAACAGCAGCAACGATAACGCCAGCAACAGTAGCAGGCATATGAGTTGCAATAACTTCAGGAATGGTAACGCCTGCCAATTTAGCAACTACGCCATTGTGCAACAAACCAGGATTCAACATAGAACCATAAGTACCGGATTTAACAGCAGCAGCAGCCATAGCAGGATGAACGCCTGCAGACATCATAATAGGAATAAAAATTACGCCTACAGCAGCACTGCAGCCTGCAGCACTGGGAATAGCAATGTTAACGATAAAGGTTGCAATGGTTGCACCGGGGATAAGCAAGAAACCCATCTTTTTCAGAACTTTACCAATCGCAACAACCAAGTGTTTATCGCAACCGGTGTATTTCATGCACCAAGCAAAACCCATGCAAGAGCAAACAGAAGTAATCAAACCTGCGCTAGTCATACTTTTAGCGAAAGCATCAAGCGCCGCCATCGGTTTACCACCCAAGCAGCACATCAAAATACCAGCAGCAATCAAAACCATTCTGGATTCATGGCGTTTTAACAGCAACCAAATTACACCAAGAACGATTGCTACGCCCAACATAATCATCATAATATATCCCTCCAAGTAAAAATTTCGTTTATAATTATAAACGAAAAATCCATTGATTTACACATTCAACAGTTATGTATACAAAATACTTTCTGTTAGAACATGAGTAAAGCAAAAAAAAAAAAAAAAAATTAAGGCTCCGCGCACACCGCAGAGCCTCATTAGTTATATTTATTTTTATTTACGCTTCTTCACTAAAATCGTCTTTACCTACACCACACAGAGGGCAAACCCACTCTGCAGGAACGTCCTCCCAAGCAGTGCCGGCAACAACGCCGTTATCCGGATCCCCTACTTCGGGATCATAAACATAACCACATACATTACAGATATACTTTTTCATTGGACTCACCTCTTATCTTTTCTTTGCATCTTTATTATAGCATAGATAATCTATCGTTTCAATATGCAAAGTGTGAAAAATTTATGTTAGCGTAAAGCTTCCTTCTTGTCCAAAAGCTCCATACGGAAGAAATCGTACAAAGTCTGAGCCGCAGGATAGTTCATTCCCTCAACAGCAGCCAATTCTTCCACACTTGCCTGCTTCATGGCATCAAGTGTCTTAAACTTTTTCCACAGCTCCTGCCTACGCTTGGGGCCAATGCCCTCCACGTGGTCAAGCACTGAAACAAGATTACGCTTCCCTCTCAGCTTGCGGTGGAATGTAATTGCAAAACGATGCGCCTCGTCGCGGATACGTTGAATTAAATGGAGAGAAGCACTATCCCTATCCAGCAAAATACTTTCGCTTTGACCGGGGATAAATATTTCTTCCTCACGTTTCGCCAAACCCACAACAGGCAGATCGTGCAAGCCCAAGCCACGAATAACCTCAAGGGCAGAGCTCAGTTGACCTTTGCCACCGTCAATTACTACCAAGCTTGGCAAATCCTCGTAATCCTTGTAACGGCGGTATACAACCTCTTGCATGGATTTGAAATCGTCAGGCTTGCCTTCCGCAGAAACAATTTTATATTTGCGGTAATCCTTCTTGCTAATGCTACCGTTACGGAACACAACCATGGAAGCAACGGTCTCGCTACCTTGAGTGTGAGAGATGTCAAAGCAATCCATACGTTCCAGCGGATTAGGCAAAGCAAGCGCCAGTTGCAGCTCTTCTGCTGCGGCAAGGTCATCCTTCAAGGAAAGGCTTCCCTTACGCAACCGTTCTTCCAGTAATTTTTTAGCATTGTCATTGGCGAGGAAAAGAAGCTCCCGCTTTACACCACGTTGGGGCAAAATAAGTTCTGCCTTACGACCAGCTTTATCTGCTAGCCAAATTTCAATAAGCTGTTTTTCTTCCTCATCAGGCAAATAGGGAACAACTATCTCTTTGGGAATGAAGGTTGCCTCGTTGTAGTACTGCTTCACAAAAGCGGACATAACTTCCTCTTCTGCCTCGCCACCGTCGGGTAAAAAGAAGTTGTCACGACCAATGAGCTTACCTTTACGCACAAAGAATATCTGTAGGCAAATGCCCGTAGTATCCTTGGCAAAGCCAATGACGTCCATGTCGCCGCCACTACCTGTAACTGCCTTTTGCTGTTCATTAAGGCGGGTTACTGCCTGCAACTGGTCACGCAAACGCGCCGCCTCTTCAAAAGCATAATTATCCGCAGCCTCCTGCATGCGGCGCTTGAGGTCACGCTCCAGCTCCGTAGTTCTTCCGTCCAGCACCATACACACGGACTTAATCATATTGCCATATTCCTCACGACTAACGTAACCTGCGCAGGGAGCAAGGCAACGCTTGATGTGATAGTTTAGGCAAGGTCTATCCGGGTTCATCTTGCGACAAGTTCGCAGGGGAAACATACTGCGCAACAGCTTCACCGTATCGTGCATCGCCCCCACATCAGCGTAAGGGCCGTAATATTTGGCACCGTCCCTTTGTTGGCGACGAGTTACATAAATTCGAGGGAAGTCCTCGTTGACCGTCACCTTCAAAAAGGGATATGTCTTATCGTCCTTGAGCATTATGTTGTAACGAGGACGATACTTCTTTATTAAATTACATTCTAAAATCAGCGCTTCAACTTCGCTACTGGTAACGATAGTTTCAAATTCCGCAATCTTCTCCACCATGGCACGCACCTTTGGCGTGTGGGAAGCAAGGTTGCGAAAATAACTGCGCACCCTATTTTTCAGCACTACTGCCTTGCCCACGTAAATTACTTTACCGTGAGCATCGTGCATCAAATACACGCCCGGTTTATCAGGCAGTACTGCTAAAGCTTGTTGAATTTTTTCGCTGAAATTTTCAGCTGTCATTTATACCACCCATTTTTCTTAGCTTGCGCCAAAGCCTGCTTCACATATTGACCAGTGTAAGAAGCTTTAACCTTTGCCACTTCTTCGGGAGTACCGCAGGCTACCAAGGTACCGCCCTTGTCGCCACCTTCGGGTCCAAGGTCAATGATGTAGTCCGCAGTTTTGATTACGTCCAAATTATGTTCAATAACAACCACGCTGTCCCCAGCATCTACCAAGCGTTGCAAAACCTCCAAAAGCTTATGCACGTCAGCAATGTGAAGACCGGTTGTAGGTTCGTCCAGAATGTAAATGGTGCGACCAGTACTGCGTTTGGAAAGCTCCGTTGCCAGTTTTACACGTTGAGCTTCACCACCGGAAAGAGTTGTTGCCGCTTGTCCAAGGTGAATATAGCCCAAGCCAACGTCCTCTAAAACCTCCAGCTTGCGGGCAATGCGAGGCAGGTTCTTGAAAAACTCCAGTGCTTCTGAAACGGTCATATCCAAAACTTCCGCAATAGTCTTACCCTTGTAATGTACCTCTAAGGTGTCACGGTTATAGCGCGCACCGTGGCACACTTCGCAAGGAACGTACACGTCCGGCAAAAAATTCATTTCAATTTTGTTTACGCCGTCACCACGACAAGCTTCACAGCGACCGCCCTTCACGTTAAAGCTAAAGCGTCCCGGCTTGTAGCCACGCATTTTGGCTTCGTTAGTCTGGCTGAACAGCTCACGGATAAAATCGAATACTCCTGTGTACGTTGCAGGGTTACTGCGAGGAGTGCGACCAATGGGAGACTGGTCAATATTGATTACCTTGTCCGTGTACTCGATGCCTTCAATGGTATCGTGTTCAGAAGGACGCAGTCTTACACCGTGAAGCTTCGCGCCCAGTGCATTATATAAAATATCGTTAATCAAGGTGGATTTACCGCTACCGCTTACGCCAGTTACCACGGTAAACACGCCTAAAGGAATATCTACGTTAATATTCTTTAAATTGTTGGCACGGGCACCCTTAATGGAGATGAAGCGTCCGTCATTTTCACGACGCTTTTTCGGAACGGGAATAAACTTGCGACCACTAAGGTACTGCCCCGTTACGGAGTCTTCCACCAATTTTATAGATTCCACATCGCCTTGAGCAACAATCTCACCGCCGTGCTCACCTGCACCTGGGCCAATGTCCAAGATTTCATCAGCCGCGTACATGGTTTCCTCATCGTGTTCAACTACGAGCAGGGTGTTCCCCAAGTCACGCAAATGTTTCAAAGTTTCCAGAAGCTTGCTATTATCACGTTGGTGCAAGCCAATGGAAGGCTCGTCCAAAATGTAGAGTACACCTGTCAAACCGCTACCAATTTGGGTAGCAAGACGAATGCGTTGGGCTTCGCCACCGGAAAGTGTGCCAGCGCTTCTATCCAAGGTTAAATAATCTAGGCCTACGTCGTTGAGGAATTTTAAGCGCGCCATAATCTCTTTCAAAACTTGACGGGCAATGGTTTGCTGACGGTTACTCAGCTGTAGCTCTTCAAAAAATTTCATGCAGTCACGGACGGTTAAGGCAGTAACTTCACAAATATTCTTACCGCCAACTAAAATGGAAAGCACTTCCGGTTTCAGACGGGAGCCGTGACATTCAGGACAAGGAGTACTAGTCATGAACTCTTCCAAATCCTGACGCATGCTATCGCTAAAGGCTTCACGATAACGCTTCTTCATAATAGGAAGAATACCGTCAAAGGTAGTTTCGTGGAGGCGGGTTTCCCCCATTAAATTTTCGTACCAGAAGCTGTATTTCTGCTCGCCAGTGCCTTCCCACAAAAGGCGTTGCACTTCTTCCGACAAGCTGTCCCAAGTGCTATCAAAGTCGTAGCCGTAAGCACTAAGCACCGCACCCAGCTGCTTCATACGATAGGAGTTCATATTGTTACTCAAGGAAGCGATGACACCTTCTGCAAAGGACTTGCTTCCGTCGGGAATAATCAGCGCCTTGTCAAACTCCATATTCATACCCAAACCAGTGCACACAGGGCAAGCACCATATGGATTGTTAAAGGAGAAAAGACGCGGTTCGATGGCAGGCAAGCTAATACCACACTCGTTGCAGGCGAAATGCTCGCTAAAAAGCTGTACCTCTGCCTTGTCACCTAAGGTTGCCACTTCCACGAAGCCATCTGCCAATTTCAAGGCAGTTTCTACAGAATCGGACAAACGCTGCTGAATACCCTCGCGCACTGCCAAACGGTCGATAACAACGGAAAGGCTGTGCTTTTTATTTTTTTCTAACTTAATTTCTTCATCTAAGGTGCGCACTTCGCCGTCCACGTACATACGCACGTAACCGGCACGACGCATATCGTCTAAAATCTTAACGTGCTCACCCTTACGACCACGTACCAGCGGAGCCATAATCATAAACTTAGTGCCTTGCTCCATTTCCAGCACTCTGTCTACAATCTGCTGAACGGTTTGCTGTTCAATAAGCTCACCACAGCAGGGACAATGAGGCTCGCCTACGCGGGCAAAGAGCAGGCGCAGATAGTCGTAAATTTCCGTAACAGTACCTACGGTGGAGCGAGGGTTACGGCTGGTAGTCTTTTGGTCAATGGAAATGGCAGGGCTCAAGCCTTCGATGTAATCCACTTCCGGCTTATCCATCTGTCCCAAAAATTGGCGTGCGTAAGCAGAAAGGGATTCCACGTAGCGACGTTGCCCCTCCGCATAAATGGTGTCGAACGCCAAAGAGGATTTGCCGCTACCGCTTAACCCGGTAATTACGACAAGCTTGTCCCTTGGGATTTCTACCGTTATATTCTTCAAGTTGTGCTGCCTAGCACCTTTTACAATTAACTTTTCTTGCATAGATTTATCCTCATAAACAGATTTATAAATCTTTTTTATTTACGTTTCTTGGGCAATAATTGTTGCCCTAACTGCCCCTTTACAAGAATTAAACGGTCACGCAGCTCTGCCGCCGCCTCGAAGTCCAGCGCCTTGGCAGCTTCCTGCATGCGACGCTCCAACTCTTTTGCCAGACGGTTCAACTCTTTGGTAGACTTCTTCTTCAGCGCCTTCTCTGCGTAATCGGCAGCTTCACTCTCTTCTGCAACCTTGGTCAGCTTAATGAGCTGGCGTTGCTCCTTGTAAATAGTCTTGGGCGTAATCTTATGTTCCTTATTATATGCTTCTTGCTTTTCACGACGACGATTAGTTTCGTCAATGGCGCGTTGCATACTATCTGTAATGCGGTCAGCGTACATAATTACTCTGCCGTTGGCATTACGTGCCGCACGACCAATAGTCTGAATCATAGCAGTATCGCTACGCAAGAAGCCTTCCTTATCCGCATCTAAGATGGCAATTAAAGAAACCTCCGGCAAGTCCAAGCCTTCGCGTAAAAGGTTAATGCCTACCAGCACGTCAAACTTGCCTCCACGCAATGCGTCAATGATTTCCGCACGCTCGATGGTAGCAATTTCAGAATGGAGGTAACGCACACGCACTCCTGCCTGCTTCAAGTATTCGGTCAAATCCTCTGCCATACGCTTGGTCAGCGTGGTAACAAGCACACGCTCACCTTTGGCAGCAGTTTTGTTAATCTCTCCCAGTAAATCATCAATCTGTCCTTTAATGGGACGAATTTCAATTTGCGGGTCTAAAAGACCAGTGGGGCGAATGATTTGTTCAACGGTCTGTTCCGTCTGCTCCATTTCATATTTGGCAGGTGTTGCAGAAACGTAAACAACTTGGTTCACCTGCTCTTGAAATTCGTCAAAGGTCAACGGTCTATTATCAAAGGCGGAGGGCAGACGGAAGCCATGCTCCACCAACATTTCCTTACGACTTCTATCCCCTGCGTACATCGCCCTAATCTGGGGCAGGGTAACGTGGGATTCATCAATAACTAAGAGAAAATCCTTCGGGAAGTAGTTTACCAAAGTGAAAGGCGGTTCCCCAGCCTTACGTCCTGCCAAATGGCGGGAATAGTTTTCAATGCCGGAGCAGTAGCCCATTTCGTTCATCATCTCTAAATCGTAGTTGGTACGTTGCTCCAAGCGCTGTGCTTCCAAAAGCTTGCCACGCTCGTTCAAAAAATCTAAACGCTCTGCCAGTTCAACCTTAATATCCTCCATGGCACGCTCTAAATTTTCACGACTGGTTACATAGTGGGAAGCAGGGAAGATTGCCACGTGGTTACGTTGGGCAAGAATTTCTCCTGTCAGCACGTCAAACTCCATAATGCGGTCAACTTCGTCATCAAAAAGCTCAATGCGCACTGCCTTCTCTCCGTAGGCAGCAGGAATAACCTCAATAACATCGCCCCGTACCCTAAAGGTACCACGTTTAAAGTCAATGTCATTGCGGTCATATTGAATCTCTACTAATTTATGTAATATCTTTTGTCTATCTACGATTTGCCCCAAACGCAGGGACAATACCATATCGTAGTAATCCTGAGGCGCACCTAAGCCGTAAATACAGGACACGCTGGCAACAATGATAACGTCTCGCCTTTCAAAGAGAGCGCTGGTCGCGCTGTGGCGCAGCTTATCAATTTCATCATTGATGGACGCGTCCTTTTCAATGTAGGTATCGGACTGGGGAATGTAGGCTTCCGGTTGGTAATAATCATAATAGGAAACAAAATATTCCACAGCGTTTTCAGGGAAAAAGGCTTTCAGCTCACTAGCAAGCTGTGCCGCCAAGGTTTTGTTGTGGGCGATAACAAGCGTCGGTTTGCGAACCTTGTTTATCACTTGGGCAATGGTATAGGTTTTACCAGTACCCGTTGCACCAAGAAGCACTTGGGTCCGTAAGCCCTGCTCTATGCCCTGCGTCAACTGCTCAATGGCTTGAGGCTGGTCCCCTGCCGGCTCAAAGGGTGCTTGAATTTTAAAATCCATTTTGCATCACCACATTATAAATCAATCACAATGCTTACGGGACAATGGTCACTGCCAAAAATTTCGTTGTGAATTTCTGCGGCTTGTACCTTATCCGCAATTCTTTCAGAGACTACAAAGTAGTCAATACGCCAACCTGCGTTCTTCTCACGAGCCTTAAACATATAACTCCACCAAGAGTACTTAACCTCTTCAGGATGCAGGTGCCTAAAAGTGTCAACGAAGCCTGCGGCTTTCAGCTCTCTAAATTTAGCACGCTCTTCATCAGTGAAGCCTGCGTTCTTACGATTAGTCTTAGGGTTTTTCAAATCCATCTCTTCCGCTGCCACATTCAAGTCACCGCACACAATGACAGGTTTCTTCTTATCCAGTTCCAACAGGTAAGCACGGAACACATCTTCCCACTGCATACGATAGTCAAGACGAGCCAGCTCCCTTTGGGAATTGGGAGTGTAGACGGTCACCAAGTAGAAGTTTTCGTATTCAGCAGTAATTACTCTGCCTTCCTTGTCGTGTTCTTCAATGCCAAGACCGTAGGTTACATTTAAGGGTGCTTGCTTAGAAAAAATTGCAGTGCCGGAATAACCTTTCTTTTCCGCACTGTTCCAATATTCTTCGTAGCCATCAAAGACAAAATCTGCCTGTTCCCTTTGCATTTTAGTTTCTTGCAGACAAAAAGCATCTGCCTCAGAAGCACGCAGGAAGTCTTCAAAGCCTTTGTTCATACATGCACGCAGTCCATTTACGTTCCAAGATATTAATTTCATAAAAAATTTCTCTCCAATCTATATAAAAAATCATTTTTTCCTTGTAGAGTTGCTTACAATTTTAGTATAATAAAGGGAGTTAATTTGCGCAAGAGTCTTTTCTGTAGCGTATTTACACTCGATAAATTTTAGGAGGAAACCTAATGCTGTTTTATGAATCTATCGAAAGTCATCCCAGTGATTGGTCCGCACTTATTTTTAAAGATCAAACCATCACCTTTGGTGACTTAAGAAAAACCATTGATACTTGGGCTGCTTACCTGCAAGCTAAAGGCGTGCAAAAGGGCGACAGAGTTGGTCTGTTCAGCAAAAACTGCCCTGAATTTGTAACCGCTTATCATGCAATCGTAAAAGCTGGCGCAATTGTTGTACCCATTAACTTTATGTTGTCCCCCACTGAAACTTCCTTCATCCTCAAAGATGCAGGCATCAAACTGCTCATGACCCAAGAAGCTTTGGATTTGGAAGCAGCTTTGGAAAAACGCGAATACTCCGGCGTTGCACAACTCACCTTTGCTGAAATGGCAGAAGCTCCGGAAGCTGTTCCCGCTCCTGTAAAAATGCACGAAGATGAATGCTGCACCATCATTTATACTAGTGGTACTACCGGTAACCCGAAAGGTGCAATGCTTTCCCATAAAAATATCCTCGCTAACATTCACAGCTTCACCAACGCAATCTCCATGGAACCGAAAGACAAAGCTTTCTGCGTACTGCCCATGCACCATTGCTTCGGCTGGACTGTATGCGTAGCTGGCCCCATGCTTAAAGGCGGCGCAATCGTTATCCAAGACAACTACAATGTTGCCGAAATCCTGCGCCTCATCGTAACCCACAAGGTTGACCAATTCTGCGGTATCCCCACCTTCGCGCAAATGTTCCTGCGCGCTGCGGAACCTGAACATCTGGCTTCCCTGCGCTGGTTCGTAAGTGGTGGTGCTCCGCTTCCGGCTCACCTTTCTAAAGCTTTCAAAGAAAAATTTGGCAAATATCCCCAAGAAGGCTACGGTCTTTCCGAAGCTGCTCCCGTTTGCGCAGTAAACCCTGGCGATAAAATCAAAGTTGGTTCCATCGGTTTGGCACTGCCCTACGTTAAAGTAGAAATCCACGACGAAAACGACACCAAACTTCCTAACGGCACTGTTGGCGAATTGTGCGTACAAGGCTACAACGTAATGCTCGGTTACCTGAACCAACCAGAAGCTTCCGCTGAAACCCTGCGCAACAACTGGCTTCACACCGGCGACTTGGCATATATGGACGACGAAGGCTACATCTTCATCGTTGACCGTTCCAAAGATATGATTATCCTTGGTGGCGAAAACGTATATCCCCGTGAAGTTGAAGAAGTTATCTACACTCTTCCGGAAGTTCTGGAATGCGCAGTAGTAGGTGTTGAAGACAGCCTCCGTGGTCAAGCTGTTTGCGCTTTCATCGTTCTTAAAGAAGGTATGGAAGGCGACAAAAAAGCAATCCGTAAATACCTCCTCGACCATTTGGCACTGTACAAAGTTCCCCGCCACTACTTCTTCATCGAAAAAATGCCGAAAAACGGCACTGGCAAAATTATGAAGCCCAACCTGCGTGAAATGGCTGCGGCTCTCGTACATAAAGTTTAATATTAATTGAAAGGGTGTTAGTTTTGGAAAGAGAGACTTTCTCATCTCGATTAGGCTTTATCCTAATCTCTGCTGGTTGCGCAATCGGTTTAGGTAACGTATGGCGCTTCCCCTACATCACCGGTCAATATGGTGGTGCTTCCTTCGTACTCATGTACTTAATCTTCTTGCTAATCTTGGGCTTGCCCATCATGGTAGCAGAATTCTCCGTTGGTCGTGCAAGCCAACGCAGTGCGGCAAAATCCTTTGACATTTTGGAACCTAAAGGAACCAAATGGCACTTGTTCAAATACGCTGCCATCACCGGCAACGTAGTACTGATGATGTTCTACACCACCGTTTCCGGTTGGATGTCCTACTACCTGTACAAAATGGCAGTAGGTGACTTGATGGGCCTTGATGCTAACGCTATCGGCGGCGTGTTCGGCGCACTCCTCGGCGACCCTGTTGCAATGACCTTCAACATGATTCTCATGACTGCAACTGGTATGGGCGTTTGCTACTTGGGCGTACAAAAAGGCGTAGAACGCATTACCAAAAATATGATGGCTTGCCTTTTGGTATTGATTGTAGTTTTGGCTGCAAACTCCATTATGCTCCCCAACAGCGCAGAAGGCTTGAAATTCTACCTGCTTCCTGACTTCAGCAAAATTAACCAAGAAGCTGTTTTTGCGGCAATGGGACAATCCTTCTTTACCCTGTCCTTGGGTATCGGTTCCATGGCAATCTTTGGTTCTTACATTAAAAAAGACCAATCCTTGACTGGCGAAACCATCTGGATTATGGTACTTGACACTTTTGTAGCAATCACTTCCGGTTTGATTATCTTCCCCGCTTGCATGAGCTTTGGTGTAAATCCTGGCGGCGGTCCTGGTTTGCTCTTCGTAACTCTGCCTAACGTATTCAACTCTATGGCAGGCGGTCACTTCTGGGGCACCTTGTTCTTCCTGTTTATGCTCTTCGCAGCACTCTCTACTGTAATCGCTGTATTTGAAAACATCGTTTGTATGGTAAGTGAGCTGACCGAATGGGATCGTCAAAAAACCATTCGCATTATGTCCATCGCAATCATCCTGCTTTCCATGCCTTGCGTATTAGGCTTCAACGTATGGAGCGGCTTCCAACCCTTGGGCAAAGGCACCTGCGTTCTTGACCTTGAAGACTTCATCGTAAGTAACAACCTGCTCCCGCTGGGCAGCTTGGTTTACTTGGCGTTCTGCACCAGCCGTTATGGTTGGGGTTGGGATAACTTCATTAAAGAAGCTGATACCGGCAACGGTATTAAATTCCCCAAATGGATTCGCGGTTATGTAACCTATGTACTGCCCCTCGTAGTACTCTACATCTTCGTAATGGGTTACAAAGCAATCTTCTTCAAATAAAAAACTTCATCTGAAAATGAAACGAGCTCCCTCGCAAGAGGGAGCTTTAGTTTTTATTTGACAATAAGCATCAAGCCAAGAGCGCACACGCCCATACCAACCAACTGCTTCAAGGTAATAACCTCTTTGTAAAAGAAATAGCCTACTACAAGAAGCACGCAGGCTAAAGAAATATTTGCCACTAAAGAAGCAACACCTATCTTCCAGCCAGCACGATAAATACAGATGTAACCAAATTCCAAACCAATAATTGCCACACCTAAGGCGTAAGCTGTCCAATTAGTCTTGGCAAGCTCTGCCAAAAGATTCTTGCTATCCGAAGTCAAAAAGAATAAAACTACGGAACTAAGTGCTGCCATCACGTAGGTCATTGCTAAAGAAGCAAAAGCATTAACGTTGGCAGGCGTAGACTTGGTTGAGATATTATAAATTGTATTTGCCCCTACTACTACCAGTACAGGCCACAGCATATTCCACATTCTTAGTTCCTCCTAAAATGATAACTTCCATCTAAAACAAAAACAGTCAGACCAAATAGCCTGACTGTCGGTAGGTGCTCACCCGTTTTCCAAGGAGATTATATACCATTACATAGCAAAGAGCAAGGTGCGTTGCACCTTGCTCTTGTAATTTTTATAAATTCTTTTCTTTAAAGGGACACTCCTCGCGCAACACACACTCCCCACATAAGGGTTTGCGTGCTTTGCAAACTAATCGCCCGTGCCAAATAAACCAATGGTGAGCATCGCTCCACTTTTCTTTAGGAATTGCCTTTTGCAATTCCTTTTCTGTTGCCAAGGGGTCAGCACCCTTCGCCATGCCCAAGCGATGACTTACACGAAAGACGTGGGTATCCACCGCAATGGCAGGCACGTTGTAGATAATGCTTGCGATTACGTTGGCAGTCTTTTTGCCAACACCCGGAAGCTTCATCAAGGTTTCAATCTTATCGGGAACAGTGCTGTTAAATTCTTCCACCAGCATTTTACAAGTGGCAAGCAAGTTTTTCGCCTTAGCACGGTATAAACCGCAGTCCCTAATCTCCTGCTCCATCTGTTCTTGGGTAAGCGCACCCATTTTCTCTGGAGTATTGAGCCTTGGGAAGATACGTGCCGTAATTTTGTTAACGCGCTCATCCGTACATTGGGCAGAAAGAATAACGGCAATCAACAGTTCAAAGGGAGAATTGTAATTAAGGGCAGTCTTAGTGTCCTTGTAAGTTTCTTCCAATATATTTAATATGGCTTCACGTTTTGCTTTGCGTAACATTAGTTAGTCAAACTCCTTACAGGAGCGGGAATACGTCCGCCACGAGAGATGAATTTTTCTGCGCTAAAGTTGTTTACAGGGATGATGGGAGCGTAACCCAAAAGTCCGCCAAATTCTACGGTATCGCCAACACCTTTGCCCGGAACAGGAATGAGGCGCACAGCAGTAGTTTTATTGTTAATCATACCAATGGCAGCTTCGTCCGCAATAATTGCAGAAATTGTAGAAGCAGTTGTATCACCAGGAATAGCAATCATATCCAAGCCTACGGAGCATACGCAAGTCATTGCTTCCAATTTTTCCAAAGTTAAGCAGCCACGTTCAACAGCGGCAATCATACCAGCATCTTCACTAACGGGGATAAAGGCACCGCTCAAGCCACCAACGTAGCTGGAAGCCATCAATCCACCTTTTTTAACAGCGTCGTTGAGCATTGCCAAGGTAGCAGTGGTACCGGGGCAACCAGTGCTTTCGAGACCAATCTCTTCCAAAATGTGAGCAACACTATCACCAATAGCAGGAGTGGGTGCCAAGGAAAGGTCAATGATACCAAATTGAGTGTTCAAACGACGAGCAGCCTCTTGGGCAACAAGCTGACCAACGCGGGTAATCTTGAAGGCAGTTTTCTTAATGGTTTCTGCAACCATACCAATGTCACCGTCACGAACAGATTCCAAAGCGTGTTTAACAACGCCGGGACCACTTACGCCTACGTTGATTACGGTTTCAGGCTCGGTTACACCGTGGAAGGCGCCAGCCATAAAGGGGTTGTCGGGTACAGCGTTGCAGAAAATTACCAGCTTCGCACAGCCAATGGCATCACAGTCTGCAGTGCGGGCAGCAGTAAGCTTTACTATTTCGCCCATTTGCTTAACAGCGTCCATATTGATACCGCATTTAGTAGAGCCAACGCTTACAGAAGAGCAAACAATGTCAGTTACAGCAAGCGCTTCGGGAATGGAAGCAATCAAATTTCTATCGCCTTTAGTATAACCCTTATCCACCAGTGCAGAAAAGCCACCGATAAAGTTTACGCCAACGTTCTTCGCAGCTTTGTCCAAAGCTTGCGCCAAGGTAACGTAGTCATTGCTGTCGCAGCTTTCCCCAACCATGGAGATAGGGGTAACAGAAATACGCTTGTTGATGATGGGCACGCCCAGTTCAACTTCCAAATCTTCGCCTGTTTTTACAAGGTGCTCTGCCTTTTGGCAAATTTTATCATAAACCTTTTGCGCAGTTACCTTAATATCAGAGTGTCCGCAATCACGAAGGCTGATGCCCATAGTGATGGTGCGCACGTCCAATTTGTTTTCGGTAATCATGCGTGTTGTTTCTAAAATATCTTTAGTATTGAATAACATGGCTGCCTCCTATACGCGATGCATGGCAGTAAAGATTTCTTCGCTTTGCATACGGATTTCTACGCCAATCTTTTCGCCCAAAGCGTGTACCTTTTCCTTAGCTTCTTGCAGGGAAACGGTAGCCTCGCTCATATCACCGATGAGTACCATGTTAAAAAAGCCTTGCATAATATTTTGGTTGATGTTGATGATATTGATATTGCATTCTGCCAAAGCATTGCTTACTCCGGCAATAATGCCAACCTTGTCTTGACCGATTACTGTTAATACAACGCGCATGATGAACCTCCTAAATATAAAAGTTTAATTTTTCAGAGCACCCTCCGAAAAAATCTTTCCAATAAAAATAATAGCATCACCTAAGTGATGCTACTATTTTACCATATTCTTATAATACTGTCTGTATGCTTTGGAGCAGGAAAGCTTCTTTTTCTATTAACTGCTTATGCTAGTGCGCAGTTGAATTGCTTCTGCGATGTGGGAGGCAGTAATTTTTTCGCTTCCCTCTAAATCTGCAATGGTACGCGCCACTTTCAAAATACGGTCGTGACTACGTGCACTTAAATGCAAAGCTGTAAAATATTTACCCAAAACATTTTGAGCAGTTTCGTCCATCACGCAGTATTGCACAACCTCGCGCCTCGTCATCTGTCCGTTGCAGTATATTCCGTTCCCTGCAAATCTTTCCAGCTGACGATTACGCGCCGCCACTACGCGTTTCCTAATTTCTCTAGAGCTTTCACCCGCAGCCTTGTCCTTTAGCTCGCCATATTCTACCCTCACCAAATTGATTTGCATATCAATTCTATCAAGCAATGGTCCTGAGATTTTACGACGATAATTATCAATGTCCTTTTGCTTACAGCTGCAACGATGTACCTTGTCACCTAAATAACCGCAAGGACAGGGATTCTGCGCCGCCACTAAGACAAATCTTGAAGGATAGCTTACTGAAGCACGCACTCTGGAAATATTTACTTCCCCATCTTCCAAGGGCTGACGTAACATTTCTAAAGTGTAGCGTTCAAATTCAGGAAGTTCGTCCAAAAAGAGCACACCGTTATGACTAAGAGTCACTTCTCCCGGACGAGGGTAGGAGCCACCGCCTAAGAGTGCGCTGGCTGAAACACTATGATGAGGACTGCGGAAGGGACGCTCCACCATAACACGTTCTCCGTCGGGAAGCAAATTAGCGATACTATAAATTTTAGTAATCTCTAAGGCTTCTGCTTCCGTTACCGGGGGTAAAATTGTTACGAGGCGCCTTGCCAGCATAGTCTTGCCACAACCGGGAGCACCCATCAGTAAAATGCTATGCCCTCCTGCCGCCGCAATCTCCAATGCCCTACGAGCAACAGGCTGACCTTTCACATCGGCAAAGTCCACATCGTAGGCACGCTCTAAATTTTGCAGGATATTTTCTTTAGGCAAAGGTGTAAGCTTAACGCTTCCTTGCAAATGTTTAACCAGTTCTTTTAAATTTTGGGGAGTGTAAACGTCAATGCCTGTTACCAACTTACCTTCAGCAGCATTTTCTTGGGGAATGTAAATCTCCTTAAATCCACTGCGCTTAGCCTCCATAATCATGGAAAGTACGCCGTTAACCTTACGCAATGCTCCGTCAAGACTTAACTCTCCTACGAAAATCTTTCCTTCTGTCATCTGCTGCTCAATAAATTTAGCGCTAACCAGAATGCCAATGGCGATAGGCAGGTCCAGACCGGAGCCTTCCTTCTTCAAATCTGCAGGAGCAAGGTTCACGGTAATGTGAGTCATTGGAAAAGGATAATCTGAATTGCGCAGGGCAGACTTCACTCTTTCGCGAGCCTCACGGACGGACATGGTTGGCAAGCCCACAATGTCGAAAGCAGGCAAGCCGTTGGCAACGTCCACTTCTACATTTATTTTTACACCATCAATACCACAGGTAGTTTCTCCATATACATTCGCAAACATATTCGCATCTCCTTTATGTCAAAAGCAATGCGGATAATGATGGAACTCTTTAACCGCAGTACCTTCCTTAATAATTTCAATAACATCAAAAGAAAGTACCGGCATGTTTAGAATTATACCCTTTGATTGCATATAAAGTTCAGCACAGCGATAAATCTTTCTCTGTTTTGCTACATTAACTGCTTCACAAGGCGCTCCGTAAATTTTAGATTGCCTTGTCTTAACTTCGATAAAGCTCAAAACATCATCTTTAACTGCTATGATATCAATCTCGCCAATGCGACAACGAAAGTTTCTAAATTGAATCTTATACCCTTGCCGCTTTAAATATTCACAGGCGAAATCTTCACCAAACTTGCCTAATTCACTTCTGTGGTTCATATTCGTACCCATCCTTAATAGGTGAATACAAAATATTCTCCCGTTTTTCAACTGCTTCTAAATTCATGCTCTTCACAGGCTCATAGCTGCGACGATGCCAACAGGTTGCCCCATTGTCATCAATTGCCTGCATATGTTCCCTGCTTCCGTAGCCCTTATTGCCAGCGAACCCGTATTCCGGATATAAAACTGCCAGCTTTTCCATAATGCGGTCACGAGTAACCTTTGCCACTATGGAAGCCGCCGCAATGGATGCGCTCAAGGCATCACCATGGACTAAGGAAACAGTTTTGATATTACCTGCTTCAACAGGCATGGCATCAATGAGAGCAACATCAGGCTGCTTGTCAAGATGTAGCAAAACTTCGCCCATACCTTGCTGGGTTGCACGGTAAATATTAAGTTCGTCTATGTTGCTAATGCTTACGATGTTTACGCTAACGGATAAAGCCTTGCTAAGAACTTCATCGTACAGCTTGTCGCGTTTGCTAGCAGAAATTTGCTTAGAATCATTTAACCCGCTGATAAATACATCTTGAGGCAAAACGACCGCCGCAATTACTAAAGGCCCAGCCAATGGCCCACGGCCGGCTTCGTCAACACCGGCAATTAGCTTAGCGCCTTCTGCGTAATACTGTCTTTCGTAGCTCAACATTTTGTGGAAGCGTTCACGTTCTACTTCCGCTTGCTTTTGCCTTTTGTAATAAGCTGCTAACATTTTTTTCACACCGGCACGTTGATCCTGTGCCAGCTCTGCCAACTGATCTTCAGTAGGCGCATTCAACAATAATTCTCTTACTTCACTGATGTTCATATAAATTTATCCTCCTTTCTCTGAAAAATCCCAATGGATTTTTCTGGCACTGCATTTTATGGAGTAATAAAAAGCCGCTTGCTAACTAACAACAAACGGCTTGAATTTTTTTAGAACTAAAGACTGGTTTAAGGTTCATCCAGGGTGAAACGCCCTAAGCGCCCTGAACGAAAATCTCTTAAAACTGTTTGGATAACTCTATCCAAATCTAAAACACCGCCAGCCTTGATACAGCCGCGAGAGGTCGCGATTTTCGAAATAACTGCTCGTACGTCATCACTATTCTCAAATTCTACTGCATATTTACTTTTCAATTCTTCAGGATAGCGCTGCATCAGACGCTCAATCAAAAGCTCTGTCGCCTGCTCCCTGTCAAAAACATCTTCTTTAATGGCACCAGTCGCCGCCAAGCAGAAGCCTACTTCCGGGTCTTCGAACTTAGGCCACAATACACCGGGAGTATCCAAAAGCTCCAAGCCTTTGGCAATGGTAATCCATTGTTGACCGCGAGTAACGCCTGGTTTATCAGCAGCAACAACTTTATTTTTGCCAACCAAACGATTGATAAGAGTGGATTTGCCCACGTTGGGAATACCTACAATCATTACGCGAACGGAGCGGTTACGCACACCCTTCTTCAGCCATTTATCCAGTACGGGTTTCGCCGCCACTTGAATCATGCTGATAAGCTGCTTCACACCTTTGCCAGTAGCACAATCAATCTTGCACACGGGCAAGCCGCTGTTTTTCAGCTTTTGCATCCACAATTCAGTTTTAGCATTGTCCGCCATATCTGTTTTATTCAGGGCGATTACCTTGGGCTTATTACCTAAGACGTTAATGAGCATGGGGTTGGTGCTGGAACGAGGGATGCGGGCATCCAACATTTCTACAACAACGTCAACCAATTTAATTTGGCTTTCCATCATGCGCTTCGCCTTAGTCATATGACCGGGGAACCACTGAATTTTAAAATCTTCAATCATCATTTGCGTTTACCTGCGTCAGCGCTAATCATACGGAAGCTATCCAAAGGCCAGAACGCTATGATTGCTCTACCTTTTACAAGACGATGAGGAACGAAGTCCACGCCTCTGTAACGGCTATCTTCAGAATTATTACGATTGTCGCCCAATACGAAGATATGACCTTCGGGAACAACGGACTTACGATAATTGGACATATTAGGACCTTTAGGGTCGTTTTTATAGATATAGCCTTCTTCGATTTCTGCACCGTTAACGATTACAGTACCGTCACGCATTTCAATGGTGTCGCCACCAACCGCAATAACACGTTTAATGAAGTCACGACTTTCATCCTTAGGATAACGGAACACTACAATCTCACCCTTTTTCGGGTCAGTGAGGAAGTAGCTGAGCTTATCAACAATTAAGCGTTCATGATGCTTTAAGGTAGGATACATAGAAGAACCTTCTACCATGTAAGGTTCAACTAAGAAGGTACGAATGCAGAAAGCCAACGCCACTGCCACAATAATAGAAATCAGCCAATCGCTGGCTGCATCTTGCCAAGAGGTAGAGCTTTTCTTGCTCATTATAAGCACTCCTTTCACGTACTAAGAGAATTCGTTTTCTATTGTAACATAAATTTCTGCCCCAGTCAGCAGAAAGGCAAAATTTCCTTGGAAATAATAAAAGGGACTGCACTACTACAGTCCCTTCCATTAAGAACAAAATTAAAATTAGCGGCGTTCTCTGATACGAGCTGCTTTACCGGTGAGGTTGCGCAGATAGTACAGTTTAGCGCGACGAACGATACCACGACGAGCCACTTCGATTTTGTCGATACGCGGGCTGTGAACGGGGAAAGTTCTTTCTACGCCAACACCATAAGAAATACGACGAACGGTGAAGTTTTCACGTACGCCGGAACCGCTACGGGAAATTACAACGCCTTCAAATACTTGGATACGTTCTCTGTTACCTTCAACGATTTTTGCGTGAACTTTTACAGTGTCACCAGCGCGGAATTCGGGAATGTCGGAACGGAGTTGTTCTTGTTCCAATACTTCAATAATGTTCATTTTTTCCTCCTAAAATCATAGACGTTCATGTGCGAACTCCACAGCGGACCGTCCGTATTACACAACGTGTATTGTACCATATATGTACTTATAATGCAATGAAATTTTGCATAAAAGTTAACAGAAATTCTACAGTTTTTCCCACCAAGCTTCGCCTGCCAAGCGGTCTAAGATGATTGCCGCAGCACTGCGCACGCAAAGGTGATTATAGTCGCAGGCTCCGTAGATTGGCTCCAAGATATAATCAAATTTGCTCATGGTCTCTGCTTCAATGCCAAAGCCTGTGCCAAAAAGCAAAAGGATTGGTCTGTCGCCTTCCTTAAGTTGCTTACGCATAAAGCTGTAGGAAACTGTGTTAGGATAAATTCTCGCATCAGTAGTTACGATGTAAGGACGCTTGCCAGTTTGGGCTTCGATATCTAAAGCAGCAGCTTCGATATCAGCCTGCCAGCACACGATGTCGAGAGCATTGCTACGGTCAGGGTTATAAGTTCTTCCGTAACCCTCTTGCCAGTAACCGATAATCTTCTTAATAATGTCACGTTGCACATCTAAGGGATGGATGATGTAGTAACGTTTCACATCATAAGTACGACAAGTGCGAGAAATATCGTGAATATCAAAATTAGTTACAGCGCCTGCGATAACGTGCATACGCTTATTATAAATTGGATAATGAACAAGGCCTACATAGAGCTCAGCCATTTTATTCACCTTCAATATCTTCTTGAGCCAATTCTTCCCTTACTTCGGCGTAAAACTTTTTCTCGTCCTTTTTCATGTCACGAGGAACTTTGCCGTTAATGGCATCAATTACCTCTTGACTGAGCAGGTCAGGACGGAGTCTATAAGTCGCCTTCAAGGATTTTTTTCTGCGCCAACGATTTATCAGCGCGTGGTTGCCATTGCGTAAAACTTCCGGCACCACCAAGCCTTCAAAATCTACAGGGCGAGTATATTGGGGATACTCAAGCATTCCCGTGCTAAAGGAATCTTCCTCCGCACTAACAAGCTTGCCCAACACACCGGGAATAAAACGGCAAACTGCGTCCATAATAATCAGCGCAGGCATTTCGCCGCCAGTAAGCACGTAATCACCAATGGAAAGCTTTTCGTCCACCCAATTAAAGATACGTTCATCAAAGCCTTCGTAATGACCACATACGAAAATTATATCCTGCCCGCAATGAGCATATTCCTCCACAATGTTTTGCTTCAAGGTGCGTCCGCCCGGACACATGGCAATAACACGAGCATTAGGCAACACTTCCTTAGCCTTGCGAATTGCTGCCACCATAGGCTCCGGTTTCAAAACCATGCCTGCCCCACCGCCAAAAGGAGTATCATCAACGGTGCGGTGCTTATCTGTGGTAAATTCACGAGGGTTAACGCAGCTTACTTCAATTAAACCCTTGTCAATACCACGTTTGATAATGCTATGGGAAACAGCCTGCTCAATTTGTTCAGGAAATAAAGTTATAAATAAAAACCTCATTCTTCATCAGTCCATTCCGGTAATTGTACCACAATGCGCTTTTCAGCAAGGTTAATTTCTTTAAAGTACTCTTTCAAAGCAGGTACGAGAATGTCCTTAGCACCGGGAACAGCAATAACGTACACGTCGTTGCTACCGGTAGAAAGAGAATCCTTAAAGGTACCAATTTGCTTGCCTTCCAAGTCATAAACAGGAATGCCAACCAAATCTGCTACATAGAATTCATCTTCTTCCAACGCAGGCAAATCTTCTGCTTTGATGTAGATGTGTTTATCACGCAAAAGCTCCGCATCGTTCATGGTAGTAACTTCTTTAGTAGTTACCAGCACCATACGCTTGTGGAAGCGAGCGTTCTTCACAGTCAATTTTTTGCCACCCTCTAACAGAAGATAATCAAGTTCTAAGAACAGGTCCGGCTTTTCTGTTAAGGGCATAATGCGAATATCGCCCCGCACACCGTGCGGAGCGACAATTTTACCGATAATTATTTCTTTATCCATTATTCGCGGAAAGCAATTACTTTACCATCTTCGGTAAGAATCTCTGCGCCCATGAGAGCGTCCAGATTAGTACCAATGGTAATTTCTACGGTACGTTCCAAGGTACCGTGACCGATTTCAGCGCCAATTTCCAGTGCTTCTGCACGTTTCAATTTAGCTTCTGCTTCGTTTTTAGCAGCCAATCTTTTATTTCTCTCTGCATCGATTTGTTCGCGCAAAGCCGGAAGCACGCTCAAATCACTTGCTGCTTGGTGCAGAGCTTTTTTAGCTTGGAACTCGAATTGTTCGAGGTCAAGCTCCATATTTTTTATAGTATTTTGGAGATCTCCAATAATTTTCAATTTTAAATCTTGTGTTACTTTAGCTTTAACTGCAACAGGAACTCTAACAAACATTTTATCCATTAGTTATACCATCCTTAATTTAGATAATTTCTACGATAACTTTTACATTCTCGCGAGTTGCAACTGCTTTCATAACTGTTCTAATCGCTTTGGCGATGCGGCCCTGTTTTCCGATAACTTTACCCATGTCTTCAGAAGCAACATGGAGGCGAAGCACCGTTGTTGTACCGGTAGTTTCCTCCTCCACGACTACTGCAGACGGATTACTTACAAGAGACTTGGCCATTACTTCTACCAATTCTTTCATGTAGTCACGCCTCTCTAATTATTTTGCTTTGGAATCAGCATATTGTTTCATAACGCCATTTTTGCTGAACAAGGATCTAACGGTATCGGTGGGTTGAGCACCTTTGTTCATCCAGTCAACAGCTTTGTCAGCGTCGATTTTTACGTCAGCCGGTTGTTTGGTGGAATCGTAGTAACCGATGCTTTCGATGAATCTGCCATCACGCGGAGCACGTGCGTCAGCAACAACAATACGATAGAAAGGAGCTTTTTTAGCGCCCATACGCATCAAACGGATTTTAACTGCCATGTTAAATTCACCTCCTTAACGAAATATCTCATTAGAATTATTTTTTATTTAATGTGTAAAGGGGAGTTTGAATCCACCTTTAGAAGCAAATTTTGCCATACCCTGCATCTTCTTCATCATCTTCTTGCTTTCTTCGAAGTTTTTCAGCAGCTTGTTAACATCTTGTACACGCATACCGCAACCTGCTGCAATACGTTTACGTCTGCTACCGTTAATGATGTCAGGATTACGACGTTCTTTCGGAGTCATAGAGCGGATGATTGCTTCAATGCGGTCAAATTCTCTTTCGTCCACATTAGCTTCCTTCAGCTTTTGGCTGATACCGCCCATACCGGGGATTAAGCCCAGGATAGTTTCCAAGGAGCCTAATTTTTTCACCTGTTGCATTTGGTCAAGGAACTGTTCCAAAGTGAATTCATCTTTGCGCAGTTTCTTTTCCATTTCAAGAGCTTTAGCCAAATCGGTGGTAGATTGAATTTTTTCTACCAAGGTCAGGATATCACCCATGCCCAAGATACGGGATGCCATCCGGTCGGGGTGGAAGGGTTCCAAAGCGTCCAGCTTTTCGCCCATACCAATAAGTTTTACCGGTTTACCGGTTACTGCTTTTACAGAGAGCACTGCACCGCCGCGAGCGTCACCGTCCAACTTGGTTACAATCAAGCCGTCAATGCCAAGCTCACTATTGAAGCTTTCTGCTACGGTTACTGCGTCTTGACCGGTCATAGCATCTACAACCAGCAAGATTTCTTGCGGATTAACTGCACCTTTGATTTGGCGCAATTCGTTCATCAGCTCTTCGTTAATATGCAAACGACCTGCGGTATCGATGATGATGGTATCGCAAGCCAGGGAAAAAGCTTTGTCAATTGCTTGACGTGCGATTTCTACAGGAGAAACCTTATCGCCCAAGGTGAATACAGGCACATTGAGCTGTTCACCCAAAACTTGTAATTGGGTAATCGCTGCGGGACGGTAAACGTCGCCTGCTACCAACATAGGCTTTTTGTTCTTACGTTTTAAGTAGTGAGCAAGTTTACCAGCAGTAGTAGTCTTACCTGCACCTTGCAAACCAACTAACATGATGATGGTGGGCGGTTTGGAAGCTACGGTCAATTTGCTTTGAGTACCACCTAAGAGTTGAATCAACTCGTCATTAACAATTTTAATGATTTGTTGGTGGGGATTAAGGCTTTCACTAACCTCTGCACCCAAGGCACGTTCTTTAACCTTACCGATGAAATCTTTTACTACTTTGAAGTTAACGTCGGCTTCCAAAAGAGCCATACGCACTTCGCGTAAAGGTGCTTTTAAATCATCTTCAGTGATTTTGCCCGCACCGCGGAACATCTTTATAGCATTTTGTAATCTTTCAGATAAATTTTCAAAAGCCATCTAATTAACCTTACCTACTTTCGCCACACATCTCGTTTAAGATTTGGATGGCTTTTTCATTTTGTGGCTGCTTACCAGCCAACAATTTTATCACAGAGCGCAA
>JAGAPX010000037.1 GCA_017623055.1 Phascolarctobacterium sp.
AAAGCTGCGTTCAGTTGTAATGGAAACGAAATTACTTTCACTTCCTGAACCTTGTTCTGCAGTCATCGTCAATGTTTTGGTAATCTTATAGCTGTCATTATCACTTTCAGCTACTTGGGCTTTCTCCCCATTCATATCCACAAACCAAATACCACTAAATTTTTCTCCGTCAGTTATGCCGTTGTCATTATCATTAGCCTTCTTTAAAATTTTAACCTTGGTATTTTCCTCAAAATAAACACCATCAGGTTTTAAGGCAAGCTCGCCATTTTCAAAACTTATTTTACCTTCATTGTTAATGATGCCGGATTTTGCTTTGCCATCACCATCATCATCGTTGAAGGATATAAGAACTGTGCCAACACTATTATTGGTAATATCTTCTGCAAGTGCTAAGCTACCATTTCCCATAACATTTATGGTTCCGTAACCATTATTCGCCATCAGAATATTTTTTACCGTATAAGTAGCACCATCACCAACATTCACAGTATGAACATTTATATAGGAAGAATCTTCAGCACTAGCATTAGCTGTCGTGAGTTCCCCACTATTAACATTCATTATCAAGCCATAAGGACCAATGATATTATCAGTAAAAGTTCTATTGCCAGCAAGATTTAAATTTGTTCTGTAGTTATCCAAATTAGCACCGGCAGAAATATTAGGTTTCAACCCCCTATAAGGATTTTCTCCACCATAATCACGAGTATAAAAATATTCCACTCCCTCAGGATTCCATTCAGAGATAATCTCGCCTTCTACCGTAGCACCATCCATAACATTAATCGTTTCCACCAAAGCATTAGGAGAAATGTAAATTGCCTTTTCACCCTGCAAAGTGCCATAGACAATAAAATCTTCAACCAAAGCACCACCCAGCGGTCCGCTACTATCAGTAAGCACGTTTCCGAAAAACTCTTCTTCGTTATTTTCAAAGCTACCTACATCATCTGAGTACGCACCTCTAATATAGGAACCGCGATATTCGACAGCATCGCTCAACTCGTTACTGCCAAAATCAAAAATCGCACCAACGCTTTTCTTACCTTTAGCGACAACAGAAGCACCACTACTAATGGTAACATTATGACCTTTACCATAGTTAACAGAGATGCCGTAGTTATATTTATCCGTAAGTTCATTGCCAACATTTATGTTTATGTTAGGAGCAATTGTTAAATCATTACCCACACCGTCAACACGTACACCCATACCGTAACTACCATTGGCTGTAATGTTAGCTCCATTTTCCAAAGTCACATTATTGTTACTGCCATAAATGTGTAAGCCAATTGCCCTGTCTGTACCACTTGTCCAAGACTGTGTAAGGCTATTAGTTGTTCCACTTGCGTAAATAGATTTCCCAAAGAATTTCTTTCTGTTAAATGTATAACCTATATCCTGCAAAAGAGCCAGCTCTGCTTCCATCAAAGTGCACCAATTGCGATACATTTGGTGACTCATCAAGCTATTTTGCAATTCTAAATGGGAAAGCTCTAAATAATCTCCTTCATAACAATTGATGGGAATACCTGGAACAGGCTCAACATCTACTTCATCAGGCCAAGCAATCTTCGTTCCTACGCCCAATACAGATTGAACATTGGTTCCGCTAAAATAAACACCACCATTAGTACCAACTTCTCCATCTTTAATAACATGGAAAGCATTTTTAGGAATGGATGCAATATTACTTTTTGAACTATTATACTCATCCATAGTAATACTCTTAATTGGAAGCTTGCCTTCATTAGTCGTTAGTGTTGTTAATTTTCTTCCAAATGTATCATACAATCCGTCTGTAAATTTCAAATTGTATTCTACAGGAAAAACATCTCCATCCTTAGTACTGATTATATTAAAAGCAGCAACCCCCATGGCATGGACCATTTCATGAACAACAGTACCGGGATAATCACTATCCAAGCCATTCAAAGGTAAAATTGGATATTCATCTGCGTACCAGCGATACCCATCAACTGCAGAATCTATTGTAATACTTGCAATAGGCTCACCATTATTATCCTGTATACCACTACCAATAAAATAAATTCCATACTCTGTATTTGCAGTAACCTTGTCAACAGGACTATATGCAGAAGCGTTAAAATCTTTAACATCTGCAGGAGCTAAAAGTATTATGGGAGAATCCCATTTAGGTTTCCCGGTGATATCTCCTAAATATACTAACGCCTGCTCTTGAAATGATTTTTTCTCATACGCTTCAAATTCTCTTGTAACACCAACCTCAGTCTCTTGCTCGGGAGTTAATACTATTGCATCGAAATATGTCTTGCCATCGTATGTAAAATTATAGATATACTCACCCAAATCATCTTCAGCCATAGCTTGCCAAGGGAAAAGTGTGGTACAGCTTAAAAGTACCACTGCTTGTAAGGTTTTTTTAAATTTATTTTTCATCATCTACCCACCAACCCTCTTTGTTAAAGATAGAAAGAAGTCTTTTAAACGATACTATTTTACTATTATTCTATCAAAAATTAAAAGCTTTTACTATGCCTGTAAAGCAAACGACCACTCGCTACAAAACGAGTGGTCTCAAATTTTTATTTCGCTGTTTCTTTGGCAACGATGTCTTGCAAATAGGTTAAGAACTTGTCGCGCAAATCGTCACGCTTCAATGCCATTTCTACGGTTGCTTCGAGGAAGCCTTGTTTATCACCTACGTCATAACGACGACCAACAAAGTTATAAGCATACATTGCTTGTTCCTTCGCCAAAACTTGAAGCGCATCGGTCAATTGGATTTCATTGCCACGACCAGGTTGAGTAACTTCCAGAATGGGGAAAATTTCCGGATTGATTACATAGCGACCCAGCACTGCCAAACGGGAAGGAGCTTCTGCAACAGGAGGTTTCTCTACCATATCGGTTACAGTAAAGGTGCGAGCATCTTCCGTAGGTTCAGAAGCAACAATGCCGTAGCTGGAAACTTTTTCCAGAGGAACTTCTTGCACGCCCAGAACACTGCTACCAGTTTTATCGTAAACGTCAATGAGCTGTTTCAATGCAGGAACTTCGCCGTCAACAACGTCATCACCTAAGAGCACTGCAAAGGGTTCATCGCCAACAAATTGTTTAGCACACAAAATTGCGTGACCAAGTCCGCGAGGTTCTTTTTGGCGCACGTAATGCACACGAATGCCTGCAATTTCGCGTACCATTTCTAAATCTTTGGTCTTACCACCTTTTTCAAGATTTAATTCAAGCTCGATGCTTCTATCGAAATGGTCTTCAATGGCACGTTTGGTACGACCGGTGATAATCAAGATGTCTTCAATGCCGGAAGCAAGAGCCTCTTCAATAATATATTGCAGGGTGGGTTTGTCCACGATGGGAATCATTTCCTTGGGAACAGCTTTAGTCGCTGGCAAGAAGCGAGTACCCAAGCCTGCCGCAGGAATAACTGCCTTACGAACTTTTTTAAACATTACGCTTCCTCCCCACCAATAATTTCTAAAATTTCTGCGGTTTTCGCAGCCAAAAGTTCTTTATCGCCTTTAGTTTCTACGTTGAGGCGCATTACAGGTTCAGTATTGGATGTACGCACGTTGAAGCGCCAATCTGCGTAAGCAACGCTCAAACCGTCCATTTTGTCTTGTTCGCCATCAGCATATTTTTCTTCCAAAGCTTTCAAAATTGCAGGAGAGTCTGCAACCTTGCGGTTAATCTCACCACTGCAGGGGAACATATCCACACGCGCGCCTACCAATTCGGAAAGCTTTTTGCCGCTACGGCACATAAGCTCTGCAACCAAGAGCCACGGAATCATACCGCTGTCGCAGTAGGAGAAATCACGGAAGTAATGGTGCGCACTCATTTCGCCACCATAAAGCACTTCGTTTTGGCGCATACATTCTTTCATAAAGGCGTGACCGGATTTGCAACGTACAGGCACACCGCCGTCACGTTCCAAAATTGCTTCGGTATTCCAAGTCAAGCGGGGATCGTACATAATTTTAGCGCCCGGTTCTTTCAACAGGAAAACTTCTGCCAAAAGGCCAACGATGTAATAGCCTTCAATAAATTCTGCGTTTTCGTCAAAGAGGAAGCAACGGTCAAAATCGCCGTCCCAAGCGATACCTAAATCTGCGCCAGTTTCACGCACTACTTTTGCAGTAGCTTCGCGGTTGGGCATCAGAATCGGATTGGGTACACCGTTGGGGAAGCTTCCGTCCGGTTCATCGAAAATAGAAACAAATTCAAAGGGCAAATGCTTTGCCAGCTCTTTCATAATAGGACCAGCGCCGCCATTACCGGGGTTAGCCACAATCTTCATGGGTTTCAAGGCAGATTTATCAACATAAGTCAGCAAATGTTCAATGTAAGCAGGAACGATGTCAACTTTTTCCAGCTCGCCCAAAGTTTTACCAGCAACTTGTGCGTGTACAAAATTGGAAGCCACAGCCATTTCGCCAATTTCTTTTAAGCCAGTGTCACCAGAAATGGGACGAGCACCTTTGCGTACCAGTTTCATACCATTATATTCTTTGGGGTTATGGCTTGCAGTAACCATAATGCCACCGTCAGCTTCGAGGTGAGCAGTAGCGAAGTAAATCATTTCGGTACCACATTGACCAATGTCGATAACCTTAGTGCCACCGTGGCGCAAGCCTTCGGTCAAAGCATCTACAAGCGCACGACCACTCAGACGAATGTCGTGACCAACAACTACTGTTTCAGCTGCAAACATTGCAGAAAAAATGCGACCTACTCGATAAGCAAGCTCTTCGTTTACTTCCGTGGGGTAGACACCGCGGACGTCGTAGGCTTTGAAGCCTTTGTTTGTAACCATCATAATATCTATCTCCTTAAATTTTTCAAAACAGTATCACTTTTTACTATTCTATTCATAAAAGAAAAATCCTGCCAATGGCAGGATTTTTACACACGGTGCTTATCACGCGTTTAAAGCTTATCTCCACTCGCAGCAATCAGCTTCTCCGCCGCATCACCAAGATACCAACGGATAACCGTAAAGAAAGGCACGCTTCTATTCTGATGGTCAGGCAAAAGGAAGCTTTCTGCCAGCCAGGACAAAGCTTCGTCCAAGTCTTGCCCCTCCGCCAACGCCTGCATTACCTCGTCAGTAAGCTTGTCGATGACAGCCTTGCGCATTCTCATCAAGCGAGGAGCATTCAAATTCAACTCTTTAATAGTATTTTTCGCTTTCCATTGAAGCTCTTTGGGACAAGTTTCTTCATCTACAAACATCTTCCCGTTGTGCTCCGTATAGCGAAATAATCTTTTGTCACCGGGCAGTTTAAGAGGATTTAAGATGCGGTCTGTAATTTCCTTGCCACCTTTGGGCACATCACAGCTACGATCACGCTTAGCTGTGGAAAAGCGCCACTTGGCATCAGGAACATCTTTTTGGCTACCACCATGACACACGCCTAAAAGATTGCGCCAATCAAGATGGTAGTTGTGCCCGCCATCTTGGGTTGCTCCTTTAGGATAGAAATGTTCCACACGGAAATCGTCAACTTCTGTGTAATCTTCCTTCATCTTAATACTAATCTCGCAGTAAGCACACAAGCCTCGTTGATCCTCGATAATCGCCTGCTTCACCTGACGATAACCTCTAGTAAAACGTCTGCGAAATTTATCCCACTTGGCATCAGGATAGCGAGTGCGATAGCTCTTTAACAGCTCCGGCTCTTGCTCTCGTTTATAGACCCGTTTCATTTGCGATTCCTCCTAAAGAGACGCATACGAATATCCATATCCGCACGAATAAGAGCAGGCTCGCGACCCTTCGCCCATTCGTCAAGACGGGTGCGCAATTCGATAGCTTCCTTGCTATCCCACTTATCTTCACCCACAAGCTCTAAGTAACGTGCCAAATCTTTTACAATCGGCAAAGCTTGGGGACGGGTTTCTACATTTTGAATATCCTTCAAAAGCTGATAGCTTTCTGCACCCAAGGAAAATTCCGGAGTGCGCACACCCTCGAAGCAATGCCCCCATTGCAAAATACGGATACTTTCCGGATTTACAGAGGTCAAAACCTGCGGACTGTGGGTAGTAACAATGAACTGCACCTTGGGGAAAGCCTCTTGCAAATCGTAGAGCACAGTTTGTTGCCAGGAAGGATGCAAGTGCATATCAACTTCGTCTATCAAAACAACACCGGGAGTGTCGAGAGCAGCACGTTCTCCTAAATCAGGATTGAGGCGCACCATACGGTAAGCCAAATCCGCAGCCATACTAATTACGCTACGGGCGCCATCACTTAAAACATCAATGGTCAGCTCGCCCATATCAGGGTGGGTCAAAACAAAATCTTGTTGGGCAAAGCTAAAGTTAATGTCAGTCCAGCCCATACTCTTGAGGCAGGCAGTAACAGCTTGACGCACGGCACGCAATACGGAAGCATAAGGATTCTCCCTGTTATCCCCCACTTCTTTTGCCGCACGGTCAAACTCTGCCGCGCTAAGCATTGCGTACTTGAACCATTGTCCAAAAGTATTATAGGAAGAAGAAGGCTCAATGCATTCTTCGTAACCAACACTGCGAGGTAAATCTATCTTCTTGCCCTTGCCTAAAAGCTTGCTATCGTTCCACATACGAGATGTTCCGTAATAAGCAAAGACCGGCAAAACAACCTTCTCATCTTCCGCACCGTTGATGCCATCGTAAAGAGCCTTGCCGTAATCCGCAAGTTCTTTAGCGTTGTTGGAAGTGGTACGTCCACGCTCGCTTTTCAGCTCACGAGACCAAGTAAAGCTTACGCCCTCGTGTGCACCTTCAACCTTAATGCTCACGGGGTACTTGCTCTTCATGCGCAAAACGCGCAGCTTTTCTTCATCACCTGCATCTTTAATACGGCGCACGTCACGCTCGCTCATATTGCGCCCCTTACAACCAAAAGCACGCAAGTAAGGTTCAAGGGAAATTGCCAACGCATCTAAGATGGCAGTTTTGCCCTTGCCGTTTTCACCAACGATAACAGTCATATTTTTATCAAAATCAAGTTCTAACTCATCATAACAACGGAAATTTTGCAAATATAATTTGTCAAAGCGCATATCAAAAGACCTCCGTTTGTGTTTCTATATTTACATTATAACCCCATTACAAAAAATAGATAAGCTTTTTACACAAAATATTATGCAAATGCAACACAATAATGTATAATAAAAAATCATTTCTTCACAATAAGGGAGGCTCCCCCTATGAATATATTTCTGCTTTTGACAATAACTATGGCGCTGATAATCTTTCTCTTGCGCCGCCACATCCCCATTGGTCCCTGTATGTTGGCAGGCGGCTTGCTCATCTGGGTTGTAAAAACGCCGGAGCTTTCCTATTTAGTCCGCGCCTTTACGGAAACACTTTCCCTCAGCCGCACATATGATATCATTCTCGCACTCTACTTTGTAATGTGCTTGGAAATTCAATTGCGTACTAGTGGTGCTTTGGAAGGTATGGTTAAAGCGCTCCAAAGAATTTTCTCCAGCGCCAAATTCACCCTTGCAGTTATGCCTGCTTTCTTAGGCTTGCTCCCCTCTTTAGGCGGTGCACGCTTCTCTGCTCCAATCGTAGAAGAAGCCAGCAAAGAAATCGACATCACCCAAGAGCATAAAGCAGCAATCAACTTCTGGTTCCGTCACATCTTTGAATTTTCCAGCCCCATTATTCCCGGTATGATTATGGCTTGCAGTATCGCAGGCGTACCCTTTAGCGAATTTATCAAGCATTTATTCTGGCTCACAATCTTAGCTTTTTCTACTGGCTGGTTCGTACTCATTCGCCCCATCAAGCAGCTGGACGTAACCAAAAATATTTCTGCTGACGACGAAGAAGCCAGCAAAAACAAAATGGATTTAATTCTTTCCCTCGCTCCTGTAATCATCACCTTCCTTTTGGTAGTGCTCTTTGATTTTAACGCGTCCCTTTCCATGGGCGTTGTTACCGCAGGAATGTTCTTCGTACTGCGCTTCACCAATCGCTACGTTAATTTAAAGGAAATTATCCTTGGTGCCTGCGATTACAAAATGTTTATGAACGTACTTTGCATTTTGTACTTCATTCAAATTTTGACAGTTACCAACGTGCTCAACGAAATTGTTGTCGCTTTCCAAAACTCTCCCTTGCCCGTACCCGTAATTATCGCCTGCGTTTCTTTAATAATTGGCGTACTTACAGGCATGAGTCAAGGTCACGTTGCAATCGTCATGCCCATCGTTGCAGCAATGCAAACTGGTAGCCTTAACCTTGCAGGTGTTGCCATGGCATTTGGTGTTGCAGGGCAAATGCTTACTCCTACTCATATGTGCCTTGTTGTAACAGTGGACTACTTCAAATCAAACTTCTTCCAAAGCTTAAAGCCCATCGCTATCTGCGAAGGGATTATCTTAACAATCTTTAGCGTATATACATATTTTACGTGGTAACCCCCGAAAACACACAAAAGCCTGCTCAAACAAGAGCAGGCTTTTTCTTTACTTATAACTATTTTACTACAACTGCGGTGCCAGAAACGGACACCATCAGCATCCCATTCTTCTCACCCAACACCTCATAATCAACGTCAATGCCGATGATTGCATTAGCACCCATTTTTTCAGCGCGCTTCATCATTTCTTCCAAAGCTTCGTCGCGAGCATCACCAATTTCACCTTCGTATGCACCGCTACGACCACCGATAACATCTCTAATTCCGGAGAACATATCCTTGAAAATATTTACGCCGGAAACAACTTCGCCAAAAACTAAACCTTTGTATTCAACAATTTCTCTACCTTGAATAGTAGCAGTAGTAGTCAGTAACATAATGTGTACCTCCAATTTTAGTCTTGCTTTTATATTCTATACACCTTGTATTTCTTCCTGCTATTTGTTTGGCATAAAAGAACCTGCCACAACAGCTTCACCTTTGGGTACGATAACAAAGTCCTCATCAATTTGGTGTGTAACCATCTTGTGCAAAATCTTGTATTCGCCTTTGATAACTTGCACTTCCGTACCTAAAATTTTCATCAAAGTATTAGCATAGGCACGCACTTCTTCTACATCGTAGCAACCAGTGTCGATAATATAAAAATCCTTGAAGCCATTGTACAGCTTGCGCAAAAATTCTTCTGCTTCCTCTTGACCACGCTTGGCAATAAGTTTTTCCGGATCAATCTCACTGTTCTTGCCAAAGTCCATCCAGCTGGCAGTGTAGTAAATGCCACGCAAGTTACGTCTATCATCTCGCTTCAAGTTATCACCAGAAAGCAAAATATCCAAGCAGTCACGAGTGCGAGGCAATACCAGCTCTGCAGTAGTAGTCTTCAAGCCAATGGTTCCGCCGCCACAACCAGTAGTACAAATATAAATTCTATCTACATTTTCAAGACTATCTATCATTTTTTGCACATACTCGTGTAAATACTTCACGTCGTTATGTAATTGGTAAGGCATAAAATGCACAGGAATCTCCGAATTATGAGAAGCGAGCGCAGCGAGCAACTCCTTCTTCAACGTCGGGCAGGATAAGATAATGGATTTCATAGAGTACCTCCGTTACACAATAAAATCAAAGCATTATCGAATAAAGTTGGTAAATGTGCCAACTTCTTTTTCCGGTAAGCCATATTTTCCTTTGCCAAGAACTATGCTCTTCATCAAGAAAGTCATATTACGAGCCAAAGTGCGCATAGTTTGCAAGCCTTCTTCATCCTGCAATGCTTCGCCCGGTTCTCTACCATGAATGCTGTTCCAATATTGACTTGAAGCGATGGGCATGCCACTAATTGCGAAAAATTTATTCAGTTCATCAAATGTAGATGATAAGCCACCACGTCTTGCAGCAACTACGGATGCACCAACCTTCATAGTCTTGTTGAACCTTGCACTAAAGAACAAACGTTGCAAGAAAGCAACTAAAGTCGCGTTAGCAGAAGCGTAGTAAACAGGGCTACCCACCACGATACCATCACACTCTTCAAATTTAGGAGCAACCTCATTTACCACATCATCAAAAACGCACTTGCCAGTTTCAAAACATTTACCACAAGCAATGCACCCTCTAATATCTTTGTTACCAACGTGTATCAATTCAGTTTCTACACCTTCAGCGTTAAAAACTTTTATCATCTCATTCAATGCAATAGCAGTATTGCCATTAGCTTTAGGGCTACCATTGATCAATAAAACTTTCATGCCAGTACCTCCTTACATGTCTAAAAACTGATATTCAATCTTCCATCATAAACGAATTAAGCTTACCACTATTATACAGCTATAAACCAAAAATAAAAAGAAGCTCTCATTTTAAAGAGAGCTTCCTATGATTAGGGTAACTAAAAACGCAAAAATGAATGTAACGTAGTTAATATTTTTGCATTTTAAAATCATACAGCTTGCTCGCATAATAAACGTTAACTCTTTCCATAGCTTGCTCATTTCCTTGTTCTGCTGCCTTTAAATACCATTCAAAAGCTTTTTCCTTATCCTGTTCTACAAAGGAAGTCCCTTTTTCATAACATCTACCAACGCGCAATTGACAATCGTCATCTCCAGTCAACGCAACTTGCTCTAACCAGTAAAAACTTTTTTCAAAATTACTATGTTCACTATAAAAAGTAATCAAAAACTTCATTGCTTCAACAAATCCTGCTTCCGCAACTTCTGTAATGTAGTTTATAGCGCGATTTTTGTTTTCTTTTACAATACCTTTACCGTAAAAATAACATAAACCCATATTGTATATTCCTGTTGGGTCATTCTCATAAGCAGCACGCTGATAATACTCTATAGCTTTATTGATATCTGCTTCCACACCACGACCAAGTTCATACATTACACCTAAGCAACCTATAGCCATAACGTCCCCATTTTTCACAGCTTCATTAAACCAATAAAGAGATTTCTTGTAATCTTGCTCAACAATTTCTCCTTCTGCATAAGCCTTTCCCAATTCGCATTGAGCTTGTGCGTCACCTGCTCTTGCCACATCTAACATTTTTTGAAAATTGAATTCTTCAGACATTACCATCACACTCCTTTACTTAATTTTAGAATATAGGTGTGCCAATTATTGTCAGTTTAAGAAGAGAACTATGACAAAAATTGGTGTTAAATGCAATTTCGAAAGGTTAAGTGATACGAAAATGTTGCATTTAAAATTTCATTTAGCAATTTAAATATTTGGAAATTGTGGCTTTGATTAATAAGAGGAATTTCATTTGCTACTGGTAAACTGGAGAGAGCAGATAACCAACTCCTTTACTGTCGTGGATGGCAAAAGAATTAACAATAGTTACATAGCAGCTAAGAACAGATTAATATCCAGGCTGATATATAACGCAAATGGGTTTAAGAATTTCAAAAGGACACGTAACAGAATACTTTATTGCCTAAATGCTAAAGATACTTACAAGCTCTAGAAGAAACGAGATTAATTAGCTGAAATGCTAATTTTCACTTGACTATTCATCTTTATTAACTTAACCACAAAATGATAAAGCACTGAACATAAATTATGACAAATACCCTTAATTGGTTTAATGCGATACAATTTAAACAAGGAGGTTCTTATTATTTAATAAACCACAAAAGATAACTTATAGGTTTTTAAAACGGAGTCCCATAAAGTCTTATTTTTTTCTCAATAACAAGACGATGTAATTGATAATAATCCGATAAAAATGTATATTTTATATTCTGTATATCTTTCAGCTTAAAATCATTTAATCCTTTTTCCACGCATGCAAATATATGATCCTCTGTTTTCAATTCATCATTCAATGATTCATATAAATAAGAACCTATCATATAATCTAAAGTTTTTATATTAACCTGATCAAATTCACATTTTCTTATCAGTTCAAATGTCTCATTGATTGTGTCTTTATTTTCCATAGGAGCTCCAATAATAAAATTTCCCACTGTAAATATGCCTATCATATTAGCATATCTAATAATATCTGGTACTTTATCGATATCTATATTTTTTCTATAAAACTTTAGTATCTCTTTGTTCCCACTTTCAATACCAAAACTAATAATTTTGATATTTGCCTTATTTGCTAAATTTAAAAATTCTTCATCAATATTTGCCCAACTACTTATAAAAAATCTAAGCTCTTTATATAATTTAGACTCTATTATTTTCTTTAATAACCTTTTAGCTCTATATAGACGAAAAGTGAAATTTTCATCAACAATCCAAACATTCTTATATCCCTGTTTCGCAATAACTTCTATCTCATTTAATACATACTCATCAGAATGTGCAATATAGCAACCTTGCCATCCTTTTCTTTGGCAAAATATGCAAGTATTCTCACATCCTTTCGCCGTCTGCAAAAGCGTATTATCCTTATTTTCTTTATAAAATGGTATTTCCAGAAGCAAATTTCTATTTATATACGGAAGTTCGTCATAATCCTTTATATAAGGTATTATCTTAGAGGTTTCAAATTTATTTATGCACTTTATAATGCTATTTATATCGTTTTCAGTAACAGTACACTTTGCGTTACCAAATTTTTTTCTTGTGATATAACAATAATTACCATACGCTACAGTTAGCACATGTTGATTTAATATATCAATAATTTCTTCCGCATGTAAGATATTTTGAGAACGCTTTAACGCATAGGAATCACACTCTACACACGCAATATCAATATTATTATCATGAATATATTTTTTAAAATTATATAAATCATAAGATTCACAAGAAAAGTCTTTAATATATACATTATGATATTTAGACAAAACTGTAGCAACCGTCAACATTTCATAAGAAAAACCAAATCGTGGTTTCTTAGATGTATCAGGTTTCGGATATATCATAAGAATATTCATAACTTATTCCTCCAAAAATTTTTCCGCTTGTGTTAATGCATATAGTCCCCATGATGCACCATCTTCAATTTCATGATATGCCCAAATACCACTTTTCAATTGTGTTAAACATAAATAATCATATGCTCTTTTAATAGTTTCACGATAATAATCATCTTTCATACTGATTAAAGCAATTAATGCTACTGCCGTACAATAAACATTTTCTCCAACAGGATGCTTAAGCCATGGTGCAAAACCACCGCTAATTTCCTGTTGTTTGCTTAACCAATCTGCTGTCTCTTTAATAAGGTTTTCATTT
The DNA here is from genome assembly GCA_017623055.1 of Phascolarctobacterium sp. Lineage (GTDB taxonomy): Bacteria > Bacillota > Negativicutes > Acidaminococcales > Acidaminococcaceae > JAHHUH01. The sequence goes on from JAGAPX010000037.1 coordinate 13,130, forward strand.
ATCTTAGGCTTATATTTGTTCTTATTAAACGCCAAAATCGTATACGCTGCCTTATATGTCAACGAATTTAACTCAGAACACCATGTACTTTCTAACCATTCCAAATTTTCCTCTGTTGCAATCTCTGGAAGCAAATAAAGAGCCAGACCTGTTACTGGAATACGATGCATATCTCTCTTACTTCTCCCAAAACCACTTTCAGCACCATTATTAGATATGAGCCAATTAATTGCTCTTTGCTTTTCTACTTCGAACTGAGGATAAAATTCCAAAAATTTAATATTCCATATAGTATCTGTATTACCAATAAACCCTCCATCATCTTTCTGTGAAGCAATACACTTATCTACAATCTTTTTCGGTATATCATAAGGAGACAAACCTGATAAAAGTAGTAACGTGCATGTTTTTGTTATGCGTCGTATTTCAATATTCTTCCTAAACATCTCATTACACATATTTAATAATGACATTATTGCTCTATTCTCATATTTAGACACTTTAATTCCTCCTACTTAATCCTTGGAAAAAATCTAATATCACTAATCCTATCAGCCCCTACAATCCATCTCAAAAGTCTATCTAACCCCAATCCAAATCCACATCTATTTGTTTCTATCTTTTTTACAGCTTCAACATACCATTGAATTGCATCAGCTTTGGCAAGATATATTTTGTTTTGAAGAAATTTTACATTATTAGTTCTTTCACAACCTTCACATAGTTCTCCATATGATTCTGGTAATAAAATATTTATCGCTATGCTTTTGCCATTCTTTTTTCTTTTCGAAGTCCAAGTAGCAAACTTAGTAGGATAATCAATTATTATAATTACATCCTTCAATTGCCTAGACACCAAATAGTCTATATCACTAATATCTTTCGATTCATCATAATAGCTATCGGTCACACTCGCAACAAAATCATCATAATGTATAACTCTAGGAGCAAACTCCTTTTGTAAAGTCATTATTCTATTTATTAAGCCATTATATGGTTTAATAAAATTTGATTCTATAAGCCCATTTAAAATAAAAAATATATATGCTTTTATAATCTCTAACATATCATCTAATGTACAATTTAGCATCTCTACCTCTAGCATACTAAATTCTAACAGATGATTTAAAGTATCGTTCTCATTGCGAAAACACTTCGAGATAGTAAATACTTTATTAAATTCAGATGCGTACACTCCCATAAATAACGCATTACTAGAAGACAATGAATAACTGTTATTATTTAACGAAACATATATCTCTGCTTTTTTGTTTTCGATTGCTTCATGTAAAATAGGTGGTTCAACATAAATGAAATTTCTTTCAAAAAAGAATTTATTGGTTAATCTTTCCACTTCACTTCTTACAATAGCAGCTAGTTTTTTTTTGTCAGTTATTTGCTCGTAATACTTATTGTCTGTAACCACTTTTATTCTCCGTTTCTAATCCAATTAATTATTCTTGGACCATCAGGATTTATGGCTTTGTAATAATTTTGGCATAACAAACTTATCATTTTCTTATTTGACGAATTTGTTTTTGCCATATTTTTATCAAATGCATTGTGATAATATTTGAGCAATTTAGTAGCAACTCCCTTACCCCTATATTCTGGAAGTACAACAATTTCCTCTAACAAAGAGAATCCGCCTGGTCTTCCACTTTCTCGCAAAAAACCAACAATAGTATTATTGTGAACAGCTAAATAACAGTGCCTACCACTTCTAATGATTTGCTTTATTAATGTTGCCTTATTGTTATACGCTAAAAATTTTCTATCCATATCACTTATATTATTAAAAATACAAACTACAGAATCAACATCATCATTTTTAGCTCTACGTATAAATACTTCTTCCTTTTTATTCAACAAACTCTCTATATTCTTATGGAATACATTTTCACCATTTTCTCCACTTAAGTGATGTTTGAGAATATTAAGTTCATCTGAATAATTATATTCCCCATTTAAATAATTCTTACCAAATGGATAATCTGAGGCATATATTACTCTGTCATACCCAATAATCTCACATACATTTATTATTGCTTGCAAATCCCCAACAGTTGACAAATCCATATATAGGTTTGGATACTTTCTGAGAGCTAATGCATTTTCTATAGTTTGTTCACCAGTATATAAATGCCCTCTTCCCATATGTGCCAAAATAATATTTATGTTAGGTGCATATTTTAGTATTTGTTCAATCTGCTTAACTTTATTCAAAAATCTCGCATGAACGAGAAGAGGTACATTAGCATCCTCTATTAACTGTAACTCTTTTTTTATATTTTTAATTTCTATGTCCTCATAAAGTAAATGTAATTTTACTCCTCGAAATCCTTTATTCAAGTTTTCTTCTAGATATCTATCAATTCTACAAAATGGAATCAATCTATTTGGATATCTTTGAAATGCTTCAAAAACATATTCATTTGTTTGTTCTGTATTAAAATCTTTATGCGGAATTGGAGTCACAATAGACTTATCAATATCATTATTATCCATAAGTTCTATTATTTCATCATATGTAGAAAAAAGATTATAATTAAAATCACTATTTTCTACATCACAAAAAGATTTTTTTCCTATATGCGTGTGTGCATCAATTATATTCATCCTTTTGCCTCCTTCTTACGCAAGAAAGGGGACCCTTTGCAAAAGGCCCCCTATCCCCATTGTATTTTAGTTACAATTACAGTTAGTGCAACCAAAACACCAATTGCCTTCACTAAAATTTTCCCAAACTTCTTTAGTGAAAAGCATTTCTTCTTCTTGAATGATAGGTGCAGAATACTCTTTCATCTTTACCCCTCCTTCAAAATGTTTTTATCAACAGCATACTGTACCATTGAAGAACAGTCTGCGATTAATCTTTCTCTATCAACAGCATATTCGTTTCCAACAACAGAAACTATTGCTTCTACACTTACTGGCTCCCTAAATAAATCCAAAATAAAATATGCAACCTCATTAAGACGATATTGATTACCATTTTCAATATTTAACGCCCAACATTTATTGTCTATCTTTCTTAAAACTATTTTCTCATTAAGTTGATATATTTTTCTTAAATCCAACATTGTTCATCCTCTCCCATATAATCGCCTGTTGTTGCATACGCAATTGCTCTACAACCACCACATCGTTCTATGTTAACACAACTATGGCATTTACCTTGTAGATTATTTTTATCTCTAATTCTCCATAAAACATCACTGTCATACCAAATTTTAAATATTCCATCTTTCAGAATATTACCTATTGGTATTTCAAGACGTCTACATGGCAATACTGTTCCATCCCACAATATTGCTAAAGAAGTCAATCCTACAGGGCAAAAACCTCCTATTTTCTCATTTCCAGTACAATCTAGATGCGCAGTATTAACCCATAACGGACGCAATCTCCTAACAGTCAATTTGGAATTTACGTCATTTGCTCGTTTCGTTATTCCCTCATAGATATCTTTAATTTCCTCCTTACTCAAGATATCTTTCATACTACTATGTCCGCAAGGAGTAACTCTTTCAACAGTTACCGCATTCACATTACACTTCTCTGCAAAATCGATAATCTGCAAAGCATATTCTTTATTTTGGCGCATCAAAGTAAACATAAAAGACACTTCAATATTATTGTCCTGTAATTTCTTGATTGTTTCCAAGACCTTATTAAATGTACCTTTACCTCTAACTCCGTCATGTATTTCTTCAATTGGCCCGTCTAACGAAATTTGAATTTGATGCAATTTCTTCGACTTCACTAATGCATCAATATGTTTTTCCGTTATACAAGTACCATTTGTTAAAATATCAAACTGCTTTATCTCATCAGCGTTCTCTAAAAAATCAACTAAAGTAAGTATATGAGGACTTAAAAACGGCTCTCCACCAGTTAAAGATATTCTCCCTAACATATTCCATTTCCTCAATGCAACAATGATTTGATTCCCAATCTTTATTAACTTATCTAATGGCAAATCCTCATAATGATAACCTTCTTGATAACAATGAGCGCATCTCAAATTACAACTATTCATAAAATGCCATTGAAAATAAAATTCTTCTTTCTTCATTCCCCAAATTAACTCCATTCATATAAACTGGATACGACTTTTTTACTCAAGGAAAATCCCTAATGTAAAAAAACTTTTTCGTAGCAGCAACATTCTTATCGAATATCATTCTACAACAATTTGTAGTAAATTTCAATTTGCGTCACAGGCTTCTCGTATAATTCAAGCAGATGATGCAAATGTTTACCCGTATAAAAGATTTACGAGAAGATAAAGACTTAACGCAATCTGAAATGGTAAAAATACTTCACTGTACGCAACAAGCTTATAGTCATTACGAACGAGGCACTCGCGACTTACCGACAAGTGTCTTGATTTCGCTTGCTGATTTTCACGAAACAACAACAGATTATATTCTTGGCAGAACAAACAAAAAATAAGACAACCATTAGAGAAGAAAACTCTTATGGTTGTCTTTTGTTTTTATACATTAGGAGTAAATTTTGAACGCTAGTCATTGTCGTGTTTATTTAAAACAACAAAACAACTTACTTAGTACTACGCTTTTTATTTGCACGCATTGATTTTAGAATGTTATAATATAAAAAAAGGTGGTGAGCCAAATGTGTAAAAAGCTAAACGAAATAAAAGAAAAAATCGTTCCAGTTGCTGAGAAATACGGATTAGAAGCTGTATATCTTTTTGGCTCGCAAGCAAGAGATGAAGCTACAGAAAATAGCGACTATGATTTCTACATCAAACGTGGTAATTTACGAGGAATGTTCCAGCTAAGCGGATTGTTCCTTGATTTCAAAAAAGCTTTAAACAAAGAAGTTGATATTGTCATAGACCCAGAAGGTCATCGAAAACTAGACGATTACATTTTTAGCGCTATACAGAAGGACGGTATTTTAGTTTATGCAAAACCAGCGTGACCTTGAAATAATAAAAAAAATTTGTGCCTACTGTGCAAAAATAGAACTACTAAAAAGTCGTTTTGGCGATGATTTTAGTAAATTCGTTGCCGATGAGGATTACCAAGCAGCCGCTGGTATGTATATACAACAAATTGGCGAAATGGCAAAACGTTTAAGTAATGAGTTTGTAGATACACATAACGAAATTCCTTGGCGTGAAATTAAAGCAATGCGTAACATATATGCACATGAATATGACAGCATTGCTCCACAAATTGTTTGGGACACTATAATTTATGATTGTCCAGAATTAAATAAGTATTGTTGTAAAATTTTAGAAGATTAAAAAATAAGACAACCATTAGAGCAGAAAACTCCAATGGTTGTCTTTTATTATCTTTATCCTTTACACACCCTTACCCATTTCGTAAGCAGCCTTCATATATTCAGTATCTTTTACTGCGCCAGCTTCGTACACGCCAATTCCGGCAATCTTGCCTTTTTCAACAGCACCCTCTACACAATCAGCGTAACCATGGAAGCAAGCGAAAGTAGTTTCCACCGCTTCGGGTTCTGCTTCGGCACAAGTAGCGATGTAGTAAAATTCTTTATCCTTAACTTCCAACCAACGGGCAACAGTTCTATCAATAGTCGCTTTGAGCTGTGCAGAAATTGAATAGAAGTAAACAGGACTTGCCAGTACAATTACGTCAGCATCTATAATTTGTTGGAGCACATCTGCCATATCATCTTTGATGGCACAAGCGCCATTATTTTTAGTGCAGTAGTAACAGCCCATACAAGGAGCAATCTTTTTTTCAGCAACGCGAATTTTGGTAACTTCATTGCCACTTTCCAAAGCTCCGCGCATAAATTCATTACACAATAAATCAGAGTTTCCGTTTTTACGAGGACTGCCTGATAAAATCAAAACTTTTTTAGCCATGATGAACCTCCTTAAAACTTTCCTTGCTATGAATATACTACCAAACGAAAAGTCTTTCAAGACGCAGGTTTCACATAAAACAAAAAAGACCTAGGACAATGTCCTAAGTCTTTATAGTTGAGAGTTGGTGCGGTCGGTGGGATTTGAACCCACACGGGATTTCTCCCACTGCCCCCTCAAAGCAGCGTGTCTGCCGTTCCACCACGACCGCATATCTTTGGGAAATTGGTGCGGTAGAGAGGACTTGAACCTCCACGGGGTTGCCCCCACTAGCTCCTGAGGCTAGCGCGTCTGCCGTTCCGCCACTACCGCATATTCAATTACATTGCTTCACAAGCAACATAGATATAATAGCACATCAAAAATTTTGTGTCAACAATTTTTTACTAAAATTATCCCAACAGTTTCGCCAATTCCTTGTGCACTTGCTCCAAAGTTTCTTCCAAAGCTCCGCTGTTATCCAGCACCACGTCCGCGAATTTCTTTTTATCTTCCAAGGACATTTGCGCCGCGATACGTGCCTTTACCTCTTCTTCCGTCATACCACTGCGAATCATAGCGCGTTTAACTTGTTGTTCCTTGCTTACAGCAACAAGCCAAACCAAGTCCACACGCTCGTGCCATTTAGTTTCAATTAAAAGAGGCACGTCCAAAACGGCAAGTTTCGCTTTTTGCTCCCTTGCTTCTGCGAGGAAAGCTTCTGCTTCATCCCACACAATTTTGTGCAAAATGCCTTCCAATGTTTTCAAAGCTTCTTTATCGCTAAAAACAAGCTGAGAAATTTTTGCCCTGTCCATTTCGCCGCCAGCAGTTAAGTATTCTGCGCCAAAGGCTTCTGCCACAAGAGCAAGTCCCTTGCTACCTTTTGCCACAGCGTTACGGCTAACTTCGTCAGCGTCAAAGACAGGTACATTTTGCTTGCGCAGCTCCGTAGCCACAGTGCTTTTGCCGGAAGCAATGCCCCCTGTTAAACCAATAATTTTCATAAGCTTCTCCTATTTTTGACAATTCTGGCAGTACACGGTTCCCCTGCCACCAACTTTTGCAGTAGCCAAAGGCTCGCCACATTTGGTGCAAGGCTTGCCCCCACGTCCATATACCAGCAAATATTTTTGGTTTTCTCCGCTTTTACCTTCGCCGTCCTTATAATCACGGAAGGTAGTGCCACGATTTTTAATGCCTTGGGCAATTACCGCGTTGATTGCTTCACAAAGCGCAACAAGTTCTTCATCACTCAAGGTGTTAGCGTGACGCAAAGGGTTAATTCCGCTTAGCGCCAAACATTCATCAGCGTAAATGTTGCCCAAGCCTGCGATAACCTTTTGGTCTAAGATGAAGGTCTTGATAGGCTTGCGTGCCTTCTTCGCCAAAGGTGTTAAATATTCTACGGTAAAGCCTTCACTTAAAGGCTCCGGTCCCAAAGTTTCGTAACCATCGATGTAGGCATCGTTATCTGTCACGAGGTACAGCGTTCCAAAAGTACGGATATCCGTAAACCACAGGGTAACGCCATCAGTCAAAGTAAATTTTATTTTTGCGTAAGGCGGTGCGTCCTGCTCACTATCTTGAGCAATGAGAGCACCAGTCATACGCAGGTGCACAATAAGTTTTTGGTTAGGCGCAGTTTTCAGCACAAGGTACTTACCCTTACGACCAACCTCTAAAATTGTTTTTCCTGTCAAACCCGCAACGAAGTTTTTCACGCTGGGGTGCTTCACCAATCTATCCAGATACACTTCTACGGAAGTGATTTTTTTATTTGTAATCCGCGGGGCAAGGGTCTTACGCACCTGCTCCACTTCTGGCATTTCAGGCATGGGTACCTCCTATTTAGTCTCTGCCCAGTTTTTACCGAACTTCACGTCAGCAAGCAGAGGAATATCTAAGGTAGCAGCGCTTTCCATAGCTTCTTTTACCAATTTGGCAGCAATTTCTTTTTCTGCTTCGGGAACTTCCAAAACAAGTTCGTCGTGCACTTGCAGTAAGATGCGAGATTTCAAGCCTGCTTCCTTCAACGCAGCAGCAACCTTAACCATGGCATTCTTCATAATATCTGCAGCAGTACCTTGAATTGGAGTGTTAATGGCAGTACGTTCTGCAAAGCTGCGCAAATTAAAATTACTGTGCATAATTTCCGGAAGATATCTTCTGCGACCAAGCAAGGTAGTAACGTAACCTTGCTTACGTGCCAGCTCAACAATTCCGTCCATATATTGCTTCACGCCAGTGTAACGGGCAAAGTAATTTTCAATGTAGCCAGCCGCTTCACTTCTGCTAACCTTAATTTGTTGGGACAAGCCAAAATCACTAATGCCATAAACGATACCGAAGTTTACAGCCTTCGCCCTGCTACGCATTTGGGCAGTAACCTCTTCCAAGGGCACGCCAAAAACTTCTGCCGCAGTGCGAGCGTGTACGTCTTGGTCATTCTTAAAGCCTTCAAGCATAACTTCGTCCTTGGCAATACAAGCCAAAATTCTCAGCTCTACTTGTGAGTAATCGCAGCTCATCAAATAATCGTAGCCTTCGCCGGGAACGAACACCTTGCGAATTTGCTTGCCCTCTTCGGTGCGGGTGGGAATGTTTTGCATATTAGGGTCTGCACTGGACAGACGACCAGTAACCGTAACAGTTTGCTGGAAGCGTGTATGAATGCGTCCAGTCTTGGGATTTTGCAAAGGCTTCAAACCGTCAATATAGGTGGATTGCAATTTCGCCAGCTTGCGATGTTCTAAAATGGTACTAATCAAAGGGTGCTTGCCTTCAAGTTCTTCCAAAACTTTTACGTCAGTAGAATACCCAGTTTTAGTTTTCTTGATAACAGGCAAGCCTAAATGTTCAAAAAGCACTACGCCCAATTGCTTGGGAGATTTCAAATTAAAATCTTCGCCAGCTTGCTCGATGGCAGTTTTTTCTAGCTTCTTGATACGGAAGCTCATATCTTCAGCCAGCTGGTCTAAAAGTTCCATATCAGGCTTAATTCCGTTGAACTCCATTTGCGCCAGCACTTTGGCAACGGGCAGCTCTAAATTTTTATATAAAGTGTCTTGTTCTTTTACACGCAAATATTCGCTGAAGATTTTTACCAAAGCGTCAACAGCTTCTGCTCCCTCTACCTTCTTGCCAAAAATGTAGCGAGCAGTTACGTCATCCAAAGCATAGGAGCTATGACCGGGGTCGTCAATATAAGCGGCAAGGGCTACATCTTCCACGATACCCTTTGCCTCAAAGCCTTGGCACAGGCAAACCTTGTAAACTTCCTTGCACTCGCAAGTTGCCTTCAACGAATTTTCGTTGGCAAGCCAATTGTAAAAACGCTTCCAACCACCACTGCTTTCTTCCAAAACGTAAAGAGTTTCGTCTGCGAAAATCTCTGCCCTTGTAAAGTACAGGTTAGGTAAAGTTCCAGCAATTTTTACGGCGAAGGCAGTAACCTTGTCGCCCACAAGCTTGTCAAAGAAAACCTTAGCTTCTGCGTCAGTTGCCAAAACCTTTTGCGTTTCAACAGCTTCCTCCACAAATTCACCAAAGAGTCCAAAATTGACAGGCTCTTCTTCAATTTCGCCACCAATTATCGCAGCGAAACGCTCGTACATATTTCTAAACTCCAAGTCCAAAAGCAAGGAACGTGCTTCGTCCTTCATCTCTTTCAGCTCGTAGCTCTGCATATCTAAGGAAACAGGCACATCTGTAAAAATAGTTGCCAGCTTTTTACTAAGCAAGGCAGATTCCTTATTGGCTTCCAGCTTCGCCTGCAAAGCTTTACCTTTAACATTGGCAATATTTTCCAAAACAGTTTCCACATCGCCATATTCCAAGATAAGCTTCATGGCAGTTTTTTGTCCAACGCCAGGCACACCGGGAATATTATCAGAAGTATCGCCCATTAAACCTTTCAGCTCAATAAGCTGTTTAGGCACAAGTCCCTCGTAATTAGCAGCGAACTCTGCCTCGTCAAAAATTTGCATATCGGTAATGCCACGCTTGGTGTAATAAACCTTGGTGCGTTTGTCAACAAGCTGCAGCTCGTCGCGGTCACCAGTAACGATGTGCACTTCCACATCGTCAGGAGCATGCACTGCAAATGTACCGATGATGTCGTCCGCTTCGTAATTATCCAGCTCTAAGGAAACTATGTTCAACGCTTCCAAAACCTTCATGGTCAGCGGAAACTGTTCAGAAAGTTCGCTGGGTGTCGGCTTGCGGGTGCCTTTGTAATCTGCAAACATCTCTGTTCTAAAAGTCTTGCGCGATTTGTCGAAAGCAACTGCCACGTATTTAGGCTTAACTTCATCTAACAATTTGAGAAGCATATTGCAGAAGCCGTACACTGCGCCAGTGTGCAAGCCCTTTTTGTTCATCAAGGGCGGCAGTGCGAAGAAGGCTCTATGAATTAAGCTGCTGCCATCTATTACTAAAAATCTATCTGCCATGTTTATCACCTGTTATTCCTAATCCATTTTTTAGACCATTCAAATAATACTGTGGACATTTCATGAAAATCAATCTTGTCGCCATTTTTAAGACTCAAGAAATTTTCAACTATGCATCTTTCTTCATCAGAAACTTTTTGTAGCAAATCTTTTTGACTTTTAACGTAACAACCAGTTTCTTGAAAGTAAATTGCTTGCACTACAAAAGAAGCAGCTTTATATAAATCTTTTAAAATATCTTCACTCTTTTCGTGAAGCATATTATGTACACAACCGTGGTAAATATTGCACGCACCAATCTTGATTGCTCTATCAACAGCAACTCCATCTAACAATGCAAGCACTTCATCTAGACTACCTTTTATCGGTGTTGTATCGTAATAAAACTGAAACAAATCTGATGGTTCCCAGTGCAAAAGTTCTTGTTTTCCAGAAACGAAGCCACAAATAAGCTCTCTATTCGGTAAAATGTCTAACATTGCATTGTAAGCCTGAATATCTTGCGCAGTAAGTTCATCAAGAATAACTACAACATCGATGTCGCTAGTTTCTGTTGCTTCGCCTCGTCCATAGCTTCCTTGTAAGCCAACGAACCATACTCTATCTCCGAAACGTTCTTCCAAAGCTCCAACAAACTTATCCATCCAACTAGAAATCTCTATCACGAAATCACCTCCATCTCATTGAAACAATCTCTTCAAAATCAAATCTTATAGTACATTTTCACAATCATTAACCTTTATTATAACATTACTAGCCTTTTATATAAATGCTTCCCAAAACAAAAACTCCACGCCGTAAGACGTGGAGTTTAAATTTAAGAATTACTCTTAGCGTTAACATATTGAATGATAATGTCGGCAGTTTCTTCCAAGCCACAGGAAGCATCAATCAACAAATCGTAATGCTTTCTGTCACCCCAAGTATGTCCGGAAATATTCTGATAGTAAGCAGCACGAGCATCATTAGATTTCTTAATGAAATTCATAGCTTCCTCTCTAGTATCACCGTACACTTCCATAATTCTTTGGATACGATATTCTTCAGGTGCGTAAATAAATATCCTCACAACATCTTTGTTATCTTTCAGCACATAATCAGCTGCCCTACCTACAATAACGCAACTGCCATATTCTGCAATCTTACGAATAACCTTCGCCTGTGCGACGATGGCATGCTGTACAACTTTGGTGCTTAAATACAGCTCGTGCAAAATTGAAGGAGAATTTTCATTGATATTGGAAACAAACTCCTTGTCCAAACCACTCTCCTGCGCAGCCAATACTGTCATCTCTTTATAGTAGAAAGGTATATTCAAACGTTCAGCAACCAGCTTACCAATCTGCTTACCGGAAGAACCATGTTCACGGGCAATGGTAATGATAACACCTGGTTTTGATTTTTTGATAACCAAATCTTTGCTTTCTATTTGGGAAACATTTTGAGTATAAGGATGTTCCAAAAACTGTCTATAGAAATAGAAACCAACTAAAGTAGTTACTACTTCCGTCACGGGGAAAGTGAGCCAGAACCAGTTTAAGCCAAAGCGCGAGAACGCATATCCCAAAGGCACGAATAGCACCATTGTCCTAATGATGGTAAGTAGAGAACTTTTTAATCCAAAGCCAACTGCTTGAAAGAAAACCGGAAAAATCAAAGATGTTACCAAGGGAATAAAGCTAATACCAATAAAACGGAAGCCTATTGTACCAATTTCAATAACTTTTTCGTCAGAACTAAACGTGCTTAACATCTGCACAGGCAAAAATTCAAAGCACAAAGTTCCCATGGCCATTAATGCCATACCAAAACCTACGGAAGCGAGCAGAGTTTGGCGACAACGCTCGATGTTACGAGCAGCATAGTTAAAGCTAAGCAAAGGAACGATACAAATTTGCATAGCCCCCAAAGGTATAAAGAAAAATGTCTGCCATTTATAGTACAACCCTAAAGCAGTAACTGCTTGGTCAGAAAACTTTGCTAAAATTAAGTTCAAACCCAAGATATAAAAGGTGTAAGCAGATTGCATGAGCATATTGGGAATACCCAAGCGAAAAATTTTAGTAATATATCTTTTATATTTAAATCTTGGTGGAGATTTATAATAACCTTTTTTGAAAACCACTGCCGCAGTTACAAACTGCCCGATAACTGTAGCAATAGCCGCACCGGCAATTCCCATTTCCGGAAAACCACACATACCAAAAATAAGCAGAGGGTCTAAAATAATATTGGTAATTGCCCCGGCAATTTGTGCGTACATAGGAGAACGCATATCACCATGAGCCTGAATTACCTTCGTCCAAATGCTTTCCAAAAATAAACCAATACTAAAAACACAGACAATTCTTCCGTAAATAATAATGTCTGTAATGACTGCTTCTGAATTGGTACTCATCCTTGCGTAGGCAGGCATAATGAACCAGCAGATAATTGCAAATAATATCCATAAGCCAATGGCAAGCGGTGTACCAACTCCGGCAAACTCATTAGCAGATTTTTTATTACCAATCCCTAGCTTGGCAGCCATAATAGTATTAATACCTACACCTGACCCAACAGCCAAAGCAATCATCAGTAATTGCAAAGGATAAATAATTGACAAAGCCGTAAGACCAGTTTCAGCATAACGTCCAACGAACAAGCTGTCCACAATGTTATAAAGAGCCTGAATAAGTTGTGCAAACATAACGGGAGGTGCCATTTTCAAAAGCACCTTGCTAACTTTTTCTTTGCCAAAAAATTGCGCAGTCTCCATTTTTAAGCTACCTCTAATAATAAAAATAATTTAGCACAAACGGAATTATACTCTCTTTTATAAAGTTGTCAAGACATTAAAAAAACTCCACGCCATAAGACGTGGAGTTTAAATTTAGAAAGGTATCAGATTATCCTACTTACCTATCAGGGGAAGAAGGGCCATACCATCGGGATTACAACCAAGGATACTGCGAAGCATACCATTACGAGACCAGTACCAGCTTTTACATAGTCCATGAATTTGTAACCGCCAGGGCCAAGTACGAGGGTGTTCGGCGGAGTACCTACCGGAGATGCGAATGCGCAGGAAGCTGCTACAGCGATTGCCATCAATACAGCTTTCGGGTCAGCACCCAAGTTTTGGGAGATTGCAATACCAATCGGGCAAAGCAGAGCTGCAGATGCAGTGTTGGACATAAATTGGGTCAAACCGCAAGAGAGCAAGAACAATACTGCGGTTACTACCAACGGAGACGGGGAACCGCCCATGATACCAACGGTCCATTCAGCGATGAGTTTGCCAGCGCCGGTTACGTCCATAGCTTTGGATACAGGCATCATACCTGCGAACAGGAAGATGGTTACCCAGTCGATGGAAGCGTAAGCTTGTTTTTCAGTCAAGCAACCAGTCAGTACGCAAACGATTGCGCCGATGATTGCTGCCATTTCCAAGGTTACACCTTTAACACCGATAGCCATTACGAATACTACTGCAACAAGGATTGCGCCAGAAACCATTTGTTTTTTGGAAGAAGTTTCATTAGCTTCAACTTCTTGTTCAATTTCTTGGTCAGCGTCCAGTTCAGCTTTCGGAAGCAGATATTTGCCTACGAACATCATATAGAGCATACCAGCGATGGATACGGGGATACCGATCCAAGCATATTCAAAGAAACCGAATTGGTCTTGAATACCAGCTGCTTGCAAAGCACCGTTTGCGATGATGTTAGGCGGAGTACCTACCATGGTGATGATACCACCCCAACCGCAAGCAAATGCCAACGGCATCAATTGACGGGAAGCAGGGATTTTTGCGGATGCGCAAATACCGAGAGCTACCGGCAGCAAGCAAGCTGCAGTACCAGTGTTGGACAAGAATGCGGAAAGTACGGTACCTACGGACATAAGACCGAACATCAAGCTGTTTTCGCCAGTACCTACCATACTAACTACAACACCGCCGATTTTTTGTGCTAAACCAGTGTAGAACATGGAAGCACCAACAACGAACATACCTGCAAAAAGTACTACTGTGGAGTTGGACAAGCCACTGAATACTTGTTTAACAGGAATGAAGCCGAGCAGACCGCAAGCGATTGCGCCGCCCATAGCAGTAGCTGCGAGGGGAATGAGTTCGGTTACAAAGAATAACGCAATTACTGCCAACATGATGAGACATTTTACTGCCTGTGACATAGAGATTTCCTCCTTTTTAAATTTTTTATATAAAATGCTCAAGGCACTCTATATCTAAAAAATACAATACTCCGATTTATTTCATGAACTTTATATGTCCCAAGCAAGTTTTAGAATTTAAGCCGAAGTATTGTAAGAAGCTAAACTAATACCATTAGGTTGTGCTTATATTTTAGCTAATACCATTAGTTTTGTCAACGATTATTTAACTTTTGTTTTTTGGTTTATTTATTTTAATAACTCAATCGCTTTTGCATATTATTTTATTCTGATGTAAAATGTGATTAAGACTTTTGCATAAATCTTTCTAATATGTCCCAAGCATATTTATGGTTTTGCTCACAAAGGTTTATTAAATTTTTGCGAGGTTGTTGTATGTCTAGAAAAAACTTGACTAAAGAAATCATCGTCAATGAGGCCATAGCCCTCATCAATCAAGATGGTTACGCAAAATTTACCCTTCAGGCTCTTTCTCGCCACCTTGACATTAAAGCCCCCTCTCTTTACAATCATTTTAAAAATCTTGACGAAATCAATGTTGAAGTTTTTAAAAAACTTGTTAATGAGTACAACGCCTTTAAATCTGCACACATTGGCGACTTGCGCAGAGAAAAAGCAATTTGGGCTTATGCCAACGCAGTCAGAGAATATTCTCAAACTTATCCGGAACAGTTCAAACTAATACTTCTCTTTCCCTCACTCATCAACAATAAGGAAATAAGTATTCCTGTTGTAATTAGTATTCTTATGGATATTCTTGACCAGTACGCAATTGGCGAAACTCAAAAATATCATTTCCAACGAATTTTTAGAAGTTTTATGAGTGGCTTCATCACCTACGAACGAGTTGGTTTCTTCCGCAACAACGATATCAGCAAGGACGAAAGCTATCGCTTCGCTATCCAAACTTTTATCTCTGCGTTGGAACTTGAAGAAATTAGAAACAGATAAACAAAAACTGCCCATTAGAAGGTTTCTTCTAAAGGGCAGTTATTTTTTGTCTTATTTTTTAGCAGGAGCAGCTTCTGCTTGGGGTTTAGGAGGCAGTGCCAAACCGAATTTTTCCAGCATGGGTTTGCCGTTTTGAATCATAAATACGAAGCTGTATTCCGCCGCAGGAACTTTTTCAAAAATTGCTTGGTAAACCAGCACATCCGCATCGTCAAATTTTTGTACGATACGCAATTTTCTCATGGTAAGCTTGCCAAAGTTTTTCTCAACTTGTTCCTTGAAATTAGCGTAAGCATCGGCAGTTAAGCTTTTCTTCATATTATCAGTCATAATAGAAGTAATGGAGCCGTAGCTTTTAGCATTCAAGAAATCATTAACAAGTTTTTCTTCCGCAGAAAGCATCTTGCCATTAGCAGCACTGCACACGGAGCTAACTGCCAGCATCATAAGCATGGCAAGAGTCAAAAATAATTTTTTCATTATAGAAGTCTCCTTTTATTTCAAGCCTTCAACAATTCTATTCATTGCTTCGATGGTGTTTTCACGGCTACCGAACGCAGTCAAACGGAAGTAACCTTCACCCATGCTACCAAAGCCCACACCAGGAGTACCAACAACAGCAAGTTTTTCCAGCAGGAAGTCAAAGAATTCCCAAGAGGACATGCCGTTGGGGCATTGGAGCCAAATGTAGGGAGAATGTACGCCACCAAAATATTTGATGCCAAGTTTATCAAAGCCTGCCATCATAATGCGAGCGTTTTCTTGGTAATAAGCAATGTTTTCACGACATTGAGCAACGCCTTCTTCGCTGAATACAGCTTCTGCACCAC
This sequence comes from Phascolarctobacterium sp., assembly GCA_017623055.1. Lineage (GTDB taxonomy): Bacteria > Bacillota > Negativicutes > Acidaminococcales > Acidaminococcaceae > JAHHUH01. The sequence goes on from JAGAPX010000037.1 coordinate 29,401, forward strand.
GTTGGATAATGTAGGGAACGCCGTTGAATTTAGTTGTCTGACGACGAAGCCACATTTTGTTAAGGTGCATTTCTTTGCCGGAAGCAGTTTTGCGTACCAAAGCGTGGGGCACAACGGTGTAACCGCAACGAGTACCGGTAAAGCCTGCAGTTTTGGACAAAGAGCAAAGCTCGATGGCACATTCTTTAGCGCCTTCCACACAGAAGATGCTGCGAGGAATGGTCGGATCAGAAACGAAAGCTTCGTAAGCAGCATCATAAAGAATTACTGCATCGTTTTTGCGAGCATAAGCAACCCAAGCTTCCAATTGTTCTTTAGTGTAAGCAGCACCAGTAGGATTATTAGGAGAGCACAGGTACACAACGTCAGCTTTTACGTTATCGTCCGGCATAGGCAGGAAGTTATTTTCCGGAGTGCCTTGCATATAGATAACCTTACGACCACACATAATGTTGGTATCCAAGTAAACCGGATAAACCGGATCAGGAATCAAGATAGTGTTAGCGTTATCAAAAATGTCGGTGATGTTACCGCAGTCACTCTTTGCACCGTCACTTATAAAGATTTCGTCGCTTGCCAGTTCAACGCCAAAGGAAGCGTAGTATTTAACCAAAGCTTCGTGCAGGAAATCGTAGCCTTGTTCCGGACCGTAGCCACGGAAAGTAGCTTGCACGCCCATTTCTTTAACTGCTTTTTCCATAGCTTCTACAACGCAAGCAGCAAGAGGAAGAGTTACGTCACCAATGCCCAAGCGAATAATTTTTTTGTCCGGATTAGCAGCAGCAAAAGCATTTACTTTACGTGCGATATCTGCAAAAAGATAGGTTTCTTTCAAGTTAGTATAGTTCTCATTAACTAAGGCCATTTCTAAAATCCCCCATTTGAAAAATATAATATCTAATCTTAATTATTTAGTAACTTCTTCAGGAACTTCTACTACGCCTTCAAAAGAAGTTGCAGCAGGACCTTCCAGATAAACGTGGTCATTTTTATCAAAGGTTACTTGCAAAGTGCCACCTTTAGCGATTACAGTCAAGGGTTCGCCTTTTTTACCAGCACGACCAATTTGAACTGCAGCTACACAAACTGCAGAAGCGCCAGTGCCACAAGCCCAAGTTTCACCGCTACCACGTTCCCAAACGCGGAATTTAACAGTGTTTTTATCAATTACTTCTACGAATTCAGTATTAACGCCTTCGGGGAACAACGGATGATGTTCGAATTGAGGACCCAATTCTTCCAAGTTCAGGCTGTCTACATCTTTAACAAAGGTTACGAAGTGAGGATTACCCATGGAAATAGCGGTGCCATTATAAACAACTTTTTCTTCACCATAATTATCGCTCAAAACCAAACCTTGGTCTACGAAAATAAAATGGTCACTAATCATCGGGATATCTTTGCATCTAAAAATGGGTTTACCCATATCAACTCTAGCACTCACAACTTTACCCTCCTCAACTTTTACATTAATAGTTTTTACGCCAGATAAGGTGTCAATTTTAATTTCTTCCTTATCAGTTAAGCCATTGTCATAAACATACTTTGCCACGCAGCGAATACCATTGCCGCACATTTTAGCTTCAGATTGATCAGCATTGAAAATGCGCATCTTGAAATCTGCAACATCGGAGGGGCAAATCATAACCAAACCGTCACTGCCAACGCCAAAACGTCTGTGGCTTACATATTCAGAAATTGCTCCAGGATTTGGCAACTCTTCCTTAGTGCAATCAACATACACATAGTCGTTGCCTGCACCATGCATTTTAGTAAATTCTATTTTCATAGGCAAAGCCTCCTTTAATAGTCATGTAATTATTATATCAAAAAAGTAGACTTATTACACCTACATCACGTAGATTTTTACAATCTTTCTCGTGATGATGCAAAGCTGTTAATACAACTCCTTATCGTTCTTATCCATAAATTTCTGGAAAGTAACAATGGTTTTCTCGCGATTAAGAGGATAAATTTTCATAACACCTTCATCAGTGCAGTTACCCTTGATGAAATCATAGATGTAATCATCTCTAAAACCAATATCTGCAGCGTCCTTGGCAGTGTTGCCGTAATAAACAACCTTGATATTTGCCCAAATTGTCGCAGAAAGGCACATCGGGCAGGGATAGCAGGAAGTATAAAGCTCACAACCGCTTAAATCATAGGTTCCAAGAGCCTCGCAAGCAGCGCGGATAGTTTGCATCTCTGCGTGGCAAGTAGGATCATTATTTTTCAGTACTTCGTTATGACCGCGGGCGATAATCTTGCCGTCTTTAACAATTACAGCACCAAAGGGGCCTCCGTCATTAGTAAGTAAATTTTTTTCAGCCTCATCAATAGCAGCTTGCATAAAATGTTTATGATTATCACACATAGAATCACCTTCTTTATTATATTTTACAACAAAATAGAGAAAAAGAAAAACAGCACTGCATCTGCAGTGCTGTTTCCTAACCGGCAGCTATCTATCCTCCCAGGCCGCTTCCAGCCAAGTACTTTCGACGTTTAAGGGCTTAACTACTGTGTTCGGGATGGGAACAGGTGGATCCCCTTA